>CANQBP010000001.1 GCA_947589415.1 uncultured Clostridia bacterium
AAGAACCGCAGAGGATTGCTCGCTGCCTGCGTATATCCTGCTGAGGAGGGTTTGGAGGTATTTACAAATACCCCTGCCGTAATAAAATCAAGAAAGACAACTATCGAGCTTCTTCTTTCCACACACCAAAAGAAATGTCTTTCATGCGTAAGAAATAATAATTGTGAGCTTCAGAAGCTCGCTCTTGAGTATGGCGTTGACGAGGATCGTTTTACGTCTGAAGATATGCATCATGAAATAGATGAACAGTCACCTTATATAATTCGTAATAATAATAAGTGCGTTCAGTGTATGCGTTGTGTATCTGCCTGTAAGAATGTTCAGACCGTATCCGTTATCGGAGCGATTAAGAGAGGCTATAAGGTTCATGTCGGAAGTCCGTTCGATAAGAGCCTTAATGACTCTCCGTGCGTAGGCTGCGGTCAGTGTATTGTAAGCTGTCCCGTAGGCGCTTTGACGGAAAAGAGCGATGAGGATAGAGTATGGGATGCAATTCAGGATCCGGAGAAAGAGGTTATATTCTTTACTGCTCCTTCTATCAAGGCTACACTCGGCGAAAGTTTCGATATGCCTATCGGAACAAATGTTGAGGGCAAAATGGCTGCTGCCGTACGCAGACTCGGTGAGGGCGTTAAAATATTCAACATGGATTTTACTGCCGACCTTACAATTCTTGAGGAAGCAAATGAGCTTATCGACAGAATAAAGAACGGCGGAACTCTTCCGATGTTCACATCATGCTGTCCGGGTTGGGTAAAATTTGTTGAGCATTATTATCCCGATTTCATTCCGAACCTTTCGACCTGCAAATCACCGCAGGCAATGTTCGGTGCGGTTCTGAAGGGCTATTATGCACAAAAGAACGGTATTGATCCCAATAAGCTGTTTGTTGTCAGCGTAATTCCCTGTACCGCTAAGAAGTTTGAGTGTACACGTCCCCAGCTCCGTTCGGGTGACGGTGATTATGATGATGTTGATGTTGCTCTTACAACAAGAGAACTTGCAAGAATGATAAAACGTGCAGGAATACAGCTCCCCGATCTTGAGGACGAGGATTATGATGCACCGTTCAATAAGGCAACCGGCGGCGGAGCAATTTTCGGTACAACAGGCGGTGTGCTTGAAGCTGCACTCAGAACTGCCGCAAGAACTCTTGACGGTGACTTCAAGAAGGTAGACTTTGAAGAAGTAAGAGGACCGAAAGAGGTTCGTACCGTAACCTATGAAGTTGCAGGCATAAAAATCAATGTTGCCGTTACATCGGGACTCGGTAATGCACGTAAGCTGCTTGAAAAGATAAAGAACGGCGAAGCAGATTATCAAATGGTAGAGATTATGGCTTGTCCGGGCGGCTGTATTAACGGCGGCGGTCAGCCTCTCCAGAGTGATAGTGTACGCAACTATGTTGACTATAAGTCACTTCGTGCAAAAGCACTCTACGACTATGATAAGAACTGCGAATACAGATGCAGTGACGAAAGTCCTGTTATAAAGATGGTTTATGACGAATTCTTTGAGGCACCGGGCAAGGAGAAAGCTCATAAGTATCTCCATACGTCCTATGTGGCAAGAGGAAGTAAGATGCAGTAATCATCTGTATGTGTAAAATTAAGATCGGAAATTTCGTATGGAGTTTCCGATCTTTTTTATGAAAATTATGTCAAAATTTGCAAATTGTCGTAAAACGAAATTATTTTTGCTTAAAAGAAGTATAATGTATGCTCATATGTGGTACAATAGGAATGTATCGGTGTTTATTACCGAATACAAGGGATAAATTTATTTTTAAAGGAAGAAGTATGTATGAGTTTTGATGAGCAATATAAGGTTATAGAGGATAAGTTTATGGAAAATAATACTGCCGTAAGCAGGAATTATACCGCTCAGTTCCACATAACCGGAAAGGACGGAGGGGACATATTCTTTTCCTATATGAACGGACACAAGTTTATTGAGCCTGTACGACATAATGGTGCGGATATAAATATAACTATGACATCTGATACATTTGAGGAGTTTATGTCAGGCAGACTCGACGGCTTCAAGGCGTTTACAACAGGTAAAATAAAGGCTACGGGTAATGTTATGCTCGCACTCTCGATTTATAACTCTCTCAGGTAAGCACATAAACAGACAAATGTTAGAATATGTCTAATGACAACGTAACGTTCATATTTTATAATATAAATGATGATGTTTTATGCTCCGGGAGATGGTGATATGGCAGTTTTTACTATGGATAAATATTACAGCGGAACGTGCTGCGATGCATATAAATATTTTGGCGCACACCCGATTTCCGAAAACGACAGCGGTGTTGTCTTTAGAGTGTATGCACCGGCTGCGCAGGGAGTCGATGTTGTCGGAGAGTTTAACGGTTGGAACGGCGGATATCACCCTATGAACCGTATTGACGGCGGTGTCTATGAGCTTTGTATTCCCGACGCAAGAGTTGGTCAGCTCTACAAATTCAGAGTGTATCAGCAGGGCGGAACGGTTGTCGATAAGTCTGACCCCTATGCTTTTTATAGTGAGCTTAGACCTAATACTGCTTCTATAATAACAAGAATATCACCGGAAAAAATATTCCATGATGAAAAATGGATGAAAAACCGTTCAAAGTGCTATGATAAGCCCCTCAATATATATGAGATGCACATGGGTTCATGGAAAAAACCGCAGAATAAGAGCGAGGCAGACGGCAGTGCGCAGTGGTTTTCCTATGATGAAACTTCAGATGAGCTTATAAAGTATGTAAAGGAAAATAATTTTACGCATATCGAGGTCATGCCGCTTGCCGAGTATCCCTTTGACGGTTCTTGGGGATATCAGGCATCGCAGTATTTCAGCGCTACATCAAGATACGGAACTCCCGAACAGCTTATGAGGTTTGTGGATAAGTGCCATGTTGCCGGGATAGGTGTGATAATTGATTTTGCATTTGTCCATTTTGTAAAGGATAATTATTCGCTTGCAAAGTTTGACGGAACGTATCTTTATGAATATCCGCCGTCAGATGTGAACCAAAGTGAATGGGGTACATATAATTTTAATGTTTCAAGAGGAGAGGTTCAGAGCTTCCTTATATCTTGTGCCGCTTTCTGGCTTGATACATACCATTTTGACGGCATACGTATGGATGCCATAAATAACGGAATTTATTGGATGGGAAACAGGGACAGAGGAGTTAATGAACGTTCGGTTGAATTTTTTAAGAAGATGAATTCAATCCTTGACAGTAAATTCCATAACATAATGCTTATAGCGGAAGATTCTTCGGATTATCCCGGAGTTACCAAGCCCGTGGATAAGGGCGGACTCGGTTTTGACTATAAGTGGGATATGGGTTGGATGAATGATACTCTTGAGTATTTGAAAATAGATCCGCTTTTCAGAAAGGGCAGCCATAACAAGATAAATTGGTCTATGGCATATTTCTATTATGAAAGGTTTATACTCCCGCTTTCGCATGATGAGGTCGTACATGGAAAAGCGACCGTTGTTCAGAAAATGTGGGGCGGCGATTACGCAAATAAGTTTGCGCAGGTAAGAACGCTGTATGCTTATATGTTCACGCACCCCGGCAAGAAACTCAATTTCATGGGAAATGAGCTTGCAATGTTTAGGGAATGGGACGAAACTAAAGAGCTTGATTGGTTTCTTATAAATGATTATGAGATGCACCGTTGTTTTCATCGCTTTTTTAAAGAGCTTGGTGCCTTGACGACACAAAATCCCGCTTTCTATGAAAAGGATTACGAAGAGGACGGCTTTTTGTGGATTGATGCAGATGACGGAGATAACAATGTATATTCATATTATCGTATGACAGACGGGCAGAAATATGTCATTGTATGTAATATGTCACCCGTTTGCCGTGAAAGTTATCGTATAGGTCTAAAGGACGCCTGCACATTGACGGAAGTCCTTAATACCGATTTTGAAATTTACGGCGGTAAGGGAATAACGAACGCTTACCCTGTAAAGTCCGAGGCGGTTCAGAATAAACAATGGGCTAATTCGGCGCAAATTCGTTTGGCTCCGTTCGGAACTTGTATTTTTGAAGTAAAGGAAGAACCGAAACCGAAAAAAACGAATGCAAAAAAGATTACAACTCTATAATCGTATGATACTCCTTAATGTAGACCGGCAGCACAAGTTTTCTTGTGCTGCCGGTCTATTTTAGCATAATTCAATCGGTCTGTAATGAATACGGCAACATTTTACGGATAACGCACAATATACGATTGAAAAATCACGTATTCTTTGACAACATATATCACCCTATAAAATATTATTTATTGTAGGATATTCGAGATCGTAAAAGTGCTTTATCAATATTTCGGTTTTTCGGCATTCTAATGAAAATGCTTTCAGCTCACCAAATTCTATATAGGTATTTGCGCTGTTGAGTGACTCTTCTATCTGGTCAAGTCTGCCGTGGGAAACGAATACAAGCATTGCCTCCATTTTGCTCTCCCACTCATTGAGGGCGGATCGGATTTGCTTTTTTGCATTTTCGGAGTCACCGCTGACAGCATAATTTTCGGCAGATTCTATCTTGCCCGATACCGACTTTGATGTTGAGGTATTTATTATAAATCCGGAGATAATTATTGTAACCGTAATTATAAGAATAACCAACGCAATATATATTCTATGCACACTTATTTCCCTCCTTTTTTATAATATTATATTTTTTCGTTTTATCGGCAGTCATAATAAAAATATCACTTATTTTAAGTTTTTCGAGTTCAAGTATCTTGTGCAGCCATTCCTCACTCAATCCGCAAAATTCAAGAGATGACTGAGCAATTTCGCCGTCACTTATGACAACCGCCTGCATATGATTGTCCTTTGCCTGTACTCCGAGCTGACCCGCTGTTACCGTATCACTTGCCGATTTTTTCAGCACACTCATTTTACCGTTGGTTTCGATTATCGCAAATGCTACATCTTTTATATCAAATACATCTTTTTGACGCAGTTCCTCAAAAAGTTCCTCGATACTCATACGCAGTTCCGTCATAGCCTTTTGATCTACCCTCCCGTCATTTATTATGATAACGGGTTTTCCGCAAATCGCCCTTCTTATTGATGAATTTTTAAGCATAAGCAGAGATATCAGTATTTCACATACAACAAGTATCAATATAGGAATTATTCCGCTCAACATAGATTGATCGGTATCCTGCATCGGTATGGAGGCAATATCAGACATAAGTAATGTAACAACAAGTTCACTTGTTTGCAGCTCACTTATTTGCCGTTTTCCCATTATCCGTACGGTTATGATGATTATAATATACAAAAGTACTGTTCTTATAGCGGATATGATCATTTTTTTGTTTCCTTTCGCTGGTTCTTTAATTTATTTTGGACGTTTTAGGACGAAATATTCATATAAAATGTATAAACAGGTCATTCCCGTGGAAAATTAAAATCAAAACGGGGGTATGAAATTTTGTATGAATTTATTAAATCTATAAAGGAAACTTATATGCCTAAATCCGATTCGGATAATAAAAAGGAGGAGATAAAAACATTTTTTTATCCTCAGCTTCAAACCAATTTGGATTTTATAAGGGACAGCTTTAATAACAGTGCTGACCTGACTATTCACGAGATGAAACTCAAGGGTATAGACGGGGCTGTTATATCCATAGATAATCTTACCGACAAGGAAGTACTCGGTGAAAGCGTTATAAAGCCTTTGCTTTCACATGACTTTTCCGGTGATGCGAAAAAGGATATAGATGATATTAAGAATAAAATGCTTTGTACCGATGATGTAAAAAATATAACAACGTTTGAAGAACTTTTTAAGGTAATAATGTCCGGCTTTGCCGTTATTGCACTCGACGGCTGCAATATTATGATTTCAATAGGAATACAGGGGTTCAAATCAAGGGGAATTTCAGAGCCGGAATCCGATGTTGTTCAAAGAGGTTCAAAAGAGGGTTTTGTTGAGCCTATAAGAACAAATATGGCACTTCTCAGGAGGAGAATGAAAAATCCTAAATTATATTTTGAGGTGATGACACTCGGTAATTTGACCAAGACGGAAATCTGCCTTTGCTATTTGAGGGATATAGCATCACCGGATATTGTGACAGAACTTAAAAAAAGACTTCGGAAAATTGATATAGATACCGTGCTTGCTGCGGGATATATCGTACCGTATTTGGAGGATAAAAAAGGGGTATCGCTTTTCAGTACGGTAGGAATAACCGAGCGTTCGGACACCGTGTGCGGAAAGTTGGCGGAGGGGAGAATTGCCATATTGATAGACGGCGTACCGTCTGCACTTATAGTGCCGTATTTATTTGTGGAAAATTTTCAGACGCTTGACGATTATTCCAATAAACCGTATTTTGCTACATTCACAAGACGTCTGAAATATGCGGCGTTTTTTATTGCAATGATGCTGCCGGGTATTTTCGTTGCTTTAGGAACATTTAATCCGGAAATGTTTCCGACTCTTATGTTGAATAAGATAGCAGGGTCAATAGGGGCAACTCCGCTGTCGCTTATGTCGGAAACCGTACTTTTACAGTTTGTATATGAAATAATGAGGGAATCGGGTTTGAGAATGCCGCAGCCGCTCGGATATGCTGTAAGTATAGTAGGAGGTCTTGTAATAGGTGATACGGCAATAAGTGCGGGGCTCATAGGTGCGCCAACACTTATGGTAGTTGCTGTTGCGATAATATGCTCATATATTATCCCGAATTTGTATGCACCCGTTGCGATACTAAGACTTGTATTTACGATTGCGGGAGGAATTTGGGGCATATGGGGAATAGCTGCCCTGTTTTGCTTTGTGTTTATAAATATATGCAGTAAATCCACATTCGGAATACCGTATACAGCTCCCCTTACGCCGATAGGAAAAGGTGCTTTGAGGGATGTATTTATAAGAGCTGATTGGAAAACGCTGTCAGATAAATCGGCAAAGGTACAAAATATGCCGGGATCTCATGTTGGCGGAGGTGCTTTGTATGAACAGTGAAAAAATAATAACTTCGGGTCAACTGTTTGTATTGCTGTTTATATGCAAAGTTTCAAATATACTCCTTTTCCCGGAAGCATTTTCCGGTAGGGGGGCAGTATGGGAGTTGTTTTTTCCTTTTATAATTTTTACGTTATGTTCATTTCTTCTGCTTATACCGATAATAAAATATCGTAATTATACAATCAATAATGAAAATATGCAGAATGATAAATTTATGAAATACGGCGGCTTGCTCTATATATTATATTTTATATATTTGGCGGTTTACCATCTGTTTTGCCTCAACAGTTTTATAGGAGAACTGTCGGGGACAGGTATAGAAAAATACAGTATTATATTCTTTATACTTGCAGTTTCCGTTTACGCAGCTTATAAAGGACTTGAGGCATCTGCAAGATTTTCCGCCGTTGCATTAGCAGGTATCGTAATATCCGCTTTGCTTATGATATTTTTCCTTGCTCCCTCCTTTGATACCGAAAACCTTATGCCAATCGGCAGCATGAGTGCAGACTCCGTGTACGGCAACATACTTTTTATTCTGTCACAAACAGAAGAAACAGCAATACTTTTTGTATTGTGCCGTACTGCAAAGGGAAAATTCGTTAAAACGTCAATCATGTGGAATGTATTTACCTATATATTTCTTGGCACAATGCTGATTTTGGTTTGCGGAACACTCGGAGTATATTTGAAAGATATACCGTTTCCGTTTTACCGCAGCATAGACGGTTCGGGTGATTTGCAGAGGTTTAACCCGTTTTTTATAGGTACGTCAGCGGCATCGTTCTGTTGTCTGCTATCCTCGGAGCTTTATATAATATTACGTCTTATACGAAATTTCAGTACGGACAAAAAAACGGTAAATTTCGCATATTTGCCGATAGTTGCCGTCATATATTGTGCAGCGGTATTTCTTTTCAATAATAATTATATTGTTAATATAATATTCGATAGGAAAATAACATCTGTTTTGGCGGTTATATTTTCGTTTATAATACCTCTCGGTGCAGCAGTTTTGTATAAAGTGAAATCGTCTAAGGCTGTAAAAAGAGTTTTGCGTACCGCATCTCTTATTGTATGTATATCTCTTATAATACCGCTTTTGTGCGGGTGCGGAGCAGCACAACTTAACCAAAGACTTATTGTTCAGGGTATAGGTATAGATAAAAACGGAGGTAATTATACTTTGACCTGTATTGTGCTTGATACCGAAGCGGAAGAAGAAAACTCTGCCGAAATTTTATATGCCGAGGGTGAAAATGTACGGAAAGCCGTCGAAAACCTTGAAAATCAAAAAGGACGTTCGGTACTTTTGAGTCAATGCCTTTTTATAATGATAAATCCCGCTGCCGCAGATAATATTGAGAGCAGTCTTTCGTATTTTAAGCACAATAATGATATAATGAAAACGGCAAATATTATTGTTGCCGATAATTCGAGGGAAACAATAGACAATGCGGTAAAAAAACTCGAATATACCTCGGAAAATATCAATTTGTTGTATGACAGCAGTGCGGTAGACCAATCATCTGTTCATTTTTCGATTTTTGATTATGTATCATGTATCAACGATAAATACAGTGATATGCTTATACCGTATATAGAAACGGATAATGAATTAAGACTTATAAAAACAAACGGAAGTTATCTTGTAAGAAGTGATATGAAAATTGCCGAAAGACTGAATGCGGACGTTACTGACGGTATTCTTATGTTAAGTGAGAAAGCTGACGGATTAAAGGTAGATATATCAGATGATACAATAAGCTACGGCGTACGTTCATGCAAAGTACAGACCGATGCCGTCATTAAAAATGATAAATTAAAAGTTAATTTTAATGCAGATATTGAGCTTAACTCAAAATATAAAAAAGAGGAATACGATAAAATATATGACGATATCATGTATAAACTCAATTCGGCGGTGCAATCAGGTATTCTTAAATGCGGGTGTGATGTCATATCTCTCTATAAATATATAAGCACGGCTTATCCGAAAGAAAATATAAGTGCAAATGAATGGCATTACCTTTTGCAGTCATGCAAATGCAGTATAAATCTTAACATTAAGTAATTGAATTACACGCAATCAAATAATCGGGGCATTATCTTTGACTCAGCCCCGATTATTTTTTACTTGGTTATATTTACTAAATATTTTATTTTGCTTGAAAATATGAGGAAATATGATTATAATATAATGCAATATTACTTGTTTACGATTATACATAATAAAAAGCTGCGGTTGACGTTTGCTCTTTTGTAAATTTAGGACAGGTAATAAATAGTGAGGAGGATTATAAAATGTCAAAAAAAGGTTTAAGTATCGGCTTGTCGCTGGCTTTAGTCTGTACAGCAGCCACAGTTGCCGTGCCTGCTGCGGCAGAAAGCGGTGATACACCGAAATCGGGAGATAACAATACCGTGACTATCTATACAACAAATGATATTCATGGCGTTGTTGAGGGAAGTGATACAGCAATAGGTTTACCGCAGACGGCAGCGATAGCAGCATCAACCGAAAATGCGTTGTTGGTAGATGCAGGTGATGCAACTCAAGGAGCGTCGTTCGCAACAGTTTCGCAGGGATCGGATGTTATCCGTATGATGAATTCCGCAGGATATGATCTCATGGCGGCAGGAAATCATGAATTTGATTACGGATATGACAGCCTTATGGCGAATGTTGAAATAGCGAATTTCCCGATTTTGGGTGCAAATGTTCTCTACAACGGCTCACCTATGCTTCAGCAGAATACCGTAATTACGGTAGGGGAGCATAGAATAGGCTTTATAGGTATTACAACGTGTGATACGGCTACATCTACAAACCCCGCAAAACTCACGGGTGTTACATTCGCTGACGAGATCACAAGTGCAAAAGAGCAGATTGCAATGCTCAGCGACAGTACAGATGCCATAGTTCTTGTATGTCATCTCGGAAATAATTCGTCTGCCGTAGAATGTACAAGTGAAGATCTTTTAAGCGGACTTACCGCAGATGAACTTTCAAAGGTTACGGCAGTTGTAGACGGTCATAGCCATACAGTTGAGGACGGTGTGTTTGAGGGAACGTCTATACCCGTAATTCAGACGGGAACAGGTTTTACCGCATTGGGTGCGATTGAGCTTACATTCGATGAAAGCGGTGTTTCTGCAAGCGGCAAGGTTATGAGCTATGATGATGCAATGAATTTTGAATTGACTTCCGAGGGTCAGTCGGTAAAGGAAGAAATTCAGGGTACGCTTGATATTTTCAAGGAAGAACAAAGCGCAATTTTAAATAAGGAACTCTGTGTAAACGAAACACCTCTTTGGGGCGGATATATTTATTACGATTATGCCGAACCGAGAATCGTTGAAACCAACTACGGTGATTTTGTGACAGATGCATTTGCTGAAAGTGCAAGGATATTTGCTGACAATCAAAATATGGATATTCCTGTTATAGCTGTTGAAAACGGCGGCGGCATTTCTTCCGCACTGCCCTTTGGCACGGTTACAAAGGGTGATGTTCTTAATGCATTCAACCACGGCAATATGGTAGAAATGCTGAAAGTTACACCGGCACAACTGTATGCCGCTATTGAGGCAGGTCTTGTCACAACGGGACAGGACGAAACAGGTCTTTTGCTCAGGGAACGTGTAAGCGGCAGCTTTTTACAGATCAGCGGATTTAACTATACCTATGATCCTGCCGGAGAAAGCGGGGCAAAACTGACTTCCGTTGTGCTTGATGACGGTACGGAGTTGGATCGTGATGATACAACAACGGAAATTCTTGTTGCAACAAATAACTATGTAGCCGCTTCTGCCTTTAACGGTGCAGAAAAAATCGGTGAACTCGGCGGCGAGGACATGATTGTGGAAGATTATATTTCCAATACGACAAGAGAGGGTACGATTCCGCTTTATGTATTGACAACTTCTGACAGAATAAAGATAGAGAATGATAAGTCACCCGAAAGCTATGAAGTAGTTATTCCTATAACAAACTTCGATAATGGCGAAGCAGTACCGGAAAACAAGACGGTTCGTTTGAGAGTTGACGGAAATGACTATGAGGAGTATGTAACAGATGCCGAAGGTAAGGTAAGCATTGTTGTTGAAAAAGGTCCTCATACGATATATATGGATAATGCAAAAGATCCCCGCCCCGTATATGTTAATAACTATTCGGGTTCGGGTACCGTAACAACAACGGACGGATATTATCATCTCGGATTTATGGTTGACCCGGCAGATTTTGATACGCAAGAGTCAAGTGATGTTGAGGAGTCAAGCGACATCGAAGAATCAAGCGAAGTTGAAGAGTCAAGTGACATCGAAGAATCGAGTGATATCGAAGAGTCAAGTGATATCGAAGAGTCAAGCAATACCGAAGAGTCAAGTGATGTTGAAAAACCGAGCAGTCCGGAGGTTTCAAACGGTTCACAAAATTCCGGATATGAACCGTCTGAAAATACACCGAGCAATAATGAGTTTTCGTCTGCAACACAAGAGGGTACATCAAACGGTAATGTTCCCGTAACGGGTGAGGACGGAAATCCTGCTCCGGTACTTTTGGCAGTTCTTATTGCATCTGTCGGGGTAGCTGCGGCTCTTACATTAAGGCGCAAAAGAAATTATAAATAATCTTAAAATTAAATAATAATAATCGGGAGAGTTATTTCAAAATGAAGTACTCTCCCGATATTTTCGCTTATATGTTTACATAAATGACAGCAGTCACCATTATATCCGCTCATAGTTTTAAACCGCAATATTGCCGTTTGCTAAAAATCAGTCGAAAAATGCGGACAGAAACTAAATGTTCCGCAGTTGTCCGATAAATTACATTATACAAAAACAAGCGGCTCGGATAATTTACGAAAGCCGCTTGTTTCCTGTATTTCTAAAGAGCTGGAAATGGGACTCGAACCCACGACTTCCTCATTACGAGTGAGGTACTCTACCAACTGAGTTATTCCAGCATATCGGACACCAAGTGCCGACTTAGATATTATATAATAAAGTTTTGTTAATGTCAAGAATTTTTAAAGAAACTCTACGTGATTTTCAATGACAAATAATAACAGGGAAATTTGAAAAATAATGCTTGACAATGGGTATGGAAATATGGTAGAATACTTGATTGTAGGCTGAAGTCCTATATGAGTTTTTGTTGCCGTGAAAGCGTACAAAAATGCTGAAGTATATATAAAAAATACGGCGACAATGTATAAAACGGCGTTTAACGGACAATCATCTGATTATCCGCTGAACATAAACAGAAAATAAGCAAGGAGGTGCGAAGATTGCCTACGTTTAACCAGTTGGTTCGCAAGGGAAGAGAGGTTTCCGAAAAGAAAGCTAAGGCTCCTGCATTGCTCAAGGGTTGGAACTCGAAAAAGAGAAGAGCCATTGATCAAAGCTCACCTCAGAAAAGAGGAGTATGTACAGCCGTTAAGACAGCTACACCTAAGAAGCCTAACTCTGCTATCCGTAAGATCGCCAGAGTAAGACTTTCCAACGGTATTGAGGTGACATCCTACATTCCGGGTATTAACCATAACCTTCAGGAACACAGCGTTGTTCTTATAAGAGGCGGACGTGTAAAGGATCTCCCCGGTGTGCGTTACCACATCATCAGAGGTGCGATTGATGCACAGGGCGTTGCAAACCGTATGCAGGCAAGATCCAAGTACGGAGCTAAGCGTCCGAAAGCAGGCAAGAAATAATTGCCGTATTATTCCAAAGGATTATGATTTTGAATAAGCAATACAGAGATGTATTATTTACATAAATATATAGCCTCTGTTGTGCTGACGGAAGAAATCCTTTCGAGTACCTATGAAATCACCACTATTGTGAAGGAGGGAAGTAAAGTGCCAAGAAGAGGTAATGTTGCAAAGCGTGATGTTTTGCCGGATCCTGTCTATAATTCAAAGCTTGTTACACGTCTTATCAACAATATAATGTATGACGGAAAGAAGGGCGTAGCCCAGAAGATCGTTTACGGTGCATTCAGTATTGTTTCCGAAAAGACAGGCAAGGAGCCGCTCGAGGTTTTCGAGGAGGCTATGGATAAGGTTATGCCTACCCTTGAGGTAAAGGCTCGCCGTGTCGGCGGTGCTACCTATCAGGTACCTATGGAGGTAAGACCCGAAAGAAGACAAACACTCGGTCTTCGTTGGATTTCAAGATATGCAAGAGAGAGATCCGAAAAGACAATGAAAGAAAGACTCGCCGGTGAGATCCTTGATGCTGTAAACGGTGTTGGCGGTGCTGCCAAGAAGTGTGAGGAAACTCACAGAATGGCAGAGGCTAATAAGGCATTCGCTCATTACAGATGGTAATAATCTGTACGGGAAACGTATGACACAGCAACGGCAGCCGTGTGCTGCATGAATAATTTAGGAGGATACATAATGGGCAGAGAAGTCTCGCTTGAAAAAACAAGAAATATCGGTATCATGGCTCATATTGATGCCGGTAAGACAACCACAACAGAACGTATCCTTTTCTACACCGGTATCAACCATAAGATTGGTGAAACACATGACGGTGCATCTACCATGGACTGGATGGTACAGGAGCAGGAAAGAGGTATAACAATCACTTCTGCTGCTACAACGTGCTATTGGGAAGGAACAAAGCACGATAAGGGCAGAAACAGAATAAATATAATCGACACTCCCGGTCACGTTGACTTTACCGTTGAGGTTGAACGTTCACTTCGTGTACTTGACGGCTCGGTAACTGTTCTTTGTGCAAAGGGCGGTGTTGAACCCCAGTCTGAAACTGTATGGCGTCAGGCAGATAAATATAAGGTTCCCCGTATGGCATATGTAAACAAGATGGATATTATGGGTGCCGATTTCTACCGTGTCGTTCAGATGATGAAGGAAAGACTCAAATGTAATGCTGTTCCGATACAGCTTCCTATCGGTTCGGAGGATACTTTCAAGGGTATCATTGACCTTATAGAAATGAATGCCGATGTTTATTACGATGATCTCGGCAAGGATATGAGAGTTGAAGATATTCCCGAAGATATGAAAGAGCTTGCGGAGAAATATCATGCAGAGCTTATCGAACACGTTGTAGAACAGGACGAGGAGCTTATGGAGAAATACCTCGAAGACGGCGAAGAGCCCTCTATTGAGGATATAAAGAGAGTTATCCGTAAGTCAACCATTGATAATACTATGGTTCCCGTAACGTGCGGTACGTCATACCGCAACAAGGGTGTTCAGAAGCTCCTTGATGCCATAGTTGACTATATGCCTGCTCCGACTGATGTTCCCGCTATAAGCGGTATCAACCCCAAGACGGAGGAAGAGGTTGAGGTTGAGTCAAGTGACGAGCTTCCGTTCTCGGCTCTTGCATTCAAGATTGCAACCGACCCGTTTGTCGGAAAACTCGCATTTTTCCGTGTATATTCGGGTACACTCAATGCCGGTTCTTCGGTTTACAACTCGACTAAGGACTGCACGGAGCGTATCGGAAGAATACTTCAGATGCATTCAAACCACAGAAAAGATATCGAAACCGTATATGCCGGAGATATCGCCGCTGCGGTAGGTCTTAAAAATACTACAACGGGTGACACGCTTTGCGACGAAAACCACCCTGTTGTACTTGAATCCATGGAATTTCCGGAGCCGGTTATCCGTGTCGCAATAGAACCCAAGACAAAAGCCGGTCAGGAAAAGATGGGTATTGCCCTCGCAAAACTCGCTGAAGAAGATCCGACTTTCAAGGCATATACAGATGAGGAAACGGGTCAGACTATCATAGCAGGTATGGGTGAGCTTCACCTTGAAATTATCGTAGACAGACTTCTCCGTGAATTTAAGGTAGAGGCACATATAGGTAAGCCGCAGGTTGCCTATAAGGAAACGATACGCAAATCTTCTGACGTTGATGAGAAATATGCCCGTCAGTCAGGCGGTAAGGGTCAATACGGTCATGTTAAACTTAAACTTGAACCGAACCCCGGAAAAGGCTATGAATTTATCAATTCCGTTGTCGGCGGTGCAATCCCGAAAGAATATATTCCTGCCGTTGATGCAGGCATACAGGGAGCAATGCTCAGCGGTGTACTTGCTAATTACAATGTCGTTGACGTTAAGGTAACACTTTATGACGGTTCATATCACGAAGTAGACTCTTCGGAAATGGCCTTCAAGATTGCCGGCTCTATGGCATTCAAGAGCGGTATGAGAAAAGCAGATCCCGTAATTCTTGAGCCTATAATGAAGGTTACGGTAACTGTACCCGAAGAATACATGGGCGATGTTATAGGAGATCTTAACTCTCGCCGCGGTATGATTCAGGGTATGGAAGCAATTGCCGGCGCTCAAAGAATTATAGCAATGGTACCGCTTTCGGAAATGTTCGGATACGTTAATGACCTCCGTTCCAAGACACAGGGAAGAGGCGCATACGTAATGGAGCCTAACAATTACGCTGAGGTTCCTAAGAGTATTGCAGACGGCATAATAAGCGGTCGTGCGAAAAAGGAAGATTAGTTAATAATTTTTCCTAAAATTTCGTAAAAATGCTTGCAATTTGTTTTTATAATTGATAAAATAGGTACAAGGTGCATTGCATTTATAATAAATTTTATTTATAGGAGGTAATTTCCAATGGCTAAGGAAAAATTTGAAAGAAATAAGCCGCACGTAAACATTGGTACTATCGGCCATGTTGACCACGGTAAGACAACACTTACAGCAGCTATTACAAAGGTTCTTAACCTTGAAGGCGATGCTGAATTTGTTGACTATGCCAACATTGATAAGGCTCCCGAAGAGAGAGCGCGCGGAATTACAATCAATACCGCACACGTTGAGTATGAAACAGATTCTCGTCACTATGCACACGTTGACTGCCCCGGTCATGCTGACTATGTTAAAAACATGATCACAGGTGCTGCACAGATGGACGGTGCTATCCTCGTTGTATCTGCTGCTGACGGTCCTATGCCCCAGACAAGAGAGCATATACTCCTTTCTCGTCAGGTTGGCGTTCCCTACATCGTTGTATTCATGAACAAGACGGATCAGGTTGACGATGAAGAACTTCTCGACCTCGTTGAGATGGAGATTCGTGAGCTTCTTAATGAGTATGACTTCCCGGGTGATGACATTCCGATCATCAGAGGTTCTGCTTATCAGGCACTCGCTTCTGACAGCAAGGATACTAATGCTCCCGAATATGCTTGTATCCATGAGCTCATGAAGGCTGTTGACGATTATATCCCGACACCCGAAAGAACAACAGATCTTCCTTTCCTTATGCCTGTTGAGGACGTATTCACAATTTCCGGTCGTGGTACTGTTGCTACCGGTAGAGTTGAAAGAGGACGTATCACGGTTTCTGAAGAAGTTGAGATCGTTGGTCTTGAGGAAGAAAAGAAGAAGTCGGTTGTTACAGGTCTTGAGATGTTCAGAAAGACTCTTGACTTCGCAGAGGCAGGCGACAACATAGGTGTGCTTCTCCGTGGTATCCAGAAGAACGAGATTGAGCGTGGACAGGTATTGGCTAAACCCGGTTCGGTTCATCCTCATACAAAGTTCCAGGGACACGTTTATGTTCTTACTAAGGACGAGGGCGGCCGTACAACTCCGTTCTTCAGCAACTATCGTCCGCAGTTCTATTTTAGAACCACAGACGTTACTGGTGTTATTACTCTTCCGGAAGGCACAGATATGTGTATGCCTGGCGATAACGTAGATATGGACGTTGAGCTTATCAAGCCCGTAGCTATGGAAGAGGGACTCCGTTTCGCTATCCGTGAGGGTGGTCATACGGTAGGTTCAGGCGTTGTTTCTAAGATTTACGAATAATTTTGTTCACGCAAGTGGATAATATACGGCTCTGTATGGTTTGTCCGTGCAGAGCCTTTATTTTTCAGGGTAAAGCGGCTGTTATATCAAAACATACAGTTTGATATAACAGCCGCTTAATTATAATCATATCAAATTTATCCGACCTGCAAAATAGTTGGGGGATATATCAACAAAAATCATATGAGAACATCAGTGGGTATGATGCGGTAGAGGGGTGTGTGGGAATAAATTACGGGCTGGTCAGCGTGAAAGAAAATAATTCCGCATACGGGGGAAAGGATTTCATCTAATAACTCTCCCGAATACGGGTCGATGATTTCCGCAAGCCTTTCGCCCTTTCTTACTCGTGAATTAACCTTTGCATGGCGTATGAAAAAGCCTGATTTTGTTGTTTTTACATTTACAAGCCGACTGCCCTCAATAAGCTCGGATTTGTACCCTTCATGGCAATTGTATTCAATAATACTGCGCTTATTCAAAAAGCCGAGTACGGCATTTATGACCTCCGCCGCACTTTCTTCGTCTATCGTATCGGTAGCATTGGTATAAAGTGAAAAAGCCTTTGTTTCCCATATCTGCCAGTTGTAATTAAGAGTTGTAGTATCATACGGTTTGGCGTTACGTCTGTAAACATAGGGCAGACCAAAGTCTTTTGCAAGCTCTGTATCCTCAAAACCTGTTTTCATCATTCTTACGTGCGGGATAAAACTTCCCTGCATATAAAAGCTCGTAAACTGTATTCCGTATGTAAAATCATTTATATTGCGAAAAACCCCGTCCGCAATTCTTTGAGTGGTTTCTCCGAGATTATAACCGGGGAACATTCTGTTTATATCAGTATTATCTGTTGACCAGAAGCGCTTGCCTATGTTCATTGAAGCGGGATTTACACATGGTATGATAAGGATTGATTTACCGGTTCTGATCTTCCCTTGTTTTTCCAACTGTCTGAATACGGATATCAGCTTTGAGCATATGTAAACTTGTTGTACTTCGTTTCCTCTTGTAGCTCCGACTATGCATACGGAATGGTCGCCCTTACCGAAGCTGTAACCCTTTATGCGCATATTATCCCTATATACCGAATTTAGCTCGAACAATATTTTTTCTTCCATTACAACACCTCCTTATGAAAGTATTCTTGCGATAAGTGAGCCTTCGGAAACAATGGGGTATTCACGCAGTGTAAATACCGTACCGTCGGTTTCCGCCTCTATACGTTCGTTTATCTCACCTGTAAGCGGGTTAAGAATATCTCCTATATGCTGTCCCTTTTTTACATCTTTCCAATGCTCTACGCTCGGCAGGAATACTCCCGAACTGCCGGCGTTGATAAATGAAACCTCGCCGTCATCAGATATTATCGGTTCTTTAGGTGTTTTAACCTCACCGCTCCATATTCCCAACTCTTTCATAAGAGCAAAAATACCGTCTGTGAGTTGGTCACCGTATCTTTTGGTTATACGCATACCGACTCCCATTTCTACGACAAGAGTGGGTGTTCCTATTATATTGAGCGAATATGCAAGAGTAGATTCAAGCACGGTAGCAGATGAATGTATCCATATATAGTCTAAATTCAGTTTTTTTGCAAGGGGTACAAGCATATCCTTTGACAGCTCGTTTATTCTGCATTGAGGTATTTCCTCAAGAAATATATTGCTTGCGTGTATATCAATAACTGCCGCACTTCCCTTGAGATCATCAATTATTTTTGAGGCAATGTATTCCGGCATAGAACCGTTTTCGGAGCCGGGGAAAAGTCTGTTCATATCAAGATCAAATCCGGGTATCCCTCTTGTTATGGAATCTATTCCCAGCGGATTGAGGGCAGGATATATGTCAACTATACCCGTAAGACATTTTATGTTTTCCTTTATTCTCCGTTGGAGTTCGTAGCAGACATATTGTCCCTCAAGCTCGTCACCGTGCGTTCCCGTGACAATACTTATTCGCTTATCATTTTCGCTCATACCTTTTTCGGGTATGAGCCTGTTTTTTTGTATTACAAGCGTTTCGTCGATCGGCAATCCGACAGACGCAACTGTCTGAACCATTCTAATCAATCCTTTACATCAATTTCTTCCACTAATACGGACTCACTCTGATTTTGCACACCACCGCCGTAAAAACTTCCCTTTATGACCGAACAGTCGCTTGAATCTCTGCCGCACGACATACGGATATATTCATCATTTACCAGCTTATTGTTAGTGGGGTCAAAGCCGTACCAATATCCGCTGCAAAGAGCTTCCACCCATGCGTGTGACGAACCCTCTCCAAGCATCATACCGACAACATATCTCGCCGGAATATGTTCCATTCTCAAAAGAGAAAGCATAATATGTGCATAATCCTGACATACTCCCTTGCCGAGTGTGAAAGCACTTTCCGAAGTTTCGTGTATATGGGTAGAACCGCTGTTATAACTAAAAACATTCGGAATGTCACGCATAATTTTGAGTGCCCTGTTATAAACCCCGTCCGATTCCTCGAATGTAAAATGTTTATGATATCTTGTAAGGCTTTCACCGGGTCTTGTCAGCTCGGTTTGTGTCTTGTAGATTATTGCACCGAACGGATAATCCGTAAATTCCTCAAATATATCAATTCCCGCATCGGCAGTACCGCTTATATGTATTCCGAAACTTGTATGGGGTGCTTTGATTTTCCCGTACAGTTTTTTATTTAAAAAGCTGTCGTTTGTTATTTGACAAACTGCGTCTTTATCCGTTGAAATGTTCAATTCTAATATTTTCTGTCTTTGAGTATCCTGCGGTACGCATAAGGCGGAAAAATTGTGGTTGCTGATTTCTTCGCTGTATGTTGCCGTGAGGTCATAATTAAATTTCAGCCGTTTGATAATATCGCCGCCTCTCATTCAAGAATAAGATTTCTTACAAGATTTTTTATACTTTCGTAATTCAGCTTATTTTCCGAAAGCATATTGTCAAGAGTGTATAATATACTTTCGTCATATCGAAGTTTGGATTTTTGTAAAAAATTCTTCATTCTTTTGTATTCCTTTTTGATATCATAATCGGGAATGGCAAGGCATAAATAGAGGTCAAGTCTTTCGATACCCTTACCGAGTTTTATTATGTTTCTTATTTGTTCATCATCTATGATATCATTAACACAACCCCAAAATGCGAGAATATGGTCAATAACAAGCATAATATCGGCAATAGGCGAATTACTTTTTTCGGCGTTTTTCATATCGTCTATTGCAAGCTGGATATATGCCATTGTTTCCGTTCCGATATAATCCCTCATAACGATAGCATTATCATATGCTCTGTTAAGATTACTGATTATGGAGTTCGGATCATTCTCATCAAAGGGATATTTTTTCTTAAAGTTTTCCCTTGAGCCGTAAACGTCGGATATACCGATTTTTTCGCAAAGAACGGCATAATAATTCGGATCGGAATCTATCATCATATCCGCCGTTTTAATATAATATTTAAGTGTCGTATGCACCCTTTCCGTGTATCTGCCAAGCCAGAAAAGGTGGTTGCTTTTGTCTACCGTGATAATACCCATGTGTCTTTAAAACCTCCGCCCTGTGATGAATTTACTATAAATGAATCGGGATTTCTTGAAAACCTCGTAAGCCCGCTTGCCCATACCTTTGTTGTTTTTCCTGTGAGAACAAATGCACGAAGATCGGCTTTCCTCGGTACTCTTACGTTATTCTCACCGAGAATATCAAGGTCATAGAAATCTATAATTTCCTGTGCTATAAATCTTCTCGGCTGACTTTTCAGCATTTCTATGAAGTCTGATTTTTTGTCGGAAGTGAGTGAGCTTCCAAAGACAACGCCATAGCCTCCGGCCTCGGCAACATCTTTTATTACAAGATTATCGAAGTTTGACAATACATACTTCATATCCTCTTCATAATAGGGGAGATAGGTGGGAGCATTCATAAGAACAGCGTCCTCGCCGAGGTAATACTTGATCATTTTAGGAACAAAATAGTAGATACCCTTGTCATCGGCAACACCGTTTCCGGGAGCGTTGATAATAGCGGTATTTCCTTTTTTGTATGCCTCGAAAATGTGTGGTATGCCTATAACCGATTCCTCATAGAAAGTCATCGGATCAAGGTATTCGTCGGATATTCTTCGGTAAACGGCACCGACACGCTGTTTTTTTCCGTTATAATCAATGTAGTACAGGTTATCGTTTTCGCATACCATATCCTTACCTGTTGTAAGTACTGCGCCTGTTTTTTCCGCAAGATAGGAATGTTCAAAAAAAGCGGCATTATACCTGCCCGGTGAAAGTATTACGTTGATACCGCCGGTATTTACATTATCCATAACTTCTTTGAGAAGCTCTGCATAATTGCGGTTGTCCGTAATGCTGTTATCGGTAAAAACATCAGGTGCGCTTCTTCGCTGAAGTTCTCTTGCAATCAAAGGATATGACGCACCTGACGGAACTCTCAAATTATCCTCAAGAATGTACCAGTTGTCATCTTTTGATTGAACAAGGTCAATACCCGAAATATGGCTGTATATATTTTTCGGGGGACTTACACCATCGCAAGGGGCAAGAAATCCCTTTGCGGAAAATATAAATTCTTCGGGGATAATTCTGTCCCGTACTATTTGTTTTTTTCCGTAAATATCCGATAAGAAGCAATTAAGTGCGTCAACACGCTGCCTAAGACCCTTTTCGAGATATGAAAACTCATCTTTTTTTATTACCCTCGGAATGGGGTCAAAAGGAAACAACTGTTCCTTGAACTCCCCGTTTTTATAAATACCGAATTTAACACCATACCGTGCAAGAAGCCTGTTTATGGTTTCCGAGTTTTTGATAAGGTCATTCATACATTTTCCCCTCCTATAAAAATAAGGTGTCTTTTCACCTGAGCGAAAAAACACCTTTGTTCATAAGTATATATTAGCACAATATAGATTTTATGTCAACTGAATTTGCATAATTGCATTGATAATATTTCATTTTTATACAATTTACAGATATTTTACGGCAGTTTATAAATAATTTTGAAAGTTTTAACATATACAATTTCAAATTCTTATGGTTTTTTAGGATAAATATCAAATTCATAACGAGTTCCGTAAAATACATTCATATCAATGAATTTCTCGTCACCGTCATAGCCGTTCAGTCTGCTTTTTTCACTGTACTGCCAAAACGTCCAGCTTCTGCCGTCCGATAATTTCGGCTCACAAAAAATATCCCTTATCCATATATCACAGTCCTGATATCCTCCTGAAATATACATATCATAGGCTTTTTTGGTTGAGTATATTATCGGTTTCATGCCGTAATGTTCCGAAATTTCCGATATCAGAATATCAAGCTCACGATCTATGTCCTCACGCTTGGGAGGATCTTTGTCATTACCGCCGTAAAATTCAACATCTATGGCGGGAGGGAGCATATTGTCAAATTTTTTAACGGTACGTATGTAATTTTCTGCTTGTGTTTCTCCGGGTGAATCAAAGCTGAAAAACATATAGAAGCCTACACGTATGTTTGAATTAACAGCACCCGCATAATTATCATAAAATTCGGGGTCAACCGAGCTGCTGCCCTCGGTAGCCTTGATATAGGCAAAGTCAATATTTTCGGACAGTACATTCCAATCTATGTTTCCCTGATATGACGACACATCAACCCCATGAACCATATAGCCGTTCGGCTCATTCGGGATAAGCAGACCGTTTATGTATAATGCAAGCCCCGTACCTCCGCATAAAAACAATGTTAATGCGGCCATAAGGATACTTCGCCCTATCATTATAAGTATATCACTTTTTATTTCTGACATATTCTACACCTTTCGCTTTAACCTTATAAAACTATTGTAAAATCAATATAAAAATAGTATAATACCTATTGTATCATACTTTTAGTACAGATAGGTAACAAATTTTAAATTTTATAGTCGGGGTGATTAGTTTGAATAATATAATTAACGCAATATATAATCTTGTTACAAATCCGATATTAGATCTCAAATCTATACATATTGGAAAGAACAGAGCAAATTCGTCCGGAGATGCTTTGGAGGTTTATATTAAGAATTTGTTTGCTAATACAGTAAATTCGGATGAGGAATCCAGACTTGAGGGTTGGTCTGAAACATTTTCATACACAGGTAACAACAGTAATCCGCCTGATGCAATGCTTTTTGGTGGCGATGCTATCGAAATAAAAAAGATTGAAACCGATAACTCTGCATTAGCACTTAATTCCTCATATCCAAAGCAGAAATTATTTTCTTCATCAAATATGATATCAGAGGCTTGCCGGAATGCTGAGGAATGGTCGGTCAAAGATATGCTGTATTGTGTAGGAACTGTAAAAAATATGCATCTTAGGCATTTGGCTATGGTCTATGGTATGGATTATTGTGCGTCTGAACCAACTTATGCTCGTATAAAATATAGAATAAAGAGCGGTATTGAAGAAATACCAAATATTGAGCTTTCCGAAACAAATGAGCTTGGTCGTCTTAATAAAATTGACCCACTCGGTATTACATATCTGCGTATTCGTGGTATGTGGGGAATAGAAAATCCGTTCCATGTGTTTGACTATCTTTATAGGAGAAATGGCAAAATATTCAATTTTATGTGCATAATAGATGAAGAAAAATATTATTCTTTCCAAAATTATAGAATTATTGAGGAACTTTGCGGAAAAATAACAGGATTTGATATACGCAATGTAAAGGTTAAGAATCCCGATAATCCTGTGCAATTACGACGGGCAAAGCTTATTACGTTTGAAAGGTAAAATTATGATTAAATTAATTAGTCTTTTTTCCGGAGCCGGAGGTTTGGATCTGGGATTTGAAAAAGCAGGCTTTGATATAGTAATCGCAAATGAATATGACAAAAGCATATGGGATACATATGAAAAAAATCATACTGCAAGATTGATAAAGGGTGATATACGAGATATAAATGAGTCTGATTTTCCGGATGATATTGACGGAATAATAGGTGGACCGCCATGTCAGAGCTGGAGTGAGGCCGGAGCACAGAGGGGAATATGTGATTCCCGAGGTAAGCTTTTTTTTGAATATATAAGAATATTACGAGAAAAACAGCCCAAATTTTTTCTTGCAGAAAATGTATCGGGTATGCTCGCAAATAAACATTCCGATGCTGTCAAGAATATAATATCGCAATTTGAAGATTGTGGATATAATATAACTCTTAATCTTGTCAATGCGGCTGATTATGGTGTTCCTCAGGACAGAAAAAGGGTATTCTACATTGGTTTCAGAAGAGATCTGGGGGCTGATTTTGAGTTTCCTGTGCCTACAACACCCGAGCAATATCAAAAAATAACATTAAGACAAGCAATTGATGATTTGGAGTTTACGGCGGTTCCCGCAAAGCCGGGAAATAAAACAAACGGGAAGTTGCAGGTACCTAATAATGAGTATTATATCGGTGCTTATTCCACTATTTTTATGAGCAGAAACAGAGTTCGTTCATGGGATGAACAAGGGTTCACGGTTCAAGCAAGCGGAAGGCAGTGTCAGCTGCACCCACGTGCACCCAAAATGTTGTTTGTAGAAAAGAACAAAAGAATTTTTGTACCGGGAAAGGAAAGTTTGTACAGAAGGCTTACTGTAAGGGAATGTGCGAGGTTGCAGGGCTTTCCTGATGATTTTGAATTTATTTATAATTGTGTTGATGATGGGTATAAAATGGTGGGGAACGCTGTTCCGGTGCATTTAGCCTACGTAATTGCAAAACAGATACATAAAACTTTGAATAATTTATAAAAGGGATTAAAATATGGAAAAGGGAAAATTCATAGTATTTGAAGGATTAGACGGTTCCGGAAAGGGAACGCAGATTGATCTTCTTGTAGAGGAAATGAAAAGACAGGGCAGGAAAGTATATAAGACTGCCGAGCCTACGGAATCCTCAACGGGAGGAATGATAAATGATGCACTTGCAGGTTTTGTAAAGCGTGATGAATATGAGCTTTCGGCACTTTTTCTTGCGGACAGAATATTTCACAATGTAAACCCCCAAAACGGGATAAAGCAATTTCTTGAGCGGGGGATAGATGTTGTATGCGACAGATACTATTACTCATCGTTTGCTTATCAGGGGATAGATGCGGATATTGATTGGGTGATGAACTTAAACCTCGGTTGCAGGGAAATAATGCGGCCCGATTTATGTATTTTTCTTGATGCCGATATAAATTCATGTGATGAGAGGATTGAAAAAAACCGTTTCGGAAGAGAAATATACGAGAATAAGGAAACACAAAGAAAGGTGCGTCAACGGTTTTTTGATGTATTTAAAAGGCTCGAAAAAAGCGAAAATATAAAGATTGTAGATGCCTCAAGAGAAATATCGGAGGTATTTTCTGATATTATAGAGATTTATAATTCTTTAATGCAATAATATACCTTACGGGAAAGAAGAAATGCCCCGCGCCATATAAAGCGGGAGCATTTCAAGACACGGTTACACGGGTAAATCCGCACTACCGGTTCGGTTTTGCAAATATCTTGCCGTTTGAAATCAAACATTCCGACAGCAGACGCAAACCATAAATTACTGAATAGAGCTGTCAAGATAATGTTCGAGTTCTTCCTCGTCCTTTTTCTGTTTATCCTTGAAGATAAGGAAAGCGGTAACGGCCGCAGTAATAGCGGCAACTCCGCCTATAACGGAAAGAAGGACAGTAAGTAAGGATTTATTCATAACTTTTTACCTCCCGATAAATTTCAATATGACAATTATATAACATAAAATCATAAAAGTCAATATTGTTATTATAATTTGCATGGAAACTTATCAGAAAGTAAACTGAAATTGTGCAAAAACAATCTTTCGGTATTTTCTTTTGTGCATTTTATTATTTCATTTTCCGAAACTCCCATATATTTTGAGAGATCCTTTACAACATATTTTATATTTTGCGGAACATTTATGCGGTCAAGTCCCCATACATTTTTCGGAGTAAGGTATGGAGCGTCTGTTTCAATCAGCAGTCTGTCAAGCGGAATAAGCCGCACGGCTTTTCTTAATTCCGAGGCTCTCCCGTCATCGCATATCCAACCGGTTATTCCGATATTAAAGCCCATTTCGAGGTAACACTCCAATTCTTTAACATTTCCGGTAAAACAGTGGACAACGGATCTTGAACATATTTCTCTATGATTTTTAAATTGTTCCGTAAATTCCCTAAAAGCGGCTCTTTCGTGCAGAAAAAGAGGTTTGTTGTGTCTTTCGGCAATTTCAATCTGCATCTCAAGACAGCTTATTTGATTTTCTTTTGTGGAAAACATTCTGTCAAAGTCAAGTCCGCATTCCCCCACGGCGACAATCTTGGGATTACCTTTTACAATTTGCTCAATTCTTTCAAAGTCATCTTTTTTGGCTGAATTGGCATTGTGCGGGTGAATGCCGGCAGTTCCGAATACATTGTGATTTTTTACAAACTTATCAATGCGTATGTTTTCTTTTGTATTTGTTCCCGTAAGGAAACATACAATTCCGTCTTTTTCGGCATCGGATATTATTTGTTCGGGAAATTTGTATTGTCTGCAAAATAAATTCAGTCCGATGTCATAGTATTTTACTTTATTCAATTATATTTCGCCTCTTTTCCGTTATACTCTTTTAAACTGTACCCGATAAAAAACAAAAAGCTGAACAAAGTCCAGCTTTTGTATTGACACAATATATTGCGGTCGTGCCCCGAAAATCAGGCCTGAACGCTTGCGTTCAGTTTACGAGCCAATGCAGACTTCTTTCTCGAAGCGGTATTTTTCTTGAGAATACCCTTAGCTACGGCCTTATCCAATTTCTTGACAGCCGCACGAACAGCCTCACTCTTATCGGCAGCACCGGTTACGATAGCGGTTTCAGCCTTTTTTATGTCTGTTTTCATCGCACTCTTGAAATTTTTGTTGACTGCTGTTTTAGCAGCGGCAACACGGACACGCTTTTTTGCTGATTTAATATTCGGCATCATTACACCTCCTTAAACTCATTATGCGTACAGTTTATGATACCATTTATTTTAAGAAAAAGCAAGAG
This sequence comes from uncultured Clostridia bacterium, assembly GCA_947589415.1. Lineage (GTDB taxonomy): Bacteria > Bacillota > Clostridia > Oscillospirales > Acutalibacteraceae > UBA1213. The sequence goes on from CANQBP010000001.1 coordinate 26,922, forward strand.
TTTTTTTCAATTTTTTTATTATTAGTGAAATACTATTAAATTAGCCAAAGATTGAATTATTTTTGGGAGCATTTTATGTAGATTTTTCCATTGAAATATGATAAAATATAAAAGTTACAGCAGGCAATAAATATTTGCTGCCGCAGCCGGCGGCGTTACGCTGTCAAGATCATAAAAAGAAGTGGCATTGTGCTGAAATAATTGCAAAAAGGCAGTATTTTTTGCATTATCTTCTATCGGCATGAGTTATATACACTTCGTCGAAAAAAAGGAGGTTTCATAATGACAACAAGCAGGGTTCTTCAAAGAGCCAAAGAAAATCTATGCCTTCAAACCTTTCTTTGGGGACTTGGACTTTCATTTTTGATTTTTATTCCATGGATAATTTATAACGGGGGATATTTCTTCTTTTACGGTGATTTCAATGTTCAGCAAATACCGTTTTATCAAATGATCCACGACAGTATTCAGGGCGGAAATGTCGGGTGGAGCTATACCACGGATCTCGGAGCGAATATTATCGGTTCGTACAGCTTCTATATGATAGGCAGTCCTTTCTTTTGGCTGACGCTCCTGTTTCCGAGTCAGGCAGTTCCGTATATGATAGCACCGCTGCTTATGCTGAAATTTGCATTTGCCTCACTTGCGGCGTATTTGTTCCTCAGAAGATATGTTCGTGAGCAGAGGTACGCAATGTTCGGTGCGCTGATTTATGCGTTCTCCGGTTTCGGAATATACAATATATTTTTTAATCATTTCCATGAAGCTATGATAACGTTCCCGCTTATGTTGGCGGCAATAGACTCGTTCATATATGATAAACGGAGAGGACTGCTGCTCCTTTCGGTATTTGCGGCAGCTCTTGTAAACTACTACTTCTTTGCCGGACAGGTAATATTCATATTGATATATTGGTGTTTCCGTATGGCTACGGGAAGTTATAAGATGAAAGTGACAGAGTTTGCCCGCTTTGCCGTTGAGGTTATTATCGGCTTTATTCTTGCGGGTATTATATTGATACCGTCAATTGATGCCGTGCTGCAAAACTCAAGACTTGATAATTTCCCGCACGGTTGGGGAGCTTTGGCTTATTCGAGCGAACAAAGATATCTTCAGATCCTGCTTTCGTTTTTCTTCCCTCCCGATATGCCTGCATATGCCAATTTTACTCCCGATTCAAACGCCAAATGGGGAAGTGTTGCGGGCTGGCTGCCTTTGTTCAGCATGGTCGGAGTGTTTGCGTTTTATAAGCTCGAAACGCATAAATGGCTTCGTAAGCTCATACCGGTATTGTTCATAATGGCACTTGTACCCGTGCTTAACTGTTCGTTCCAGTTGTTCAATGCAACGTATTACGCAAGGTGGTTCTATATGCTGACACTGATGCTGTCAATGGCAACAGTGGTATGTCTTGATCGTGATGAAACAAATTTCCGACCTGCACTTATGAGAACATTTGTTATTACAATTGCAGCGGCAGCGCTTATCGGATTTATGCCCGTTAATTCACCCACGGACAAAAATGCCGAACAGACTTTCGGACTTGAAAAATACCCTGACCGTTTCTGGGGTTGGGTTGCCATTGCACTCATCGGTCTTGCGGCTCTTACAGTATTGCTCGTATTTAGAAAGAACAGGAAGGTTTTTATAAGATCAACAGCAATAGCACTTTCGGTTATGATAGTGGGATACGGTAATTTGCTTGTTGGCACGGGTGTTGTTAATTCAAGCTATAAGAAAGATTTTATAGGCGGATATGCAATAGGCAATAAAGGCGTATTTGATAACGAGTTTAAAGATATACACAATGTCCGTTCGGATTTTTACGAACCTATGGATAATATGGGTATGTATTGGCAGATACCCACAATTCAGGCATTCCATAGTATAGTTCCGGGGTCGGTTATGGATTTTTATAAATCTATCGGTGTTGAGAGAAGTGTCGGTTCAAGACCGGGCAAGGACGTTTACGGAATAAGAAGCCTTCTTTCCGTAAAATATCTCTTTGATTATACGGGTGATACAAAATCCTTTAGGAACAGTCTTAAAACGACCGAGATGCCCGGCTGGGAATATATTATGACTAAGAACAAATATAGTGTATATGAGAATAAATACTATATACCCTACGGTTTTACCTATGACGAATATATCACCCAGTCGGAATATGAAACGGTAGGCGAGGATAACAGACATCTTCTTTTGCTCAAGGCTATGGTACTGACGGACGAACAAGCGAGAAAGTACAGGGATATTCTTCAACATCATGTAAATATGACGTCATACGAATATGATGACGATGAATATTTCTCGGATTGTAACGAACGCCGCAAAAACACCTGTTATGATGTCAGGTTTGAAAATAACCGTGTCAGTGCGAAATTTGATGCGGGAAATTCGGATGAGCTGGTATTTTTCAGCATACCGTATGAAAGCGGCTGGAGTGCTTCCGTGAACGGTAATCAGGCGGATATCGAAAAGGTCAATGTGGGTTTTATGGCGGTGCGTGTTCCTGCCAACAGAACTTCCGAGATAGTTTTCAGCTACACAACGCCGGGACTTGCCGCCGGAGCGGCAGCAACCGGAGTCGGAGTTATTCTTCTTATTGTTTACATGGTAGTGTGGAAAGCTCCTGCGGGCCGCAAAAAGTCGTACATGAATTATATTGAGGACGATACTTCCGTATCCGATGAGGTATTTGAGGATACATTGATATCCGAATATAAAGAATCGACGGACAATAACAAGAGAGTGCCCGTGAAAGCGGAAAAAGAAAATAACACGGAAACAGGTCAGGATACCGAAAATGACAGCGGTTCGGATAAATGACCGAAGCATAAGATAAATTATTTTGTTTTAGCATTAAAACGATAATTTATATCGGTTTCTTTTATGGCAAATACTGACAGTTCCTGCTCCGAAATGACATCGGGGCAGGAATTTTTCGTTAATATGGTATTACACTTATTGACATAAATGTGTAATTTGATATAATTATTGTAGTAGTTTTACAAATTTACGAAAATAATATTATATATGTTTTATAAGGGTGAATAATATGTCTGTATTGTATTTGGTTATACCGTGCTATAATGAGGAAGAGGTACTTCCCGAAACAGTCAAAAGGCTGACGGTAAAACTCGGTAAAATGATTGAAAGCGGAAAAATAAGTGATGATAGTCGTATGCTGTTCGTGGACGACGGCAGCAAGGACAAGACGTGGCAGCTTATAGAGAAGTTTACAATCGAAAATAAGTATGTCGGCGGAATTAAACTGAGCCGCAACAGGGGACATCAAAATGCCCTGCTTGCCGGTCTTATGACGGCTAAAGAAAGATGTGACTGCGCAATTTCACTTGATGCGGATCTTCAGGACGATATAGAAGTTTTGGATCAGTTTGTTGATAAATACAAAGATGGTTGTGAGGTCGTATATGGTGTGAGAAGCAGCAGGGATAAGGATACCGTGTTTAAAAGGAGTACGGCACAGTTTTATTATAAATTCATGAAGTCGCTCGGTGTTGATATTGTTTACAACCATGCCGATTACCGTCTTATGGGAAAAAGAGCCCTTGAGGCACTTTCGGATTATAAGGAGGTAAATCTTTTTCTTAGGGGTATAGTTCCCCTTATAGGTTTCAGGAGCGATTATGTATATTATGAGAGAAATGAACGGTTTGCGGGAGTGTCAAAATACCCGTTGAAAAAGATGATTAAGTTTGCGGTTGACGGTATAACGTCATTCAGCGTCAGACCGCTTAAAATTATTTCAAATTTGGGAATAATAAGTTGTATGCTTAGCGTAATATTTCTAATATATGCGTTGGTTTCTTTCTTTATGGGCAGCAGCGTGGCGGGCTGGGCCTCGGAAATGTGTTCGATATGGTTTCTCGGCGGACTTCAAATGTTCTGCATAGGCATTGTGGGTACGTATGTAGGAAAGATATACAGTGAGGTCAAGGCAAGACCGAGATTTATTATTGATAAAACCGTTATAGATAATAAAGAGGAAACCTCGGCAACAGATAAAAAATAAGGGGTGCAGGTTATGAATTTCGGTGACAGAATAACAGATTACAAAAATGATATATTGCATGATTTAAGTGAGCTTATTTCTATAAAATCGGTTTCGTGCGAAAATGAGAAGGAAACGGAAAAAGCACTTGATTACGTACTCGAAAGGGCAAGACAAATGGGTTTTGCCGTAAAAAAAGTCGGTACGGCGGCAGGTCACGCAGAATACGGGGAGGGCAGCGAAACAGCGGCGGTTCTTGCTCATGTTGACGTTGTCCCGTCGGGTGACGGTTGGAATACCGATCCTTTTGTGCTGACCGAAAGGGATGGCAGATTATACGGTAGGGGTATTGTTGACGACAAAGGGCCTGCAATAATTGCGCTTTACTGTTTAAAGGCACTAAAGGACAGCGGTATTGTTCCGAAAAGGAAGATAAGGGTAATATTCGGGGCAGGCGAAGAAATAGGAATGAATGATATGGAAACATATTTTTCGGAGGAGGAAATTCCTGCAATGGCATTTACACCCGATTCCGATTACGGAATATGTGTATGCGAAAAAGGGATATTACAGCTTGAAATATCGTCAGCCCAACATGACGGTACGATTCTTACGGAACTTCAGTCGGGCGGAGCTGTTAATGCTGTTCCGTCAAAAGCATATGCACTTGTGGATTGTACGGAATCGGAGGATAATCGTTTAAGACGCTTTGCAGATGCTAAGCCGGGTGAATATGATTTTATATATACGATGGACGGTCTTGTGATATTTGCAAAGGGCAGAGCCGCCCATGCTTCTGTTCCCGAACAGGGACTTAATTCCGCCGCACACCTTATAAGAATACTTGCGGATAATTTCGGCGAATCGGTTTTGGGAAGTCTTTGCGGTTTTTTGGATAATGCGATTGGAACGCAGACGGACGGAGAGGCTCTCGGAATATCGTGCAGTGATGAGAAAAGCGGAAACCTGACCGTAAATCTCGGAAGAGTTGACATTGGGGAGAATATAAGCAGGGCTTTAATAGATATAAGATATCCCGTTTCTGCAAACGGCGATGAAATTTTTGAAAAAATAAGGCGCCGTGCGGAGGCGGAGGGATTGAACGTTAAAATGTTGAACCATGAACCGCCGCTTTTTACGGACAGTGATAATCCCATAATATCCGTTCTTTCCGATGCCTACGAAAGCGTTACGGGAGTAAAACCGGAATTATATTCAACGGGAGGAGGAACATATGCAAGAACTCTCGGCAACAGGGGAGTGGCATTCGGCCCGGCATTTTCGGGAGATGAAACGCATATACACGATGTTAATGAGGGAATAAGTGCGGAGAATTTTTGGAAACACGCCAAAATATGCGCACAAGCCGTGTATTTGATGAGTATGTGGGAGAATACGACTTTGGGATAGTTCATGTAAAAGTTATACACATATATAAAATAAACATTTTATATATTGAAATTTTCCGTAAATTATGATATATTTACTATGATGTATTTTTCTTCCATATTACGGAAGTTCTAAACGTCATATAGTGCTTTCCTGTACGGATTGTGCTGTAATATATTTTCTTAAATAAAGGAGAAGATACCAATGGCAAAATTTACAGAAATTGAAAAGGTTATCGGAAGAGAAATCCTTGACTCAAGAGGAAACCCGACAGTTGAGGCTGAGGTTTATCTCGTTGACGGTACGGTAGGCAGAGGTACTGCCCCGAGCGGAGCTTCAACAGGTGAATTTGAGGCTCTTGAGCTTCGTGACGGTGAAAAGTCAAGATATCTCGGTAAGGGCGTTCAGAAGGCTGTTGAGAATATCAACACGGTTATCAATGACGTTCTTGTAGGTCTTGATGCTGCCGATACCTATGCCGTAGATGCAGCTATGATTAAGGCTGACGGTACAAAGGACAAGTCAAAACTCGGTGCAAACGCTATACTTGCAGTTTCTATCGCAGCAGCAAGAGCAGCAGCTAACAGCTATGAAATTCCGCTTTACAGATTCCTCGGCGGTGTACAGGGAACTAAGCTCCCCGTTCCTATGATGAATATTCTTAACGGCGGCGCACACGCTGACAGTGCTGTTGATACGCAGGAGTTTATGATTATGCCCGTAGGCGCACCGTCTTTCAAAGAGGGTCTCAGATGGTGTGCAGAAGTGTTCCACACACTTAAAAAACTCATTAAGGACATGGGCGACGTTACGGCAGTAGGTGACGAGGGCGGTTATGCTCCCAATAACCTCAAGAGCGATGAAGAAGCAATCGAGAAAATTCTTGAGGCTGTTAAGAAGGCAGGATTTGAGCCCGGTAAGGACTTCATGATAGCTATGGATGCGGCATCTTCCGAGTGGAAGAGTGAAAAAGGCAAGGGCTTCTATCATCAGCCGAAGTCCGGTAAAGACTTTACATCTGATGAGCTTATCGACCACTGGGCAAGCCTTGTTGAGAAATACCCGATTATTTCCATTGAGGACGGTCTTGACGAAGAGGACTGGGAAGGCTGGCAGAAGATGACGGCTAAGCTCGGCGGCAAAGTTCAGCTTGTAGGTGATGACCTCTTTGTTACCAATACCGAAAGACTTGCTAAGGGTATTTCTATGGGTGCAGGTAATTCCATACTTATCAAGCTCAATCAGATAGGTTCCGTATCGGAAACCCTTGAGGCAATCAAAATGGCTCACAAGGCAGGATATACGGCTATATCTTCACACCGTTCGGGTGAAACGGCTGATACTACTATCGCTGATCTTGCTGTTGCTCTTAATACTTGCCAGATTAAGACGGGCGCTCCTTCAAGATCCGAGAGAGTTGCAAAGTACAATCAGCTTCTCAGAATTGAGGAAGAACTCGGCGATGCAGCAGTATATCCGGGAATGAATGCTTTCAACGTAAAGAGATAAGTTATATATTACGGGTTTTTACATTCTGCGGTCATCTTTCAGACCGCAGAATGTTTTTTGCCCGATCGTGTAACAGACTGTAAAAATATTACGGATAATGAATTAACACCGGATAACAAAGAATAATTTTGTTATTCGGTGTTAAAATTCTTTTGTGTTTCATATGCGGGGATTTATAAAATTATAATGCCGCTTTGTACCGTTAGAAAATACAAATACGATAAACGTTACATCGTGTCAGAAACGGAAATCACGCTTACCGCCGACTTTGATTTGTTCAAGATAATCTATGGCACGCTGTCTGCGTTTTTCGTCCGGAACTTTGAGTATCTCTTTTGCAATAAGCTCCTCACCGATTTTTCTTGTTTCGGGGGAGGCGTAATCCGAAAGATATTCCTGAAGTGTCATTAGTGCATTGGGGTGACAGCAATTCTGAATTTGACCTACTTTGCAAAGAGCCATAAAGCGGTCGCCCGTTCTGCCCTCACGGTAGCAGGCAGTACAGAAAGATGGGATAAAGCCCTTGCCCATAAGCCACCTTACAACTTCGTCAAGAGTACGCTGGTCGGATACGTCGAACTGTTCCGTATCATGAGGTCTTTCCTCCGGCGAATATCCCGCATAACCTCCTACCGAAGTTCTTGAGGCACCCGATATTTGTGATATTCCGAGATCAAGCACCCTGTCACGGCAGGCCTCACTTTCTCTTGTGGATATAATCATACCCGTATATGGTACGGCAATTCTTATACAGGCAATTATTTTAGCGAAAATATCGTCATCAATACCGTTATCAAAGACAGACGGATCAATATCGGCAGCCTTTTTAATTCTCGGAACACTTATTGTGTGCGGTCCTACGCCGTGTACTGCCTCAAGATGTTCGGCGTGCATGAGTAATCCCGCAAATTCATATTTGTACATTTCCAAACCGAAAAGAACACCGAGTCCCACATCATCTATACCGCCCTCCATGGCTCTGTCCATAGCCTCGGTATGATAAGCATAGTTATGCTTCGGTCCTGCCGGGTGGAGCTTTTCGTAGCTTTCTTTATGGTAGGTTTCCTGGAAGAGAATATATGTTCCGATACCCGCCTCTTTCAGTTTTTTGTAATTTTCAACCGTGGTTGCGGCGATATTAACATTAACACGGCGAATAGCACCGTTTTTGTGTTTAATAGAATAAATGGTGTTAATACATTCGAGAACATATTCTATCGGATTGTTTACGGGGTCTTCGCCGCATTCAATTGCAAGACGTTTGTGTCCCATATCCTGCAAGGCGGTAACTTCGGCTCTTACTTCGTCTTGGGTGAGCTTCTTTCTCGGTATCTGTTTATTCTGATAATGATACGGACAATACACACATTTGTTTACACAGTAGTTTGAAAGGTAAAGCGGGGCAAACATAACAATTCTGTTTCCGTAAAATGCCTCTTTTATCTCCTTTGCAAGCGAATACATTTTTTCGTTGAGTTCCGGTATATCACAAGCAAGCAGAACGCTTGCATCACGGTGGGAAAGACCGGCACATTCCACACCACGTCCCGTTTTTTTCGGTTTTGCTTTTTCAAGAATTTCTTCTATAAGCTCACGGTTATGCTTATTCTGTTCGGCATATTCAAGGGTTTCGACAATTTCGCCGTGGTCGATAAATTCTTCGGCTTTAAGTGACTTTGGGTTATACATTTAGAAATCTCCTTATAAAAAATTTATGATAAATAATAAGGTTTTCACGCAAACCTTAATGCGTTACCCGGACGTTATTCGCTGAAAGTATATTTTGAATAAGCAGTTTTAGTGCTTACTCCGTCCAGTTTTCCGAGTTTTCCCGAAAGTGTGGAGATAACGTCCTGCGGTGAATCAATAACAATGCAAATAACCGATATGCCCCTTTGCTTATAGGGTATTCCCATACGACCTACTATATAGTTGCTGCAGCTGCTTATCAGTCGGTTTACCTGTTCGACAGAGTTTGAATTTTCAAGAATAATACTGATAACAGCAACCCGGTTTTCCATAAGATCAGCCCTTTCAAATAAAAAAACCGCACCAAAAGGCGCAGTTGCATAATCATGCAGCGGAGCCTTTCACCTCAATTAAATTTCAGTGTCAGTATCTTGCTTGATTATTATACAACAATTCTACAATTTTTTCAATAGTAAATTCGGAATTTATAAATATTTACAGAATAAAAGCCGTTTTTTCCCGACTGGAATAAAACGGCTGCTGCTTACAAATAATCATAATTTTTACGGTTATAATTCTTTTTTTATTTTACCGAGGGCGGTTTTTTCAAGCCTTGATACCTGCGCCTGACTTATACCTATTTCGTCAGCAATTTCCATTTGTGTTTTTCCTTTTATATACCTCATTGTAAGGATTTTTCTTTCACGTTCTCCCAATGATTTGACTGCCTCCTTGATTGCGATATGCTCAAGCCAGCGGTTGTCATCATTGTCATCGCCGAGGGTGTCCATGATATAGACAGTATCCGCACCATCGGAATATACAGGCTCGTATATTGATACCGGCTCGACAATGGCTTCGAGAGCGAGAACAACATTTTCACTCGGAATATTTAAAATTTTGGCAATTTCGTCAACGGTAGGTTCTTTTCCCGTTTCGGCTGTTATTCTTTCTTTTGCCTGCATGGCTTTATAAGCAGTATCCTTAATCGAACGGCTTACCCTTACGGAATTGTAATCCCGCAGATATCTTCTTATTTCCCCAATGATCATCGGAACACCGTATGTGGAAAATCTTACGTCCTTGTCGCAGTTAAAATTATCAATAGCCTTTATCAGACCTATACAGCCGACCTGAAACAGATCATCGGGGTTTTCCCCTCGTCCGGCAAATCTTTGTATCACACTGAGGACAAGCCGAAGGTTGCCGTTTATCATTTCATCCCTTGCGGCATCTGCCTCTTCGGGAGTCCCGTTTCTCATAATTCTTAATAATTCCTGCTTTTTTTCCTCGGATATAACTTTCAATTTTGAGGTGTTCACACCGCATATTTCTACCTTATTAAAAACCACGTTAATACCTCCTTGATTTTATAGAAGTATTGACGAAGTTTATATAGATTATTCAAATAAGGAAAGGCAGTCAATGCAAACACATTGACTGCCATAATTCGGATCATTTGCGGAATCATTCACCTGACGGTGCGCCGACCGGACAAACCCCTGCACAAGAACCGCAGTCAATACAGGTATCGGCATCAATTTCATACTTGCCGTCGCCCTCGGAAATAGCACTTACGGGACATTCGCTTTCACAAGCGCCGCAAGCAATACATTCATCGGAAATCTTGTAAGCCATAAGTAAGCCTCCTTATAATAAATTTCTTTAAATAATTATAACACTTTTTCCGAAAAAAGCAATACATTTATAAAAAATAAATATTGTAAAATTGTTGTAGGTTTGTCAATTATGTGTTGAAAATTTCTAAGAGGAATTAAATTCGTATTTCGGAAATGGCTTTCACAAAATACTTATTTCCGTTTTGAATTTGTATGCAAACCGCCCTGATGAGGATTATATATTGCTGTCTGAATTTGATATATTATCACATAAAATTTCACAATTGAATTATGCGGATATTTATATGGTATAATATACGTGTGTTTGTGCGCACGACAGATATTGAATGTCTGATAAATAAATTAAGGAGGAGGAAATTTTATGGATATTCAAATACTCTTGTTTTTGCAGAATATGAGAGATTCCATGGGAGGAGTGCTGAATGACTTTTTTGTTCAAATAAGTGACCTGTCCTACGGTATTTTCGTATGGATGCTCGCTTGTATTCTGCTTTGGGGCGCGGATAAAAAAAGCGGAAGATTTTTATTTCTGAATATAGGTTTTGCCCGTTATTTTATGCAGCTTCTCAAACTTACGTTTTGTGTGTACCGCCCTTGGATACGTTCGGCGGATATAGTTCCCGTGGAAAAGGCATCAGGATACTCGTTTCCGAGCGGACATAGTGTTACGGCAGCATCTAACTACGGAACGGTCATTCAAAGGTTTAAAAATAACAAACCGCTTTGCGTACTTATGGTGATTATGATCGTTCTCACTATGTTCTCAAGAAATTACATAGGAGTACATACACCGCAGGACGTGCTTGTCGGTGCTGTTCTCGGACTTGTTATTGTATTTGCCGGAGCAAAATTTTGGGAATGGATAGAAAAAGATCCGAAAAGGGATTTCATAATACCCTGCATAGGAATAGTTTTATCCGTACTGTTTTTGGTATATATTTCTGTAAAATCATATCCGCAGGATATTGTTGACGGTAAATTGCTTGTTGATCCGGCTAAGATGATGAAAGACGGATATAAAGATGCGGGAAGATTGTTAGGTGTAACATTAGGCTGGTTCATTGAAAAACGTTTTATCGATTTCACAACAGATGTATCGGTTCAGCGTAAGGTGACAAGATGTTCGGTTGGCGTTCTGCTTATAATCCTTTATGAAACAGCAATTATGCCTGCTGTAACGGAGCTTGTGAACCGGTCATGGATAGATTTTATACTTACATTTGCAGAGCTTATGGTTTTTATGGTTCTGTATCCGCTTTGTTTTTCAAAACTTGAAAATTTCAAAGACAGAAAATCTGCCGTAAAAGTACAAAATGCATGATAAGTAATTAAACATGGTGACTGCCCGAATTCGTTTTTACGTATTTGCGGCAGTTTCCTTTTTTATTTAACCTAAATAGGCAAGAAGTCCCCCGCTTCTAAAGCGGTGGGATGAATTGCCGGTCAGCCACAGGCTGACAAAAATTAGTGTAAATGTACGGACAAGACTATTGATAAAAAATTTAAGTTATGTTAAAATAAGATTGTATCTGAAATAAGGGGAGAGGTTTGTGATTTCTGTTGCAATAGACGGGCCTGCGGGTGCGGGAAAAAGCACAATATCAAGACGTGCGGCAAGTGAACTGGGGTTTACGTATGTAGATACCGGAGCGTTGTACAGGGCGATAGGACAAGCCTGCACAAATAAGGGCATAGATGTGTCAAATTCGGAAGATGTAGTAAAAATTCTTTCGGAAACGGATATTAAACTGACATTTACGGACGGGGAACAAAGGGTGATTTTGAACGGCAAAGATGTGTCTGCCGAAATACGCACGGAAAAAGCCTCGATGACGGCATCGGTTGTTTCTGCAATTCCCGAAGTAAGGCAATTTTTGCTTGGTTTGCAGAGGAGCTTTGCAAAGAATGAAAATGTCATAATGGACGGTAGGGATATAGGTACGGTAGTGCTGCCGAATGCCGAGATAAAGATATTTCTTACGGCGTCCCCCGAATCAAGGGCGGACAGGCGCACAAAACAGCTTGCGGCAAAGGGGATAGCTGCTGATTATAACGATGTTTTATCGGACATAATAAAGAGGGATCATAACGATTCGAGCCGTGATACGGCACCTTTGCGGCCCGCAGATGACAGTATTATAGTTGATACTACGAATTTAACGCTAAAGCAATCCGTAAAAAGGATAACAGATATTATAAAGGCTAAATTATGAAATTAAGTTGCTTTGTCCGTATTTCATATGAAAATTACCCTGTTCCGTACAGGTGCGGGTAATTGTGAAACAAGCGAACGGCAAAAAATAAGTGATTTATTTTGCGGTAGTCTTTTATTTTCTTTTTGCCGCCAAAGTATGTTGGCGCAGGAAATTCAATGCAGATCATCTGCCGATAATATTAAAAAATATGATCCGTGATAATTGGGATCAACCTAAAATTTAGCCTGCATACGGGGAGATTTTGTAATGAAACGAAGTATTCCATACATTATAGGAAAAATAATATTGGTTCCGCTGTTCAAATTATTGTTCTTTTATAAAGTGAACGGTAAAAATAATGTGCCGAGTGAAGGGGGATATATATTTTGCTCTAATCACATTTCAAATTTCGATCCGGTTTTTCTTGAATTGTGTCAGGGCAGACAGGTATATTTTATGGCTAAAGAGGAACTTTTTAAAAATCCTGTCACCAATTGTATTTGCAGAATGTTCGGGGCTTTCCCGGTACGCAGAGGATCAGGGGACGGCAAAGCTATAAATAAGGCAGTAGAGGTGGTATCTCAAGGAAAGCTGCTCGGTATATTTATTGAGGGTACACGCTCGAAAACGGGTGAGTTTCTGCGCCCGAAATCGGGTACTGCCGTTATTGCGGCTCATGCAAATGTGCCGGTTATTCCTGTATGTATAACCCCGAAAGATAAGAAAATCAAACTGTTCCGAAAGGTAACTGTTTCAATAGGTGAACCGATACCGCCCGAAAAACTCGAAATATCCGAAAACAGCAGTGCTGACGCATACAGAAATGCCGCACGTTCGATAATGTCGGAAATACATAAACTCAGAGAGAGGGATTTGAAATAGTATATTATATTCTGCGTTTTCTTGCGTTTGTGTTTATAAGACCGTTTTACAGAATAAAGTATATAGGCAGAGAGAATATTCCGAAAGACGGAGGTATGCTTATATGCAGTAACCACATAAGTCTTTTTGATCCGATAGCGATAGGACTCGGAGTGAAAAGAAAAATATATTTTGTGGCAAAGTCTGAATTTTTTACAAATTACGGTGCGCTTGTGCGGGGTTTTTTCAGATCCTGCGGAGTGATCCCTATAAACAGGGGAAAATCGGATACAAATGCAATATGCACGGCGGAGGAATATTTGAAAAAAGGCAGACAAATCGGAATTTTTCCGCAGGGCGGCATATCAGGGGACAGGAGGGCTTTTTCTCCTAAAGCGGGGGCTGCGCTTATTTCGGTAAGAACACATAGTCCCGTTGTTCCCGTGTCTTTATTTTCACTTGACAGGATACGCCCGTTTTGCAGGATAACGGTCAGGTTCGGAGAACCCGTATATCCGCCTAATGATAGTTCGCTCAAGGCGGCAAGACGCTTTTCCGAAGAAATAAGGGAAAGAATAATTTTTCAGTTGGGGGAAGAACATAGATGATAAAGGTTGCTAAGACCGCAGGCTTCTGTTTTGGTGTCAGCCGAGCGGTTAGTATTGTTGAAAAACTGATAGATGACGGGAAATCCGTATATACACTCGGCCCGATTATCCATAATTCGCAGATGGTTGAAAGCCTTGCGAAAAGGGGAGTGAAAATTGCGGAAAAGCCTGACGATGTGAAAGACGGTTCAACTCTCGTGATACGTTCGCACGGGGTTTCGCAAAAAGTTACAGATGAGATAGCCTCACTCGGATTGAATTGTGAGGACGCCACCTGCCCCTTTGTTTTGAAAATACATAGGATTGTGGACGAACATTCTAAACAGGGAGATATGATTTTAATTGCGGGGGACGAGGCTCACCCGGAAATTCAAGGGATAATAGGTCATTGTAAAGGGGAATACCATACCTTTAGAAATTGTGAGGAGCTTGGAGAATTATTGCTTAAATTTCCTGAATGGAAAAATAAACCCTTGTGTGTCGTTGCGCAAACTACATTTGATATAAAAGAATGGAAAAAATCTTTAAAAATGTTTCAAAAACTATGTACAAATTCCAAAATATTTGATACAATATGTAGTGCCACCTCTGATAGGCAGTCCGAAGCGGAAGAACTTGCTTCCCAATCCGATGTAATGATAGTGATTGGAGGCAGGCACAGTTCAAATACTAATAAATTGTATAAAATCTGTAAGAATATGTGTGAAAATACGTATCTTATCGAAACTGCTGCGGAAATACCCGTTATTGCCGGGAATAAAGCTGTCAGAGTCGGTATTACGGCCGGTGCTTCAACGCCGGCAAGCATTATAAAGGAGGTACTTGTTACCATGTCAGAAGAAATTAAAAATCCTGAAGAAAGCAAAGCTGAAAACTTTGAGGAGCTCCTTGAGGAGTCTTTCAAAAATTATAATACAAACGGAAGGGTACACGGTGTTGTTGTAGGTGTAACTCCTACTGAGGTACGCGTTGACGTAGGCAGAAAGCAGACCGGTATCGTACCGCTCAGCGAGCTTACAAACGATCCCAATGCAAAGACAGAGGATCTTGTCAAGGTTGGCGACGAACTTGATCTTATCATCATGAAAACAAATGATCAGGAGGGAACTATACTTCTTTCCAAGAAAATCCTCGACTCACAAAAGGGTTGGGACGAGATCGTCAAGGCTTATGAGGAGCAGACTCCTGTTCACGGTGTTGTTACGGAAGTAATTAAGGGCGGAGTACTTGCAGTATCGAACGGCGTAAGAGTATTTATACCCGCTTCTCAAGCTACCGCAACAAGAGGAGAACCGCTTGAGGGTCTTCTTAAAAAAGAAGTTGATTTCCGCATCATTGAAACAACAGGCAGAAATAACAGAAGAAGAGCCGTAGGTTCTATTCGCTCCGTTCTCAATGACGAGCGTAAGAAAAGAGAAGAGGCATTCTGGGCTTCCGCCGAAGAAGGAAAAGTATATACCGGTGTTGTTAAATCTCTCACATCATACGGTGCCTTTGTTGATATCGGAGGCGTTGACGGTATGGTACATATTTCGGAGCTTTCATGGAACAGAATCAAACACCCTTCAGAGGTAGTCAATGTAGGCGATACCGTCGAAGTATATGTTAAATTGCTTGACAGAGAAAAGGGAAAGATTTCACTCGGCTACAAGAAGGCTGAAGATAATCCGTGGGAAATTCTGAAAAATAAATATCCTGTCGGAACAGAAACTGAAGTAGAAATAGTAGGTCTTACACAATTTGGTGCGTTCGCAAGAATAATTCCGGGAATTGACGGTCTTATCCATGTATCTCAAATTTCCGATCAGAGAATTGATAAGCCTGAAGATGTCCTTAGTATCGGTCAAAAGGTCAGAGTAAAAATCACGGCAATAGATTTTGA
Source organism: uncultured Clostridia bacterium (assembly GCA_947589415.1). Taxonomy (GTDB): domain Bacteria; phylum Bacillota; class Clostridia; order Oscillospirales; family Acutalibacteraceae; genus UBA1213. The sequence continues at coordinate 42,710 of CANQBP010000001.1, forward strand.
GAAGAAGAGAATAAGCCTTTCTATCAAAGCATTGTCTGAAAACGATGCTGACGGTGATACGGACGGTCAGGATTGATTATTTTTTAAACCTTTCAGGCATCTCCAAAGAGGTGCCTGTTTGTGTTATTTTAAGAGGATGATTTTGTATGTGTATGTTTGAACAAATTACAAATGATATAAGAAATATTGTTATTGACATACTTGAGCAAAGTAAACTAAAAAAGGGAGATATATTTGTAGTCGGCTGTTCGACAAGTACCGTATTCGGAGAGAACTACGGAAGTTCGTCAAGCATGGAGGCGGCAAGGGCATTGTTTGAGGGGATTTATCCCGAACTCACCGAAAGGGGAATTTATATTGCCGTTCAATGCTGCGAACACCTTAATAGAGCAATCATAATTCCGCAGGAGGCAGCGGAAAAATCGGGACTTGATATAGTGAACGTTGTACCTCAGCCAAAGGCGGGAGGATCGTTTGCCACAATTGCTTATGAAAAAATAACCCGACCTGTTGCCGTTGAACATATAAGGGCTGATGCAGGAATGGATATAGGCGGTGTTATGATAGGAATGCACCTTAGGGAGGTAGCCGTCCCGCTTAATCTGAAAAATAATATGATAGGAAAGGCTCATATAACAGCGGCAAGAACAAGACCGAAATTTATCGGGGGTGAAAGGGCGCAGTATAATGCGGCCATAAAATGAATTTGAGAGGAATAATAACATGGGGTATAAAGAGGAATTTATTGATATATATACTAAAAACATAAAGAGGGACGGTTCACAAAAACTGCTTGAGTGGATGCAGACAACGGATTTCTTTACTGCTCCGGCAAGTACAAAATTTCATGGGGCTTGTGAACACGGACTTGTTATGCATAGTATAAGTGTATATAAAACTATGATGGAAAGGCATTTTGAACCCGAAAAGGACAGCACGGAAAGTTTTGCAATATGTGCGCTGCTCCATGATTTGTGCAAGGCGCAGTTTTATAAAATTTCCACGAGGAATGTTAAGAATGACGAAACGGGTCAGTGGGAAAAGAAACCGTATTATATGGTCGAAGATGCTTTTCCGTACGGACATGGCGAAAAATCAGTATTCCTTGTGGAAAGGTTTATGCGTCTTAAACCCTCCGAAGCAATGGCAATACGCTGGCACATGGGCGGATTTGATGAGGCGGCAAGGGGCGGCAGCTTTGCAATCAGCCTTGCATACGAGAAATATCCGCTTGCCGTAAAGCTGCATCTTGCCGATTTGGAGTCTACATATCTGAAAGAAAAAAATACGTCCTCCGTTCATTGATTTTTCCGACTGTATTCTTTATTCAAATACTTATTGTTTGTTGAAGAATATGTTATAACTTTGATATCTATTTCTATATCGGAAAAGGTGAGATAATGAAGATTGATGATGAAAAGAGAGAAAATGACATAATAGCCGGACGAAATCCCGTCAGCGAGGCACTGCGTTCCGGGAGAAACATAGAATGTCTTTATATTGCAAGAGGTGAGCTTAGGGGAAGTGCAAGAGTCATAGCGGCACTTGCAAGAGAGAGGAATATTCCGATAAAGGAAGTTGACCGAAAAAAAATAGATTTTATGACTAACCATGCCTCACATCAAGGAGTGGCTGCCGTTGCGTCTGTAAAGGAATACAGCAGTATAGATGACATTTTTTTACTGGCAAAAAGCAGAAATGAAGAACCGTTTATAGTCATACTTGATGAGATAGAAGATCCGCATAATCTGGGTGCAATAATCCGAACTGCCGAATGTGCGGGAGTGCATGGTATAATCATACCGAAACGGCGGGCAGCCGGGCTAAGCGGTATTGTCGGTAAAGCAAGCGCAGGTGCGTATGAATATATGCCTGTTGCAAGGGTAACTAATATTTCCTCCGCAATAGATGAGCTTAAAAAAATGGGTTGTTGGATATATGGGGCGGATATGGACGGACAAACGTATTGCAACAGTTCTTTGACAGGTGCTGCCGCAATCGTTATAGGTTCCGAGGGAAAGGGTTTGAGCCGCCTTGTCAGGGAAAAATGTGATATCATATTATCACTTCCGATGCTCGGAAAAATAAATTCCCTTAATGCATCGGTTGCGGCAGGGGTGCTGATATACGAGTTTACACGTCAGCGCATGAAATTAGTAGCAAAAAACGGAGGTTAAATCATGTCAGACAATAAGAAATCTCCCGATAACAATAACGACGTGTCCCCTATAAGAGGACTTTTCAGACAAAACGAAGAGGCATACAATAAACATCAGCAAAAAGTTGCGGAAGAAAAAAAACGTATTTCAGATGAATTAAATGAACAGGAGAATACGGAGAAAAGGAAACACAATGAGTCCGAAAACAACAAAGACGGAAAATCCCAAGGGACAGAACCGCCGTTAGGCGAAAAGGTTAAGTCTTTTTTCGGTAAGATTGCCGAGATAATTACCCAGCCGGAGGACGGTGCGTTTTTTTCGGATAATAGTGATGGCTTTGAGGATATATATTCCGATAAAGCGGAAGAAAACGGAAGTACTGCCGCAAAAAGGCATAATGATATAAAAATATCTGAAGAAAACCATGCCGCAGCAAATCCTGATGACAGTTTCAGAGTGCTGAGTGACAATAGGGTGCGGTATGACAATGAAAAAGCGGAATATAATGAGAGAGAATCGGTAATTTATCGGAAAAGTGAGGACATATCCGAACCGCCGAATAATGCTGTAAACGAGAGTGAGCAGGACGCTGCGGTTTCTTTAGGTGTGACCGATATTGTGGAGGATAATAATAAGAAAGCAGCAGCTGCTGTTTCCGACGATAATGTTCAAAGCGGGAATGTGCAGGAGAAACTTGTCGAAAATCAAGAGGCGGACAAAACAGAAATTACACTTGAGGCAGTTATGTACGCAAAAAATTCCGGTACGGAGGGTGTACCCGTTGCATATAATGTGAATAAGCCTAATGCGGATATTACCGAAAATAAAAGAATGCCCGAATCAACACCCGAAAGAGAGGATGTTGTCATTTCTGCGGAAAAGGTCGCTGCAGAAAAAACTGCTGCCGAAAAAGTTGTTGCAGAAAAATCCGTTGAAGAAACGGCGGTTGAAGAAACTGCAAGTGAGCCGGTACATAATAAATTATCGGAAGATGATGAGCCGACAGCTGTTAAAAGAGTCAATGAGCTTGCACATGATATATCGGAGGAAAATTTACCGAATAGTACTCCAAAGCGGTTCAATGAGCTTTCGCATGATGTTAATACGGAAGTGAAAGCACAGAATATTCCAAACACCAAGAATGAACTTTCACATAATACAGATGTTGCTGCAAATGTTAATGAAAAATCGGCTGCGGCAAATATAAATAAGAAAACTGTCAAAAAAACGGATTTTTCCGAGGGAAAAAGCGGGCCTATGGTATATCGTCGGAGCAGCAGTCCCGAATTTGTTGTTATGGCGGGAAAATTTACCAAAACACTGCGCTCGGAATATGAGGATACCCGTCGTATAAGAGGCTGCTCTCCGGTTACTTCGGTAAAAGAAAAGGAGACAAACGAAAAGCCTGCCCGTGTCGAAAAAAAGACCCCAAAGAAAGAGAAAATACGTCCCGAAAAGGGAACTGCGGAAAAGGATACAAAAGCGTCCGATAATTCTGATGAAAATTCAAAAATACTGCCGTTGACGATACCGAAGAAAAAAAAGCATTTTCGGATAAAGGATTTGTTTTCGGCGGAGGAGGATACCTTTGACGAGGACGAAGAAGAGAATGAAGAAAAGCCGGAAATTACGGATTATAATGATAAGGACGATATTTCTGCCATAAGGAATGAAATAAATTATAATTTTCGCAATCGTTTCCTGCGTACCTGTATTTTACTCGCACTTTCATTGGCATCACTCATAACCACATTGTTGGTTCAAATATTTCCGTCACTGTTTTTGGAAACAATAGATATCGGCTGGCTTTTATACGGATTTTTAAATTTCGCATATGTTGCGGCGGCTGTATTTATAGAAAAATCGACAATATTCTGCGGGCTTGCACCGTTAAGACATTTTAAGGCGACAAGTGATACAGCGGTTTCGGTAGCATTGTCGGCGGCTGTTATACAATCCGTAACAGGTCTTTTCCTCCCGAATGTTTTCGTAAACGGAACATACCATATGTATTCGTTTCTTGCGATAATTGCGCTATTTTTCAATAGTGCGGGAAAATTGATGATTATAAAAAGAACTGCCGAAAATTTCAAATTTTTATGCAGTAAAAATGCAACCCATGCCGGAAAAATATTTACCGATAACGGTACGGCTGTAAGATTTATCTCCGGCTTGTCCGCCGACAGACCAATCATAGCTTATGCTAAAAAATCTAAGTTTATGAGCAATTTCTTACAGCTTTCGTACACTTCCGATCCTATCGAGGACAGTGCAGCCTTTTTAGCTCCGTTTGCGGCAGTAGTATCCCTTATGATCGGTGTGGTTTACGGATTATTGGCAAATGACTTTGTCGGCGGTGTTTCCTCGTTTGCACTGTTTTCATTTGTTACGACTCCGATATGTGCGCTTATAGCTTTGAATATCCCGATAAAGAAGTTGTGTTCTTCCACACTCCGCAAGGGAGCAATGGTAGTGGGGTATGAGGCAATAAAACAATTTGGCGACACCAATGCCGTTATGATAGATTCCAATCAGCTTTACCCGAAGGGTTGTATTACGCTTAGCGGAATAAAGGCATTTAATGAAACTAAGTTGAATACGGCACTTTTGGCAGGAGCTGCTGTCAATTTTGCGGTAGACGGGCCGATGTCGCATATTTTTGAAACGGTTATTCAAGACAGAAGAAATATGGTTCCCGTGGTGGAAAGTGTTTCATATGACGATAACCTCGGATTGTCGGGTTGGATAGGCGGTCAGCGTGTACTGATAGGCAATCGTGGTCTTATGATAAAGCACAATATAAATGTACCCGATGAATCACTCGAAAAGAAATACCGCAAAATGGGTAATGAAATTTCCTATATTTCTATGTCCGGTGAGCTTATTGCCATGTTCATTCTTAAATACAAAACGGACAGAAAAATAGCAAATGCATTGGCTATGCTGACAAAGAATAACGTTAATATCATAATAAGGACAATAGATCCGAATATAACGCAAGAACATATTTCCGAGAAATTCGGCATATTGCAGCGTTGTGTGAAGGTACTCAATACCGGTCTTGGAAATGTTTGCCACGAAGAACTTCAATCTTCGGAAAACCGTACACGAGCATATGTTGTAACAGACGGAAGTCTGACGGCGTTTGCATCGGCAATTTGCGGCAGTATAGAAGTGAAACCGACCGTTACCATAGCAAAAGTAATGCAAATTTTAACCGTGACTTTGGGATTGGTATTTTTCGGAGTCATTTGCTTTGTTTCCGGTTTTGCGGAACTTAGCGGTTTAGCGGTTATGTGTTGGGCAGGTTTTTGGGGACTGGCTTTGATAATTATATCTATCTTTGCAAGAAAAGCCTGATTTAAATAATATCCGTAAAGGAAGGACTGATATAAATGAAAGTAGCTCCGTCACTGCTTAGTTGTGATTTTGCGAAAATGGGTGAGGAGATCATGATGATAGATAAGGCAGGGGCTGATTTAATACATCTTGATGTAATGGACGGACATTTTGTTCCTAATATTACTATTGGCCCTGCGATAATAAAAGCCGTACGCCCATATACTGATCTTCCGTTTGATGTTCACCTTATGATTGACTACCCGCTTGATTATATAGATGCTTTTGCAGATGCGGGTGCAGACATAATAACGTTCCACCTTGAATCAATGTCCGATCCCTGTATGACGATCGACAAAATAAAAAGTCGTGGTATAAAGGCGGGAGTAGTGATAAAGCCGAATACCCCGGCGCAGGCAGTTTATCCCTATCTTGACAAGGTATATATGGTGCTTGTGATGACGGTCGAGCCGGGTTTCGGGGGACAGTCATTTATGGAGGATATGATGCCGAAAGTCAGTGCAATAAAGCATGAAGCCGAACAAAGAGGTCTTGATGTACTTATAGAGGCAGATGGCGGAATATCGGATAAGACTGTATTATCTGCGGCTAAGGCAGGAGTTGATATTGTTGTTTCGGGAACAGGAGTTTTTAAGGCGGAAGATCCGTCTAAAGCAATAGAATTTCTGAAAAATTCGGATAAGTAAAATATATTGCGGCGACCCGTTTATCATAACAATGTGATAAACGGGCCGTTTTCTGTTAATATAAAAATAATGTCAGAGCATAGCTTTGCCGACAAGCTCCAAAGCATTTTCGGCTGCGAGTACGGTACATTTTTCCTTTAGGGCAGAACAGGTGATTTTCCCCGTCTGAACGGAATTAGCGTATTCTCTTGTTATCCTCATAAAACGATCGCTCGGTATAGAATTACCGAGTATCAGATAATAATTACGGCTGTCAAAAAGAATGCTGCTTTTCCTGCTCCTTTCATTTGCAATATATAATTGTTCTATACATGACAACATTTCCTCGGCATCGGTAAAACGAAAGGCATAACTGTTGCTTCGGCTTTTTATGCTGTAAACCTTTCTTTTATGTCTGCTTACGACCGTAACAAGAAGAATACAGCCGCGGTCATATTTCATTGCTTCAATCATAAGTTTTCTTCCGTTTAGTTTCATGCCCGTTTTGCTTTCGGCACGGATAAGAAGCTCCTGTATCACTCTCTTAGATTGATTGTCCGCAAAGCTGAGTCCTTCATATGTCAAATTATATTCTTCAAGCTCCTTGTCACATAGTGATATAAGCAGCTTTTCGGAATTTATCTTCTCAATATTCATGTTCTCTGCCTCCGAAATACACAAAGCAACTGTTCCGCTTTGCTATAATATCTTCTATATTACATAATATTAAATCAAGAGAGATTTTGCAATCGGAAAGTTATGGAGAATATACATAATATTCCATGTGTCAATACGCACAATACTGTCAAAAGGGAATGTATATATATATCGGGAATTTTAGGATCATTTTATGGGTCATGTGTGATCAAAATTTATTCTGTATTTTGAATTTTAACAAAAAAATGTACAATATAGATAAATATGTTCTGATAAATTTCAAAATTTAGATAAATTTATCGAATATCTCTGTACAAACTTATAAAAAGTGTGTATAATGATACTTGTATGATTTGTTAAATACAGTTTATGCCTATGTTTTAATTTTCGTAATTTGCCGAACATAAAAAGAATATTTGAGCGGGTCGGAAATATCCGGACAGAACACGGTGGTATTTACATTAGCAGACTCGCAGCAGGGAGTGAACTTTATGAAAAAAATGCTTGTAGCAGATAATTCTGAAATGAACAAATCTATTATTCATGAAATTTTTTCTTCACAATATGAAATAAAGGAAACCGCAAGCAGCGAAAACGTATTCAAAATTCTTATGCAAAATAAGAACGATATTTCCATAGTTTTGATAAATGAGACCGTTGCGAATAATTTCAGTAAAGACGCCGTGCGCACATTATCGAATATGGAAGTTTTCAGAAATGTACCCGTGATATTGATACTTGAGGGTGAACTTTCTCAAAGATCAAAGGCTATGAATATAGATTTTCCGTATTGTGATGTTATAACATCACCTGTAAATCCGTATATAATACGCAAACGTGTAACGAATCTTGTTGAACTATACTCACATCAAAACGAACTTGAGGACAGAGTGGAACAACAAACGGCAAGAATACTGATACAAAATCAGGCACTAAGACTGCAGGAACGTAAAATAAGCACAATAAACAATGATATGCTTGATACGTTGAGTACGGTTATAGAATACCGTGACGTTGAATCGGGTCGGCATATACATAGAATAAAAAAATTCACAAAAGTAATGCTTGGGGCACTTGCGCAGAGATATCCCGAATATAATATGACAAGAGAAAAAATAGAAATGATATCGTCTGCTTCCGCCCTGCATGATATCGGTAAGATTGCAATACCCGACTCTATTTTGCTTAGTCCGAGAAGGCTGACATATGAAGAATTCAGTATAATGAAAACACACACGATAAAGGGTTGTGAGCTTTTAAATCATTTGGACAGTGTCGAGAAAAATGAGTATTTTACATATTGCTATGATATATGCAGATATCACCATGAAAAGTATGACGGAAAAGGTTATCCCGATGGTCTTGTCGGAGATCAAATACCGATATGGGCACAGGTTGTTTCTGTTGCGGACTGCTATGATGCACTTACAAGCGAACGTTCGTATAAATCAGCGCTTACGCATGAACAGGCAGTTGAAATGATGAGATCGGGTGCCTGCGGCGCATTCTCGGATAAAATGATGAATTGTTTTACAATGGTGCTTTCGGATTTCAAAGCACTTGCCGAGGAATATGCCGACGAAAAACAGGTTGACCATTCGATAAATGATTTTGCCGAAGAACCTTTCAGTATAGGCTATGATAGCGGCAGGAGCAGCGAGCTTTACAAGAGTATGGACAGAAAAGAGCTTATCCGTACCATAGAAAATCAAAAGGAACAAATGCTTAAAAACCAAAAAAGTTCTTTTGAAATACTAAATAAAGTTTCCGATTTCTTATTTGAATTTGATATTAAAAACGAAGTGACAAGTGAATGTAAGGGTGAGTTTAAAAAATTGTTCGGATATTGTCCGAAGAATTATTCCGAAGCCGTTATGCTTTTTTCCGAATTGTGTTCCGATGAATTTAAAGGCAGGTTTGGGCGTACTTTCAGGTTTGAAAATATTGCGGACGAGATAAAAAAAGGCAGCGACAGAATAGTACTTGAGTGTCCGATGTGTCTTGACGGTAAGTCTGATTCGTTTGTCAGATGTACGGCAATACCCTTGACGGAAAATGATGAAATAGAAAAAATATATATGAGCCTTGAATTGCTTAAATGTAGGGATACGTTAAACTCAAACAACGAATTGGAGTACTATTCGCATAGAGATCCCGTTACGGGTTTGAGGGACTTTAACGGTCTTAAAGATGAAATAGACGATTATATTAAACACACCGGAAAAAGCGGCTCACATCTTTTCGCACTTATAGATATTGACGGTTTCGGAACGATAAACCGACGAACAGGATACAGTTTCGGAGATGAGATATTGAGCGATATAGCAAATATACTCAAGGATTATCTCAAAAGCAGCAATATAACAGGCAGAGCAAAAGATGATCGTTTTGTAGTGTTTGTCAAGGATTGCGCAAGTATGAAAGAAAACATACAAATGGTGAATACGCTATTTAAAAAGCTGCACAAAAAATATATTTTTGAAGATAAAAGCTGTCACGAAATATCTGTATGTATAGGTGTTTCTCTATATCCCGAAAACGGCGGTAATTTTGATGAACTTTTCGCTGCCTCGGAGAAAGCAATCGACCATGCCAAGATAAACGGAAAAAATATGTATCTGTTTTATAATGAAAATATGAGGGATATATGGAATATCACTTCTTATCAAAAGAAAGAACTTGATGTAACGGAAAAAAATGATGTTTCATATGAAAGTCTTTTCATTCCCGTGAGGGATTCGGTAGGACAAAGGGTCATGACTTATGAGATGATAGAAACGGCGTCGGGATATGACGAAGATTTCGACTTTGATGAAATATACTCCGCATTGTATTATCATTCCGAAAGTATAACGGCATACAGTCTTGACAGCTTGAGAAGAATGTTTGAAAAGATCTATAAATTTGAGAAAAGCGGACATTCTATGCCGAAAATAACGATTATGACTATGTTCAGAGGGGAAGATTATGAAGTAGTCATAAAGGCTTTTGATGAAATGCTGTTGTATTACCCCGTTACGTGCAGAAACATATGTATAAGTATAACACATGATATGCTTGAGGCTATGGATATGAGGCAGACGGTAAAGTTTGTGGATTATCTTGTCAGCAGAGGTTTTTCGGTGGGAGTCTATAATGTCGGATTGACGGGTATAAATACCAAATGTTTTATTAACGGACTTTTCGGCACTGTAATGTTTGCCCGTTCCTTTCTTGACGATGTAGACGGCGGGATTGTGCCGCTAAGCACACTTTTGTACCTGCTCGACTGTTTTAAAAGCACCAATACACAAGTTTTGATGCCCATAAATGTAAGTGAGGAGGTATTGGAGCAGGTCAAACAAAAAACAGATGTTGTGTTCGGAATACATGAAAAGAGATACCTTGATATTGACAGTCTTGAAAATGATGCAGGTTCCGATGTTATGACTTCGCAGATAAAAGCACTTGATTACAGTAATAATTCTCTCGTTGCCAATGAGAAGCTGTATAACGAAATACTCATACAGACAAAGTCGTTTATTATGGAGTGGATACCGAGAACTGACTGCATAAAAATTTCAAGCTCATTTCAAACCTTGTACGGATATGTTCCCGATGAATTTGATTTTGTTAAAAATATAAGAAGCAATCCTTTCATACATTCAGATGATATCAGGAAATTTATTGAAAAACTGAATTTGTCAAGATCGGGTCAAAACGAATCGGAGTGTCTTATAAGGGTTTACAATCACAACATAGATAAGTATGTGTGGAACAGGGTACGTTTTGCCGCTGCAAGAAATGCGGCGGGGATTGCCTCAAAAATTTTAGTGGTGTTTGCCGATATTTCCGATGAAAAAGATTCCTATACCGACGACACGGCAAGAAGAGATCGCACGGACTATATAACAAAATTATACAACCGTTCGGCAAGTGAGAATAAGATAAAAACATATCTGTACGGTGACGGGGCAGCACTTCCGAATTCTCTTGTTATGGTGGAAATATGCGGTTTCGAGGAATTGGAAAAATCACTGGGTAAGGTTTTTGCAAATGCTGTTCTCAAAGAGATTGCCTCCAATATACGTGAGCTGTTTAGCGATTACGATATAGTGGGAAGAATAAGCGGCGCAAAGTTTGTGGTATTCATAAAGGGAATAAATAACAGAGAAATACTTGAATTAAAGGCAAAACAGATATGCGTTGCCGTAAGACATACCTATGAAACGGATAACGGAAACATCATGATTTATGCTAAACTCGGAATAGGCACCTACCCGAACAGCGGGAGATCCTATGATGAGCTTTATGAGGCTGCCGGTAATGCCCTTTATTATGCCAAACATAGCGTTGCAAAGGATTACTCAATAGATATAAGTAAGTAAATTTGCATAATTTGCATATATTTTACGGGTTTATTAAAAAAAACTTGAAAATAGCGGAAAGTTATTGTATAATGTAGTGGATGAAGCGGTTTAGTGCTAAAATAAGTAGAAAGGAGTTTTTCTTATGAAAAAAGTTATAAGCGTAATTATCGTTTTTGTCATTCTTTTGGTTGCAGGAGCGGCAGTTACGGGTATTGTTGTGGATAATATGACATCACAAAATATCGAGAATGAGTTGAAATCCATAGAGCTTCCGTTGAACACTACCATAGAGGATTCGGTTTCAAGGACGGGAAAACTGACGGGGCCGAGCAGCTCGCTGGAGTATTACGGTGCAGTTCTTTTAAAGAGTACATATCCTCTCGCCTCACTTAACAGCCACTATAAGGCAGCTTACAAAGGTGATCTTGATATAAAGATTATCTCATTGAGAGATGCGCCGGACTGCATGGACTTTGGAGCGGATTTTGCACCGGAACTCAGGTTTAGCCATCATGATGCATCGCCGGAGGGTTATTATATGGTTTATGCTTTCGGTGAGGGACAGGATCCTTTCCCGATGTTGGATTACCGTAGCTATTTTTAATTAAAGAGCAATATAAAAATCCCTGCTATGCGGCGGGGATTTTTTCTTAAATATGTCGAACGTATTATAATCGGTTTAAGACGGCAGCTTGCGAAGATATTTATACGGACGATCGGTGAAAAAACGATTGTCGAGGGGGAGAGATTTATGTATAAAAATTACATTTTTGATTTGTACGGTACGTTGGTGGATATTAACACCAATGAATGGAAACCGAGTTTGTGGAAGAATATGTCCATGCTGTATTCTTTGGGCGGGGCATCATATACTCCAAAACAGCTTAGAAAAGCATATGGTGATTATCTTGAAGAGGAAATTAGAAATGTTCCGAAAGAGAAGTATTCTACAAATCCCGAACCCGATATCGTAAACGTTTTCAAAAGGCTGTATGAGGATATGGGTGTGGAATGTACCAGATCGACGGCTGAATATACGGGAAGAATTTTCAGAACGCTGTCGATTAAGTATATAAAACTTTATGACGGCGTAAAAGAGTTGTTTAAAGCAATACGTGATAACGGTGGTAAAATATTTCTGCTGTCAAACGCACAACGTATTTTTACCGAGCCTGAACTGCGTATGCTTGGCATATATGGGGATTTTGATGATGTCGTGATATCGTCGGATATGGGCTGCGCGAAACCCGATATAATGTTTTATGAACATATTTTGAAAAAACACGGTTTGAATAAGTGCGAAAGCATTATGATAGGCAATGATTGTACGACTGATATAAAAGGCTCTCATGATGCAGGTCTTGATTCGTTATATCTTCATACCAATCTCTCACCCGAAGTCAAGGGGGAGCTGCTTTCAAAATATGAGGTGATGAGCGGAAGTCTTTTTGAAGCGAAAAAAATTCTGTTCGGGGATTAAATTTTAATTTAAAGCCGCCTCCGTTGACCGGTATAATGACCGTCAACGGAGGTGTAATTCTATATACTGATGTGTCGAAATATTTAGCGGATATTATATTAAAACACACAAGCGGTCAACTCCGTAAAAGGTTGACCGCTTGTGTAATTTTGTTTCCGTTTAAAAGGATAAGCGTAAAACTACGACTTTGAGAAAACAGATTTTAGAGCCTCTGTTCCGCTTTTTAACTGATTTTTTTATATCAATTTGTATTTTAAGAAACTCTATGAAGAAACGGCTAAAGTACACCTGTTACCTTGTTTTGCTGCTTTCCTCCGATTTACTGCTTTCTTCTGCCTTGCTGATTTCTTCCGGTTTACTGCTTACTGCCTCGCTGATTTCTTCCGGCTTACTGCTTCCTTCGGCATTGTTGCTTTCCTCCGGTTTACTGCTTCCTTCGGCATTGCTGCTTTCCTCCACATTACTGCTCTCTTCGGCATTGCTGCTTTCCTCCGGTTTACTGCTTCCCTCGGTATTGCTGCTTTCCTCCGCATTACTGCTCTCTTCGGCATTGCTGTTTTCCTCCGCAGGAGCATCGGTATTTTCATTGATATTCGTGTCGTATGTGTAGTCCATAAGGTTTCTGGTAACAACATTGTTGAATAATGTATTATAATCCGAATATCCGTGCAGATATGCCCACACATTGTCAAAATTTACGGAATTGGTGCAATTAGATCCGTCGGAATCGAATGACGACTGACCGTCAACGATAACAATTTCACCGAATCTTTCATATGTATAATATGAAACATCGGTTTTTACGGGTTTATTGTTGTTCGTTCCGTTTACGGTTACATTAACTTTATAAACGACATACACTTCATTTGAATTGTATGACCAACCGTCGCGCTGTTTCGGTCTTAAAATAATTGAACCGGCATATTCATAACTTTTTAGTGTGAAAGTTTCATCAGCAGTATCTGCCTTAATAAAGTCCTCGGTTTCACTTTTAAGTGTTGAAAGTGCATCGGCAGGTATATCCGCAACGTTGTTTACAACTTCAGCCAATCCGGTTACGGTATATTTCTTTTGTAGAGCTTCCGGTTTCACATAGTAGTTACTTGCAAGATAATCTTCAATATCACTTCCGTCGGGAGTATATGCCGTAAGTGTGACTTCATCTCCGTTTGAAAGCATATCGGTCTGATCTAATTCATAGTTAAGATCATAGGAATTATCGTCAGATATATCAACATTAGCGGTGCCGTTGGGTGATGTGCCGGAAAAGGTAACTGTGACATTACCCTCGTCGAACAAATCAACCGAACTTAAACCCGCAAGATTTTCAACTGTAAATTCCTTTCCGGAATATTGCAATTCACATTTTACGACTTCATACAAATCCTCTTTTATCGAGTCGCTTATGTCCCATACTGTATTTATTTTATCACCGTTTGAAAGATTGGAGTCTTTATCAAGCGAGCAGTTGTCATAAATTTCGTCAAAAAGGTATGAGGAAGCCGGCAAAGAACTGCTTATTCCGTATGTCTGGGAGGGATCAACCTTGTAGGTCAGTTTATCCTTCCAGTCCTTTTTAAATTTTTCACTGTCAAATGTCACACTTGCTTTTCCGTATCCGTCTGCACCGTAATAAGTTACTTCAATATAGTCATCAAGATTAACTGTCGGGGGACGGTTGATTATATTAACTATAACAATTATGGCAATAACCACAACAACGGCAGCAGCTCCGACAAAAATCAAAGGTTTAAAGTTAAATGGCTTTTTTACCGTATTGACAGATGACTGCGCAGCCTGATTATATGGTGATGCCGGTACAGGGGGAGCAGGTACGTCCGTATTACTTCCGGCTGTCGGAATATATGGTACTGTTGATGTGGGAGCATTGCTGCTGAAAGTCGGAGAAACAGCATTTGCAGACCGGTCGGAAAGATTTTTGCCGCAGACAGGGCAGAATTTAGCGTCCGGCTTTAAAGCTGCTCCGCAGTCGGGACACTTATTGTCGGAAGTAACGGGCTTTTGCGTATTGACAGCAGTCTGAACGTCTTTATCCTGTACCTTTTCGGAAAGATTTTTGCCGCAAACGGGACAGAATTTTGCGTCCGGCTTTAAAGCTGCTCCGCAGTCGGGACATTTATTGTCGGAAGCGACAGACTTTTCAGTATTGACAGCAGTCTGAACGTCTTTATCCTGTACCTTTTCGGAAAGATTTTTGCCGCAAACGGGACAGAATTTTGCATCGGGCTTTAATTCCGTTCCGCAGTCGGGGCATTTTGAGCCTGCTGTCGAAGTCGTGTTATTTTCGGTATTCGTTGAATGAGGTACAGGCATTTCCTTAATTTTATCCGTACTTGCCCCGCAGATAGGGCAGAATTTGGCCCCTGCCTTGATTACAGCCCCGCAATCCGAGCATACCATAGTGTCGGAATTTGCTGTATTCGGATCGGCATTTTCCACTTTAGTACCGCAGGTAGGACAAAATTTGGCATCATCTTTAAGTAATGCTGCACAATTTTTACATCTTATCATTATTATTCCTCCAGTCTGTATATTTCGTGTCCGGTTGACACTTTCTAATATTATAAAGTTAATCCGTTTATTAGTCAAGACTTTAGGCGAAAAAACTCGAAACAGCCTAAGTTATGCATATATTTGCAGTATATTATTTTGATATTTCGTTAATATCCCCGAAACTGTAACCCATATCCTCCCACTTGGAAAGAAGTTCATCAAGAATTTCGGAATTTGTCTTAGATGTGCTATGCAAAAGAACAACAGCACCGTTGTGTATTCTCGGTATCAGTTTATCCATAGCTTCATCTTTTGACGGTTGATTATCATTATACCAGTCTACATAAGCAAGACTCCAGAATATTGTGGTATATCCGAGCTGCTGTGCCATTTTCAGATTATTTTCGCTGTATTTTCCCTGCGGGGGACGATAAAATTTTTTCATTTTTTCACCTGTTGTTTCCTCATACAGTTTTTCTAATTTTTTCAGTTCGGTTTCAAATGCCGAACTGTCGGAAATTTGTGACATATCGGGGTGGGTGTAGGTATGGTTTCCGACGGTATGACCTTCACTGACCATACGTTTTACGATTTCGGGTGATGTTTCTATAAAGTTACCTACAAGGAAGAATGTTGCTTTTGCATTATGTTTTTTCAATACGTCCAAAATATGTTCGGTATATCCGTTTTCATATCCCGCATCGAATGTGAGGTAGATTCTTTTCTTTGACGTATCTCCGACATAATAGGCGTTATAATTTTTAAGTTGAGATGCTGTTGCATTTCCAACGGGTGCAGCTCCCTCCGTTTGAAAGCTCAATCCCCAGTTTACGTCTGCCGCAACTTCACTTGCCGCATTGTGATAAATTCCGCTGCCTGAGATTGCAGCCGCTGTCATCAGCACGACAGCCGACAGTACAGCAGCAATAGTTTTTTTGCCGAAAATTATATACAAATAAACCACCGCCTTTAAATTGTTAATTTATATGAGGTTTACCGATAAAATATTACTTATAAAATTTTTGATAAGCATTAACAAAAAAGCTGCCGTATATCCGTATGGGGATAAATACAGCAGCTCAAGTATTGTCAATATTCAGTTTTCGTCATAAACATCATCACTTTTAGCAAGTATTTTCAGTTTGGGATAATATTCGTCAATAATATCGGCAGAGGTCGAAAGCATATATTCAAAAATTGTATCATTAACTTGTGTTTCATAAAAACTGCACGTCATTTTAAAATACAAAAGATTATTTTTGATATCCATACAAAAAGAGCCGTCGTCAAGAGTACTGTTTATCATACATAAGGCAAGAGCCATATCGGCAGTTTTTTCACTGCTTATTTCCACGGGCAGAGGGGAGTAAAGGGTAATAAGCATTTTTGAGGGGTTAATGGTAAAGCGGAAGCTGATCTCTATTTCATTTCCCCCGACTCTGCATATAACACAAAGTTTTTCGTCCTCACGGTTATATCTGATATCATTCCTTTCAAGAGTTCTGCAAAGAGTCATATAATTTTTCCATGATTTTGTTGTGGTTATTGTCATCAATTTCCTCCTCAGTAATTAAAATAAAATATTCCGATAGTCATTATATCATATGTTATCTGCGGAAATAAGCGAATTAAAGGGTGTGCTTATCGTATGATAAAATGATTTTCCTCATATCGGACGCAAGATAAAGCGAGCCGAAAACAATGATCACGTCATCTTTTCCTGCTTTTGACAAAGCCGACATAAACGCTTCTTTAAGGTCATCAAAGGGCATAACGCACGGACAGTATTTTTTTACTGTTTCAGCTAATTCTTTAGAAGGCATTTTTCGGGGATTATTCGGAGTAACCGTAATTATTTCCTCGAACTTCGGCAGGATTACAGACAGTGAGTTTTCAATATCCTTATCGGCAAGCATACCTACAATTCCGATTTTTCGTTTATCACTTAAATATCTGTCAATAGTATCGGAAAGTGCCTTTGTGCCTCCGGGGTTATGTGCTCCGTCAAGAAAAATTAGTGGGGAGTTTCCTAAAAGCTCCATTCGTGCGGGAAATCTTACACTTTCAAGACCGGTTAAAACTGCCGAGTCGGGTATATTACAGCCCTGTTCCCGCAGAATACCGATAGTACAAAGAGCCGTAACGGCATTTTTTACCTGATGTTCGCCCAAGAGTCGGATTTTTATACGCAGGTCATTGTTATCAAGCCGATAATCAAATGTTGTGCCCGAAATATTCGATGAAATTATTTTTGCCTCATCGAAATTTGCGATTACCAATTTATTGTTTCTCCCTTTAGCCGTTTGGCATATTACTTCCATAGCATCTTTTTTTTGACTGCCATAGGCAACGGTTATCCCGTCGGGTTTTATTATACCGCATTTCTCAAATGCTATTTTTGCATAGGTATCACCGAGAATTTTTGTATGGTCAAGGGAAATTGACGTTATAACGGACACTAACGGAGTGTCGATAATATTTGTTGCATCAAACCGCCCGCCAAGACCTGTTTCAAGCACAACGATATCACATTTTTCCCGAACATACCACATAAGGGCAACTGCAAAAACAAATTCAAATTCCGTTATAACTTTACCCTCACTTTTCATCTGCTCGGCAATCGGGAAAAGTTGTTCCGTAATATCCGCAAGTACTTCCGGCGGTATCATTTTTCCGTCGATCATAAATCTTTCACGAAAATCAAGAACGAACGGGGAGATGAATAATCCTGTTTTATATCCCGAATCGGTCAATACGGAAGATATAAAGGAGCAGGTGCTTCCTTTACCGTTTGTCCCGGCTACATGGACAAATTTAAGTTTTTTATCAGGTGAGCCTATTCTTTTAATAAATTCTCCTATACGTTCAAGTCCCGGCTGACTTCCGAAAATAAGAAGAGAATTGATTTTTTCCACCGCTTCATTATATGTCATTTCATTTTCTCCTATTCCCAATAATACTGATGTTGTAACAGCAATACTATTATACATCAGATAACATAATAATGCAACGAGGATAAAATGAACTATACAAAAAAATGTGCAAAAAATTACTTGATTGATTATGATTATTGATGATAAAATAATATCCGAACTATTATGAAAGGAAATACGGTTATGGAAGAAAAAACACCGCTTTACAGCAGACTGGTCGAACATAATATGCTTAACAGGTCATCATTTCATACACCCGGACACAAATGCGGAAATTTTTTTGACGGCAGTATGATTTCTCTTGATTATACGGAGCTGCCCGATACGGACGCATTATATGAAGCTGACGATGTTATTCTTAAAACCGAAATACGTGCGGCGAAACTTTTCGGAGCATACAGGAGCATTATATCTGCGGGGGGGTGTTCCCTTGCAATACAGACTATGCTGAAGATATCATCGGAAAGCGGGGGGAAGTTGTTATGTGCAAGAAATGCGCATAGGAGTGCCGTAAACGCTATTGCACTTCTCGGAATTGAGCCGGTTTGGATATCACCGGACGGGGGAAACGGTTTTACGGGCAGGATTTCACCTGAAAGGGTAGAGGAAATATTAAGTGTCGACAGTACTATAACTGCGTGTTATATAACCTCTCCGAGTTATTATGGAGAAATAAGCGATATTCCGGCAATATCGAAAATATGCCGAAAACATGGTACGATACTGCTTGTTGATAATGCTCACGGTTCGCATCTTGCGTTTTTGCATAAAAATCTCCACCCGATTTCAAACGGTGCAGATATGTCCGCCTGTTCACTTCATAAAACATTGCCGGTTCTGACCGGAGGTGCTTTGCTTAATATAGCCAATGATAAACTTGCGGAAAGCGCAAAAGATGCGATGGCTCTTTTCGGTTCAACAAGTCCCTCTTATATTATAATGAGTTCAATAGATTTGTGTGTTAATTATATGTTTAATGAAGGTAAAAAAGCATATACGGACTGCGAAAAGAGGGTCGGGTCATTGAAACGGCTCGCATGGGAAAGGGGAATAAAACAACCCGACGGGTTGAGCGATCCTTTGCGTATAACTCTCAATACGGCATCGGTAGGTCTTGTCGGGGAAAAACAGGCAGAATATTTTGAGGAACACGGAATAGATTGTGAATTTTGTGACGGCGAAAATGCAGTATTTATATGTACGCCGTTTAACAGCGACAGGGATTTTAACAGACTTGAAAGAGCAATAAAAGAAATCCCCATAAAAAATAGTGTGCAATACAAGATTATTACAGCGGAAGAACCTGTAAAAAAATTATCCGTTAGAGAAGCAGTGCTGCTGCCTAATGAAATTGTTAAAACAGAAAATTCCGTGGGCAGGATAGCAGCAAATACAGCTTGTCCGTGTCCGCCGGGAATACCTTTGATTATGCCGGGGGAGGTAATAAGCAGGGGAATTGCGGAAAGAATTTTTGAGTCGGGTATAATGACAGTAAAAGTTGTAAAATAATTCTGCCGATAACTCCCCTAACGGTATTATCGGCAGTACACTTATTTTTATTTTCGGTAATGACCTCTGTTTAAGACGATAGAGGCTTGAATTTTTATACAAGGGAAGCTCCGAGTTCCTCACATTTTGCGAGTCCTTCGCCGTCGGGAGTTTCATTTACGATAAGACTATCCGACACAAGTTCTGCTCCTGCTTTTTTACAGTTTTCTTCCCATATACGCATCCATTCGCCGTCACCCCAACCGTATGAGCCGAATAATGCAATTTTTTTGCCCGAAAGCATATCGGTCAGGGAGTCAAACATAGGCTGAAATTCGGTATCTTCAAGTTCTTCTGCACCCATAGCCGGACAACCGAAAGCAACTGTGTCATATGAATCAAGCATATCAGCATTAAACTCTGATGGTGTAAACAAATCGGTTTCTGCACCGCTATCCTTTGCTCCTTTTACAACAGCCTTCGCCATAGCCTCGGTGTTGCCCGTACCACTCCAATATACGACCGCTATTTTACTCATTTACAACAATCCTTTCAAAAATATATTTTTTATACCTGCCGCATCAATACGACACTGCAAGCATATCTGCCGTAAAACCTTTTTTGTTAAGGGAACAGCAAAGCTCTGTACATTTTTTATATTTTTCAAAGAGCTGCTTTGCCTTAACCTCGTCACCGTAAACTTTCCAACAGCCTACACATTTGCAGCCGTTGGCATTATTTTTAATAAACCCCCACACATCTTCGGGCGGGTATCCGAGAAATAAGCCTATTTCATGTGGAAAATCCTTGTTTTTCTCAAGTCTTTGTATAAGTCTTATGATACATTTGTTTATACTGTTGCACGAATATCCTAAGTTTTTAAGCAGACTTTGAGCAAGGTCTTTTTCCAGATCCTTTTTTAAAAGAGAGGGTCTGTAAACATAAATAAGAGTACTTCCGTTATGTCTTCTCAACGGTACGATTCTCATGCCTTTTGAAACAAGACGTTCGTTAAGACTTTTAATATAACTGATCTCGGATTTTTCGTTTTTAAATCGGCAGGTAAACATATTACCCGTTTTGATCCCTAAAATAGTGGGGGAACAATGCCGCACGAATAATTCGTCAGACACCGCCTCACCTCCTTTAACAGTACGGTTTAAATAGCTTGTTCAAATATCTTTACTGCCGTTGAGATACTGTTCGAGAATATTTTTAAGTGCTGATTTAGAACTGCTGTGTGAACGGGCAACCGGAATGTCAAGTTTTTTAACATTATCAAGCGCACATTTTACCATTTTATGTGATACCGTATCGGTGAAAAGTACAACAAGATCGGGATTTCCTAAATCCTGCAAACCTCTGCTCATTTTAGGATATACCTTTGCTCTGCAATTATACATTCTGCAAAGATCTACATATTCCCTAATCATACATTCGTTTCCGCCCACAATTACAAGACTCATATTTAATCACCCCATGTTTTTAATTTTTGGTTAGTTATATCTAACACACGGTTCAAAATACAGTCAGATAGGTTTAATCTATCTAACTGTATTTTAGTTTAATACATCTTACCGGATTTGTCAATATTTAAAAAAATTTTTTCTCTAATTATTTTGTAATATTCAAAAAGTATTATGCATTAAAATGTACAATTAACTACGGACTTTTCTCAAAAAAATCTGTTAAAAATGTTGAAATCAATTTAACAATTATATATAATAACCTTGAGTGATTTATTTAAGACGGAAAGGAGAAAAAATAATGGAACAAAAATATATAAAACCGCCTATGGAAGTGAGGTACAAAGAGGAACTTCAAGCTCTTGCGGCTGTTGATACGGGAAGAAAGCCGGAGAATTGGCAGCTTTCCCCAAAGGCTGTCAGAACGTTTATATTGGGGGCATCAAAGCCCTTGAAATATAACGGAAATAAAATAGAAATACGAAAGAAATTTTTCGGAAATGATGCTCTTGTAGAACGCTGTATAATAACTCTTGCCGGAAGCAGAGGACTTATGCTGATAGGTGAACCCGGAACAGCCAAGACAATGCTTTCGGAGCTGCTTTCTGCCGCAATAAGCGGTACAAGTACAAATACCGTACAGGGGACTGCGGGAACTACCGAGGATATGATAAAATACAGTTGGAATTATGCTTTGTTATTGGCAAAGGGTCCCGTTAAAGAGGCACTTGTACCGTCACCGCTTTATGTGGGAATGTCAAAGGGAATAATAACCCGCTTTGAGGAAATTACACGAACTCCTGCCGAAATTCAAGACAGCCTTATTTCGGTAATGAGTGATAAGGTATTGAATATACCCGAACTTGAAGAGGAGGGACTTTTGTTTGCAAAGCCCGGATTTAATATAATCGGAACTGCAAATATAAGAGATAAGGGTGTTAATGAGATGTCAAGCGCACTCAAGAGGCGATTTAATTTTGAAACCGTCGAGCCCGTGAAAGATGTGCGTCTTGAAAAGCAAATTATTATAAATGAGGTAGAACAAAATGCGTCTGCGGGCAGGATAGATATGTCGATTGATACTGATGTTGCCGAGCTTCTCGCAACGACATATCATGAGCTTAGAGAGGGAATTTCGGATTCGGGAATGAAAATAGAAAAGCCTTCAGCCGTTATGAGTACAGCCGAGGCGGTGTCTGTTTATTATCAGACACTTTCAAATGCATGGTATTATGAAGAAAACGAAATGAGTATCGGAGAGCTTACAAAAAATCTTAACAATGCAGTTTGTAAGGATACAAAAGATGATCTTGAAAAATTGAAGGCTTATTTTAATACGGTTGTAAAGTACAAGTCGGAAAAGGTCGGTGGATTATGGAAGAAGTTTTACGAAGCAAGGAAATATTTGAAATAATTCCGTTTAATTATGATTTGCCGGTTTTATTTTTTCCCGTTCGGCATCATAGTCCTGCCTGTTCGTATCATCTGCAAAAGGTAATTGAGAAATACAGACCGGACTGCATACTTGTTGAAGGTCCGCAGAATGCGGATAAACTTATTCCCGTGCTTACGGACGACGGGACAGTACCTCCCGCGGCATTTTATTATTTTTATAAGGACAGCGCAAAATATATAAGTGAAGATGCCGAGGATTATAAATGCTACTATCCGTTTTTGAGTACGTCGCCCGAATACAATGCGCTTGTTTATGCAAGAAAGAACAATATTAACTGCGGCTTTATTGATATGCCCTACGGGGAAATACTTATCAATACAGCGGAAAACATGGGACTTCGCCGAAAAAGAGAAGTTCCGAGTTACAGCGACGACCATTATCTGTCGGAGGGCAAGTTTTTTGAGGCATTGTGCAAAAAAACGGGAATGAGGAGTTTTGAGGAATTTTGGGAAAGATTTTTTGAAATTGACTCACTTTATATGAATACGGAAGAATTTGTCAAAAGAATGTACACATACTGCTTTCTGTTGAGAAAAAATACGCCTGAAGATGATATGCATAAAGACGGCTGCCTTGTTCGTGAAAGCTATATGTCGGAATGTATCAGAAGCTCTATGAAAACGCATGAAAGGGTACTTGTCGTAACCGGAGGCTTTCATTCATACGGATTATATAATCTTGTCTTTGGCGGGGGAAAATCCTCAAAAGTAAAACTGCATAATTTCGGCAGTAAGGTGCAGGACGTATATGCAATGTGCTATTCGTATGAGTTAGCCGATGCACTAAACGGATATGCTTCCGGTATGCAAAATCCCGGATTTTATAATGAGGTGTGGGCACTTATAAAAAATAAAACCGAAGCCGGCGAAAGCATAGAAAAAGTATATGATGATGTAATAACCGAAACACTTCTCAAATGTGCAAAGGAATGTGTTAAATCAAAACTGCTTATAACGCTGTCGGATATCTCCTCCGCAACATTGATGTACAGGGGACTTGCAGCTATACGTGATAAAAAATCTGCAGGTCTTTACGAATTGTATGATGCCGTGCAAAGCTGTTTTATTAAAGGCGAATTGAATGCGTCGAGCAGTCTGCCGCTTGATATCCTGAATAAAACCGCAGCAGGCAGCGGCATGGGAAAATTAAGCGACAGGGCGGAAAAAGTACCGATAATAAAAGATTTTGAAGATTTGGCGCAAAAATTCAAACTGAAAATCAATATTGTGATTGAACAGAAAATAGAGCTTGATATTTTTTCTAAGCCGAGTCACATGGAAATAAGCAGGTTATTTTATCGCCTTTCTTTTCTTGAAACGGGTTTTGCAAAAAGAATAAAGGGTGCGGATATTATTGGTAATACCGACCGAAGCAGAATAAGGGAAATTTGGTCATACAAAAGAAGTGCGGACAGCGATGCCTCACTTATAGATGCAAGTATGTACGGGGCAACCGTTGAAGAGGCTTGTACCGTATGTGCGGTGCGCAGACTTTTCAGCGAACAAAGAGCCTCAGATGCGGCAAAGCTGTATGTAGAATCCTTTCTGATGGGTATTGACATTACGGAAAGTTTTACTCAAAAAATGCAGGATATAATTATTGATGACGGGGACTTTTTTTCAATAGGAAAGGCTGTTTATTATTTCAATATGCTTCATTCTTTGAAAAAACTTTATGGTGTGAACAACAATAAAGAGGAGTTTTTTCTTGTAAGATGTTTTGACAAAGTCGTGACAATGCTTCCCTCAATTATAAATGTAAGTGATGATTATGCCGATGAATGTATCAAAATTTGCAGGCTTATATACAGCCTTGTATCAAATCCGTTTTTAAGCGACAGATATAATGTGCTTATTGATGCCTTTGTGAGAATGACAACGCAAAAAGATCCGCAGCCTGCCGTGTACGGTGCAGTATTAGGACTTTTATACGGAAGTGCGGGAGAATACAGAAATGAAATAAGCTATGCCCTGAACGGATATCTTACGGGAACAAAGGAAATGAAAAAACGTGGGGCAATTTTTCTAAAGGGTTTGTTTTCCACCGCCCGTGATATCGTGCTTGTGGGAAATGCGTTTATAAATATGACGGACGAGCTTATCAGGGGACTGGATATGGAGGATTTTATGGAGGTATTGCCGGAGCTGCGGCTTGCGTTCAGTTATTTTACACCGTATGAAATTGACAGCATATCAAAAAAAGCAGCGGATTTATATAATGCCGACAATATCGACATACTGAAAGGAATTAACATATATTCACGTTTTTATTCAATGGGTATAGAACTTGAAAAGGAAATTTGCAGTGATGTGGAGGTGGGTATGTGACTGATACGGAGAACCTGAATAAATGGCGTCTTATTTTGGGAAAAAATGCCGAGGGACATATTGATTTTTCGGGAAACGGGGAACAGGTACGAATGTTTCAAAGTATGGAAAATACTCTTGATTTTCTCTACAATATGGAATACGGCAGTGATATCATGAGAACAGGAAAATCAGGAGGATCAGGTGCATCATCACCTTATGTTGCGGACTGGATAAATGAAATCAGACGCCTTTTTCCCAAAAGAACGGTTGAAATACTTGAAAAGCAGGCAATAGAACACTTTAATCTGACAGAGCTTTTGCTTGATAGAAAAATACTGCAAAAAATAGAACCAAATATGGATTTGCTTAAAGTTATACTTCAATTCAAGCACATGATGAAAAGTGATGTAATAGAAGAAGTCAGGAGAATAATTAAAAAGGTTGTCGATGAGCTTACGGAAAAACTGCAAACGGAAATAAAACGCTCCCTCCTCGGAAAGCTGAACAGAAATTTACCGTCTAATGTAAAATCCGTAAGAAATCTTGATATAAAGCGGACAATAAAGAGGAATTTGAAAAATTACGATACCGAGAAAAATCAAATTGTTCTGAAGAACGTATATTTTAACAGCCGCACAAGGCGTTATAACAAATGGAGAATAATAATTGCGGTTGATGAGAGCGGATCAATGCTCGACAGTATTATATACAGTGCGGTAATGGCGGGAATATTTGCAAAGCTGCCTATGGTAGATACCAAGCTGATAATTTTTGATACACAAGTAGTGGATTTGAGCGGCTATGCGGACGATCCTGTCGAGGTGCTTATGGGTATGCAGCTCGGAGGCGGTACGGATATAGGCAAAGCAATATCATATTGTGAGAGTCTTTGCGTAAATCCGCATAATACGATTTACGTGACGGTAACAGATCTTTACGAGGGAGGAAGTCCCGCATATCTTATAAAAACTTGCGGCGATATAATAGCATCGGGAAGTAAAATGGTATTTCTTACTGCACTTGACAGGGAAGCTAACCCCGTGTATGACAGGAGTATTGCGCAGGCACTTACGGATATGGGAGCATTTGCAGGTGCTATGACTCCCGAACAGCTTGGGGATCACATAGGCAAAATGATAAGTTAGCTTTGGGAAAGAGCATAAGTACACGTCTGTAAAAATATGGATTTACAATGTATCTTTCGCTTTAGGAGTTGTAGTTACAATGGAAAAATTGAAAGAAGATCTGAAAACTGCCGATGATGAATATCTTGTAAGTATCAGCAATAAGGGAATACTTAAAAGAGCCTATAAGGATATTGAAACGGCAAATATAAAGCTCTCATATATTGACGGTTCGGCTTATGCTGATGTTGACGGGGTACAGTGCGTTATACTTTCTCCTCTTGCCGCAAGCACCTGTACTTGTCCGTCAAGAAGTATCTGCCGTCATATAATAAGCGCAATTTTGCAGCTTAAAAAAGAACTGCTTTCAGACGGTGAAAACAAAAAAGAACAATCGGAGGAAACTGATAAACAGCCGGCAGAAAATAAAAAGACCGAAGCGTTTAAAAAGGAATTATCCGAATTTCCCCTTGCTAAATTGCAAAAGGCTATGAAGAAAAAATACTATAACGAATATATTGATAAAGCAAGGCTCGGTATTTTCCCGAATGTTGAAGAAAATACCGTTATTACGGTGGAATTTGCCGAGGATAATACAACCGTCAAGCTGATTTCTCCGCTTGAATATTCAGCCTGTACCTGTCATAGCAAGGAATTGTGTAAGCATAAGGCGGCGGCAATTCTGACTTGGCAGATAAAGCATAATGTTATAAATACAGAAGAGCTGCTGCCCGCCGAGGAAGAGGTTGCTGTATATGACATTAAGTCTGTACATGATTGTGCTGAGAATGCTTTGAAGTTTCTTGAAAAAATTTTATCGGACGGGCTTGTAAGAACTCCCGATGATGCATCGGAAACTGCGGAGTCGGTTGCTGTTATGTGTCATAATGCACATCTTGCGGATACGGAAAAGAAACTGCGTGAAATAGGGAACAGATTGAACGGGTATATAGAACATTCACCCGAATTTAATTCCGTAATACTTTTTGAAAATATAATGGACGAGCTGATTAACCTTAAACGTATCATAACGGAAAACGATGAAGAAAAACTGAAAGAGCTTATGGGGGAATTTAAGAGTAAATATACAATAGCCGATACGTTGGAGATAATACCGCTTGCACAAAGGCATTTTTCCTCAAGTGCAGGCTATGAGGGAGAAATATATTATTTCATAAATAAGGATATTGACTCAAGGTACAGTTATTTTACATACTCCGATATACGTCCGACCTTTTACGAAACAAACCGCCGCCGTTCTGTATCCAAAGCACCGTGGGGACTTTACGGTGCGGCAGATACAATAATGAAGTATGAACTTCGTCTTACGCTGCCTAAACTGTCGGGGATAAAGATATCCTCCTCCAATGATACAAAGGCGGAGGAAATATGTAAACCCAATCTAAATCAAGAGGCAATATATGAAAGAATATATACGGATTTTCTGAAATTGGTAAAGGATAAATTTCTATCGGCGGAAGATGATGACAGCGAAAGACTTGTAATGCTTATGCCGGAAAAATGTATAAGCTCGGTATCCGATGAGATAACGCAGACACATAATATACTTGTCGAGGATAAATACGGACAGTGTATAACTCTGAAAACAAGGTACAGAAGTGATAACAAAGATTTTTTTGAGAAGTTTGTCAAGGCAGGAGAAATAATGCTGAAAGATTGCAAAAAAAAATATGTTATATTCGGAAATGCATATATTGAAAACTCAAGATGTTGTATATATCCGATAGCAATATTCGGTAAAATCACCCCGACGGAAACCGATATTGATGAGGACGAAATATTCGGCTGCGATGACAGATACGATTATTTTGCCAATCTGTTCCAAAGTCTGAAAAGTATTTTATGTGATTTGATACAATGCGGAATAAATACATTTGATCTGTATTCTCAAATTGAGGACAGCGGTGAGGAATGTAAAAAATCGGGACTTATAATGCTTTCGGAAAATTTGCAAATGCTTGCTGATTTGCTTAGGGCAAAAAATCATACATACATCGAAGATAATTCCGAAATAATTGAACTGCTTGCAAAAATTTACAGGTATCTGAAAACAGGTATTAAGAAAACCCAAATAAGACAGGCAATCAATAACCTGTATTATAAAGAGGACAATTAGTGTTTGCTTTTAGTTATTTTTCCGACGGCTTATAAAAGACATAAATCAAATGTGAAACAGAAAACTTTCGTGAAAGTGAGGAAATGAAAATGAATATTTTGGCGGATATTGTAAATGACAGTAACATTACCCGAAAAATACTCTATGTGTTGGGACAGCTTGGAATTTGCGGGGAAGAAGAGGAGATTGCAAGGGAATTTTTTGATTTTTCAAAGGAGGCTGATTTGTCCCTGCTGACTCGGCTGAAATTGAAAAATCTGAATTATGATTCGGCTCATAATGACAGTAATATGCTTTTTGACGAGATCAAATGTCTGCCGAAAGACATAACAATGGAAGTGTCCGATAGATTTATTCTGTTTCTTGATGCACTTTGTGGGAATACGATAGGTCGTTTTTTGTTTCGTATATATTATGAGTATGAAAACGCAGGATTAAGGAATAGATTATGCCATGCTTACGAAAGAAAATATTCCGCAGAAGAATTGCAGCCCAAAATGCTGGCTTTTTCGGCATTTGGTATGAGCATTGGGAAAAATCTATACACGAACAGCATTATTTTAGCGGCTGCAAAGAATCCCCGTGATGCTTACGTAGCCGGAAAGAACTATTGTATCAAAGATAACAGTCTGGCTCGTGAGAGACTCTATTCCCTTGCCCTTGCTTACCAAAAAGATGATACATTCAGTGCCGAAGAACTGGAGGAAATGGAAGGTTGTCTTTTGCAGACAGAAAAAGCTATGTCTTTTCATTACACTGCCGATCAGGAAAATATGGTTCTCCTGTTGTATATGAGCATGAATTACGGAGATGAACTTCGTCATAGATTTAAACTCCGAATGAAAATGAATTATGATACCCTGCTGTCAGCAATCCTTCAATTCATACCCGATAACTATTTCAAAAATAACATGGAGATAGTGGTTGAGGTAGGCGAAACTGCGCTAAATTCAAGCGTGGAAAAAATGATAAAACGCACAGTACAGAGTGCGGTAATTGTCGATGCTTTCAAGATGCCGGAATCAGGATATCAGGCAAAGAACTCTCTTTGTTTTTTGGAAATGCTGGCAAAAAAATACACTGAACAATTCATATCCTGTATGTCCTCCAACGAACCCTTGGGAGTCGGAGCAAAGTGGGGATATATGTTTGACTTTTATCGGTACCTGTATAAAATACTGGAAAGGGCTGTACCTGATGTAAAAGAAAAATATGGCTTTGATACTGAAAATATAATGATAGACAATGTTATTCACCAAGAGGTAACGGATGTAAAAAACACTATCCGACGGGAAGTTATGGATTATCTGAAAGGAAATGCAGATGTCAGCGTTTTAGAGTCGGTGAGAGATGAACTGCTTGAAAATCATAAAAAATGGAGCTACAATCGGCATGAGGTAAACTTACTAAGTCAGCTTGCCGGATGCGGAGAATTTTATAACAGGTATTTGTCACTTAAAATCATTCAAAATCCCGGCTGCATTGAAGAGTACATCAGTGCAATATTCCGCAGAAACGAAAATGAATTAGCGAAAACGACCATGATCAATGTTTTCAGAGGTGTTATCCGAGAGCATATTTCGCCGGAGGACAGAATAGGTTTATTTGAATTGATATGCAACCAAAATTTATATTTTGAAGAAAGAAAAACTCTGATAACAGATGCTGCGGTTGCCATTATGGAAGAAAACAGTGAAGAATTTGATGAAGTCTACGAAATAATATGTCCGAAGCAGGATACGATTATTCGTTGCTGTTATGCCCGTTATCTTGAAAAAACCAATGTCGGCGGCAAGAACAAAGATCGTCTTATAGCTATGTGTGGTGACAGTTCAAAGGAAGTGCGCCGCATCATAACGGAAATTATCGGACAGCATAGGGAATATGAAAATGAGGTACTATCAATGCTTTCGGCAAAAAAGCTGGCACTAAGAGAAACAGCTGTTGATATTATCTGCATATGGGGTGTGTCCGATTATTGCGAAATTCTTAAAAAAGCTGCGGACAGCGAAAAGAGTGTAAAGCTCGCAGATAAGATTAGGGATTTGCTTAGTACCGCTTTATCAATTAAAAATGACGGCGAACATATTTTTAACCCAATCGCATTTGTTGAGGATATGCATAGCGGAAAAAGGGCAAAGAAAATTATGTGGCTCTATGATGCTCCTGTTCCGCAGGTTCATTTCAAAAACGGAGAAATTGCAGATGATAAGTATCTGCAGGCAATAATTCTTTGCTACTGCTCTATGCCTGTACCGGGAAGAAATGAAGGTGCTATGATGCTTGCATCCGAGCTTGATGAAGAAGAACTGAACCGTTATTCGGCAGAAATATTTTCACATTGGATTAGTGCGGGTGCAGAAGCCAAAACAAAATGGGCAATGTATTTTGCAATAATCCACGGCGGAAACAGCATGGTAGAGATAGCACTCAAATGCATAAAAGACTGGTCGGAAAATATGAGGGGTGCAATAGCCGCCGAAGCCGTAAAGGCAATAGCACTTAACGGAAGTCCGCTTGCCTTAATGACTGTCGATAATTTAGCACATAAATTCAAGCAAAAACAGGTAAAGAAAGCCGCAGCGGAGGCTATGGATACCGCCGCCGAAGCACTCGGTATTACCGCTGATGAGCTTGGAGATAAGATAGTACCCGACCTCGGTTTTGATGAAAATATGCAAAGAATATTTGATTACGGTACAAGAAAATTCAAGGTATATCTGACTCCTGCATTAGAGCTTGAAGTATATGACGAAACCGACAAGAAACTTAAAACTATGCCGTCACCCGGTAAGAAAGATGATGAGGAAACGGCTAAGACGTCTAACGCGGAATTTAAGCAGATGAAAAAACAGCTTAAAAATGTTATTGCTATACAGAAAACACGTCTTGAAACCGCACTGCTTGCCGACAGAAGGTGGAGTAAGGATAACTGGGAGAAACTGTTTGTGAAAAATCCCGTAATGCACAGCTTTGCAATAGGTCTGATATGGGCGGCATATGACGGGGATAATATGGTTCGGACGTTCCGATATATGGAGGACGGTACGTTTAATACCGTAGATGAGGAAGAATATGAACTTGCAGACAATATGAAAATCGGGCTTGTACACCCGATAGACCTTGACGATGATACACTTTCCGCATGGAAAGAGCAGTTGAGTGACTATGAGATATTACAGCCGATAGAACAGCTTGAACGTAGGGTTTACAGAGTAAAAGACGAGGAAACGGGGAAATTTGACCTTAACCGTTTCAGCGGCAGAGTGCTTAACGGATTGTCACTTATGGGCAGAATGGAAAAATTCGGTTGGTCTAAGGGTTCGGTACAAGATGCGGGGGGATTTTCCGTATTTTACCGTGAGGACGTTACCGAAAAAATTAAAAATCCCGACGGTACCGTAAGCCTCAAAGGAAATGCGGTTGAACTTCATTTCAGCGGAATGTATATAGGTGATTATGATGAGGATATAACGATAGAAAATGTGCGTTTCTACACACC
The DNA here is from genome assembly GCA_947589415.1 of uncultured Clostridia bacterium. GTDB lineage: Bacteria > Bacillota > Clostridia > Oscillospirales > Acutalibacteraceae > UBA1213. Next base: position 74,309 of record CANQBP010000001.1, read on the forward strand.
CGGAACAATACGGCACGGAAGTTATGTTTATGACGAAGCAGACGACAACAAGGCTATAATGCTTGATAAGGTAAACCCAAGATATTTCAGCGAGATTTTAAATCAGCTTGAAGAAATAACAAAACTTACAGAATAATAAGTGAAACAGTCACGGTAATTTTTGGAAGGGGGGATTATACAGAGTGAACAGTTTTAGACAACATACTTAATATTATCAAGGAGTGGGTTATTACGGGTAAAACAGGCAATCAATACTTAATATTATAAAAGGAGATAACTAAAATGGATCTATTAAACAATAAGAAATACGGCGCTTCAGACCTGCAACAGAAAATATTAACGAAGCTTTCATTTGTGGGAATAAGTGTAGAAAATATGGAAATAGCCGAGGAATTTTTCGATTTTTCAAAAGAGCGTGACCTTAGTCTTTTGGATAAAATAAAGCGTCAATATTTGTTCAAGGACGACAATGAGCGTGATATAGATTTAAGAACCTTGATATATGAATTGTTATATAGAAGAGGGGAGGATTGTTCCGTAAGATGGACACTGTTTTTTGATGCACTCGGCGGAAGCACAATCGCAAGGTATCTCGTACTTGACCCTGAAAATGTGCATTTTAAATTATTATTCAATATTTTTAAAGTTAAATATAGTGAGGAATTATCAGCCGCTAAAGTTCTTGCTCTAATGCCCGATTCCGATTCAAGAGCCTTATTCATAGAAAAACCTGAAATACTATATATGGCAGGAAGTGAATGTTGTACGGAAGATGAAAGCTATGCAAGAGCTTCATTATACGCATATATTATCGGATATTGTAAAGACAGCGAAAAGATTACCAATGAACAGATAAAGCTGATGTGCGACTATATCGTTTCAAGGCTCGGTATTATAGAATATGCGGAAGAAAAAGAACGGATATACGATTATATCATTCCAAGGGTCGGTATTAAAGAATATGAAGGCAAAAAAGAAAAGGATTTATTTAAAAAAGCGAAAATTGCCTTTGAGTCGCTTTGCGGAGATAAAAGAATTTACAAACTTATGAAGAATTATGTAAAACAGGATATCAGAGTAATAATAGAAAGTGTGTATGGCGAGGGAGATATATGTATAAAAAATAATATTGATAAACTTCTCTCTATCGTAGACAATGATAAATTTTTAGATTTCGCAAATAAAGAATTTAAAAGGAAAGAACGCATTACATTGATTATGTATTCAATATGTAAATGCTATATTGAATATTATCCTTTGAATAAAGACAGGATTGGCAACGGAAATATCAATGCATACTATTACATTCTTAAATATATGGCACAAAAATATCCGACAGAGTTTGCTTGTGTTATGTTTAGCGGTGAAAAATTACCATACAATTTCGGGGGCGTCGGTTACATTTGTTTTTATACGAAAATGCTTGATATACTTGAAAAAAACAATCCGAAATATATTAAAGAGGGTAATATTGATTTTGAGAAGAAATTTATTGATGCGGTAATTAACTGTGAAAAGCGTATTGCAAATCAAATTTCCGATGAGATTGAAAAATATCTGAGTGGGCAAGCCGATATTTCGGTTTTACAGAATGTTATTGATGAGGTGGATTACGGTTTCTATTACCGATATAATAAGATGATGATAGAAGCCGTGGAGATATATCCGAAATTTTATGACAAATATGTATCCTTTAAAACCATTGTGTGTCCGGATCATGTAGCCGGAAGTGTACAATCCGATAATGCATATAGTCTTGTAAAGAAAATTATATCTGCACTTATAAGGGAAAATGTTACTATGCAGCATCGTATAAAATTATATGAATATATTAACGAAGTTACATATAACGAACGTGTGTCCCGCCTTGCCGAAGAGGCAATCAGAGATTCAATGGTTGAACGAAGAGAAGAACTTGACAGCGAATATGAAATGTTTTTCGGGAACGGCTCTGTATATCTAAGAAAGATTTATGCGGAATATCTTGACATAACCAACGGCGAGGATAATAAAAATAAAGACAGATTACTTGCTATGTGTTCGGATACCTCAAAGGAAGTCAAAGCTGTTGTTATCAATTTGATATTAAAGCATAAGGAATATGAGGAAGATATATTCGGTCTTATTTCCTCAAAAAAGCAGGCTGTCCGTGATACTGCAATAGATATACTGTCGGGTTGGGGAGCAAATAATTACCGTGATATTTTTGAAAAAGCACTTAAAACCGAGAAAAGTGCAAAAATTGCCGATAAACTAAGTAAACTGCTGAATATTGCAGTTTCGGGAAAATCAGAGGAAACTGAAAATTTACCGGAACAGATAGTAGAAAAACTGCATAAGGGCGGTAAGAACAGAAAAGTTTTATGGCTGTATGAAAAAGCAAATCCCGTTGTACATTTCAAAAACGGGGAAGCGGCTGATGATAAATATATGCAGGCAATAATACTTTGCTATGCAAATATGCAGACACTCGGCAGGAATGATGTTGCAATTATGCTTGCCGATAAACTCAAGGAAGATGAACTGTCAAAATTTTCAATGGAAATATTCTCAAAATGGCTCGATGACGGTGCGGAGTCCAAAAAGAAATGGGCATTGTATTTTTCGGTAATTCACGGCGGAGATGTAATGGTGGAAACCGCACTTTCATACATAAAGGAATGGGCGGAGAATATGAGGGGGGCAATAGCCGCCGAGGCCGTAAAGGCAATAGCACTTAACGGAAGTCCGCTTGCCTTAATGACTGTCGATAATTTAGCACATAAATTCAAGCAAAAACAGGTAAAGAAAGCCGCAGCGGAGGCTATGGATACCGCCGCCGAAGCACTCGGTATTACCGCTGATGAGCTTGGAGATAAGATAGTACCCGACCTCGGTTTTGATGAAAATATGCAAAGAATATTTGATTACGGTACAAGAAAATTCAAGGTATATCTGACCCCCGCATTAGAGCTTGAAGTATATGACGAAACCGACAAGAAACTTAAAACTATGCCGTCACCGGGCAAAAAAGATGATGAGGAAACGGCAAAGGCGTCTAATGCGGAATTTAAGCAGATGAAAAAACAGCTTAAAAACGTTATTTCCATACAGAAAATACGTCTTGAAACTGCCCTGCTTGCCGACAGAAGGTGGAGTAGGGATAATTGGGAAAAACTGTTTGTGAAAAATCCCGTAATGCACAGCTTTGCAATAGGCTTGATATGGGCGGCATATGACGGGGATAATATGGTTCAGACGTTCCGATATATGGAGGACGGCAGCTTCAATACCGTAGATGAGGAAGAATATGAACTTACAGACAATGTAAAAATCGGGCTTGTACACCCGATAGATCTTGACGATGATACACTTTCCGCATGGAAAGAGCAGTTAAGCGACTATGAGGTATCGCAGCCGATAGAACAGCTCGAACGCAGGGTTTACAGAATAAATAACGGAGAAATAGGAAAACTTGACCTTAAACGTTTTAACGGAAGAGTGCTTAACGGTATGTCACTTTTAGGCAGGACTTCAAAATTCGGTTGGTCTAAGGGTTCGGTACAAGACGGCGGAGGATTTTACGTATTTTACCGTGAGGACGTTACCGAAAAAATTAAAAATCCCGACGGTACCGTAAGCCTCAAAGGAAATGCGGTTGAACTTCATTTCAGCGGTATGTATGTCGGCGGTGAAGATGAAAATGTAACAATAGAAAATGTTCGTTTCTATATCCCCGGAACAATACGGCACGGAAGTTATGTTTATGACGAGGCAGACAACAAAAAGGCAATAATGCTTGATAAGGTAAACCCAAGATATTTCAGCGAGATTTTAAATCAGCTTGAAGAAATAACAAAACAAGCAGAAAGCAGTGCAAAGGCATAAAAAAAAATTCCCTGCCGCAGTTGTGCGGCAGGGCAGACATTATTCTAAATCATCTGTATCTATAACTCCCTCGAATACCTTAACGGCGTTACCCTCCATTATCACGGTATCATCGTCTTTGAAAGTGTCTGTAAGAATACCGCCGCGGAGATTTACGCTTATGGGAGTGTTTCGCCTGCAATAGCCGTTAAGCACACTCGCAACCGCTGCGGCACATGACCCCGTTCCGCAGGCATAAGTTTCTCCCGAACCACGCTCCCATACCCTCATTCGGATATTTTTGTCATCAATTATTTGTATAAATTCCGTGTTTACCCTGTCGGGGAAGATGGGAAGATTTTCAAACACCGGACCGATTTTTTCAAGCTCTATACTGTCAACATCATCTACAAAGGTCACACAATGCGGATTGCCCATTGAAACGGCCGTGCAAAGATATGTTTTTCCGCAAACGTCCAACGGCTGATTTATAAAGCTATCGCCGTCATAGAGCATAGGTATATCTTTGGGAGTCAAAACAGCCTTTCCCATATCAACGCTTGCACCTGCAAATTTGTTGTTCTCGCTCTTTATTTTAATGGTTTTTATCCCGCTTTTAGTATCAATGGTCACAATATCCTTGTGAGCATAATTATTGTCATAAATGAATTTTGCGACACAACGTATTGCGTTGCCGCACATAGCACCTTCGGAGCCGTCAATATTGAACATACGCATTTGTGCATCTGCCTTATCGGACGGGCATATCAGGACTATACCGTCCCCGCCTATTCCCTTGTGCCTGTCGGAAATTAAAATGCTTAAATCATTAGGATTATCAATTTTGTATTCAAAGCAATCAATATAGATATAATCATTTCCCGCACCGTGCATTTTGGTAAAGTGTATTTTCATGAAAATTCCTCCTTTGAATAATACGGTAACTTTATTCTGATTATATCAGCTTTGATTGAATTTTACAATAGTACATCATAATTGTGCATAAGAAAAAATTAAAAGGAGTCAACAGCTTATGAGTGAAAATGTATTAAAAGTTAAAAGAAATGAGGGAAAGGGGGATATAAGAACCGCATTTATATTTTCGTGTCCGGGACAGGAGGAGCTTAAAAGCGGATTACTTGTAAACGGTCAGACAGGAAAAAATCTCGATATGCTGCTTACAATACTTAATAAAAAGCGACCCGATATTTTTCCCTCAACAAACCGTTACGATTACCGTATAACAAATTCATCGGAAATTGTACACTATAAGGCACTCGATAACCGAACAGAGGCAAAGCCGCAGGAAATAAATGACCCCGAAAATCTCAAGAGGCTCAAGGAGGATATAGCCGGATATAATCATGTCATAACATTCGGAAGATGTTCGGCAATGGGGGCGGAAAGTATAAAAAACGATATCGAATGTAAAAATACGACTTTTGTATATTCACAGCACCTGTCCTTTATGAGCCTTAATTCGAGCATAAAGACGGATATAGACGGAAACCCGATAGAAAGGGGAAGTTCGGACGGAACATACAGACGTTTAGAGGTTGCGGCACAAAAAATACTTGATCAGATTATTGCTTCTGAAAAATAGAATAATATTCCTTTGTTTCCGAAACCCTTACGGTCTTGGATTTATGCTTTTCAAGAAGTTTTGTTATGGAATACAGGTCTATCCATATCTCGTTATCACATTCCTTTTGGCTTTCGTCAAATATAAGCTCCATACCCCAGTGAAGGTGCGGAGTTTCAATGTTATTTACGTTTTCCGTTGTGCTGTAACCTGTTCTCCCTGCATAGCCTATAACCTCACCGGCATGAACAGCCATTCCCTCTCTTATATCGCAGTGATACGGTCGGTTTTGTCTGAGATGTGCATAATAATAGTACCTCTTTTTGTCGTTACTTCTTATACCTATCCTCCAACCACCGTATTGGTTCCAGCCGATACATTCAACAGTACCGTCCTCAACACAAATAATCGGTGTTCCGACCGCACACATCATATCGTGTCCTAAGTGCTGACGTTTATATCCGTAACTCCTCGAAACTCCGAAATCGTCAAAATCGGAAAAAGGGAATGTTGCGGCGATAGGAGAGTAGCATTTAAGACCGTATTTTTTTTCCGAAGTGACACTTTCTCCCGTATCGGTGTATTCGTTATATTCGCCGAGCATACCCCCAAGCACGGCGGAATAGACCTGATTATAGTAATTATAATACTTCATGTCCTTTGTTATGGCATCAATTTTTTCCCCCGATTTCAGTCTGTTTATAATATCGTCCATATCCTTAGCCGAATATCTTTTGAAATCCCCTCCGTATTTTGCACCTAAATATGCAAGTATTTCTATCCAATTTATATGGATATCATCTTTAAAGGTATCTATATCAATATTCATAGCCTTTTCGAGGGCAGGATAGGTCACGTTGAATTCCGCATATCTTATAAAATCCTTTTTGCCTGAGGAAGCGCCTGTAAGACAAAAAATCACGGTTCCCGAAAATATCAGGGAAACAAGAATGATTGATAATATTTTTTTCATCTTCTTCACCCGATAGATAATATGCGGGGCATAACGGCAATATGAGGCGGAAACGTAAAATTTCATGTTGCAAACATATTCGCACTGAATTTCCGTAATTATAAAATAATCCTGTTCGAGAATATAAAAAGGGACTGCCCGTGATAAGGCAATCCCTTGTTTTCTTACTTATTTCCGTCGTTAAATGAGTCTTTATACCGAGTCCGTGCCGGTTTTATCTAAATGCCGAGCAAAACCGGTTCGCAGCTCTGCACGGGAGAAAAATCGGTTTCAATAATTTTGTCTGATGACGGAGGGGAATATCTGAACCTGTCGATATGATCTCCATGGTAAAAATATTCGGGCGTGTTCGGCTGATACTGGTAGTCAAAGGTATCTATGATAATGAGTTTTATTTTCATTCTTGAGGGAATTATATTTTTGATATAAACGCTTGCCTGCTGACCTGCCCTTATATTATCTTTCATTTCGGCAAGCCCTGCAAGGTTAGGAGCAAGCTCGACAAATGCACCGTATTCCTCAACAGAACGTATGATACCGGCGACAGTTTCTCCTATTTCAAAACGTCTTACATTTTCCTCCCATGTTCCGAGAAGCTCCTTATGGGTCAGGCTTATCCTTCCGCCGTCGAATGATTTTACTATTGCTTTTATCTCCATTCCGACCGAAAAACGTTCCCTGGGGTGATCTATTCTTGATACCGATATTGAGTCAATCGGCAGCAATGACACTATGCCGCAGCCTATATCGGCAAAAGCACCGAAAGAATCAAGATGAGTTATTTTTGCATCAATAATATCACCGGGAATAAGGGTTTCGATATATTCATGCATACATCTTTCCTGGGCAAGCCTTCTTGATAGGACGGCAACGGTTTTTCCCGCTTCATTTTTTGTAAAATCGGTAATAACAAAACATACCGGACGGTTCACCCTCGATATGACTGCAATATCTCTTACAGTACCTTCCCTGATTCCGATGGCACCCTCCTCTCTTGGGATTATTCCCTTCATTATTCCGAGATCAACAATAAGATTATGCGCAGAATCGCATACAACAGCTCTGCCCTCAAGTATTCTGCCTTCGTGGTAAGCATCGGTAAGTGAGGACATGGACTGCATGGCGGCTATATTTTCCGCCGTGGTAATAAGTCTGCCTTCAGGATAATATCCTGTCATTTTGCTTCATTCCTTTCTTGAGGCTATGCCTCGTTAGCTTTCTCAACATAATATATGAAAAATATGTCTTATATATTCTCATGCCGTCATACAGTTCCCACTTGCATTTTTTACTCTTATATTATAGAATGTATTATATACAAATTCGGAGGTGCAATATGAACGAGAACAACGGCAATATCAAATTTTTATCGGCAATTTCATATATAGGTGTTCTTTTTGTAATCGGACACTTTGCTGTCGAGAAGAACAATCCCGACCTTCGTTTCCATACATTTCAGGGTGGGACTCTTTTCGTTTTTTTTTCACTGTTTTATTTTGCTGATTTTCTCATTTATCTGCTTTTATCTGCCATTCCTGCTCTTCAGACAGTGGTCGTTTTGCTTTTGTCGGTTGGCATCAGCGTGGCTTATGTAATGCTTATGGCAATGGGAATAATTTATGCGCTGAAATTTCAGCAAAGGCTTCTTCCTTTTGTCGGAAAGACTGCTGTTGCTTTAAGAGTTGCGCTCGATAACGGCTTTAAAAACAAATAAAAGAACCTTGTTTATAATATCATCTTTATTTTGCGAAAAATGGCGTTTTTATAAAAATGATAATTTTTTATGCTTACAGACACGGACACCCGTCAGGTGTTATGCAGGCGGACGGGGAAGACCCGATATCAAAATATCAGGAGAGAGAAAAATGGACGATTATATCATACATATAGACTCATATGACTTTGAGGAAAAACTTGAGAGAGGTACTGCACTTGTATTTTTTTATGAATATATGGATACAAAAAGTATGGCACTTGAAACCGTAATGGAGGAAATTGCAGAAAATTACAGTGAACGCATAAATATATATGCAGTAGATATAGAGCAGTCGCCGGATATTGCAATACATTACGGTGTTGAAAATATACCATGCGTTATATTTCTGAAAAACGGAGATACTGTCGAGCAAATCGACGGTGCAAATCCTCCCGATATTTATACGGATATAATAGAAGAGGTAATTGACGAATAAGAGGTCATAACATATTTTTGACCATTTTCCATGCCAGAATACGCATTACGGCATGGTCTATCAATTTGACATCTATCATTTCATTGTTTACGGCATATAAAATGTCATTGTATGCCGTTACATAGTCACTGACACAAATCATATCATTTCCTGCTTTTACTGCCTTTATATACGGTGAGCTGTCGGTCACATATTTTCCTATGGCGTCCATTGCAAGATCATCTGTTATAATTATGCCGGTAAATCCTAATTCATTCCTCAATATTTCATGCACATCGGGTGAAAGTGAGGCAGGATTGTTTTTGTCCATACATTCAACGATATTATGACTTACGAGTACTATATGCGCACCCGCTTCAATTCCCGCTTTAAACGGGAGAAAATCGTTGTTAAGGAATGTTTCGTAGGTTCTCTTATCAACAGCATAGGAAGTATGTGTATCGGGGTTATTTCCGTATCCGGGGAAATGTTTAAGCGTAACGGAAATGCCTCTTTCTTGACTTGTCTTTGTGAATTTGCTTACGTAATCGGACGTTATATCGGGATTTTGACCGAGAGAACGGTCATACATAAAATCTCCCTCCGTCTTGCTTATATCACATACAGGCGCAAGATTTGTATCAATGTTGAGACTCTTCATAAGCCTGCACTTATTTTTAGTATCTTCTATTATCGCATCAAGACCTCCTTCGTCAAACAGCTCACGGGGGGATTTGAACGGAGTTTTTGTCAGCTCATCGTTCAGACTGAGTCTGCTTACCGTTCCGCCCTCTTCGTCCGTTGCTATTACCATAGGTATGTCCTGACAATTTATATATGATCGTACATCTCCGGCTATTTTACTTTTCGTTTTACCGTCAATATCTCTTCCGAAAAGTACATATCCTCCGAGGTGGAATTTTTTTGCCTCCGGTACGGCATCAACTGTCGGACACCTTGCGAGAATTATTTGTCCTACTTTTTCTTCGATGCTCATGTTTTTGACTATCTCATAAGCTCTTTGATATTTTGCGGAAAATATACCGTTGTCCTGCCATTCGTCCGGAAAATCGTAAGTGTCGGACGAATCATCGTCAATGCTGATTACGGGATCGGGTTGAGTGATTTCGGATTTTGAGGTATCCGTGCTGTTTTCCGTTTCATTTTTTTGGGGTTGATTTTTTTCCGCAGAATATTGTGCGGAGCTTTCCGATGCTTGAACGGGCTTGTTATTGTTGTTCACGCTGCAGGCAGAAGTACTCGAAAATACCGATAAGGCAATAACCAATGCGATAATTTTTTTAAGTCCTATATTTTTCATTTGACCACCCTTTGTAATTACCGTGAAATAATTATTAAAAATAATTACCGATACGGGAAATTTTATCATTTTATAAAAATTTATTTATCTTAAACAGAATACATCTAAAACGGGAAATCGACTACATTAAGTTTAAGCTCGGCACACTTTTTTTCCGCATAAACTACGGCATCATCGTAAAGCTGTTCGGGTCTATGGCAGTCCGAACCTATTATTACACGAATTTTACTGCCGCTTATCAGTTTCCAGAATCGGTCATCGGGATATTGATAACGCCTTCCGTCAGGGAAATCCGATATTCCTTTCCTGAAACCGTTTGCATTGTATTCAAGCGGAATATCATATTTTTCGGCTGCACTTAATATCAGATCGCAGGCTTTGTCGCAGTTTTTATCCCATGCAAATTCGTTATTCATCATAAGGTCGGGGTGCGCAAGAAATGCGAAAAAACCCGTGCCGAGAGCTTCCGATATGCTTGAGGCATAATCAGTATAGTCTTTTGTGTTCTCCGCAAAGAAAATATTTCTGAAATAACCCGATTTTGTGGTGTATGTATGTTCGCCGAGTGCGAGATAATCGAGCTTGAACTTTTTTAAAAGGGTCGTATAATATTCCATGTAATACGGGTGATATTCTATTTCGAGACCTTTATATATTTTAAGTGTATCCGCATATTCCGTTTTGAGTTTGTCTATTTCATTTATATAGTCTTGAAGCTCATCAAATTTCATTCTCAATCCGTAATCCCTATCGGGAAACGGAGCGTGATCGGAAAATCCCAACATATCAAATTTCTTTGCGGCGGCTTGTTCGACATAATCTCTTTCACTGCCTATTGCGTGGAGGCAACGGTACGTATGCGTATGAAAATTTGTTTTCAATTTTTTCTCACTCCTATTACTAATGATAATCCATACCGATTGTTCTCAAGTTTATTTTATCATAATATCCTCAAAATTACAAATACTAATTCGGTAAATATATCACCGTAAAATTTGAATTTATACTTGACAAATCCGTTTATTTGAGTTAAAACATATTCGGACGTAATTTTATTGATTACTTAAAAAAATTTAAGTGAGTATTAAAATATTGTTTTAAAATAATATTATATTTGTTGACACATTTTCTATCGGTATGTTTTATAATATCATTGTCAGCAAAAAGATATTTATTAAATGGGGGTTATATTTATGGATGACAAGAATTTTGAAAACATCGACAGAAACGTTACGGATTCGGAACGTAAGAATGAGTTTGAAGTTTCGACTGCACCGGAAAATTCATACAATGAGCAGGCGGGTGCAGAGCCTGTAAATACAGGTTCGTATGCTTCAGCCCAAAACACAGTACATCAAAACGGAGAACCCGATACTTATAAAAGAAACGTCGGTCCGTACGATTACAGCGGATATGCCGTGCCAACGCAGGGAATGGTGAAATACGATACGTACGGAAAAAACAGCGGTTCGGAAATGCCGCAGGGGGATATATATTCCGCTCCCGTGCAGGAAAAGAAAAAGTCTAAGGGAAAATTAGTTGCTTGTATTGCAGCCGCACTCGTACTTTCACTCGGTGTCGGAGTAGGCGGCGGATTTCTCGGCTCGTATTTCGCTAACAGAAATTCCGTATCAACGTCTGAATCATCGAATGAAGAGTCCTCAAACGATAAGGACGGTTCTGTTCTCAAGATAACGCAGGCGAGTGATACGGAAGTAGCACCTACAACGATACAAGACGTCGTTAGTAAAGTTAAGGATTCGGTTGTTGAAATTACAACGGAAACGACAACTTATGATTCATTTTACGGACAGTATGTTCAGCAGTCTGCCGGAAGCGGAGTCATTATTTCCGAGGACGGATATATAATCACAAATAATCATGTTATAGATGGTGCTTCGGAGATAGAGGTTCGTCTGACAAATGAAAAGACATACGAGGCAAAACTCATAGGAAGGGACTCAACTCTTGACGTTGCGTTGCTGAAAATTGACGAAAAGGGTCTTACGACTGCCATTTTCGGAAATTCCGCAAAATTGTCCGTAGGTCAAACAGCGATAGTAATAGGAAATCCGCTTGGCAGATTGGGCGGTACAGTAACAGACGGTATTATAAGTGCGCTTGATAGAGAAATTCAGCTTGACGGCAAAACAATGAAACTTCTACAAACAAATGCGGCAGTAAATCCCGGAAATTCCGGCGGCGGTTTGTTTGATGCAAACGGAAACCTTATAGGAATTATTGTTGCTAAGTCTAATTCTTCCTCAAGCGGAACAAGTGTTGAGGGACTCGGTTTTGCGATACCCGTTAATGATATACTTGATATTCTTGAAGATCTCAAGACAAAGGGTTATGTAAGCGGAAAGGCGGAACTCGGTATCAGCTATGTTGACGTGACCGATCAAGAGTCGATGTTCAGATACAGAGTAGACAGATTGGGTGTTTATGTATCTTCGGTTAACAAAAATTCTGCTGCCGAAAAAGCAGGTATAAAGATTTATGACTGCATAACAAAAGTGGGCGATGAGGAAATTTCAAATTCTACCGATCTTAGAAGTGCCATTTCTAACCATAAGGCAGGGGATAAAGTTAAAGTAACCGTTTATCGTGACGGCAAGACTGTTGAGTTAGATGTAACTCTCGGTGAGAAGGCTTCAGACGAAACATCGAATAGTGAGGCCGAGTCATCATCTTACAGTATTTATCCCGGTTTTGGCGGTGGTCTTTTCTGATTGCGGGAGTGAGTAGAGGCTTAAATGCCGAATTAACCGTACCCTCACTTGTTGCGTGGTAATGTATGTGTTTTAGCTGAAACGAGGTCGTTCTGTCAAGGGGCGGCCTTGTTTTGTTGTAATTTTAGGATATAATTGTTATATGCTGTCATATTTTGCCGAATATTGCCTATAACGGCGCAAAAAGTATGAATTGGGAGTGAATAAGTATGAAACATAAGGGTACAAATCAGCTTGAAACGGAAAGGCTGATTTTGAGAAAATTCAGAATAGATGATGCGGAGGATATGTTCAATAATTGGGCGTCCGATCCCGAAGTGACAAAGTTTATGACTTGGGAAGCCTATAAAGATGTTAGTGACGTACGGTCATATATACAAAGCTGTATAGAAAATTACAAAGATGAGGAATATTATTGGGTTATCGAATTTAAGCAGACAAAGCAAGTTATCGGAACGATTAGTGTAGTTAAAATGCGAGAAGATACTGCTTGTGCAAATATAGGGTATTGTATTGGTAGGGATTATTGGCACAAGGGAATAACAACTGAGGCTTTTAGCCGTGTTATCAGATTTTTATTTGAGGAGGTAGGATTAAACCGTATAGAGGCTACGCATGATGTGAATAACCCCCATTCGGGTGGTGTAATGAAAAAATGCGGATTAAAATATGAGGGAACGCTAAGACAGGCAGGTTTAAATAATCAGGGAATATGTGATATGTCAATCTACTCTATTTTAAGAAATGAATACAGTATAAAATAGTCGGTACAAGTCATACTATCATTGAGGTGATTAGATGGCTAAGCAGGGAATGAAACGTACAGAGAGAACTCATAGCAAGGAAAGAAATACGGAAACTGCTGTACCCGAAATACAAGGAAAGGCGAAACACGGAAAAGAAAAGGCAAATCCGATAGTTGCCGATACCGAACCGCCACATCAAAAGGTGTGGCATACAAAGACTGCCGACAGCGAAAGACCCATATCTTCGGTTTATAAAGAAATTGACAATGATCTCGCAAGAGATAATCTTGAGAATGATATACCCGATGCTGATTTACAAGATTTATAACGGCTCTAACGAGCCGCTCCACCAGCGGCGTGCCACCGGCGGAGTGCCACCGGCGGCGTGCCGCCGCAGTCAATACGCGGTGTCGCTCACTTGCGTTCGCTTTGGTTTTTGTGTGAGGGAGTCTGTTTCCGCGATAATAAACTTGCCTGTCGGTATGGGTAAGTCTGCATCGTGAGTGGCTCTAACGAGCCACCCCACCATAAAAACTCATGGTGAGTAAACATCAGTTTTAGGTCAAGCCTTTTTCAAAAGGCTTGCGGTTTCCAAAGGCAGAGCCTTTGGTCGCCGTCCGCAGACGGCGAAATCTCTTCTCCTCCACGCCTGGGCAAGGGGTGAATTTAAAAACAGTCCGGTGGACTGTTTTTAAAGAGGGGACGCCCTGCGAGAGGGCGTCCCCTTGTCAATGCCTTAGTGAACCAATCCCGGCGGAGTGCCTCCGCTGTCAATTCGCGGGGTCGCTCACTTGCGTTCGCTTTGATTTTTGTGTGAGGGAGTCTGTTTCCGCGATAGCGAATTTACCTGTCGGTATGGGTAAGTCTGCATCGTGAGTGGCTCTAACGAGCCACCCCGCCATAAAAACTCATGGTGAGTAAACATCAGTTTTAGGTCAAGCCTTTTTCAAAAGGCTTGCGGTTTCCAAAGGCAGAGCCTTTGGTCGCCGTCCGCAGACGGCGAAATCTCTTCTCCTTCACGCCTGGGCAAGGGGTGAATTTAAAAACAGTCCGGTGGACTGTTTTTAAAGAGGGGACGCCCTGCGAGAGGGCGTCCCCTTGTCAATGCCTTAGTGAACCAATCCCGGCGGAGTGCCGCCGGCGGAGTGCCTCCGCAGTCAATACGCGGGTTCGCTCACTTGCGTTCGCTTTGATTTTTGTGTGAGGGAGTCTGTTTCCGCGATAGCGAATTTACCTGTCGGCATGGGTAGGTCTGTATCGTGAGTGGCTCTAACGAGCCACCCCGCCGTAAAAACTCATGGTGAGTAAACATCAGTTTTAGGTCAAGCCTTTTTCAAAAGGCTTGCGGGCGGAGTGCCTCCGCTGCCAATACGCGGTTTGCTCACTTGCGTTCGCTTTGGTTTTTGTGTGAGGGAGTCTGTTTCCGCGATAGCGAATTTGCCTATCGGTGTGGATAGATAGGTATCGAGAGCGACTCTTACGAGCCGTTCCGCAATAGTAAATTTACCTGTCGGAATGGGGTTGAATATGTGAGAGTGGTTATATCGAGCAGCTAAGTTTTAAATGAATTATGTAAATGAATACACGTATTATACATAATATGATATCGGTGATTATTTATGTATAATGACAGATGTTTTAGTGCGTTAGCAAATATAAGGGGAGGAGAGGATAATTCCGATATAATCGGAAAGGTGCTGTTCTTCCAAAAACGTAACGGAGTTTTAGTTGCTGCGGATATAATGGGGTTGCCCGAAAACAGCACGGGTAATTTTTTTGCATTCCACATTCATGGCGGAATTTCATGCACGGGAAAGGATTTTGCAGATACTGCTGCACATTTTAATCCGAATGATGATATGCATCCGTTCCATGCGTGGGATTTGCCGCCGCTGTTATCAAATGACGGAAGGGCTTATTGTCAAGTCCTTACAAACCGCTTTCGTGTAAAAGACATAATAGGAAAAACGGTAGTTATCCATGATATGTCTGATGATTTCAGAACACAACCCGCAGGAGCATCAGGAAAGAAAATAGCTTGCGGTGTTATAAAGAGCTGCAGTTAAAGATTTTTACAATATGGTACACCCGATTGTTTATGAGCTATTGTTCATATCAACAGTCGGGTGAATTTTTTATGCGGTATATTGTGAATTTATATACAAAATAGAAATATTGTGGTCATAAATAAATGAAAAATCAGGAAATACGCAATTTATTAAAAAAATCTGTTGGTTATCGTCGAAAAATATAGTATAATAATAATGCTTATGCTTTTTAAGCATAGAATTTATATGTACCTGTCATTTTTTGTTATTAGTTAGTCGGTAACAAGGGTACATAAAAGTATGAACGGAGGAGAAATTATGAAATTGCACGGTATAAAGGTGCCGCATATGAAAAACACCGCCGACTGTGCGCCTGTAAGAATTGAAATTCCGAAATCCGTAACAATACCTATGGTCATGCATATAGGAAAGCCGGCAAAAGCGGTTGTTAAGCGTGGTGATACGGTAAAGGTCGGTCAGCTTATCGGAGAGGCAGACGGTTTTGTATCTTCAAACATTCATTCGAGTGTTTCGGGTACGGTCAAAAAAATTGATGAGATGATTTCTTCACAAGGAAACATGATGCCCTGCGTTGTTATCGAAACCGATGGTAAACAGGAACTTTGTGAGGGAATAAAGCCGCCGAATGTTAAGGATTTTGAGAGTTTTGTCGCCGCAGTAAAGGAAAGCGGAGTTGTTGGTCTGGGCGGTGCGGGTTTTCCGAGCTTTGTCAAGCTGAATGTTAAGGATTTGTCCAAAATTGACGCAGTAATAATCAATGCCGCCGAATGTGAGCCTTATATTACATCGGACACCCGTACAATGATAGACAAGGGAGAATACGTTTTCAGCGGTATTGAGGCACTAAAAAAGTATATGGGTGTTAAACGCTTTATTATCGGTATAGAGAATAATAAACGTAAAGCTATTGAAAAAATGAAGGAGCTTGCCGAGAAAACCGAGGGTGTCGAAGTACACGTACTTCCGTCCGTATATCCGCAGGGCGGAGAAAAGGTACTGGTATATAACACGGTGAAAAAAGTGATACCGAGGGGAGGACTTCCGCTTGATGTCGGGGTGATTGTAATAAATGTGACAACACTTGCATTTATTGCGGAATACCTCGAAAAAGGAATACCGCTTGTCGAAAAATGCATAACGGTTGACGGCTCGGCGGTAAAAGAACCTAAAAATGTTATCGCACCGATAGGTACATCAATAAAAGATTTGCTTGACGGAGCAGGCGGTACGAACGGAACTCCTGCTAAAGTATTATACGGGGGGCCTATGATGGGAATTGCCGTGCCGTCACTCGATGAGCCTGTACTTAAAAATACAAATGCAATAATAGCAATGGACGAAAAGGACGCCGCACCGTTGAAGATGACTCCCTGTATAAGCTGCGGAGCTTGTCTTAATCATTGTCCGTTAAGGCTTGAACCGAGGGAAATATTCAGAGCCTACAACAATAACTCTCCCGAAGAATTGGAAAGGCTGTGTGTTGACTTGTGTATGGAATGCGGCTGCTGTTCATTTGTCTGTCCTGCTAACAGACCGCTTGTCCAGACTAATAAGCTCGCTAAAATAATGCTTAGAAAATATCTTGCAGCCAAAAAGGAGGAAAAGAAATGAGTAAGTTGATATCTTCAGTTTCCCCCCATATAGGCGGTAAGCGTACAACTCAAAAAATAATGCTTGATGTCATAATCGCACTTGTGCCTGCATTGATAGCATCCGTGGTTATATTCGGATACAGAAGTCTTATAGTGGTCGCAGTATGTGTTGTCAGTTGTGTGCTTTCCGAATTTTTATTTGAGAAACTGTGTAAAAGAGATGTTACGATTTCGGATCTTTCCGCTGTTGTAACGGGTATATTGCTTGCATTCAATTTGCCTGTCGGAATACCGATATGGCAGGCTGTTTTTGGAAGTGTTGCGGCAATTATAGTTGTAAAGGAGCTGTTCGGCGGGATAGGTCAGAATTTCGCTAACCCCGCAATAACAGCGAGAATAATAATGCTGACCGCTTTTGCGGGGCCAATGACAACATGGGTGATACCCAATTCTATTGACGGTGCTGATGCAGTATCCGGTGCAACACCCCTTGTTGCCGAAGCTAAGGGAGAAAAGCTGCCGTCATACCTTTCGCTGTTTCTCGGAACACACGGAGGCTGTATTGGAGAAACTTGTGCTGCCGCACTTTTGCTTGGGGGTGCTTATCTTCTGATAAGACGTGTGATATCTTTCCATACACCTCTTGCATTTATCGGAACGGTTGCCGTTATGTCATTTATTTGCGGCAAAGATGTTTTGTTCCAGCTCCTTTCCGGAGGACTGCTACTTGGTGCTTTCTTTATGGCTACTGATTATGCAACAACGCCGTCAACCAAATGGGGAAAGGTGATTTTCGGAATAGGCTGCGGACTTATTACCGTGCTTATAAGATTTTACGGTAATCTTCCGGAGGGAGTATCGTTCTCTATACTTCTGATGAATATATTTACGCCATATATATCAAGACTTACAAGAAATAAGCCGCTGACAGGAGGTGCCGAGGCATGAAAGATATAATAAAGCCGATAGCTGTACTGGGAGCGATATGTCTTGTAGTAACGGCACTTCTTGCCTATATAAACGGCATAACGCAGCCGATAATAAAGGCTGCCGAGGAAGAGGCGGCGGCGCAGGCAAGGTCGGAGGTGCTTAAAGAAGCGAATTCCTTTGAAATGATGAAGGTTAAAAATTTACCCGATGGGGTCACTGAGGTTTATAAAGGCAGCGGCGACAGCGGATATGTATTTATGATGACACAAAAGGGATACGGCGGAGATATCAAACTTATATGCGGTATCAAAAACGACGGTACGATAGAAGCCGTAAAAACCTTATCGCATAGTGAAACAAGCGGTATAGGGTCACGTGTTGTTGACAACGGATCGGGCTACCGTGAAAAATATGTCGGAAAAACAGCAAATGATTATCAGAGTGTTGATGCGATAACGGGAGCTACGATTTCATCGACTGCATATAAAAAGGCTGTCGGAAGTGCGTTTGAAGCATATAAAGTTGTAAAGGGGGCGGAGTGATGAATACACTTAAAAATTTTACAAAAGGTCTTATAAAAGAAAATCCTGTTTTGGTACTTGTATTGGGAACCTGCCCGACACTTGCAACTTCGACAAGTGTTATAAATGCACTCGGAATGGGTGCGGCTGCAACGATAGTTTTGCTCTGCTCGAACATAGTAATATCGGCATTGAGAAAGGTTATACCGAATACAGTACGTATTCCGTGCTATATCGTACTTATAGCGGGTTTTGTAACAATGGTACAGATGCTTGTTAAGGCTTTTTCACCTGCACTTGATGAGTCACTCGGTATATATCTGCCGCTTATAGTTGTAAACTGTATAATACTCGGAAGAGCAGAAATGTTTGCGAATAAGAACGGCGTATTTGACTCTGCGGTAGATGCCGTGGGAATGGGTGCGGGATTTACACTTGCATTGTTCCTTATGGCAACTCTGCGTGAGATATTCGGCAACGGTACATTCTGCGGAATTGAAATACCCGTGCTTGCGGATAATCATATATCTATTATGACCATGGCACCGGGAGGATTTTTCGTGTTCGGTCTGCTGATAGCTGCTGTCAATAAGTTTGCAAAGAATAAGCCTAAGAAAAAAGATTTCGGCTGTCAGGGTTGTCCGCAGGCGGAGGTTTGCGGAAAAGCAGGCTGTAACAATGCTGTAAAGGAGGCTGCTGAAAATGACTAAGCTGATTATAATACTGCTTTCGGCAGTATTTATAAATAACTATGTACTTTCAAGATTTTTGGGTATATGTCCGTTTCTCGGGGTATCAAAAAAACTCGACTCCGCTGCGGGTATGAGTATTGCGGTAATATTTGTAATGCTTATGGCGACTGCGGCTACCTATCCCATACAGATGTATCTCCTTGTTCCGAATGACCTCGGATATTTACAGACGATTGTTTTCATTCTGGTAATAGCTGCACTTGTTCAGCTTGTTGAAATTGTGCTTAAAAGATTTATACCGTCACTTCATAAATCATTGGGTGTATATCTTCCGCTTATAACAACAAACTGCGCCGTATTGGGTGTTACAATACTCAATATAGATGAGGGATATACTTTTGTTGAGGCTATGGTTAATTCGCTCGGAAGCGGTCTGGGTTTTTTCCTTGCAATGGTAATGTTTTCCGGAGTGCGTTCCACTATTGAGGGAAGCGACATTCCGAAAAGTTTCAAGGGACTGCCGATAACGCTTATTGCAGCGGCAATTACATCTTTGTCATTCCTCGGATTTGGCGGAGTTGTGGAAAATCTTTTCGGATAATGGAGGTGCCGTAAAATGGATTCAATTCTTACAGCGGTTATCCCCGTTGTTATAATAGGTATAGTATGTGCTGCCGTACTCGTGGTTGCATCAAAGTTAATGGCAGTAAAGGAGGACGAAAGATTTCCTGCCGTCAGGGACTGTTTGCCGGGGGCAAATTGCGGAGCCTGCGGTTTTGCCGGTTGTGACGGATATGCTAAAGCGCTATGCGAAAATCCGGATACTCCCACAAATTTGTGTGTACCGGGGGCAGATGCCGTATCAAGGCAGCTAAGCGATATTTTAGGTGTAGAATTTGCAGATGTTATAGAAAAAGTTGCAGTTGTACACTGCGGAGGAGATTGCAGCAGGACGGAAGATAAATTTCTGTATGAGGGAATAAAGAGTTGTGCTGCGGCAAAGCTGATGTACGGAGGAAAGGGAAGCTGCAGTTACGGCTGTCTTGCATTGGGGGATTGTGCTAATGTCTGTCCGCAGGATGCAATATGTATTGAGGACGGAGTGGCAAGAGTAAATGCGAAAAAATGTATAGGCTGCGGACTTTGTGCGCGTACCTGTCCGAATAACCTTATTTCGCTTGTTGCCGATGTTGAGAGAGTTGTTGTGACTTGCAGCAATAAAGACAAGGGTGCGCTAACGAGAAAAGTATGCTCGAACGGCTGTATAGGCTGTAAAAAGTGTGAAAAGGTATGTCCTATGGGTGCAATAACCGTAAAGGACAATGTTGCGGTCATTGATTACGATAAATGCACTGATTGTACCGATTTTGGTGTTTGTGCGAAAAATTGTACAACTGGCTGTATTTTGGTAGCGGATCTCAGCGGAATGCATAGGGTTAAGGAATAATTTGAATTATGAGATTTTAACGGGGAGTGATGTCACTGTATGAGGGCAATTCTTTATTTATTGAGAAAAAATTTAAAAAATGCAATAGTTGATACGCTGCGTCACCCTCTGAAATTTTTGCTCTATCTGTTTATAATTATCAGCATGATTTACGGGGCAGTAATCGGGTTTGTTTCTGGTACGGACAATTCTTCTGTCGGTGATATTTTTGACATAAGGCTTCTTAGCGGAGGATATCTTGCTATTCTTTTTTTCATAAGCATACCGATTATGCTGAAAGGTCTTAGTTCCGGCACAAGTTTCTTTTCATTGAGTGACGTGAATAATATATTTATATCACCCGTATCACCGAAACTTATTTTGATTTACGGGGTAGGCAGAAGGCTTGCGACCATGCTTGTGCTTGTCGTAACGTTCTCCGCATACGGCGGTATGGTTATAAATATGTTTGATATAAGCGTGCCGCAGGCATTACTTCTTATTTTGGGTATAATTCTTATGTTAGCCGTGGTTCAGCTTGCAACTCTCATGATATTTTGTCTTGCCTGCAATCACCCCGTAAGGGCAAGGATAATGAAGTACATTATATATGCGGTTGTATTTTTTGCGGTATGTACTGCTTTATATCATATATTTGCCAATGGTGTGACCGCTGATAATATCCTTAATGCCGTATCTTTGCCGATACTTGAATTTATTCCGATAATAGGCTGGCTGCACGGTTTTATTTTTGCCGTTATGGCGGGTGATGCGGTGAAAATTGCAATTTTTGCCGCCCTTACGGTTCTGACCGCCGCAGTCAGTATCATAGTCCTTGTAAAATCCAAGCCGGACTATTATGAAGATGTTCTTTCAAGTGCCGAAAGCTATCATGAATTTCGTGAGTCGATACGTGAGGGAAAGATGAGCGACAAGGTCATGATGGGGGACAGAGAAATAAAACTCCGCAAGACCGGTATAAAGAAAGGACACGGGGCAAGTGCAATATTTTACAAGCATATCCTTGAGGGGAGCAGACGTTCGAGGTTTATGTTTTTTAACATAAATACGTTTGTTCTTATATTTATCGCATTTATCATAGGTTTTGGAATACGAAGTGCTATGCCGTCCGTTAATCCGACAATCATATATCTTGCCGCGGTTATAATACTGTCATATGTTCAGTTTTTTTTCAGTGCATCAGGAGATTGGGTCAAGGAGCTTACAAAGCCGTACATATATCTGATTCCCGATAATGCGGTAAAGAAACTCATTATGGCGGCGGCGACAGGAATTATTAAGCCGTTTACCGACGGTATTATAACATTTACGCTGCTCGGCATTTTTGTTGGCGGAAATATACTTGACATTATAATATGTGCCGTTACATACGGAAGTTTCGGCTGTATATACATATCGTCAAATATACTTGCGCAGCGTATAGTTGGCGTTGACAGTACGGGAGGTGTTTTTATCACATTCTATATGTCTGTTATAGTGATGGCTATCATACCGGGTGTAATCGCCGGATTATTTGTATTATCCTCATGTGCCGGTTTTTGGGGTTCGATTGCTGCTACACTTTTAGATGCTCCGATGTTTATATGGAATATGGCAATATCTTTGGTAATTTTTCTGACTTGCAGAAATCTTCTCAATAATACCCAATAGTGTCGGGGACGTTTAGAAAGATAAATGCCGATTTCGGTGAGTGTTGACATAAAAACCGAATATTCTATAAAACAAAAAATCAAGACGGTTTCAACAAATTTTACGAAACCGTCTTGATTTTTTAATATTTAAATAAACTTTTCCGTGAGTATGCTTAGAAACTTATTCTTCAAACGAACATTCTTCGCAGTCATGTATTTCACCGACAATAGGAGTGGGGTCAATGCCCTGACGTGTGTAGTAGTCGCTTACTGCGGCTTTTATAGCCTGCTCGGCAAGTACAGAACAATGTACCTTTACGGGCGGAAGTCCGTCAAGAGCTTCCATAACCGCCTTATTAGTGAGCTTTAACGCATCTTCAATGGAGTGACCTTTTACAAGCTCGGTTGCCATTGAGCTTGTTGCAATAGCTGCACCGCAGCCGAAGGTTTTAAAACTTACGTCCGTGATAACGTCGTTGTCAACCTTAATGTACATTTTCATTATATCACCGCATTTGGGGTTGCCTACTTCACCGATACCGTCGGCATCTTTCATTTCACCGACATTTCTCGGATTTGCGAAATGATCCATAACTTTTTCACTGTATGCCATAATAATCACCTTTCATAAATATAGTATTACTTATTTATCATTTTTGATAATCTTCTCCCATAGCGGCGACATTGACCTTAATCTGTCTACTATGGGTGGGAGTACGGAGAGAATATAGTCTATATCATCTTCTGTATTTTCGGTGCTGAAAGTCATTCTTATCGAGCCGTGAGCAATTTCGTGCGGCAGACCGATAGAGAGAAGTACATGACTCGGATCAAGCGAACCTGATGTGCAGGCGGAACCGGACGAGGCGGAAATACCCTTGAGATCAAGGCTGAGCAAAAGTGATTCGCCCTCTATTCCCTGAAAACACATATTTACATTTCCCGGAAGTCTGTTTGTTCTGTCACCGTTAATTCTTGAACGGTCGATTTTCAGTAAATTGTCGATAAGTCTGTCACGCATCTTTTCAAGCCGCTTATTTCTTTCCGGCATTACCTCAACGGATTCTTTCAACGCTTCAGCCATTCCGACAACTCCTGCAATATTTTCCGTTCCTGCCCTCAAACCTCTTTCCTGCGCACCGCCGTGTACAAGATTCGGCAGCCTTATGCCCTTGCGGACATACAGAGCGCCGACACCTTTCGGACCGTGAAATTTATGCGATGAGAGTGAAAGCATATCAACCCCCAGATCCTTAACATCGACCGGAATTGTACCGACAGCTTGTACGGCATCGGTGTGGAATATAATACCATGCTTTTTTGCGATAGCCGCAAGTTCCTTTATCGGTTGGATCGTGCCAATTTCATTATTGGCATACATTATTGTGATAAGAGCCGTATCTTCTCTTATAGCAGCCTCAAGTTCATCGGGACGAACCAAACCGTCCTCATGTACATCAAGAAGAGTGACCTCAAAACCGTGCTTTTCGAGATATTCAAGCGTATGAAGAACGGCATGATGTTCAAACTTGCTTGAAATAATGTGTTTCCTGCCTTTTTTTTCGCCAAGCTCGGCTGCACCCTTTATTGCCCAGTTATCGGCTTCACTTCCGCCCGAAAGGAAAAAAATCTCGTTCGGCTGTGCGTTAAGACATACCGCAATATCATCTCTTGCTTTATCGACCGCTTTCCTTGCATTGACACCTTCGGTATAAAGACTTGACGGATTTCCGTAAATTTCTGTAAAATACGGTTTCATTGCATCGAAAGCACGTTCACTTAATTTTGTCGTGGCAGCATTATCGGCATATACCCTTTTTATCAAAAAAATCGACCTCGATTCTGTATATTATTATGGGAATAAATTGAATAAGAAATGTAATATTATTCTTGCTCAGTTTTCCCGACAAATACATAATACCGCAATATTTTCAATAAATCAATAGTTTTTTGCTAATTCATAGTAAATTAGTATGATATATTTTTCGGTTTACGATAATTTATGTAATTTATACAAAAACTATATTTTATTTTTGTATTTTTCTGCCTCTCTGACTGCTAACCTGTCGCAGCGTTCATTTTCGGGGTTTCCGTTGTGTCCTTTTACCCATATCATCTTTACGTTGTGTTTCTTCGTCAGTTCGAGAAGTTCCCCCCACAATTCGGGATTTTTAGCCTTTGTTCTGTCGGATTTTATCCAGTTATTTTTCTGCCATTTTTCTGCCCAGCCTTTTGTTATGCCGTTGCATACATATTGCGAATCGCTTGTTACCGTTACCTCGCAAGGCTCTTTCAACGCTTTTAGTCCCTCAATCACGGCAATAAGCTCCATACGGTTATTTGTGGTTTTTGCTTCTCCTCCCGATAATTCCTTTTCATGACCGTTATATCTGAGGATTGTACCCCAGCCGCCGGGACCCGGATTTCCGCTGCAAGCTCCGTCTGAAAATATTTCAACCTTCTTCAAAATTATTCCCCCAGAAAAATTTTATGTAGTATGTTAATTATATCCAAAATTTATTATACAATCAATACTTTCATGCGATAAATTTAACTTTATTTAATTAAAATACAATTGTTGGGGGCAAAATACTATTGACAGATTAAGTCAGTAAGAGTAAAATAGACTATAACGGTTTTTGTTCGGAGAATTAAAAAAGCAAAATATTGTTTAAATTAAAAATTGATGATGGAGGTAATTAAGTGGTATCGGAATTTAACAGAAAAGGCGCATCAAAAAACGGAAAAGGAAGAAATTTTTCCAGGGTCAATTATTCAAAAAACGGGTCTATGCGCAGAATTGGTTCTATGACAGAGAACAAGTCAAATTTATTTGACAGAATTATGACACAGCCTAAGCTGCCGGACCAGCAGATAGGCAAAAAAGGGGCGGCATTTGAGCGTACAATAGAGGGAACGCTGCCGAATACACAAAAGGGCGAAAGGAGTTTGCGCTCCGCTTATAATCCCCGTAAAAGTGATTTCGTTCCTAAGAGCATGAAATATTCTAAGGGCGAATCAAGTGTGAAAATCACATTTTTGGGCGGATTGAATGAAATAGGAAAAAATATTACGCTTTTTGAATGTGAAGATGATATGTTTCTTCTCGATTGCGGTATGGCTTTTCCCGACGGAGATATGCTCGGAGTTGACCTTGTAATTCCGGATTTTACATATCTTGAGAGAAACAAGGACAAAATCAGGGGTGTTGTGCTGACACACGGTCACGAAGATCATATTGGGGCTTTGCCGTATTTTCTTAAACAAATGAATATACCGGTGTTCGGTACTGCGCTGACACTCGGACTTGTAGAAAGTAAACTGAAGGAACATAATCTTCAGAATAAGGCTAAACTCAATGTTGTTAAAGCCGGTCAGAGAATTAAGCTGGGAAAATTCTCGATCGAATTTATCCATGTAAATCACTCCATTCCCGATTCTGTCGGACTTGCTATACATACAAGTGCCGGTACTATCGTGCATACGGGTGATTTTAAGATCGACTGTACGCCGACCACGGGGGAGATGATAGATCTTTCAAGATTTGCCGAATTGGGAAGACAGGGTGTCCTTGCACTTATGGCGGATTCGACAAACGCCGAAAGACCGGGATATACTTCTACGGAACAAAAAATCGGACACACCTTTGATATGCTTTTTAAAGAGGCGGAGAATTGCAGAATTATTATCGCTACGTTTGCTTCAAACCTCGGAAGAATACATCAGATACTTGAGGTTGCTCAAAAATACGGCAGGAAAGTTGCTTTTTCGGGAAGAAGCATGATAAATAATATGACGATTGCGTCCGAACTCGGATATATAGATGTTCCGGACGGGCTTGTGATCGATATAGATATGCTCGGACAGTATTCAAAGGATCAGATAGTTCTTATAACAACGGGAAGTCAGGGAGAGCCGATGTCCGCACTTTCAAGAATGGCTTATTCCGACCATAGAAAGGTCGAGGTCGGTCCGGAAGATTATATTATAATTTCGGCAAATCCCATACCGGGTAATGAAAAAATGGTTAGTACCGTTGTGAATGAGCTTATGAAACATGGCTGTAAGATAGCTTCGGAATCAATGTATGAAGTCCACGTTTCCGGTCATGCCTGCCAGGAAGAGCTTAAAATAATTCAGGGTCTGACAAAGCCGAAATACTTTATTCCCGTACACGGGGAACAGAAACATCTCGTAAAACACGCTAATCTTGCTATGGAAATGGGAATGCCGAGAGAAAATATTTTTATAGGTGATATAGGAAATGTTATAGAATTGAGCAAAAGTTCTATGAAACAGCTTCCGAGTGTGCCGTCGGGTAAGGTATTGGTTGACGGTCTGGGTGTTGGAGATGTCGGCAGTATAGTTCTGCGTGACAGAAAACATCTCGGACAGGACGGACTTATCGTTGTTGTTGTAACACTTGACAGTGAAACGGGACAGGTGTCCGCCGGCCCCGATATCGTTTCAAGAGGATTTGTTTATGTGCGTGAGAGCGAACCCCTTATGGAGGACGCAAGATCTGCCGTGCTGAATGCTTTAGATGAATGTGACCGCCAGGGCATACATGAATGGAGCGTTATAAAAAATACAATAAAAGATGAGGTATCCAAAGTATTGTATGATAAGACCCGCAGAAGTCCGATGATTTTGCCAATCATCATGGAGGTATAAACGGCGGTTAAAAAGTAGGTGTATAAATTGAAAAAAGGAAGGAAAAACGGGCAAAGTTATGTGACACCCCTGTTTTTGATACTTTCGGTTGCCATGTTGATAATGGCAGTTTGTTCCTTTTGGTGGAATATATATATATTCCTTGCTGAAGCGCTGATTTCGATTGCGGCACTTGTTGCGGTTGTTGTCGGAATTGTAAATCTCAGGCGCTATATATGTCACATTATCGCAGAATCCGTTTCGATGTTGGGAAGTGCCGGCAAGGAGAGAATAAACGGTCTTTCCGTGCCTGCGGTTATAATCGGAAAAAATAATGAGATCGTACTTGCAAACAGTCTGTTTGTAGAAAATATATCCGTGGGGAAAGACCCGTCGGGCTGCATTATTTCCGACTACCTTACAAATAAAAATCCCGACACAATGTATGAGGATAACGGAACGGATACTTTTGTAAACGGAAAGTGGTTTATCGTCTTTGCGGCAAAAGCGGGAGAAGGCTCGGTTGTTTATTTTGTTGATGATAACACATATAAATCAAACTCGGACGAATATCTGCTTTCACGTCCCGTTGTTGCAATAATAGCTTTTGACAATAAAGAGGAGCTTGAACGTGATTCCGAAGAGGGAGAAGCAAGCCGTATAACTGTTTTGGTGGAAAAGGCTATTGCAAAATGGGTATCGACAACGACAGGATTTTATAAAAAAATAAGCGGCGGAAGATATCTGTTTGTGCTTGAGGAAAGGTTTATCAAGCAGTTTATTGATGAGAAATTTAAGATACTTGAAGAAATACGTGCAATAGAAATAAATGACAGAATGAATGCTACTATTTCGATAGGTGTCGGAAGAGGCGGCTCAACTGTTAAAGAGTGTGAGCTTTGGTCAAGACAGGCTCTTGATATGGCACTCGGCAGAGGCGGAGATCAGGTCGCCGTTAAAAAGAACGAAACATATCAGTTTTTCGGCGGTTTGTCAAAAGGAATAGAAAAACGTGATAAAGTTCGTACAAGAGTTATTGCGGCGGCACTCACCAATCACGTAAATAACAGCAGCAACGTTGTTATAATGGGACATAGATATTCCGACTTAGACAGCGTTGGTGCGTGTATCGGTATGTGGAGTGCAGTCGTTAAGGGACTTCATAGAAATGCTTATATAGTTATAGACAGACAGCAGACATTGGCAAAGCCTCTCGTGACGACCTTTGAAAAAGCGGGGTTTGAAAGTATATTCAAATCCGAGGCTGAAGCATTGGGACTTATAGATGATCATACGCTGCTTATTATTGTTGATACACACTCTCCGAATTTCCTTGAGTCAAAGGAAGTATATGAGCATTGTGAAAGAGTTGTGGTGATAGATCATCATAGAATGATGGTCAATCACATAGATAATGCGCTCGTGTTTTATCATGAGCCTTATGCCTCCTCGGCAAGTGAGATGACTGCGGAGCTTGTTCAGTACCTCGGTGATTATTCAATGAGCAGACTTGAAAGTGAGGCTTTGCTTTCGGGTATTATGCTTGATACAAAGAATTTTGTGTTGAGAACGGGTGTAAGGACTTTTGAGGCGGCAGCGTTCCTAAAAAGCAACGGCGCGGATACGGTCGAAGTTAAGCGTTTGTTTTCAAATTCTATTGATACATATAAGGTGAAGTATAAGCTGGTAAGCGAGGCGGAAATATTCAACTATTGTGCGATAGCTTGTGCGGACAGCAATACCCCCGATATAAGAATAGTGTCTGCGCAGGCTGCGGACGAGCTTTTGGGAATAGAAAATGTTAAGGCATCGTTCGTCATGTATAAGACAGGTAAGACGGTAAGTATTTCAGCCCGTTCGCTGGGAGATCTCAATGTTCAGGTGATAATGGAGTCGCTCGGGGGCGGAGGACACCAAACAATGGCTGCCTGCCAGATAGAAAATGTCAGCATAGCTGAGGCGAGAGAAAGACTTCTTTCCATAATCAATGAACTTGAAATAAATAAAAAGGCTGATGCGCAGACATATTCGGATTGATTTTTGCTGCGGCGGCCGAAAATATCGATCGAAAGGATAATATAAAATGAAAGTGATTTTGTTACAAGACGTAAAGGGTTCGGGAAAAAAGGGCGAGCTTGTAAATGTTTCCGACGGATACGGAAGAAACTACCTGCTTCCGCATAAATTGGCGATAGAGGCAGATGCAAAGGCTATAAACGAGATGAAAAACGCCGAGCTGTCAAAACAGTATAAAATTGAGCAGGAAAAGTTAAAAGCCGCAGAAGATGCCGAAAAACTCAAGGATTGTACGCTTACCGTAACTGCTAAAGCAGGAAAGGGCGGAAAGCTGTTCGGCTCTGTTACGAGCAAAGAGATAGCAGCAGAATTGAAAAAAAATTTCGGTATAGATATTGATAAAAGAAAGATAGTTCCCGAAAGTGACATAAAGGCTTTCGGTGTTTATAATTGTGAAGTTAAGCTGTATGCGGGGATATCGGCTAAAATAAAGGTAATGGTATCCGAAGCCGAAAAGTGAGCAGCTGAAAATAGCAGCGTTATATTTTAAAAAGCGAAAATTTGTATGCGGGGAGTGATATGATGAGTGAAGAAAAGATGCCTGTTGTTTCGGTTGACGGCTTTAATTTTCCGTACAGTGTAGAGGCTGAGCAATCCGTTTTAGGTTCTGTTCTTCTCAAGTCAGATACCCTCAACGACATAATGGAAATACTTCCCTCGGCGGATTATTTTTATTTGTCAAATCATAAGCTGATATACAGGACTATGATAGAGCTTTTTACTCTCGGAAAGCCTGTCGATTTTATTACGCTTTTCGACAAGCTGAAAGGCAGCGAAGAGATTGATGACGGTACGTTAAAAAGCTACCTTGTGCAGCTTGCGGAGATAGTGCCGTCTGTTTCAAGAATAAAAGATTATTGCAATATAATAAAGGAAAAGTATCTTTTGAGGAGTCTGATAATTTCCTCTCGTGAAATTATTGAGGACGCTGCCTCGAATAACGGTGATGCACAAAAAATTATAGAAGCTGCCGAACAGCGTATATTTGATGTCCGTGACGAAAAAAGTATAAACGGGCTTGAGCGAATTGATACGGTCATATACAGGACATTTGAAAATCTTGATGAGCTTAATTCTCCCGACAGTGAAAAATACAGGGCACTTTCAACCGGTATATCCGCACTTGATAATACAATAACCGGACTCAACCGTTCCGACCTGATTTTGCTTGCTGCACGTCCCGGTATGGGAAAGACGAGCTTTGCACTTAATATAGCACGTCATGTTGCCGTAAAAGCCGGAAAAAAGGTGGCGTTCTTTTCGCTTGAAATGCCGAAGGAACAGTTAGCCTCACGACTTCTGGCAACCGAAGGGCTTGTGTCGGGTACAAAATTCCGTACGGGAAAACTCGATAACGATGAATGGACAAGGCTTATAGAAGCAGGTGATATATTAAGCAGGACGGATATTTATCTTGATGATACGTCCGATCTTACGGTTCCGTCCATAAAGGCTAAGGTTAGGCGAATAAAGGGCGGTGTTGATCTTATAATTATTGATTACCTGCAGCTTATGTCATCACCGAGAAGAATAGATAACCGTGTGCAGGAAATATCGGAGATTACAAGAGGACTGAAAATTATGGCGAAGGAATTTAATGTTCCGGTTATAACATTGTCGCAGCTTTCACGTGAAAGCGAAAAGCGTAATGAACATGAACCGAAGCTGTCAGACCTCCGTGATTCGGGTTCTATCGAGCAGGACGCGGACATTGTTCTTTTCCTTTATAGAGAAGGCTATTATCAGAGTACTAAATCGGCAGCCGGAGATCCGGATAATGTTGATTTAAACAGCGGTCAGTGTATAGTTGCTAAAAACAGGCACGGGGAAACACGTTCGGTTCCCTTGCATTGGCAGGGAGAGTTTATGCGTTTTACATCTCAGGAGCTTAGCCGTGGAAAATAAAATATTAAATACTGTAAAAAAATATAATATGCTTGATAACGGTGACACGGTAGTTGTCGGTGTGTCCGGAGGGGCCGATTCCTGTGCATTGTTTTATTTTTTGCTTTCAATCAGAGAAAAACTGAATTTGAATATTGTTGTATGTCATATTAACCATATGCTTAGGGGCGAAGAGTCCGACAGAGATGAAAAATTCGTTAAAAAAATGTGTGACGAAAATTCCGTTGAATTCAGACTGTGTAAAGTTGATGTCGGGGCGGCTGCATCCGAGCGCAAGGAAAGTACGGAAAAATGCGGGCGTGATATACGCTACGGTTTTTTTCGGAAAACGGCGGAGGAATTTGGCGGAAAAATTGCAACGGCCCATACTGCTTCGGATAATGCGGAAACGGTCATTTTTAATATGACAAGGGGCTGCGGAATAAGGGGATTGTGCGGTATTCCTCCCGTGAGGGATAATATCATAAGGCCGCTTATAGAAGTAACGAGAACCGAAGTAGAGGAATATTGCGGCAGGCATGGTTACGGTTTTATTACCGACAGCAGTAACCTCACAAGAGATTATACGAGGAATAAGCTGAGAATAGATGTAATACCGGTGCTAAAGGAGATAAATCCGTCATTTGAAGAAATGATTTCAAAAATGACACAAAGAATGATGAGTAATGCCGAACACCTTTATTCGGCTGCGGAGAATGTGCTTGACGCCGCATATACGGATAAGGGATACAAAATCAGCGTTATTAACAAATGCGATGATGCGGTTTTTTCGGAGGTCATTGCAGTACTTGCACGAAAATTCGATGTTATACCCCAAGAAAAGCATATCAAACTTATAAGGGAGATTTGCAGGTCATCGGGTGCAGTTGAAATAAAAAGTAAAATTTATGCAGTTTCAAATCAGGGTTTTTTGAGAATAATAAAGGGGTCGGAGAGTATCTGTAAAGATGCTGTACCGTATAACGGTCAGGATATAATCGTTATTAACGATAAAAAATTCAAACTAACCGTTTTAAATATAGATGAATTTCACAAGTGTCAAAAAAATAACAATTTTTTATTTAATTATTGCCTTGATTATGATACAATAACTATGTCGGATGTGTTCCGCTTCAGGAACTGCGGCGACATCTTCAGACTTCCCGGAAGAAATATAACCAAATCACTGAAAA
Source organism: uncultured Clostridia bacterium (assembly GCA_947589415.1). Taxonomy (GTDB): domain Bacteria; phylum Bacillota; class Clostridia; order Oscillospirales; family Acutalibacteraceae; genus UBA1213. Next base: position 106,368 of record CANQBP010000001.1, read on the forward strand.
GACTTTTTAATGAGCTTAAAATACCGAGGGAAAGGAGAGATAATGTACTCCTTCTCGCCGACGGTTCAGAGATCCTTTGGATAGAGGGTATAGGCGCATCGAAAGACTGTTTGGTGAAAAAGGGTTCTGAAAGGGTGTTGGTGATACAGCCGGATAATATTACTTTTTCGGAAAGGGATTGAACTATGTATGAGGATATAGAGCAAATTCTTTTTAGTGAGGAGGATATTTCACGTGCGACGGAGGATATAGCTTTAAGAATTAACGACGATTATAAGGGACTTTCTCCCGTAATCATAGGAGTTCTTAAAGGGAGCTTTATTTTTCTTGCGGATCTTGTGCGCAAGCTCGACATTGATTTTACTGTTGATTTCATAAAAGCATCAAGCTACGGCGGTAACACAAAATCATCAGGAGAGGTAAAGATCACGTCGAATATATCATCTGATATCGAAAATAAAGATGTAATACTTGTTGAAGATATTATTGATACGGGATATACCCTTTCGTACATAACGGAATATCTCAAAGGTTTTTCTCCCCATTCTTTAAGGATATGCACATTGTTTGATAAACCCGACAGAAGAGTCGTGCCGATAAAGGTTGATTATGCGGGAATCCTCACGGAAGATCTGTTTATAGTCGGCTGCGGTCTTGATTATAACGAAAAATACAGGGGAATGCCCTATGCGGGTGTGCCTAAAACTCAATTCCAAAAAATAAAGGAGTGACAAGTCATTGGATAGCAAGAAAACAGTCAGAAATCTTCTGATTTACCTCGGAATCCCGATACTGCTGATAATAATTATTTCTGTATTCTTTTCGGTGCAGAAGCCTGATGACAGAAGTACGTCGGAGATAATTTATCTTTTTAAGGACAATAAGGTTAAGGAATATTCTCTTGACTTCGGAACAGGAGGTCTGGAGATAGTTAAGACAGACGGCAAGAAAATTGAAACTACCGTTGCAAGCGTAGCGCTTTTCCTTGATGCAGTTGATCCGTATATTGATGAATATAATGAAAAAAATGCAGATGAACCCATGAAATTTACATGGAAGCCCGCTGCGGACAATTCATTTTGGATCAATATGCTGCCGAATATCATATTGATGGTGCTGCTTATTGCTTTTTGGTTGTTTTTCATGCGACGACTTTCAAACGGTATGGGAGATGCGGGAAAGTCATTCTCGTTCGGTAAGGCAAAAATAAAAAGCGTGAATGACGAAAAGAGAAAGACGACCTTTGCAGATGTTGCCGGAGCAGATGAGGAAAAAGAGGAGCTTAGAGAAATTGTGGAATTTCTTAAAGATCCCAAAAAATATAATGAGCTTGGTGCAAGGATACCAAAAGGCGTGCTGTTGGTCGGCCCTCCCGGTACGGGTAAGACACTGCTTGCAAGAGCCGTTGCCGGAGAAGCGGGTGTGCAGTTCTTTTCAATTTCCGGTTCTGATTTCGTAGAGATGTTTGTCGGTGTGGGTGCATCAAGAGTGAGAGATCTTTTTGAACAGGCACATAAAAGCTCACCGTGTATAATCTTCATAGATGAGATAGATGCGGTAGGCAGACAAAGAGGCGCCGGTTTGGGCGGCGGACATGATGAACGGGAACAGACACTTAATCAGCTTCTTGTTGAAATGGACGGATTCGGAGCAAACGAAGGTGTAATAATGATAGCCGCAACTAACCGTCCCGATATACTTGACCCCGCACTTATGCGTCCGGGCAGATTTGACAGACAGGTAATAGTCGGCAGACCGGATATAAAGGGCAGGGAAGAAATTCTCAAGGTTCATTCTAAGGGTAAGCCGCTTGCACCCGATGTAAATCTTAAAACGATCGCTAAATCCACCGCCGGTTTTACCGGTGCGGACTTGGAAAATCTTCTTAATGAAGCCGCACTGCTTGCCGCAAGAAGGGATCTCAAGGCTATAACTATGACGGAGGTCGAAGAGGCTACAATAAAAGTGGTCGTAGGTGCGGAGAAAAAGTCGAGAGTTATGTCCGACAAAGAAAAGAAACTTACCGCATATCATGAGGCGGGTCATGCCGTTGCTACCTATTTTAGTCCGACACAAGATCCAGTTCACCAGATATCAATAATACCGAGAGGTATGGCAGGCGGTTTCACTATGTCACTTCCCTCGGAGGATAGAAGTTACCGCTCAAAGAATGAAATGCTTGAAGAGATAGTAGTACTTCTCGGAGGACGTGTTGCCGAAGCATTGATACTCGGTGATATATCCACGGGTGCTTCCAATGATATTGAAAGAGCAACAAATCTTGTTTTCTCGATGATAACGAAATATGGTATGAGCGAAAAATTGGGTCCCATAACTTTCGGATCATCTGACGGAGAGGTATTCCTCGGCAAGGAATTTGGTCATAATAAAACCTATTCGGAAGAAACCGCAGCGAAGATAGATGAGGAAGTAGAAAGATATATTACGGACGGATACAATAAAACCGAGAATATTCTTAAAGAACACACGCCGGAACTTCATAGAGTCGCTCAATTCCTGTTTGAACATGAAAAAATGACGGGTGAGCAGTTTATATGTGCTATGGAGGGAAAGGAAATTCCCGTGGAATCCGTTGACGAAGATGATGACGATAATCTTTCAAAGTAACAAGTGATACTTTAACAGTATGTAAGGAGTGCTTTTACGCACTCCTTATGTTCATAAATACAAAAAGTAATTGAAATTTCGGAGGAAAATATAATGCCGTTTAAGAAAATAGTTGTAAAGGGTGCTCGTGAGCATAACCTTAAAAATATCAATGTAGATATACCCCGTGATGAACTTGTAGTACTTACTGGACTTTCAGGTTCGGGAAAATCTTCCCTTGCTTTCGATACGCTTTATGCGGAGGGGCAAAGGAGATATGTAGAATCACTTTCGTCCTATGCAAGAATGTTCCTCGGACAGATGGATAAACCCGATGTTGACAGCATAGACGGACTTTCCCCCGCAATATCAATAGATCAAAAAACAACGTCGAAAAATCCACGCTCAACAGTCGGAACCGTGACTGAAATATATGATTATCTTCGACTTATGTATGCGAGAATAGGAGTACCGCATTGTCCTATATGCGGCAGGGAAATAAAGCAGCAAACGATAGATCAGATCGTGGATAAGGTCATGGAACTGGAGGACGGGACTAAAATACAAATAATGGCACCCGTTGTAAAGGCAAAAAAGGGTCAGCACCAAAAGGAACTGGAGTCCGCAGCAAAAAGCGGTTTTGTGCGTGTAAGGGTAGACGGTATAATATATGATCTTTCGGAAAAAATCAGTATTGAAAAAAACAAAAAACATAATATAGAAGTAGTTGTGGACAGACTTGTTATAAGGCGTGATATACGTTCCCGCCTTACCGATTCCGTTGAAACGGCATCTAAGCTGGCGGGAGGTCTTACAATAGTTGCGGTAAACGGCGGGGAAGATATATTGTTTTCCCAAAATTATGCCTGCCCGGAGCATGGCGTAAGCATAGATGAGTTAAGTCCGAGAATGTTTTCGTTCAATAACCCGTACGGGGCCTGCAAAAAATGTACCGGACTCGGTGTTTTTATGAAAATAGATGTTGACAGAATAATTCCCGATATGACTAAATCTGTCCGTCAGGGCGGAATAAAGGGCAGCGGCTGGGCAATGGAGGGAAGTACAATCGCTACAATGTACTTTGAGGCATTGGCAGAAAAATATAATTTTTCACTCGATGCCCCTTTGAATACACTTCCGGAGGAAATCATAGACATACTGCTATACGGTACAAAGGGCGAAAAAATTACGGTACACCGCAAAAACGAATACGGCAGCGGAACGTATCAGACGGAATTTGAGGGAATAATTAACAATCTTGAAAGACGCTTTAAGGAAACACAAAGTACATGGATAAAAGCGGAAATAGAAAGTTATATGTCAGCCGTTCCGTGCGATGCCTGCAAGGGTAAAAGACTTTCCCCCGAAAGCCTTGCCGTTACCGTTGGCGGACTTAATATAAGTGAGTTTTGTGATATGTCGGTAGAGAAAGCGTTGGAGTTTGTAAAAAAATCCAACCTCACGGAAAGGGAAAAAATGATAGCTCAGTCGATCACAAAGGAAATTGACAGCAGGCTGAATTTTCTCAATAGTGTAGGACTTTCATATTTGACACTTTCACGTTCGGCAGGCACACTTTCGGGCGGTGAAAGTCAAAGAATTAGGCTTGCAACACAAATCGGCTCATCACTTTCGGGTGTTCTGTATATACTCGATGAACCGAGTATAGGACTGCATCAGCGTGATAATGATAAGCTCATCGGGACACTTAAAAACTTGCGTGACCTCGGTAATACCGTTATAGTAGTGGAACATGACGAGGATACCATGTATTCTGCCGACTATATTATAGATATAGGACCGGGGGCAGGTATTCATGGCGGTGAATTGGTATGTGCAGGAACTGTTGAGGATATAAAAAAGTGCGAAAGATCCGTTACGGGTCAGTACTTGAGCGGTAAAAAATTTATACCCGTTCCAAAGGAAAGAAGAAAGGGAAACGGGCATAAACTTAGGGTGACGGGTGCTTATAGAAATAATCTTAAAAATATTGATGTGGAATTTCCGTTGGGTAAATTCATATGCGTTACGGGTGTATCCGGTTCGGGAAAATCCTCGCTTGTCAATGATATACTCTATAAACAGCTTGCTGTTGATCTTAACAACGCACGTCCCGTTCCGGTGTGCTGCAAGGAAATAATCGGAACCGAAAATCTCGATAAGGTGATAGATATAAACCAATCTCCTATCGGCAGAACTCCCCGCTCCAATCCCGCAACCTATACAGGTGTTTTTACCGATATCAGAGATCTTTTTGCGCAGACTAATGAATCAAAAATGAGAGGATTTACCTCCGGAAGATTTTCATTTAATGTAAAAGGCGGAAGATGTGAAGCCTGTCAGGGTGACGGCATAATAAAAATAGAGATGCACTTCCTGCCTGATGTATATGTACCGTGTGAGGTATGCGGCGGAAAACGCTATAACAGAGAAACACTTGAGGTCAAATATAAGGGAAAATCCATATATGATGTCTTGGAAATGACGGTAGAAGAGGGTTGTACGTTCTTTAGCAGCATACCCCGCATATATAATAAACTTAAAACGCTCAAGGACGTCGGACTCGGCTATATAAAAATAGGTCAGCCGTCAACAACGCTGTCGGGCGGTGAGGCACAAAGAATAAAACTTGCCTCCGAACTTTCAAAACGTTCTACGGGCAAGACTATATATATATTGGACGAGCCGACAACGGGACTTCACATTGCCGATGTACACAAGCTGATAGAAGTATTACAAAAATTCGTTGACGGAGGAAATACCGTGGTTGTTATAGAACATAATCTCGATTTGATAAAGACGGCGGATTATATAATAGACCTCGGGCCGGAGGGAGGAAACATGGGGGGAACGATAGTTGCCTGCGGAACTCCCGAAGAAGTAGCGGACTGTCCCGCTTCGCACACGGGAGTTTATTTAAAAAAGTATCTGAAATAATTTGTAATACGTGACTTAGCGGTCTGCACTTACAGCGGGGTGGGAGAATTGTTCGGATATCTGCGGATAGATAAAGACGAATTGAAAGTAAAGGATTACAGATTTTATAAAAGTGTTTACTGCGGACTGTGCCGCAGTATGGGTAAGAATTACGGTACAGCGGCAAGACTTATGCTAAGCTATGACTGTACCGTGCTTGCTGTTCTGTTAATGTCGGTCACTTCCGAAAAATGTGCCGTGGTGCGCAAAAGATGTCCCGTAAATCCGCTGAAAAAGTGCGAATTTTGTGATTGCATGAGTGATGCAATAAAATTTGCGGGCGCCGTATCGGTAATATTGGGTTATAACAGATTGCAGGATACGATAATCGACAGTAAGATGTTAAAAAAAATTCCCCCGATGATCTTAAAAATTCTGCTGAAAAGAAACTACCGCAAGGCAGCCGCAGCGTACCCCGAAATAGCACATATGACGGAACAACTGATAAAAATGCAGACGGAGGCGGAAAGCAAAAAGGCAGGTATTGATGCTTCAGCCGAACCGACTGCTAAATTCATGTCAAAGTTATGTTCCATGTTCTGCCCGCAAAATTATAATTCTCATGCTGCGGAAACTTTCGGATATTATATCGGGAGATGGATATATCTTATAGATGCTGCCGATGATTTGGAGGAGGACATTAAAAAAGGCACGTTTAATCCGTTCAAGGAAAAATATAACGGAGATACGGCGGAAACAATGAAATACTGCAACGAAGTATTGAATATGACGGCTGCCCATATAACCATGTCATATGATTTGCTTGATACGGGTTTGTATAAGAGTATTCTTGACAATATTGTTTATGACGGAATAGCAAAACAGCAGCAGTATTGTCTGTTTGACAAATATAACGAAAAAAATAAAAAAATTCGCAGCCGATAAACACGGTTTATTTGCAGGTCGAAACGATTTTTTCTATGGGGGAGTGTGTAAATCTTATGAATGATCCTTACAGAATACTTAATATATCAAAAAATGCAGATGTAGAGGAAATAAAGAAAGCATACAGAATACTCGTAAAAAAATATCACCCGGACAGGTATCAAAACAGTTCCCTCGCTAAAGAAGCAACGGAAAAAATGAAGGAAATCAATCAGGCATATGATATGGTTATGCGTGAAAAACAGGGTCAAGGTTCTGATGCTTCGTATGATAACGGAGCTTATGATAAACATGAGGGTAGTGCTCCGAGAGATACATACAATAAAACCGAACCGTCAGTTTATGTTAATGTGAGGCAGGATATAAAAAATCAAAATTTTGATAAAGCTGAAAGCGTTTTAAATAAAATTCCCCCGACTGAACGGTCGGGCGAATGGTATTATCTTATGAGTATCATTTCATACAACAAAGGGCAGTTGGAGGAGTCTAATAACTATATTGAAACAGCACATTCCATAGATCCTTCAAATACCGAATACTATCAGATGTACAGGTCAATAAAGGAACAGCGGACGGGTACATCATATCATTCGGGCGGGGCAACAGGCTGCGGCGGTAAAATATTTCGTAATATTTGTGATTGCTTTTATTAGGAGATAATATTATACAAAAATATCTTAAATAATGTATATTTTCCCCATATTTTATTTATATGCTCCAATTTTAAATATGTTTTTTCTACAAATTTATTGTTGAAAAAATATTAAAAAAAGGTTATAATTATTGATGATGTTAAAAATACGGTTGTTTACGGGTGTTTGTTGAAAATTCCGACAAATTGAAAGGTTGTGTGATGAATTGAACTTTTATGAGAAGATAACAGGACGTTCCTTTATTGAAAAAATAAAAGATGTACCGAAAAATGTGAGAAAATTGCTTGCGGTTACTTGTGCGTTTACTTTGGTCAGTGCATCGGTGCCTTTTGTGTCTTTGGTTACGCAGGGAGCGCAGGTGCCCGTATATGCAAAGACCACCGATTATTTAAACTTACGTAAGGGTGCGGGAGTAAATTACGATGTTGTAGAAGTGATTGATAAGGGTGCTACCGTCACCGCAATAGGCAGGACAAATTCAAATTGGCTGAAAGTAAGGCTTGCCGATGGTAAGACGGGTTATTGTTCCGGTGATTATCTCGATATAATAACAGATGCAAGCACCACGGATTATTTGAATTTGAGAAGCGGTGTCGGCACGGATTATCCCGTTATAGAAACATTAGCGCCCGGAGAAAGATTGGATATATTGGAATTTTGCAATAAATCATGGGCGGAGGTTAAACTGGATACGGGTAAAAAGGGTTATGTATGCACGGATTACATAGAATACATAGGCAGTGACAGCGTATCTCAATCACATGACAGCAAAAAAACGCCCTCGCTGACATCTCTTAAATTACAGGTAACGTCAAAGACGATGAATGTCGGCAGCATACATACGATAAAACCGGTGTATTCCCCGTCGAACGGAGAAGTTAAGTATTCGACGTCAAATAAGTCCGTTGCAACTGTAACCGCAACGGGTACGGTAAAGGGTGTAGGAGCGGGAACGGCAAATATAACCGTGTATGATCCGAACGGAAAGCTGAAAGCAGTATTGCCCGTGAAGATAAACGATAAAATGACGATCTCCAAAACCTCGGCAGAGCTTGATGTAGGGGAAACTCTTAAACTCAAAGCAACGACAACGTCCGGCGGTAAGTTTAAATGGTCAAGCTCAAACAAGAAAGTTGCAACGGTCACATCGGACGGTGTTGTTAAGGGTATATCGTCAGGCTCGGCAGTTATAACCGCAACAGACAGCAAAAACGGCAGAAAATTAACGTGTGAAGTTGGAGTCGGAAGTGTTGTACTCAAATCCCTTAAGCTGCAGGTAACGTCAAAGACGATGAATGTCGGCAGCATACATACGATAAAACCGGTGTATTCCCCGTCAAACGGAAGAGTCAAATATACTACATCAAATAAATCGGTAGCGACCGTGACCGAAACAGGTACGGTAAAGGGTGTAGGAGCAGGAACGGCAAATATTACCGTGTATGATCCGAACGGCAGCTTAAAAGCAGTATTGCACGTGAAGATAAACGATAAAATGACGATCTCCAAAACCTCGGCAAATATATATGTAGATGATGTGCTGAAACTAAAAGCAACAACGACTTCCGGCGGTAAGTTCACGTGGTCAAGTTCAAACAAGAAAGTTGCAACGGTCACATCGGACGGTACCGTTAAAGGTATTTCGTCGGGTTCGGCAGTAATAACCGCAACAGACAGCAAAAACAAAAGAACAGTAAAATGTAATGTAAAAGTAAGCAAAGTAGTTCTTACTTCTCTTAAGCTGCAGGTAACGTCAAAGACAATGGATGTCGGCAGCATACACACGATAAAACCTGTATATTCTCCGTCAAACGGAAAGGTCAAATATTCAACGTCAAATAAATCCGTAGCAACCGTGACCGAAACAGGTACGGTAAAAGGTGTAGGAGCGGGAACGGCAAATATTACCGTGTATGATCCTAACGGAAGTCTGAAGGCAGTATTGACCGTGAAGATAAACGACAAAATGACAATCTCCAAAACCTCGGAAACCATTGAAGTCGGAGGTAAGTTTACACTAAGTGCGACGACAACGTCCGGAGGCAAATTTACGTGGTCAAGTTCAAATAAAAATACGGCGACGGTTAGTTCCGGAGGAGTTGTTAAAGGTGTTGCTGCGGGTACTGCAACAATAACGGCAAAAGACAGTAAAAACGGAAGAACACTTAAATGCACCGTTAAGGTGGTTAAAACGTCTATCAAGTCGATAGAGCTTTCGGAGAAGTCAAAGACTCTTCTCGTGGGTGAAAGCTATGCTGTTAAACCGAAAGTCACACCTTCCGATAAAAAAGTGGCGTATTCCACATCAAATAAGTCGATAGCAACGGTTACTTCGTCGGGTACGGTAAAGGCTGTAAAGGCAGGACAGGCGAAAATCAGCGTTTATGACCCTAACGGAAGTAAGCAGGCTTCGCTTAACGTTACTGTACAAAAACTCCCGACTATTTCCATTTCAAAAAAATCCGTGAGCATTGATGCCGGTGCAAATGTGACTCTTAGTGCGAAACTTTCTAACGGCGCAAGCGTTAGCTGGTCAACGTCAAATTCAAATGTAGCATCTGTTCGCCAAGGAGTTGTAAGCGGTATTAAGGCGGGTACGGCAAAAATAACCGCATCGGATTCGTCAGGTAAGGTAAAGGTATCGTGTACCGTCACGGTTAAAGGAGTATCCTCGAACGGTGTCAGTCTTTCAAGATATTCTGCATCAACGACAGCGGGAAAGACCATATATATAAAGGGGTATTCCACATATTCTGCATCATGGGGAACAAGCAATTCAAATATTGCAACTGTCAGAGATGGGTTTATACAAACTAAAAATCCCGGTAAGGTCGCAATAACATATACCGATGTCTATGGACGAAGAGCAATATGTGCCGTAACCGTAAGTGATGCGGCTCCGATAAGGTTTACATATTCCTCTCCCAACTCCGCAGTACTTAATTCAAATGTGAAACTTGTTGCTATAACCGATAAGACACGAACAGCAGTAAAGTTCGTTATAACGATAAATGGCAAAAAGGTGACACTTAATGCCAGTGAGAAAAAAGCTGACGGGAACACTTATGTGTGGAGCGGAACATACAAGGCAACTATTGCCGGAACGTTAGACTATAAGGCATATTCTTATAAAAATTCCAAGTGGTCAACCTGCTCTGACGGTGAGGCCGATATATACGTTACGACTAAAACCAATGTGAAAACTACGACTACCGACAGACTGCGTGCGAGTGATGAGGTTATTAAATTTATCGGCGAAAAAGAAGGATTTGTTTCAAAAATTACCTATGATACTCTTGCAAACAACATTCCGACACTCGGATACGGCTATGTTGTATGGGAGGGTTGGAAATTCTATGATAACCTTACCAAAAATGAGGCTTATGCACTTCTTGTAAATGCGGTAAATCAGGAGGTATATGCGAGCAGAGTGAACGATATGTTTGCGGAGAATAAAATAAGATTTAACCAGCAGCAATTTGATGCACTTGTTTCTTTCTCGTATAACCTCGGAACAGGTTGGACGTATTCATCGGATCTTTTAGACATTCTTTGTAATTCGTACGGCCCGTCCAAATCGAGCGGAACGGTTACGGCAACCGTGGACGCAAATGGCGGTTTGTATCTTAGAAAAAGCTATACAACATCGTCCGATGCAATAACTCTTATGCCTGACGGGACAAATGTTACTCTTGTAAGTACAGATGTGTACAACGGTGTTTGGTATAAAGTCAAGACACCGAACGGAAAGGTCGGATATTGCAGCGGTACGTATCTCAATTTGCATTATTCGTCATCAACTGTGAGGGATCTTGCATATGTAAATAAAAATGCACTTATAAAGGAAATGCTTGCTTATCATCATGCGGGCGGCATATGCTACTACGGCTTGCTGTACAGACGTGCCGATGAACTTGAAATGTTCCTGTATGCGGATTATGTTTCCGATGGTAAAAAGAACAAGCATAATTTCCCGGATCCGTACTGTATTTCATGGTAATTTCCGATACGGCGGCGGAAATATGTAACTGATTTTTTGGGGTGTTGAAATTATGGAGAAAAAAATAGGTTTTATCGGTGCAGGCAATATGGCTTCCGCCATTATAGGGGGATTGCTTGGAAATAAGCTGAAATCCCCGAATGATATTCTTGTTTTTGACTTGGATAAAAACAAAACTTCGGTGATGGCGGAAAAGGGTATCGCCTCAACGTCAAGCGGGGCGGAACTTGCTGAAAAAAGTGATATAATCGTACTTGCCGTAAAACCGCAGAATTATGATGAGGTATTGGAAGAGATAAAGAGCAGGGTCGATGAAAATAAAATTTTTGTAACAATAGCGGCAGGAATTTCAATAGGTTATGTCAGAAAAAAACTCGGCAAAGATTGTGCCGGTGTGCGTGTTATGCCGAATACCCCGCTTTTGCTCGGAAAAGGTGCAACCGCTATGTGCCGTTCCGAAAATATAAGCGATGATGATTTCAAAGAGATATATAATATGTTTGCACTTTCGGGAGAAGTTGCCCTGCTCCCCGAAGAACAGATGAATGCCGTGATAGCAGTAAACGGAAGCAGTCCGGCATATATATATCTTTTTGCTAAGTCAATGGTCGATTATGCGGTTTCTGTCGGAATTGACAGTGAGACCGCCCTGAAACTTGTGTGTAAGACGCTTGAGGGAAGTGCTGAAATGCTCCGCAGCGGAAAGGATACTCCCGAAGAACTCATACAGAAAGTATGTTCAAAAGGCGGAACTACAATAGAGGCAATGAATGTACTTTATGACAAAAATGTTCCGCAGGCAATAAATGAAGCTATGGCAGCCTGCACCAAAAGAGCAGAGGAACTTAGTAAGTAATATACAAATATATACCGCAAAGTCGTTTCAGATATTGCTAAAACAAAGAAAAGAGTTATATTTTTTTATAAATTATTGACTTAAATCGAATTTAATCGTATAATTAGCTATGGAATTCTGTCTTATTATCGGAAAAATACTGATCCGTATCATACGGGACGGTTCGTTAATACTGTACGGAATTCGGTGTCCGAACGTAAATACACTCCGTTTTTCGGGCGGAGAATATCTCACGATTTAATAGGAGGAAACAAAATGTATTGTAAATCATGCGGTGCGTATATGGAAGATTCTTACAATGTGTGCCAAGCCTGTGGTACAAAAAGAGGACTCGGTGCTTCATTTTGCGATAAATGCGGCAGCGTAAGACAAATTGGTGTCGCTTTTTGTCAGAATTGCGGAAATAGTTTTAATACACAAACCGACGTTGATCCGAGTCAGTCCGCTTATCCCCGGCAGAATACGCAGCCCTATTCGCAGCAGACAACGGCTCAACAGTATCAGAGTGTTGCTCAAACGGATAGTTCACGTTATCTTCCCGATAAAAAGTTTTGCAGAAACTGCGGTGCGCAGGTTATGAACAATCAGGTTATATGTACAAAATGCGGTGTAAAGGTAGGACAGGGTACGTCATTTTGCCCCCATTGTGCTGCTCCTGTACAGCCCGGTGCAGTTGCCTGCATGAATTGCGGCATGAGCATTAAAACGTTTGATATTGCAGATTATTTTAAGAGTTTTTATGAGAATTTTGCCTCGATATTCAGAACGCGGGATATCAAGTCGCTTATATTTGACTATGGTGCAATTTTCATAAGTGTAATAATGTTTATTCTTTCGTTTATTCCGTCCGTTTATGCATCAATGGGTATCTATGGTTTGTCAACATCATTATTTAGCGTAAATCTTTTCGGATATTCCGGTTTCAGCGGTTTCCTTATCGTGGTTGCACTTGTTGCGGCAATTGCACGTTTTGAACCTAATGTAATCAAGTTTATCGGGCAAAACCAAAAGCTCGGAAAGTATTACGTTTTTGTTGTTCCCGGTCTTATGGTTGTAAGTCTGCTTATAACAGTAATAAAAATGCTTATTGATAACGCAAGTGTAAGTTCGTCGATTTCGTCATATGTTTCCGCATCGGCAGGTTTCGGGTTTAACTTCTGCGGCTGGCTTATCATAATATTCACGCTTGCTGCTGCTGTACTGTCGGTTCTTTCGTATCTTAGAAAAGAAAATAAGATTAGTATCTGATTGAAGTTAAGCAATTTATCCGTGCCCGTTTATATCGGGTGCGGATTTTTTTATTGTAAAAAATTATATTTTTTTAAATTTTAAAAACAGATATAGAATGATTTATACAAATTGATGAATTTGCGGCAAAAATTGTAAAGGTTAATAATACCGATTGACTTATCATAGAATCAATGTTATACTTATATCGGATAAATATTGTGATGTAAATTTTGCATATATTTCTTGCGGAGAGTGATTGTCATGGATATACGAAAGTTTGTCTGCGAAAATGAGGATATAGTGTATGACTGCGGAAAAACAGAAAATTTCGTATTCGTAAATAAACCTGTTTATTGTGCTGTCAAGCGTTTTTTCGACATATTATTGTCGCTTTTTGCTATTATTGCCCTAAGTCCCGTATTTCTTGCTGCGGTTGTTCTTGTTTCGTTGTGGGACGGAGAGGGAAAACCTGTTTTTGTTCAAAAACGATGCGGAAAAAACGGCAAGATCTTCAAGTTGTATAAATTCAGAACAATGTGTGTTGATGCCGAAAAAAAGAAAGACAGCTTGCTCGGACTTAATGAAATGGACGGCCCGGTATTCAAAATAAGGAACGACCCCCGTATAACAAAAATCGGCAAATTTCTTAGGGCAACAAATATAGATGAGCTGCCGCAGCTTTTCAATATACTGAAAGGCGATATGTCGATTGTGGGCCCCAGACCGGCATTGCCTAACGAGGTAAGACAATACGATGAGGAGGACAGACTTAGACTTCTTGTAACACCCGGACTCACCTGCTATTGGCAGGTAAGTCCCGACAGAAATGATATATCTTTCAAGGAATGGATGGAGCTTGACAGAAAATATATTTCCGAAAGATGTATATGGCTCGACATTAAACTGATTTTAAAAACTGCATATTCGGTTATCTTTCGCCATGACGGTAGATAGGAAAGCATACGTGAAATAAAGATAAAAAGCTGCGCTGACGCATTGACTTTTTAGTTAAAGAATTATAATTGATAAAATTTTATAAATATGCCAAATAATACTTGATTTTTTTCCAAAAAGAGTTTACAATATAATTAGCACTCGGAGGTCGAGAGTGCTAATTATATTTTTTATTATGATTTTGCTGTAAGGAGGCAATAATTATGACAATCAAACCATTACTTGACAGAGTTGTTGTAAAGGCTGAAGAAGCTGAAGAAACAACAAAAAGCGGCATTGTATTGACTGCGGCTTCACAAGAAAAGCCCCAGTTTGCTACCGTTGTGGCAGTAGGTCCGGGCGGAATGGTTGACGGAAGCGAAGTAACGATGTATGTAAATGTCGGCGACAAGGTTATAACAAGCAAATACTCCGGCACAGAGGTAAAACTCGATGATGTTGAATACACAATAGTTCGTCAGTCAGATATTCTTGCTGTTGTAGAGTAAATTATAAAAAAGTAAATTTGGAGGTAATTATCATGGCTAAACAGATCGTATATGGAGAAGATGCCAGAAAAGCTCTTCTCAGCGGCATAGATCAGCTTGCCGATACTGTAAAAATCACATTAGGCCCTAAGGGAAGAAATGTCGTACTCGACAAGAAGTTCGGCGCACCGCTTATAACAAATGACGGTGTTACGATTGCTAAAGAGATCGAGCTTGACGATCCTTTTGAGAATATGGGTGCTCAGCTTGTAAAAGAGGTTTCTATAAAGACAAACGACGTTGCAGGCGACGGTACAACAACTGCAACACTTCTTGCACAAGCACTTATCCGTGAGGGTATGAAGAATGTAACGGCAGGAGCTAACCCGATGATACTTAAAAAGGGTATAAGCAAGGCTGTTGATACTGCCGTTGATACACTCAAGTCAAATTCAAAGCAGGTAGAGGGTTCAAAGGATATAGCAAGAGTTGCTACGATCTCCGCCGCTGACGAGTTTATCGGAAATCTTATTGCCGAAGCTATGGAAAAGGTTGGAAATGACGGCGTAATTACAGTTGAAGAGTCAAAGACTGCCGAAACATATTCCGAAGTAGTAGAGGGTATGAAGTTTGACAGAGGATACATCACACCTTATATGTGTACGGATACGGATAAAATGGAAGCCGTAATAGATGATGCACTCGTTCTTATAACAGATAAGAAGATTTCTAACATACAGGAGATACTTCCAATTCTTGAGGAAATCGTAAAGACAGGCAAAAAACTCGTTATCATAGCAGAGGATATCGAGGGTGAGGCTCTTACGACACTTATAGTTAATAAACTCCGCGGAACATTTACGTGTGTCGGAGTAAAAGCTCCCGGTTTCGGTGACAGAAGAAAGGAAATGCTCCAAGATATAGCTGTTCTTACAGGCGGTACGGTTATCTCATCGGAACTCGGACTCGAACTCAAAGATACAACACTTGACCAGCTCGGAAAAGCTCGCCAGATCAAGGTTGACAAGGAAAATACGGTTATCGTTGACGGTGCGGGCGAACAGGCTGAAATAAAGGCTCGTGTTGCTCAAATCCGTGCGCAGATAGATGCAACTACATCGGATTTTGACAGAGAAAAACTCCAAGAGCGTCTTGCAAAGCTGGCAGGCGGTGTTGCTGTAATTAAGGTTGGTGCGGCAACTGAAATAGAAATGAAGGAGAAAAAACTCCGTATAGAAGATGCACTTGCGGCTACAAAAGCAGCAGTTGAGGAAGGTATCGTTGCAGGCGGCGGTACAGCTCTTCTCAACACACTCGGTTCCGTGTCCGCTCTTGTTGATACTCTTGAGGGTGACGAAAAGACGGGTGCTAAGATTGTTCTTAAAGCACTTGAGGAGCCGGTACGTCAGATTGCGGCAAACGCAGGTCTTGAGGGTTCGGTTATAGTTGATAAGATTGTTTCTTCAGGTAAGACAGGCTACGGCTTCAATGCACTTACGGAAGAATATATGGATATGCTCGAAAACGGTATAGTTGACCCGACAAAGGTTACACGTTCGGCACTTCAGAATGCAGCTTCCGTTGCAAGTATGGTACTTACTACCGAATCACTTGTTGCCGATATCAAAGAGCCCGCACCTCCGATGCCGGCAGGTGATCCGGGTATGGGCGGTATGTATTGATTTTTCGTATCATATCATTCCTTCTTTCATAAATATATTTGCAGGGAATCCGCGGGACGTTTCGTTCTGCGGATTTTCCCGTTCGCGTTAAAATCAAAAAATATTATTTTGTATATGTAAATAAAGTCAAAAAATGACAAAATGATGAAAATGTATAACTTTGTGTATGAAACCGGGGTTGACAAAACCGATGAAAAAAGATATACTATTGCTTAACAGCTATGACAGGAAGAAGTATGCCGAATTTCCGTCTTAAGAGAGAATATGGAAGGTGTGAATATTCGTCGGTGTCGGCAGAAATACATCCTTGAGCCGAGGGGTAAACAATATTTTTTATTAAGTAGCTCTGTCCGCTTTGCACCCGTTAAAGTGCAGGGGTATGAAAGTACCCGTTAAGGCCGTTGCCGTGAGGTTTCGGTAAATTGAGGTGGTACAGCGGTTATTATCGCCCTCTGTAAAAACAGGGGGTGTTTTTTTTATTTTCCCCCAAGAAATAAATTTATTTGAAAGGTTGAAAATAATGGGAGTATATGAAGATCTTCAAAGACGAGGTCTGATTGCGCAGACAACTGATGAGGAACAAATAAGACAGCTTGTAAATTCGGGAAAGGCAGTATTTTATATAGGCTTCGATCCTACCGCCGACAGCCTCCATGTCGGTCATTTTATGGCACTCTGCCTTATGAAAAGACTGCAAATGGCGGGCAATAAACCTATTGCACTTCTCGGAGGCGGAACGGGTCTTATCGGTGATCCCACGGGTAAGACGGATATGAGAAAAATGCTTACGAAAGAGGATATAATGCATAACTGCGAATGTTTTAAGAAACAGATGAGCAGATTTATTGACTTTTCTGACGGAAAGGCACTTATAGTTAATAATGCTGATTGGCTTCTTGATCTTAACTACATTGAGCTTTTGCGGGAAGTCGGAGCTTGTTTCAGTGTGAACCGTATGCTTACGGCGGAATGTTATAAAATGCGAATGGAAAGAGGACTCAGCTTTCTTGAATTTAACTACATGATAATGCAAAGCTATGATTTCTATTCACTGTTTAAGAAATACGGCTGTAATTTACAGTTTGGCGGTGATGACCAGTGGAGCAATATGCTCGGTGGTACCGAACTTATACGCCGAAAACTCGGTAAAGATTCCTATGCTATGACCATAAATCTTCTGCTCAATTCCGAGGGAAAGAAAATGGGTAAGACCGAAAAGGGAGCTGTATGGCTTGATCCGGAAAAAACAAGCCCGTATGAGTTTTTCCAGTACTGGAGAAATGTCGGTGATACCGAAGTGATAAAATGCCTTAAAATGCTTACGTTCATACCGATTGAAGAAATAGAGTCAATGGAAAAATGGGAGGGAAGTGAGCTTAATAAGGCAAAGGAAATTCTCGCATACGAACTTACAAAGCAGGTACACGGAGAGGAAGAAGCAACAAAGGCACTTAATACGGCAAAATCACTCTTTTCTGCCCGTACAAATTCAGATGATATGCCCTCAAGTGAAATAAGCGGTACGGATATGTCGGACGGAAAAATCGGTCTGATAGATCTTTTGTATCTGATAGAACTTGTTCCGTCAAAAGCCGAGGCAAGAAGACTCATAAAACAGAACGGGATTTCGGTTGATGATGTGAAAATTACCGATGAGAAAGCGGAAATTACGGTCGGTTCTTTTGAGGAAAAGGGATATATAGTTATCAAAAAGGGCAAAAAAGTATTTCACAAGGTGAGCTTTAAGGCTTGATATTTATGAAAGGAAAAATTGCTATGGGCGATAATTCTAAAAATAAAGATAATGTAAGGCACAGACGCCGTGAGGAAAGGGAACAGGCATTTTGTCTTTTGTTTGAGCAGATTTTCCAAAATGATGATATGGACTCTGTTATAGAAGATGCAAAGGACGCAAGGGATATTGAAATAGGAAAATATACAAGGGTACTTGTAAACGGCGTTGGAGAAAAACTCGAAGAAATAGACACATATATCAAGGCAAATTTGAAAAACTGGAAGATTGAGCGAATATCAAAAGTTTCGCTTGTTGTGATGCGTGTTGCGGTTTATGAAATGCTTTATCGGGACGATGTTCCTGTTCGTGTTTCAATAAATGAGGCAATTGATATTGCAAAAAAATATGCGACACCGAAAGACGGTGCTTTTGTAAACGGCGTGTTGGGGTCGGTATCAAAACAGATAGAAATGAAGAGCGGTGAAAAATAATGCCGTATTTTCTCGGTATAGATACAAGCAACTATACAACGTCCGCTTCTCTTTACGACAGCGACAGCGGATCAATGATATTTAAAAAAAAGCTGCTGCCCGTTAAAACAGGAGAGTGCGGATTAAGACAGAGCGATGCGGTTTTTCACCACGTCTGTCAGCTTCCGCAGATTATGGGCGAACTTCTTAACGGTTTTGACGGGCAGATAGAAGCAATAGGTGTATCCTCACGTCCCCGTGATGTTGAAGGTTCTTATATGCCGTGTTTTAATGTCGGTGTGAGTACCGCAGAAATTTTGGCGGGGGTTTTGAGGATACCGATCTATAAATTTTCTCACCAAAGCGGACATATAGCCGCAGCATTGTATTCCTCCGGAAAAGAAGAACTTTTGAACGAACGGTTTTTGGCATTTCATGTGTCGGGGGGAACAACGGAAGCCGTACTCGTTTCTCCGGACAGGGATAAAATAATAAATACCGAAATTGCTGCCCGTACTCTCGATCTTAATGCGGGACAGCTTATAGACAGGACAGGAGTTATGCTCGGTCTTTCTTTTCCGTGCGGAAGAGAGCTTGAAAGGCTTGCACTAAAAAATACCGAAAGACTTAATGTAAGGGCAACATTGAAAGGGGCGGATTGTTGTCTGTCCGGTGTTGAAAATATTTGCCGCAAGGCATACGAAAACGGAAGCTCCAAGGAATACGTCAGCGCATTGTGTCTGAAGTACGCAGAAAAGACCATAGATGAAATGTGCCGCATACTGCTTGAAAAATTCGGCAGTTTACCGGTAGTTTTTTCGGGCGGAGTTATGTCAAATACTATAATTAAAAATAATTTGGAAAAAAAGTATAACGCATATTTTGCAAAAACCGAATTTTCGGCGGATAATGCGTCGGGAACTGCATTTTTGTGTTATTGTAAGCATAAAATTGATAACAGAATATGAAAATAAAAAAGGAGAGTCGGTTATGAACAAGGCAGATAAAGTTACTAATAAAATCAGATTGTTTGGTACGGACGGTGTAAGGGGAATTGCAAATAAAGAGCTTGATATAGGGCTTGCTATGAATATAGGCAGAGCTGCCGCTATGGTGCTTACCGACAGTACGGACGGAAAACACCCTAAGGTTGTGATAGGAAAGGATACGAGAATATCTTCGGATATGCTGGAGGGAGCATTGATAGCGGGACTTTGTTCTGTCGGGGCAGATGTTGTACTGCTTGGAACCGTACCTACACCGACGGTGGCGTATCTTGTGAAAAAATATAATGCCGATGCCGGTATAATGATATCCGCATCACACAATCCTTTTGAATATAACGGAATAAAAATATTTTCGTCAAGCGGTTATAAACTGCCCGACAGTCTTGAGGACGAAATAGAAAAAATTGTTGTTGACAACGACAATTCCTCTGCACCGCAGACAGGAGCCGGAATAGGCAGGGTTACACGCTCGGATACTGCTGTTGATGATTATATTGATCATATAATCGGAACCGTGGACTGCCGCCTTGACGGAATGAGAATTGCCATTGACTGTTCAAACGGTTCATCATCGGCAACGGCGGAAAAACTTTTTACCGGTCTTGGTGCGGAGTGTTATATGCTTTCGGACAAACCGGACGGTATGAATATAAACGATAAATGCGGGTCAACTCATATGGAAATGCTCCAAAAATATGTTTTGGAAAATAAGCTCGATTTGGGTATTGCATTTGACGGAGATGCTGACAGGTGTCTTGCGGTTGATGAGAACGGTAAGGTAATTGACGGGGATATAATAATGGCAATATGTGCATCTGACCTTGCCTCAAGAAATAAATTGAATAAGAAAACGGCAGTCGGAACGGTTATGTCAAATATGGGATTTGGTATTTTCTGCAAAGAAAACGGTCTTAATTTTGCCGTGACCGATGTAGGCGACAGGTATGTATTGGAGGAAATGCTGAAAGAGGGATATAACTTCGGAGGCGAACAGTCGGGTCATGTTATATTCCTTGATTACGCCACAACGGGTGACGGGCAGCTTACCGCAGCTCAATTGCTGAGTGTATTGAGCAGAAAAAAAGAAAGGCTTTCCGTTATTTCCTCACTTATGACAAAATATCCCCAGGTGCTTATTAACGTAGATATAACGGCGGAGAAGAAATGTTTATTTTACGATAATAAGGTGATATCAAAGAAAATAAGTGATGTTCAAAAGGAACTCGGTGCGGACGGAAGAATACTTGTGCGTGTATCCGGTACAGAACCTCTTGTAAGAGTAATGCTGGAGGGAAAGGATAAAGAACAGATTGAGAAATTTGCAAAAGAAACGTCAAATTTAATTAAGAAAGAGCTTGGAGAATGATTGTGCAAAATATATAAATTTTACTATATAAAATTATTAAAGTTCTACATTTCTTTTACCGAATTTTTAAATAATATGTGCTATAATAAATACAAATGAAATTGGAGCTGTATTATTATGGCAAAAGCTGATATATCGGTTATAATTCCCTCAAAAAATAATGCGAACGAAGTTGCCGCTATAATTGATAGAATGTCATCAGACATTCTCGGTGTAAATATGGAATTTATAGTAATAGATATAAATTCCGCGAATGGCGGGATAATTGACGTATTGAATATGATAAAGGAAAAAAATCTGTCGGGTTATGTAATTCAAAGCGGCGGCGGGACTGTAAGTTCTGCACTTAATACCGGTATATACAAAGCAAGCGGAAGATATATCACCTTTGTGTACCCGTCAAGGCTGTACAAAAACTATATTTCCGATTATTTCTCACTTGCGGAGGAGAAAAACGCTGATTTTATATTTGCTGCACCCGAAACGAATGACGGCAGCAGAATACTTATTTCTGACGGTGTGACCGGTGCTGATGTTGCCGTATGTCTTATACGTTCGTCAATTACTATGGATTTTACAGCCGTTATGTTTAAAAGAGAATTTCTTGTTGAAAATAAAGTGTCTTTTTATGAGGATTGCAGGCTGGGTTACGCAGAAGAATTTGTTTTTAATACTTTGCTCCATTCTCCGATTGTTGCATTTTCAAAAATCAAGCCCGAAAGGGATCATTCTAATGAAACCGTGAGGGAAAATACATTATCGGCGGGAAATAACTGCTTTGAACGGTTGGAGGCAATGATACGGGTATTTTCGGCTGCAAAAGAGTATAAGAAAGACGACAGAGTGCTTCTTGAAGCATTGGAGTTTCAAAAACTGCCGTCCGTGACGATGAGTTGTATAGATAAGCTGCTGGCGGAGGGATTCGGCGCATCATCAATTAAAAAACTCATGAAAAATAAGGGATATGACAAATATCTTGATTTTTCGAGATATACTTCAAAGACATTGAGAAATAAAATATTATTATGGAAAACCGTTCCGTGGCTGTATAAGCCGTGAGATTTGAGTCGCCGTACGAATTTTGTTCGGCGGCTCTTTTATTATGGTTGATAAAATGATAGAAATATGGTATATTTATTCTATACATTTGCTTTGGGAATGAGGACGTATGAAAGTTTTAGGTATAGATCCCGGATATGCTATTGTGGGGTACGGGGTTATAGAGTACAGCGGAGGAAAGTATTTTCCGCTCGATTACGGAGCAATAACAACACAATCGGATATGGAGTTTCCGAAAAGACTTCAATATATCTATAATGAGCTTGTTTCGATAATAATCAGGAATGATCCGGACGAAATGTCTATTGAAAGATTATATTTTCATAATAATCAGAAAACAGGAATAGCGGTTGCCGAGGCAAGGGGAGTTATTCTGCTTGCGGCACAGATGAATAATATCCCGATAAGCGAATATACACCCTTGCAGGTAAAACTCGCAGTTACGGGGTACGGTCAGGCGAAAAAGCCGCAGGTTATGGAAATGACACGCAGACTTCTAAAACTCGAAAGTGTTCCTAAGCCCGATGATACCGCAGATGCGCTTGCAATGGCAATATGTCATGTGCAAAGTTCGGGAACAAGGCTCAGAAATATTATTAACAGGAGAGGATAATATATGGATAATATATACGATGTTATGAATACAAGAAGAAGCATACGTAAATTTACTGATGAACCCCTACCCGAGGAGGATATAAATAAAATTGTAGGATCCGCTCTTTTATCGCCGAGTGCCTGTAACTGTCAGAGTTTTTATTTTGTTGCCGTAAGAAATAAGGAGCTTATTGAAAAAACAGCCGCTGCTGTCGAAAAGGGTATAGATGATTTTTATGCCGGAGCCGAAGCGGAATATACTGCGTTGAGGAAAAAGCAGTCAACATTTTTTAAAAAGGCCTCGCTTGTAATTTTTGTATATCTTACCGATATGGAATATTATCAGAAGCAGGCAGTGGATGTATATGCCACAAAGGGATATGACAGCAAGGAAATGCTTAGAATGATTGGTGAGCCCGATGTACTTTCAGTAGGAGCTGCTGTTGAAAATATGTTGCTGACAATACATTCCCTCGGCTATGGAGCCTGTTGGATGAGCGATCCGATTGTTTCCGAGGTGAATATAAACGAGGTATTGAAGATGGATTCAACCTACAGGCTTATGGGCGTTATACCTGTAGGAAAATCCGCCTACACGCCAAGACCCAAGAAAAGCAAGGAGCTTTCGGATATACTTGAAATAAGGTAGGTGTTGGGATTGTGACACACATATGTTTTGCCTGCCATGCACAGCCGGATTACAGGACAGTACATACGGATTATCTGCCGATGGGAATATTGCCGCTGTTAATGATATATTGAAAAAGTACAGGGATAAATCCGTGCTTATCGGGACACATGGTACGGCTTTGAGTTTGATAATAAATTACTATGATAATTCCTTTGGTCTTGACGGTTTTATGAGAATAATAGATTATATGCCGTATGTGATAAGAATGGATTTTGAGGGAGAATACTTTGCAGGCAAGCAGGAGCTTGGATTTGTTAAAAAGGAATTTCACGGACAAAAATAATCGGAGAGGTATAAAATGATATACAGTCTTAACGGAACGATAATACATACAGAGCCTAATATGGTAGTGATAGAATGCGGAGGGGTAGGCTATAAGTGTCTTACCACGATGAATACGATGAGGGTTTTGCCGAGGAACGGCGAAAAGGCTATGGTCTATACACATATGATTGTCAGAGAGGACGCAGTTGAATTATGCGGTTTTGCCGAGCAAAGCGAACTCAATTGCTTTAAGCTGTTGACAGCGGTAAGCGGAGTCGGTGCAAAAGTTGCAATAGCGCTGCTTTCCGAATTTACTCCCGAACAGATAGCGGTTGCGGTTTCTTCGGGCGACAGTAAGAGGCTTACAAAGGCAAGCGGCATAGGCAATAAGATAGCGCAGAGGATAGTGCTTGAGCTTAAAGATAAAGTTAAGAATATCACGCCGACGGTCAGCTCGGATATTACGGCAGGAGGTGTATCACCCGCTGTAATAGCGGAGGGCAATATATCAAAGGCACTCGGAGCGCTTGCCGTACTCGGTTATTCTCCCGATGAGGTTACTCCGTTTATGGGAAATATCGATCCGAATTTGCCGGTTGAGCGCATTATAGGTGAAACGCTTAAAGCAATAGGTAAAAAATAATATAGTGAGGAAAGCCAATGGAAGATTTTGATTTTGAAAACAGGATAGTTTCCCCGACAGAAATAATGGGCGAAAACGGAGATGATAACCCGCTTCGACCGAAAACACTCGATGATTATATAGGTCAGGATAAAGTAAAACAAAATCTTGCCGTATTTATAGAGGCGGCAAAGCAAAGGGGAGAGTCCCTTGACCATGTTCTGCTGTACGGCCCTCCGGGACTCGGAAAAACAACGCTTTCGGGAATAATAGCAAATGAAATGGGAGTAAACCTGCGTATCACATCGGGCCCGGCAATAGAAAAGCCCGGTGATCTTGCGGCAATGCTTACAAATCTCAACGAGGGTGATGTGCTTTTTATAGATGAGATACACCGCATATCCCGTGCGGTAGAGGAAGTGCTGTATCCCGCTATGGAGGATTTTGCGATTGATATAGTAACGGGAAAGGGACAAATGGCGGCGGCTTATCATCTTCCCCTCCCGCATTTTACACTTGTGGGCGCAACCACGAGGGCGGGGCAGCTTACAGCACCGCTGCGTGACAGATTCGGTGTTTCTTTGCGACTTGAATTGTATACCCCGGAGGAGCTTGCAATGATAGTAAACAGAAGTGCCGCTATTCTTAATATACCCGTAGAACCGGACGGAGCGTTGGAGATAGCATCACGTTCGAGAGGAACACCGAGGATTGCAAACAGAATGTTGAAAAGGGTGCGTGATTTTGCGCAGGTGATGTCAAACGGAGTGATTACACTGAAAACAGCACAGATAGCACTCGAAAGACTGGAAATAGACGAACTCGGACTTGATTCTAACGACAGGCGTATGCTTAATGCGATAGTAAAATTCTATAAGGGCGGCCCGGTGGGACTTGAAACGCTTGCGGCTGCGATAGGTGAGGAGGCGGTCACAATAGAGGACGTAATAGAGCCGTATCTTATGCAGATAGGATTTTTGAACAGAACACCGAGGGGACGCTGTATAACCCGTGCGGGCTGTCTGCATCTCGGAGTGGAACTTCCCGATGTGCAGGACGCACAAATCAAATTTGATTAAAAGAGATGATGATTATGCCGTTGCTTACGGTTTCCGGACTTAATACGTATGTAAAATCAATTTTAGATGAAGATATTCATTTGAGTGATATAATGATGTCGGCAGAGATATCCAATTACAAAAATCACTATATGTCGGGACACAGATATATGACCTTGAAAGATGAAGAAAGCAGCATAAGTGCAGTAATGTTTTCACAATATGCATCAAGGCTGAAATTTGCCCCCGAAAACGGTATGGAAGTAATTGTCAGAGGCAGGGCGGCTCTATATACAAAGACGGGACAGTATCAGTTCTATATCGAGGATATGCGGCCCGTCGGTGTCGGAGCATTAAGTACATCGTTTGATATTCTTAAAAATAAACTCGAAAAGGAGGGTCTGTTCTCGGCAGAGCATAAAAAACCTCTTCCCGAATATCCTAAAAGAATAGGTGTAATAACTTCAGATACGGGTGCTGCTGTCAGGGATATATGCAAGACACTTGAAAGAAGATATAAAATCGGTGAAATAATTCTTTGCCCGGTTCGTGTGCAGGGAGTAAATGCTGCTGCGGAGCTTACTGCGGCGGTAAAACGCTTTGATAATATGAAATGTGCCGATGTGATAATAATAGGCAGGGGCGGAGGCTCGGCAGAGGATTTGGCTGCGTTTAATGACGAAAATCTGATTCGTGCTATATACGATTGTGAAATACCCGTAGTGTCGGGAATAGGACACCAGACCGATACGACCTTGTGTGATTTTGTTGTTGATGCCGCTGCTGCAACTCCGACAGCGGCTGCGGAAATGGTATCCCCCGAAGAGGGTGAGATGTCGGAGGAGATAAAATATTATTATAAAAAAATCATATCGTTGTTTAAAATACAAACCGATATGGAGAAAAAAAGACTTTATATGCTTGCAAAATCGGGAGTTATGAAAAATCCCGATGTATTGATATCGAAAAAAAGAGAACGGTTCAATACGTTGTGTTCAAATATGATGTCATCATATAGGGCGTTAGTATCGGATAAGCAAAAAGAATTTACATCTGCGGCGGCAAAACTTGATACATTAAGTCCGCTGAAGGTTCTGGCAAGGGGATATTCCGTGGTATTAAAAGACAATAAGATACTAAACTCCGTAAGCCGGATCGAAAAGGGAGATAAGGCTAAAATACGGTTTTATGATGGTACTGCGGAATGTGTAATAACGGAAAGGAAGGTTTCAGATGTCTGAGTTTGATTATGAAAAATCCGTCAAGAGGCTTGAGGAAATTGTCGAAAGTTTAGAGAGCGGAGAACTTTCACTTGAAAAATCCATTGAGCTGTTTGGAGAGGGAACAAGGATTGCAGCGGATTGTTATGAAATACTTAAAAATGCGGAACAGAAAATAACAGAAATGCAGGAGCTTGAATAGGAGGAATATAATTATGTCAGAGTTTACGGACAGAGTTGAAAAAAAACTTATTTCATATTTGCCGAAAGCGGATAATGAGGATATAGAAAAACTGGTTTCGTCAATGGAATACAGTCTTACTGCGGGCGGCAAGAGGGTACGGCCGATGCTGACGGTTGAATTTGCAAAAATATGCGGAGGAAGTGAGGAGGCTGCCATGCCCTTTGCTTGTGCGCTTGAGATGATACATACATATTCGCTTATACATGACGATTTGCCGTGTATGGACAACGATGACCTGCGCAGGGGCAAGCCGACAAATCATAAGGTGTACGGCGAGGCAACCGCTTTGCTTGCGGGAAATGCACTTCTTACCCATGCTTTTGAAGTATTGGTTTCAAAAGAGGCAGTTCGTTTAAACGGATATGAAAAATGTGTTAAGGCGGTAGGTGTACTTTCCGAATGTGCGGGAGTGAACGGTATGCTCGGCGGTCAGATGATTGACCTTGAAAGTGAGGGCAAGAAAACAGACGCCGAACATTTGAGAATTATGGATAATAAAAAAACAGGCGCACTAATGACAGCAGCAGCTAAGCTCGGATGTATATCGGCAGGTGCAGCGGACGAGCAGCTTTCGGCAGCTTGTGAATATGCTTCCAATATAGGTCTTGCATTTCAAATAATTGATGATATGCTTGATGTTACTTCTACAACCGAAACGCTGGGTAAACCTGTCGGAAGTGACAATGAAAACGAAAAATCAACCTATGTCGCACTTTTGGGACTTGACGAGTGTCGCAGACTTTCGGAGGAATTAACGTACAGGGCAGTTTCCTCACTTGATATATTTAATGAAGATGCCGGAAAACTGAAGGATTTTGCATTTTATCTGCTAAAACGGGAAAAGTAATTGAAAATATTGTCCGAATGTGTTATAATAAGGATATTTGAGTATATGGTATATTTGCCGCATGGTATAAATTTTACCATATAAAAGTAAAAAAACAATGTGTAATATTCGTAATGGGTATAAATAATATACATAATGCCGTGACATTGAGAAAATCGGAACTCACGGTAATTGTATGGGAGATTGTGAACATGACAGACAACAGCATTTTAAGCGGTGTCAGATCGCCAGCTGATCTAAAAAAGCTGTCTGCTGAAGAATTGGATATTCTCGCCGGAGAAATACGCAGTGAGATAATTGATACGGTTTCGGAAAACGGAGGACATCTTGCATCAAACCTCGGAGTTGTGGAGCTGACGATAGCTATTCATACAGTTTTTGACCTGCCGAATGACAAAGTAGTATGGGATGTCGGACATCAGAGTTATGCTCATAAGATACTTACGGGCCGATGTGATGTTCTTAATACAATTAGAACCGAAAACGGAATATCGGGTTTTCCGAAGAGAAGTGAGAGCAAATATGATGCCTTTGATACGGGACATAGCAGTACATCGGTTTCTGCGGCATTCGGCATAGCTTGTGCGGACAGTCTTAATAATGAAAAAAATTATACTATTGCCGTGATAGGTGACGGAGCGCTGACGGGCGGATTGGCTTTTGAGGGGTTAAATTGTGCGGGGCGTTCAAAGGAAAGATTGATTGTTATTCTGAATGATAATAAAATGTCGATTTCAAAGAATGTCGGTTCAATGGCACGGTATCTTACAAAAATCAGAATACAGCCCTCATATATAAGAGCAAAGTCAAGAGTACACCGAAAACTGGACAGGTTTAACGGTGTAGGCAGGGCAATTACAAATACGATCAGAAATATAAAAAATTGGATAAAGATAAATCTGTTAGGAAACAGAAAAACAATGTTTGAGCAGCTCGGATTTAATTACTACGGGCCTCTCAACGGTCATGATATACAACAGCTCCAATCCGCACTGAAAGCGGCAAGATATTCAAAAGGAGCCGTTCTTCTTCATGTCTGTACTGTTAAAGGCAAGGGATATGAATTTGCCGAAAAAAATCCTAAGAATTATCACGGTATATCTGCATTCGATATGGAAACGGGTGAACCGAAAAGCTCATCTAAAGGTTATTCCGATGTTTTCGGAGAGGTTATATGCAGAGCAGCGGAAAATGACAAGAGAATATGTGCAATAACGGCAGCTATGGCTATGGGAACAGGTTTGAGCGATTTTTCCAAAAAGTATAAGAACCGTTTTTTTGACGTGGGAATTGCGGAAGAACACGCCGTAACATTTGCTTCGGGTCTTGCAGCGGGCGGTATGATACCTGTTTTTGCGGTATATTCGACATTTCTTCAAAGAAGCTATGACCAGATACTTCATGATGCAGCACTTCAAAAACTTCATATAGTACTTGCAATCGACAGGGCGGGTATAGTCGGGGAGGACGGCGAAACACATCAGGGTATATTTGATATTGCCTTTCTCGGTACGATACCGAATGTTACAATGTTTGCCCCGTCATCGTTCTATGAACTCCAAAAAATGCTGCTATGTGCGATATACGATACCGAATGTATAGCAGCGGTCAGATATCCGAGGGGAGGAGAACTCTATATCCCCGAAAAATATAAATATGACGGTGAAGATTATTCTTTTTACGGAAACAAAAAAGCAGCAGTGCTTATAGTTACATTCGGCAGAATATTTTCAAATGCCTGTACAGCATTGGAACATCTTGAAAAAAACGGTAAAGATGTATGTATATTGAAACTTAACAAGATAATGCCGATAAACGAAAATGCCGTTTATGAGGCGATGAATTTCGATGATGTGTATTTTTTTGAAGAGGGAATAAAAAACGGCGGCATAGGAGAGAGGTTTGCTTTTCTTATGTACCAAAAGGGATTTAGGAAAAATATACAGCTTGTTGCAATAGATAATTTCGTAAAGCAGGCAAAGGTGGATTCTGCTCTTGCCAAGCTCGGACTTGATGCTGAGGGAATAGAAAGAACGGTATCGGACGGTTCGTGCCGATATACGGTTGAACATTAAATCAGAGGTGAAACAGGTGTCTGATAAAAAAAGATTGGACGTGTTGGTTTTTGAAAGAGGTCTTGCCGAAAGCCGTGAAAAAGCAAAGGCACTGATAATGTCCGGAGTTATATATGCGGACAATCAGAAGTCTGATAAACCCGGTACGGTATATCCCGAAAATGTCAAGTTAGAGTTAAGAGGAAATAAACCGAAGTATGTAAGCCGCGGAGGACTTAAACTGGAAAAGGCAGTATCATCGTTTCCGATAGTGCTTAACGGTGTGACAGCGATGGACATAGGTGCTTCAACGGG
Source organism: uncultured Clostridia bacterium (assembly GCA_947589415.1). GTDB lineage: Bacteria > Bacillota > Clostridia > Oscillospirales > Acutalibacteraceae > UBA1213. The sequence continues at coordinate 136,224 of CANQBP010000001.1, forward strand.
CGGATTTACCGATTGTATGCTGCAAAACGGGGCAAAAAAGGTATATTCTGTTGATGTGGGGTACGGTCAGCTTGACTGGAAACTCAGAAATGATGACAGGGTTATAAATCTTGAGAGAACCAATATAAGATATGTGACTGAGGAGCAGGTATCCGATAAGATTGATTTTTTTAGTGTAGATGTATGCTTTATTTCACTGACATTGGTTCTGCCGGCAGTAAGACCTCTTCTTAGTGAAAATGCCAAAGGTGTTTGTCTTATAAAGCCGCAATTTGAGGCAGGACGGGGAAAAGTGGGAAAAAACGGAGTTGTCAGGGATAAAAACATTCACATTGAGGTAATAGAAAAAATATACGATTTCTGCCTGAAAAACGGATACAGCGTTCTCGGACTTGATTTTTCTCCAATAAAAGGGCCGGAGGGAAATATTGAATATCTTATGTATATCGAAAAATGTGATATGCCGATTTCGGCAGGGAATTTTGATATATGCGAGCTTGTGGAAAAGTCCCATGCGCAGCTTGATAAATAATTATCGGAGATGGAAAATCAGATGCATAGTATCAATAACGTGGCGCTTATGCCTAATTTAACGAAAAGCATAGCATATACGGTTTCGCTCGAAACAATAGATATATTGCGCAGAGGCGGCATGGAGATTTTTATGTGTTGTGACCTTAAAGACAAATATACGGATAAGGATATAAAATTTTTCCGTACAACAGATGAGCTTATAGGTGCAGCGGATCTTGTGCTTACAATAGGCGGTGACGGAACGATTATCCATGCCGCCCGCCATGCTGCTCCTCTCCATAAACCGTTGCTGGGAATAAATACGGGCAGGCTCGGTTATGTTGCCGGTCTTGAACCCGATGAGCTTGATATGCTTAAAAGGCTGAAAACGGGACAGTACTCAATTGAAAAAAGAATGATGCTCAAGATAGTACATGAAAATATTGATGGGGTAAAGGAGTATTATTCCATAAATGATGCGGTTATTTCAAGAGGCTCATTATCAAGGCTTATAGATATCGACGTTTCTCTTGACAAAGATTATATGTGTAATTACAGAGCAGACGGGCTTATAGTTTCAACACCGACAGGTTCGAGCGCATATTCGCTTGCTGCCGGAGGGCCTGTTGTCGAGCCTACAATGAAGTGCATAGTTATGACGCCCATATGCCCGCATTCGCTTTTTGCAAGATCAGTCATATTCAGTCATTCCTCCGAGCTTGTAATTACGGCATCGTGCGATGACGAAACGGAAGTATTCCTTACAATAGACGGTGTTAAGACGGTTACGGTAAAAAAAGCGGATTACGTGTCGGTAACATCATCAAATATTGAGGCGGAATTTATAAATCTTAAAGACAAGTCATTTTATAGGGTGCTGAATGATAAATTTGCGAAAAAGGGTGATGGCGGGTGAAAACGTTAAGGCAGACAAAAATTATTGAGCTTATAAAAAACAACAGCATAGAAACGCAGACCGAGCTTTTGAAAATGCTGAGGCATGAAGGATATAAGGTCACTCAAGCAACAGTATCAAGGGATATTAAGGAACTGCGCCTCATAAAGGTACTCGATAGTGACGGGCAATACAGATATGCCTGCGATACAGCCGATTCGGAAGATGAAAAGTCACATTCCTATTTGCTTTCAACGGCAGTGATAGGTGTTGAATGTTCCCGCTCGCTTGCTGTCATCAAAACACGAAGCGGTATGGCGCAAGCGGTATGTGCAGCCATTGATTCTATGCAGCGTGCGGGTGTTATGGGTTCGATTGCGGGAGATGACACTATATTTGTAGCAACAAGGACAGATGCCGCCGCCGCTGCTTTTGTGTCGGATCTCAGAGAACTTATAGGTGCGGGTGGCAACAGGACATAAGCCGCCGCACAACAGGAAATTCGGGAGTTTTGAATATGCTTAAAAATCTTTACATAGAAAATATAGCAGTTATAGAAAAAACAACTATTGATTTTACAAAGGGACTTAACGTCTTGACGGGCGAAACAGGTGCAGGTAAATCAATAGTAATAGATTCAATAAATGCCATTCTCGGTAATCGTACATCAAAGGATCTCATAAGGAATGGTGCCGACAGCGCATTTGTAAGTGCGGAATTTGAGGAGCTTTCGGAAAGAACGGTCAATGCACTCGGAGAATACGGTTTTACTCTTGAGGAGGACGGCTCGTTGATGATACAGAGGGAGCTTACGGTCAGCGGAAAGGGAAAATGCCGAATAAACGGCAGACCTGCTGCTGTCAGTGTCCTAAAAGAACTTGGAAAGTATCTTATAGATATACACGGTCAACACGCAAGCTATGAGCTTATGTCACCGGAAATGCATATTACATATATAGATAAATTAGGAGAATATGGCGATGAACTTGCGCAATACCGTACAGCGTACAGAAAATATGTACATTTAAAAAATGAATTTGATAAGGCTGTAACAGATGAAAGCGAAAGGGCAAGAAGGCTTGATTTGTTGAAATATCAGGTTGACGAGCTTGAAGCAGCGGATTTTTATTCGGGTGAATATGAGGAACTGACGGAGAAAAAGCGCATAATTGAAAATAAAGAAAAGATAGCCTCTTCTCTTAATGAGGCGCATGAATATTTGAGCGGCGGTGAGGAAAGTGACGGTGCTGTACGGCTGCTCGAAATGGCTTGTGACAGCCTTGCGGATATATCCGATTTTATGACGGAGTCCGAGGAGATAGCGTCAAGAATCCGCAGTGCAATATATGAGCTTGAGGATTGCCGTGATGAATTGACGGATTTGTTTGAGGCATCGGATACCGAAACGGAAAGTCTTGAAGAAATAGAGGACAGACTGGACTTAATATACAGACTCGGAAAGAAATACGGCAATACAATAGATGAAATGCTTGCTTTTCTTGAAAATGCAAAAAAGGAACTTGAATATCTCGAAAGATTTGACGAAAACAGAGAAGAACTCAAAAGGTCGTGTGAAGAAGCAAAGAATAAGGCGATTGAACTTGCAAGGGATATATCTTTAAAACGGAGAAAAATTTCCGATAAATTTGCATTATCGGTAAAAAAGGAAATGACATATCTTGATATGCCGAATGTCGAGTTGGTAATAAGACGGGAAGATTGTGAACTTAATATAAACGGTTGTGACGATGTTGAGATACTTATATCCACAAACCCCGGCGAACAGCCTAAACCCGTTGCAAAAATTGCTTCGGGCGGTGAGCTTTCGAGAATGATGCTTGCAATAAAGAATGTTCTTGCGGATAGGGATAACACGGATACTCTTATTTTTGATGAGGTTGATACCGGTATCAGCGGAAGTGCTGCTCAAAAGGTAGGTTTTAAACTCAAAGAGGTATCCAAAAGCAGGCAGGTGCTTTGTGTCACTCACCTTGCACAAATTGCCGCACTTGCCGACAGTCATTTTAAAATAGCAAAAAGCGTGAGTGACGGAAAAACTTATACGAATGTCACTCCTTTAGACCATGACGGCAGGAAGTATGAACTTGCCCGAATCATCGGAGGAGTTGAAATAACACAAACAACACTTGATTATGCGGAGGAACTGCTTAATCAAAACTAAAAGGAGGATTTTTTACTATGGATTGTTTATTTTGCAGTATTATCAAGGGGGATATCCCCTCAACAAAGGTTTATGAGGACGAAACGGTTTATGCTTTCAAGGACATAAATCCTATGGCGCCCGTTCATATTCTTATTGTTCCAAAGCAGCATATATCATCAATAAATGATGTTACGGAGGAAAACAGTGCGGTTATTTCTCATATATATGAGGTTGCCGCTATGCTTGCAAAGGAACTGGGTATATCGGAAAGCGGATATCGTGTTGTATCAAACTGCGGAGCTGACGGCGGTCAGACGGTATTCCACCTGCATTTTCATATTCTCGGCGGCAAAAAGCTAAATGTTACTATGTGCTGAAAAATCTGATTTTGGGGGGTTTTATAAATGGACGTGAAGAAATGTGAAAGCCTTGAGGAGGTCAGGAGTAACATAGATAGGATTGATAATGATATTATTAGGCTTATAGCGGAGAGAGGAACATTTGTACTCCAAGCATCACGATTTAAAAAGTCCGAGGAGGGAGTAAAGGATACCTCAAGAGTTGAAGCAGTAATAAAAAATGTCCGTGAAAAGGCGGAAAAATACGGTGCCGATCCCGATATGACAGAGGCACTGTACAGGGAAATGATTCGCAGATTTACAAATATGGAAATGAAAGAATTTCATAACATATGATTATTGATTTGGAGGGATAAGAAAATGAAACGACCTCTTGCGGTAATAGGCTTCACGTTTCTTGCGGCAGCCGTCGTTTCATTTTTCCTCGGTTTAGACGGGCTTACGGTATTTATTGCTGTTTTTGTGTGTCTTGCAGCATTATTTCTTAAATGCGGGAAAACAAGAAGAAATGTTATTTTGCCTGCTGTTTGTATAACCACCGCAGTATCGCTTTTTTGGCTTATGTGTTTTAATTCGGTCTATGTTAAGCCTACTGAAGAACTTTACGGGAAAACAGCGGTAATAACCGGAGAAATATGTGATCTGCCGTATGAGAATGACGGGAGAACATATTACAAAATAGAAACATCGGAAATAGGATTGCCCGATGTTGTGCAAAAGACAAAGATACTTGTATCATCATCAAAAGCAATTCGTGCGGATTTGTATGATACAATAACCGTAACGGTAAATATTTATCCGCAATCCGAAAATTTATATAAGTATTATAATATTTCAAGGGGAAATTATCTTACCGGCAGTATAGATAACTATGCAGAAATAAAGATAAAAGAAAATGACAGTAAGCCGTTGTTTTACTATGCGCTGATTATAAGGAAACATATACTCGATACAATAAACGATCAGCTTCCGAAAGAGCAGGCAGGTTTTGTCAGTGCCGTGCTTCTTGCAGACAAAAGCGGATTGAAAGAGGAAGATAAATCCGTATTCCGTGATGCGGGTATATCACACATTATAGCCGTATCGGGATTTCACCTTGCCGTTATAACTCAACTTATGATGCTCTTTCTTACATTTATCTGTATGGGAAAGAAAAGAGTTGCTTCATTTATATGTGCGGGGTTTGTATTTTTGTATATGTCCGTGGTCGGGTTTACTCCGTCTGTTGTAAGAGCCGGTATTATGCAGATACTATTTTTGTTCGGTCAGTCAATTTCGGAAAAAGCAGATTCAATCAACTCTCTTGGTCTGGCTGCACTTATTATTTGTTTTATTAACCCGTATTCGGCTGTTGATACAGGTTTTTTACTGTCATTTTCCGCAACGCTCGGAATTGTTTTGTGGAGCGGCAGGATATCCTCATTCGTTAAAAGACGGCTTTATCCGAAAGATGAGATGAGAACGGGCGCTCTAAGCACTTTCCTGTTTATTGTAAAAACACCTTTGTGCGGTCTGATATCCGTAATTTCCGCAAGCGTGAGTGCGGTTTCTTTTTCCGTACCGATAATGCTTGTATATTTTAAGAGCTTTGCGGTCTATACCGTACTTACAAATATTTGTGTAAGCGCTGCCGCATCGGTACTTATTTTTACTGCTCTGATAATGGTATTTTTGCGAATTAGTGTGATTTTTGCATTTCTTGAGTTGCCGTTTATCGCATTGACCGGACTTCTTGTGAATTATATAACAACTGTTGCCCGTTATATTTCCGAACTTCCGTTTTCCGTAATAAAACTTTCGGAAGATTTTGTTCCGATATGTATAACGGTTTCTGTAATTCTTTTTGCCTTGATTTTTTCATTATACAAGGGTAAAAAGTATATTGCAGCGGGCTTTTATATAATATGTGTTACAGTAATTTTCGTAATAGGAGCTGTAACGGACAAAATATTGGAACGGGGAAGTATAAAGATAAGTATTATGGACTGCGGAGATGGTCTTACAGTTATTATGACCGATAAAGAAGATGTGTCGGTATTATTTTGCGGCGGAAGTTATGACAGATTGTACGATATTAAAAATTATTTAAGTGACAGCGGCATACGAAATATAAATTATATGCTTATTTACGGGGATAACAAAAATATAAGCGGTTATGCCTCGGATATTATCGAAGAATATGATGTTGATAATATTCAGGTGTATGATGAGAAAAAGTTGAATGAAAGATTGAAATATCTTGCGGGTGAATGTCCGAATGTGATATACGGGAACACGGGTGATATTGAAACCGTACATATGTACAATACCGATATTCATATATGCAGTACAAATAATAGTTGTGCCATGTATTTTGAATTATACGGAAATGATTTTCTTATATGCAGCAAAAATACCGATTGCAGTTTTTTGCCAAAGAACCGGCTTAATGCGGACTATTTTGTCGTTGAAGGATATGCCGAAAATTTCCGTGAGCTTTCTGTCGGCAGAATAATTGTTTCAGATACGTATGAAAATATACAAAACGATATAGGTATGTATGATGAAAATATGCGTGATAATATTTATTATACGGCAGGCTGCGGAAATATTGCATTAAGAATTTACGAAAGCGGAAGTGTAAGTGTAGGGAGGGAAGGATATTGGCTAAGCTGAACGAACAGAGTTTTCGTAAGGAACTCTCTTCAAATAAACTTAAAAATCTGTATTTGATATACGGTGAGGAAAAATATCTCGTCAGCAAATATACTGATGCACTTATTTCGGCTGCGGTGGGAAAAGAGGCGTCTGAATTTGATTTGTACAAATTCGACTCGGACGTTTCCCTTGAAAATATTTTTTACGCAGCGGAACAGCTTCCTATGTTTACGGACAGAAAATGTGTTTGCGTAAAAGATTATAATATCAATTCATTGTCCGACGGGGATTATAAACAGCTTGAAACCTTTTGTTCGGATATATCTCCCGCAACCGTGCTTGTGTTTTCCATGCCGGTGCTAAATGCAGACAGTAAGAAAAAAAGCAATAAGCTCACGAAATTTATTGCATTTACCGAAAAATTCGGAAATACGCTTGAACTTAAAAAATTAGACGAAGCTGCGCTCCGTAATAAAATAATATCATGGTGCGGAAAGGTCAAATGTAAAATAGACCGCACAAATGCCACAAAAATAATATCGTATGCGGGAACTGACCTCAACACATTAAAAAACGAAACGGATAAACTGTGTGCATATGCGGACGGTGGTGAGATAACGGAGGATATAATAAGAAAACTTTGTGTAAAAAACAGCGAAGTAAATATTTTTGAATTGTCGGACTGCATAGCAAAAAATGATTTTAATGCGGCGTATTCCCTAATCAACCTGCTTTTTGAACAAAACGAGCCTCCCGAAATAATATTATCGCTTATCAGCTCGTCGTTTATAGATATCTACCGTGTAAAGGCGGCATCTGAAGCGGGGAAGAGTATAAATGATACAGCGGAAGATTTTAATTACGGAAGAAGGAGTTTTCTGTTAAAGAGGGCAAATATGTCCGCCTCAAAATATTCCAAAGATGCACTGAAAGAGATATTTGAGGCGATACTTGATGCTGATATAAAGCTGAAGAGTACGAGGTCGGATCCGAGAATTGTTATAGAGGTACTTTTGGCAAAGCTGCTGCTTGCAGTTAAAAGGAGCGGCAGGGTATGATCAAGATAAAGGAAGCGGTAATTGTCGAAGGGAAGTACGACAAAATAAAATTGTCGAATTTCATTGACGGTCTTATTATAACGACTGACGGTTTCGGTGTATTTAAAAATAAGGAGAAACAGTTACTAATCAGACGACTTGCCGATACGAGGGGAATACTGATTTTAACCGATAGTGATAGTGCGGGATTTGTGATAAGAAATTTTCTAAAGGGTATTGTGCCGTCAAATAAAATACACCATGCATACATACCCGACATAATTGGTAAAGAAAAACGTAAGGATAAACCCTCGAAAGAGGGAAAGCTGGGTGTTGAAGGGATATCTGACGATATTTTAAGGCAGGCTATATCTAAGTCCGGCGTGCAGTGTGAAATATCAGAGGAAAATGTCAGAGAAAGATGCGGCATTACAAAGTCTGATTTTTATGAATACGGTTTGACCGGTACGTTTAATTCAAATAAGAACAGGCAGAAACTGAAAAAATATTTGTCATTACCCGAAAATATGGCTGCAAATTCGCTGCTTGATGTTCTTAATTGTATAATGACACATGAAGAGTTTACGACACTTTGCGGTAAACTGTTTTCAGATGACAACGGAGGATAAATATGCTTAATGTTACGATGCTCGGTACGGGGGGTATGATGCCTCTTAGGGACAGATGGCTCACGTCATGTATAATAAACAGTGAGGGACGTTCCATACTTGTCGATTGCGGAGAGGGTACTCAAATAGCACTTAAAAATACTGCCTGTAAGTTTAAGCCGATAGATATAATATGTATAACGCATTTCCATGCCGACCATATATCGGGGCTGCCGGGATTTCTTTTGTCAATGGGGAACGAGGGGAGAGAAGAACCTGTTACCATTGTAGGGCCAAAGGGAATTGAACAGGTTGTGAGGAGTATTTGTATTATTGCTCAAAATTTACCGTTTGAGATACACTTTGAGGAGGCAGCGGACGGCAAAAACGATTTGAAATGCGGAGATATAGAAATTATTCCGTTTGAGGTAAAACATAGTACGGAATGTTTGGGGTATTCTTTTATTCTGCCGAGAAAAGGAAAATTTAATACGGAAAAGGCAAGGATAAACGATGTTCCGATGAAGATATGGAGCAAACTGCAAAAGCTCGGAAAACTCGAATATGAAGGCAGGGTATATACGTATGATATGGTGTCGGAAGGTGAGAGGCAGGGTATAAAGGTAACGTATTGTACGGACACAAGACCTGTACCGAATATTGTAAAATATGCCGAAAACTCGGATCTTTTCATTTGTGAGGGACTTTACTACGAACCGGAAAAAATCGAAAGGGCGAGAAAGACAGGTCACATGATATATTCCGAGGCGGCAAACCTTGCACTTGAGGCGGGCGTAAAAGAGATGTGGCTTACGCATTACAGCCCTGCGGTTATAAAACCGGAGGAAGGTATCAGTCAGGCAACAAATATTTTCCCTTATACAAAATGCGGTTATGACGGAAAAACCGTGACGATACCGTTTTCGGACTAAGGGTATATTTTTTGGGAGCGGCTCATAAGGGTCGCTCCCGATATTTTTCTGTTTACTGCATAAACAAATCAAATAAAATATTAGCGGCAATACAGCATACAATACCGCATAACGTGGGCAGTATAAAGGACAGTATTGCCCATTTTATGCTGCCTGTTTCTTTTTTTACGGTTATACAGGTAGTGGAACAGGGGAAATGCATAAGGGTAAAGATAAGAGTACATACTGCGGTTTTAATTGTCCAGCCGTTGCTTATAAGGATATCATGAAGCTGAGTAAGACTTCCGTAATCTGTCATTGTCCCGTTGCTCAAATATATCATAAGTGTTGTGGGAAGAACAATTTCATTCGCCGGAAATCCGAGTATGAAACCGGTCAGTATAGCACCGTCAAGTCCCATTATTTTGGCAAAAGGATCAAGAAATGTTGTTATATATGAAATTATGGTTTCCGAACCTATGTGTATATTAGCAAGTATCCATATGATTGCACCTGCCGGTACGGCAACAAGAACAGCCCTGCCGAGAACAAATACAGTCCTGTCAAGAAGTGAACGAACAATTGTTTTGCCGATTTGAGGTACTCTGTAAGGAGGAAGCTCCATAAGAAAACTTTTTCCTCCGACCTTTAAAATGGTTTTTGACAAAATGAATGATATTAAAAGCGAAACGAGAATACTTACAAGTATAATTCCGACAAGAATGAGTGCGCTGACTGCCGATTGTACGGCTATCGGGAAAACGCCGACAAAAAACATGGATATAATTGCAATAAGAGTAGGAAACCTGCCGTTACAAGGTGAAAAGTTGTTGGTAAGCACAGCGATTTTTCTTTCGCTTTCCCCGTCAATAATTCTGCACCCGGTTACTCCGCAGGCATTACACCCGAATCCCATTAACATCGTGAGTCCTTGCTTTCCGTTCGTTCCCGCACGGCAGAATACGGAATCAAGATTAAATGCAACCCTCGGCAAATAGCCCAGATCTTCAAGAATGGTGAAAAGCGGAAAAAATATTGCCATGGGCGGCAGCATTACGGAAACTACGTTGGAAAGAGTCGTATATACGCCGTCTATGAGCATATTTTTAAGCCAAAAGGGTGTATTAAGATTATCGGCAAGTATTGTCAGCTTTTCCCCTATAAATGTAAATAGGGAACTCAGCCATTCAGAGGGATAATTTGCCCCGACTATGGTTATATAGAATATTACGGCAAAGAGCATCAGCATAATTGGTATCCCGAAGATCCGTGAGGTGAGAATTTTATCGGCTTTTCGGTCACGGTTTCTGTATTCGCCGTTTTTTCTGCTTACGCAAATTTTATATATCTCTTCACATTGGCGAACACGTATAGCCGCAATATTATCTCTTATATCCCCGTCCGCAAACTTTTTTGCTTTTTCTATCGCATTGTTAATAGTATTATTATCCGTTATATCCTGTTTTCTTTCAAGGATATGTATTGCCGTCCGCCTTTTGTCATTTTCCGGTATATCGGTTAATGCTTCGCTCACAATTTGAATTGCTTTTTCTGTTTTATCATCGAACTTTCTTGTTATACTGTAAGTTTTGGTTTTTCCCGATGCGACGTTGTATATTTCGTCTATCAGACGCTTTAGTCCCTGCTTTTTTCTTGCGGCGGTTGCAACAACGGGAACGCCCAGCTGAAGTGATAATTCATCATAATCTATATTTATATGCTGCTTTTCTGCTTCATCGGCAAGATTTACGCATACAACCGCCTTGTTTGTAATTTGCAGTATTTGCAGGACAAGATTAAGATTTCTTTCAATACAGGTTGCATCTGTAACGACAGCTATACAGTCGTATTTTACCGTTTCTATTGCATTAAGCGCAGCCATTTCGTCAGGTGATGAGGCGTTGAGTGAATACGTTCCGGGAAGATCCAAAAGTCTGAAGATTTTGGAATTAAATTTATAGCTGCCTTCGGCAGTACTAACAGTTTTGCCCGCCCAGTTACCGGTATGCTGTTTCATACCGGTAAGGGCATTGAATACGGTACTTTTACCCACATTCGGATTACCCGCAAGCAAAACCGTATATTCGTTCTTTGCATTGCTTACAGTCATAGACTCACTCCCTGTAATCGGTAATAATAATTTTGTCTGTATCTTTTTTTCTTATTGCCATTAGTGTTCCTCTAAAGGAATACGCGCAGGGATCTCCGCCGGGACTTTTACATACCGCCTCTATACGTGTTCCGCATATAAGTCCCAAATTCATAAGCTGCTTCTTTAATTTATCATCACGGGGCAGACGGTAAATTATTCCGCAGCCTCCCATTGGTAATTCAGTCAGTGTAATATAATTATTTTGCATTTGATAACTCCGCTCCTTTTATCCTCAATATTATTCTATGTATTTATTTTTTTTATGTTACATGAAGAAATATTAAGATAAAATGAACGTATGTAAAAATGTTTAATAAAAACAATGAGTAAGTTAATTTGTAAAACAAAAAAACACAAAACCGGCATTAAAATAAGCTAACGCCTGTTTTGTGTTATAACATCTGAAACTAAATGGGGGAGGGCGGATTCGAACCACCGAAGCCGAAGCAACAGATTTACAGTCTGCCCCATTTGACCGCTCTGGAACTCCCCCGAATATTAAGCTGGTGGACAGACTCGAACTCCCGACCTGCTGATTACAAATCAGCTGCTCTACCAACTGAGCTACACCAGCTTGTTTTTCCGCCGTTTTCCGACGGCTTTATTATAATACCATATTATTTATTGTTTGTCAATACTTTTATTTGTTTTTTTATAAAATTTTATGAATTTTATAAGCAATTATATAAAATGTTATTTGAGGTATTATACAATCATTTATCCTTTTTATTGATATAGTTATCAGCAATATCGTCCCAGCGAGGAATTGATAGCTTAACACCATAAAATTTCTCATAACTTGCAAGGAATTTTCTTTTCCAAGAAGATGCACTTTCATGGGTCTTAGGATTTTGATATACCGTTTCCTCTACTGCGGATATAAAGTCCTCTAAGCAGGAAAACATCGGGTAATTGCCAATCTTTTTGCTGTACCATACACCCGGTCTGATTTTATGTACAACACCTTGCTTAACCTGAAGATTTAATGCCCAGTTATCCATTCTTCTGGTGATTTCCCATACTTTCTTGATCCACAAGTCTTTTATCGTTACTATACCGTCCTCGTTCATATCGTAGCCGAAGATAAGGTAATCAACATTAAGCATATATGGCTTGTCTATGATTTCTTCCTCATACATACGAAAATCAGCTATATCAAAGCCGGGACTTGCCGATCTGTTGAAAGCCTTTACCTCTAAGAGATCTCTTGTTAAATCATCAGGATTGAGAAAAAAGTCAGGCGGCATTTGTGTATTCTCGGATGGAGCGTATTCAATACCTCTCTTATCGAGCCAACCTTGCAACCATTCCTGTATTATATTGCCAACTACATCTTTTTGCTTGACGATAATATCTACGTCTCCAAAATAAAACTTGATCTGTCCCTCTAATTCGAGGACTTTATCTTCATTTATCAGTTTGTCATATACTTGCCCTGCTGTTAATCTCATATTTAACCCTCCGCTTTATAAATCTCCAAGATACGTTTTGATACTTCTTTAATAACGGGAACAACTACTGTATTTCCTAATAAATCATATCCGTCCCGAATTGAAACATCAAACTTATAGTCATCGGGATAACCGAATAATCTTAGTCCCTCACGCAATGATAAAGGACGTAAACCGTTTCCGTCAATAACAAATAAATGCTGCATATCCATAGCTACAAGGGTAGGTGCTATGCCGTTTGGATCAAGTATTTTTCCTACCTCAAAGGACATCTTTCCTGCAACTATATTATACCCTAAAGGTAATGTTTCATCAGGTATTCGGCGGTTTCCTACTTTCTTTTTAGGATGCTCTTTTCTCAAATACTTTTTGCTGACGAGATCTTCAAGCATTTCTTCTAAGTTGTCACTATCAAAAAACGTGCGGATTTGAGCAATGGTAAGGGGCATTCCGTCCATCCAGTCAATGCCGTATTCTTCTGCCCACTTTTTCTTTCTTCGTTCTTTCAGCATAGTGTTTAATATTTTCTTTTGCTGTGGGGATATAGTACCTTTATACTCAATATCCCAACTATGAATATTATTATCACCGCCACGTTTATCCTTTATAGATTTACCGCACAACTCTCCTATTGGATAATGGGATAGGATCAGCTTTACAAATTTGCTATCAGATGTTGGTAATCCGTTATCCAAAACAGTAGATAATGTATTGTGTGATGTATCGAATTTTTGCAGATCAGGTTTTTTTTTCTTAGTACCGACAATATATATTCTTTTTCTATCCTGCGGAACTCCAAAGTCTTTAGCATTAAGAACCCGCCAATTTACTTTATAACCCAATGCTTTAAGGTGCTTTAAGATAAGGTCTAATGTTCTTCCAATCTTATCTTTGGGATTTTTTCTGTCGTGATTTACAAGACCTTCAACATTTTCAAGAACAAAACCATAAGGGTCTTTTTCCTTAATGATTCTTTCAACTTCAAAGAAAAGCGTTCCTCTTGTATCCTCAAAACCTAATCTTTTTCCTGCTACCGAGAATGCTTGGCACGGAAAGCCTGCAAGAATAAAATCAAAATCAGGTATTTCACTTGCTTCGATCTGTGTTATATCTCCTGTAATAGATTCATCAGGGTGATTCTGTTTGAATACATCTATTGCATAGGGTTTTATCTCAGAAGTAAGGACACATTCAGATTCTATGTTTAATTCCTCGCAAGCTAATTCAAAGCCCTTGCGGATACCTCCGATTCCGGAAAAAAGGTCTATAAACCTTACTTTCTTCGGATTGTTCATACACACTCCTCCTAAATGTATCAATGCCCGTAATATAGTTATAGTTTAAAAGCGTACAACAATACGATTGTATTATAGTACAAAACGACTTTTTGGTCAAGATACAAAAGTACAAGAAATCCTATTATTCAATATTTTATAAGAATAATTGTAGGATACCCGTGTTTGCCGCTTTATATACGAGTTTATCTTAGTATTAACAGGGAATATCCGATTTATTGTATATTGACACATACAGAATGATAATGTATTATTTATAGAGTCGGGACTGTAATAAAAGTAAAAATGAAAGGGAATTATTATGGAAAAAATTAAAGCGGCAATTTTTGATTTTGACGGTACGCTTGTCAATTCAATGTATGTGTGGGAAAAGGTTGATAGGGATTTTCTTTCTGCAAGGGGGATAGAAGTGACCGAGGAATATACCGATAACGTGCGCAGTATGTTTTTTGAAACGGCTGCTTCATATACAAAGTCAAAATACAAACTTCAGGAAAGTACAGACGAAATTATGAATATATGGTTGGAAATGGCCCGTAACGAATACGCAAAAAATGTAAGAGCGAAAGAAAATTCTATAAAATTTCTTAAAAAACTTAAACTTAATGGGGTCATGTTAGGTATGGCGACATCAAATAATCCGTATCTCATTATGCCGTGTCTTGAAAATAACAATATGGACGGATTGTTCGACTGTATATGCTATACGTCGGAGGTAGGAATGAACAAAAGTAATCCCGACATATATATTTATACCTCAAAAAAACTCGGAGTGTTACCGGAAGAATGTGTTGTTTTTGAGGACATTATCGAGGGTATAAAAAGTGCAAAATCGGCAGGTATGAAAACGGTTGCCGTATATGACAGTTCCAATGTGGCATATATTGGTGAAATGAAGAGTTTAGCCGACAGGTTTATTAACGGTTACGGAGAATTAACGGATATTTGATTTGTGTTTATAAAGTCATTTTAGTAGGTTTAGGTTAAAATATCTCTTGATTATATTACAAAACGGGTATATAATTTAATAGGCAAAAAAGTAATATTTATTGGAAGGAAGTATATTTATGAAATATGCAGTTATACTTTGTGACGGTATGGCGGACAGACCCGTACCCGAACTTGGCGGTAAAACGCCTATGTCAGCAGCCGATAAACCTAATATGGAGGCTCTTGCAAAAAAAAGTGAGGTCGGACTTGTAAAGACTGTCGGTGAAGGTTTAAAACCGGGAAGCGATGTTGCAAACCTTTCCGTCATGGGATATGACCCCGGGATCTATTATACGGGACGTTCACCGCTTGAGGCGGCGAGTATCGGTATAGATCTTAAAGATGATGATGTTACTTTAAGGTGTAACCTTGTAACGCTCTCGGACGAGGAGAATTATGAGGATAAGACTATGGTTGACTATTGTGCCGGGGATATATCCTCTGCTGAAGCCGCAGTACTTATAAAATATATTGACGAACAGTTGGGCAGTGATGTATTCAGGTTTTATAACGGTGTCAGCTACCGTCATTGTCTTGTTTGGGCAAAAGGAGAGCCTGCTCCCGGAATACTTACACCTCCGCATGATATAACCGGAAGAAAGATTACACAATACATTCCTAAAGGTGAACACGTTGATGAGCTTTATGAGCTTATGAAAAAAAGCTATAATCTTCTTAAAGATCACCCCGTAAATAAAAAGAGGGTGGAGGAAGGAAAACGTCCCGCCAATTCGATATGGCTTTGGGGTGAGGGAATGAAGCCCGGACTTGACAGCTTTTTTAAGAAATTCGGTATAAAAGGCTCTATGATATCCGCCGTGGATTTACTTAAAGGGATAGGAAAATGTGCGGAGATGTCCGTTTGCGACGTCGAGGGGGCAACGGGATATATAGATACGAATTTCGAGGGCAAAGCAAATGCGGCTTTGCAGGAATTTAAAAGAGGGCAGGATTTTGTATATATTCACGTTGAAGCACCCGATGAATGCGGACACCGTGCGGAGATAGAGAATAAAAAGAAAAGCATTGAACTTATCGACAAGTATATAGTAGGGCCGGTAGTAGAGTATTTGCGCGGGTCGGGTGAGGACTTCAGTGTTATGATACTTCCCGATCACCCTACACCTATTGAACTCAAGACGCATACAAGCGACCCTGTACCGTATCTTATATATCGCAGTAATGACGAAAGGGAAAGCGGTATAGAGAGATTTGACGAAGCAAATGCGGCAGGAACGGGAATATTTAAAGATCCCGGTTATATGCTGATGAATGATTTTTTAAATAACTGATAATTATAAAGGATTTTTTAGAATTAAAGCCATGTCCGAAACTTTTAACGTAGGTAAGCGGACATGGCTTTTGTTTTATATACCAAAGAAATTTTTAATTCGGTCGGTAAGTGAATAAGCTGAATTAAACGAAAAGATGCCCCCCTGTTTCCCGAAAGGAACGGGGGCATCTTTGTGCGGTCGGAATAATATCATTCTATGGATTTTAAAGAATCGACCATGCTTATTTTTTTCATTTTGAAGTACATCACAAAATTTACAAGTAAAGAAAAGGCAATTGTCAGAACAAACGCAATAACATAGCTTATAAAATTTATCTGCTGCGGGAACATTACCATATCCATTTGGATTGCAAGGACAACAAATGATGAGAGAAGTGTACCGAGAGGCAAACCTACTATCGCACCTGCAATCGTGAGAACCATATTTTCTCTGTATATATAGTTAGCGGTTTCCATATTATAAAATCCCAGAACTTTTATGGTAGCAATTTCCCTTGCACGTTCCGATATGTTAATGTTAGTAAGATTATACAAAACCACAACAGCCAAAAGTCCTGCGCATATTATTAACACAAATACTATGACATTCAGCGAATCGAGAGTATCAAGTATATTGTCAACCTGTTCGCTTATAAGAGATACGGTTACGATATCATCGTTCATCATCCAATCATTAGCTATATCACGACCGGCATCTTTATATGAATCTTCTACCTGTGTATAAATTACATTATATTCGGTTTCTTTACCGATAAGTTTTTCATACAGATTTGGCGTCATATACATATAATTACCGGCATAATTTTCCGACAGTGCTGATATAGTAGAGGAATATACGGTATCATCAATAGAAAAATATATTTTGTCACCGACATTAAGGTTAATAACTTCTGCAAGTCTTTCGTTGATCACAACAGAATTGTCGTTAAGGTCGATTTTTTCGTGTGTCATTCTATCACGCAAAATAAACATTTTTTCAAACTTTTTATCATCTTCCCCCACTATAAGGTTGAGGTTGATTTTTTTATTTTCACCGTACTCTATGGAAGTACTGTGCTGTGAAACCAAAAGGGACTCCGAAAATCTTTTATCATTATGGAACTGGGCTATAAGATAAGCCTTTTCCTCCGCCGTACCCTCCTCCGAAAGCGCATAAACCTGATCGTATTTTGATATTTCACCGAACTGCCTGTCACCGATAACGGTTATCGAGTCTTTGAGTCCGAGTCCCGCAAGGATAAGCGCAGTACAGCCTGCAACACCAATGACAGTCATAAGGAAACGTGCTTTGTATCTGAAAAGATTTCTTGCGGTGACTTTAGAAGTAAAATTCATATGCTTCCAAATAAACGGAATATATTCGAGTATAATTCTTTTTCCCGGTTTTGGTGCTTTTGGACGCATAAGTGTTGCGGGTCGGAGTTTCAGTTCGCTGCAGCAAGCGATAATTGCAACAATACAGGTACATAGGATACCCGTTCCGGCTGAAAATGCAAAACTTTCCCATGGTACTTTAAGTATGGTATCGGGGAGTATATACATCATTGAATAAGTATCTATAATAATGTACGGCAATGTGGCAAGTCCCGCAGCCGCACCGACAATACTGCCGACAACGGCTGCAAGTGCCGCATAGATAAAATATTTTGATGCTATTGAGATATTTGAGTAACCTAAAGCCTTGAGAGTGCCTATTTCCGTTCGTCTTTCCTCAACCATTCTCGTCATGGTCGTAAGGCAAACAAGGGCAGCTACGAGGAGAAAGAAAAACGGGAAAACGGTAGCAATATAATCTACTCTTAATGCATCTTCTTCAAGTCCAGAATATCCCGGATTTTCATCTCTGTCATACACATACCATTTTGCATTATTAAGTGATTCTATTGCATCTTTGGCATCTTTCAGCTTTTCTTCAGCCTCCGACAGACCGGAATGTGCTTCCGCTTTTCCCTGTGCAAGAGTTTCTCTTGCCTCTTTAAGTTTTTTCATGCCATCGGTTTTTTGCTTATCAAGTTCCTGTTTTCCCGTTTCAAGCTGTTTTTCCGCTTGAGAGATTTCATTTTGGGCTTTTTGGAGTTCGAGCATACCTGTCGTCATGGCATTATCATATTCGAGTTTGCCTATATCAAGTTGGCTTTGTGCGTTATCAAGCTGAATTTGAGCATCAGCAAGTTTTTGTGCGCCTTCCGCCTTAACATTTTCAAGCTGAGCTTTGGCATCGGCAAGCTGTACCCCGGCATCTGTAAGCTGTTTTTCGCCGTCGGCAAGCTGCTTTGAAGCGTCATCGAGCTGTACGGAATACTCTTTAAGACTGTCACAGTAGGTTTTTAAATTACCTGTGAGTTTCGTGAACCTGTCTGCGATACCGCCCTCAATATCATAAATTCCCGCAACTTTTTCAATAAATTCTTCTGATTTTGATATGACGTTATTCAAAAGGTCAATATATCTTTTCAGTAAGTCGGAAAGCCTTGTGAGATTAAGTTCCTCAAGTCTGTTGCTTAGACTCAAATATTCATTGATTTTTGTCTTGTACTCATTCAGCTTTGATATAATACTTTCAAGCTCTTTTTTGGAATTGACATCTGTATTATATTTATCGTTAAGTTCATTAACAAGATCTTCAAGCTCCACGATACCGCTGTCGGCAACGTTTGTGACAGCTTGTATAAGAGTAACCATAGTTTCGGCACGAGGTTTTGTAGAGCCGTAAAAGACACTGTATTGCTTATCATATTCATTTTGAGCAGTATCAAGCTCGGATTGTGCCTTGCTGATTTGGGTATCATATTCAAGTTTGGCTTTTGTATATGCTTCTTTTCCGACTGCATACTGATTTTGGGCATCGGTAAGCTGAGCCTTTGCCTCGGCAATGCCGTCACTGTATTGTTTTTGCCCCTCGTCAAGCTCTTTCTTACCGTTTTCGAGCTTTTTTTCGGCGTCCGCTATTTCTTTTTCGGCTTTAATAATTCCTTCCGAAAACTCGTTTTCTCCTTTATGTAATTCTTTTGCGCCGTCCGCAATTTTCTTTTCCGCTTCCCCCTTTTTATCATTATATTCCGATTGGGCGTCCGACAGTTCTTTTTTTGCATCGGCGAGCGTTGTATCATTAAATATTTCAATTCTTTTTTCGGAAAGTTTTTCGTATTCTTCTATCTGTTGTTCGATA
This sequence comes from uncultured Clostridia bacterium, assembly GCA_947589415.1. GTDB lineage: Bacteria > Bacillota > Clostridia > Oscillospirales > Acutalibacteraceae > UBA1213. The sequence continues at coordinate 155,699 of CANQBP010000001.1, forward strand.
GTATTTTCATATTCCTCCGAAAACGGTGACAGTCCGTCTTTTGATGCACTCGTGGTGACGTAAACAGCCGTATATCTTTCGGAAACGAAATCTTCCGGCGGTATCATGATATAGAAACTGATAGAGCCGTCGCCAACATTGGTATTTCCTCTTTGATATGTAAGATAAAGCGGATCTTCGACAACACCGACAATTTTATATTCAAGATTTTTAACGAAATCCAAGGTTTTATTATTTTGAACTTTTTCATTGAATTTAATGGAGCTGCCGAGTTTATATCCGTTTGACTTATAAAAGTAGCTGTCTATAACACATTCTCCGCTTTTTGTCGGCATTCTTCCTTCAACTATGACAGGTTCATTCAGCAGTTTATCATTAGTATCCGTTTTTTCCGGGACAGCGTGTACACGAACAACAAAGTCTATATTGTTTTGTGTAACTATAAGATCGGATATATATGACGGCATAACATCAACTGTACTTTTTTCGGCTTTTATTGCTTTTATATCATCATCATCAAAGCCTACCGTGGAAATAAGCCGAAGATCCATAAGATTTTGATTTTCAAAATATTTGCTGCCCGTTTCTATCATACTCGGACTTGATGTTTTAACTCCCGTAAAAAATCCGGTACTCAAGGCAATAATTGCCATAATGGAAATAAATCGGGATTTTGTGTTCTTAATTTCTCTAAAAATATTTTTCCTTAATGATTTTCTTGAATTTTTCTCTTTCATTACATTCTTCCTATTCCATATTACCGATCGGGTAATTATATGTAAAAAAGGGCTTTACCATTCGATTTGCTCTATGGGCACGGGGTTCGGGTTTACGACATTACTTACGACCTTGCCGCTTCGCATATTTATCACACGGTTAGCCATTGGTGTAATAGCGGAGTTATGTGTTATAAGGACTATGGTCATTCCGTCCTCACGGCATTTATTTTGAAGAAGTTTTAAAATCGTTTTGCCCGTATTATAATCCAAAGCACCGGTCGGTTCGTCACACAAGAGCAGCTTAGGTTTTTTAGCCAAAGCCCTTGCAATGGAAACACGCTGTTGTTCACCGCCCGAAAGCTGGGACGGAAAGTTGTTTTTTCTTTGCGAAAGTCCGACACTGTCAAGCACGGTATCGGCGTCAAGCGAATCACGGCATATTTGAGTTGCAAGCTCTACATTTTCCTTTGCCGTAAGATTAGGTATAAGGTTATAAAACTGAAAAACAAAGCCTATGTCGTATCTTCGATAGGAGGCAAGGTCTTTTCCGCTCAAGTGGCTGATGTCTTTTCCGCCGACAATAATTCTACCCTCGTCACAACTGTCAATTCCTCCGAGTATATTCAGAACAGTAGTTTTACCGGCGCCGCTAAGTCCGACAACGACAGCAAATTCTCCCTCATCAATGGAAAAAGTAACACCGTCTGCTGCGGTTATTGTGACTTCTCCCATTCTGTATCTTTTGTAAACATTTTCAAATTCCACAAAATTTTTCATCATAATATTTTCACCACGCTGCATTAAATTTCGTTATATACGTATGTATCAATGGAAATTTCAGTTCCTGTCCGATAGCAGAACTCAATTATTTCCTTATTGAAAAACAAAACAGGGGATACCTCATTATATATGTGTGGTACGGTAATAATTGTAAAATTAACATTATATTTTCTCTTAATTTCAAGAAGTTGGGATATATGAGGTTTTAGGGCGTGTACAATCTCAAGACATTGGATTTCCGCATCAATAGAGGGTTCTTCCTGTTTCAATGCGTTCCACGATGATAGCCTGCTTGTTTTGTGTTCATTCAGGGGATCTCCCATAAGCCGGGTTTTGAAAGGTCTGATTTCCAATATTTCCGTAATTTCATCAGGATCAAAACATGAGCCTTCAAACGGAAAAAAATCACATATCTCACTTCCGTCTATATCTCGGATTTCCCCGTCACTTTCAATCGAAAAATATGTATAACAATATGTTTCTTTTGAGTCGGGTGACATTTTATATTCTCCTTAATTGATTTTGCGAGTGTGCCCCGCAGGCATATTTGCATTTTCGCTCACTTCGTTCGTTCTGATTGTTGGGAGCAAGTGCATTCGTGCAGAAGTACATTACCTGTCGGAAACCGGAAGTATGTATTGTGAGCGACTCTGCGAGCCGCCCCGCAGGCAGATAACAACAAACTTGTTGCTTTATTGCCGAATTAAACTAATTGCGAATTTACAGCGGCGACACGCCGTCAAGCCACTTTTCTGATGTTTGCGCAATTTCTTTTAGAGCCTCTTCGTCAAACGGAGATTTAAGACCTGCCGTTTCGACAAGCTCGGTAAATGTTTGCGTTCCGCCCTTTTTCACAAGACGCATATAACGCTCCCAAGCCTCGTCATGACTTTTTTGCATGATATTCCAAAATTCCAGCGCAACAGTTTGTGCAAGACAATAGTCAATATAATAGAAGGGATTTTCGTAAATATGCATCTGTCTTTGCCAACCCTTGCCCTCACCGTAGAAAGGTGAGCCGTCAAGTTTTATCCAAGGCATATAAACTCCGAGAAGTTTTCTCCATATATCATGCCTTTGTTCCGGAGTAATATCCGGATTTTCATATACAAGGTGCTGAAAATGGTCAACCATAGTACCGTAGGGGATAAAGGTTATTGCGGAGAAGAGGTGACTGTATTTGAATTTAGTACTGTCCTTACCGAAAAACTCATCACTTTTTCTCCAACCGAAAAATTCCATTGTCATGGAATGAATTTCACAAGCCTCAAGAGTCGGACTGATATTATACGACGGAACGATGTTTCTTGAAGCATAATAAGCGAAAGCGTGACCCGCCTCATGCGTTATGACCTCAACATCATCCGAAGTACCGTTGAAATTAGAAAAAATAAAGGGTACTTTATAATCCGACAGGTTTGAGCAGTAACCCCCTCCGGCTTTTCCTTTTTTGCTCAAAACATCAAGAAGTTCATCTTCAAGCATAACATCAATAAATTCCGAAGTTTCCTTTGAAAGTTCGTGATATAGCTGTTTGCCCGTTTCGAGTATGTCCTCCGCATTTCCCTGAGGGGAAGGGTTGCCGTCTTTGAATTTCAATGCGGCATCGGCAAAAGAAAGGGGATATTCAAGTCCCGTTCTTTCCGACTGTACACGATACAGCCTGTCGGCAGCGGGTACTATATATTTGATAACCGCTTTCCTGAATTTTTCAATATCTTTCGGAGTGTAGCAGTTTCTTGTCATTTGAAGATAACCGAGTTTAATGAAGTTGTCAAATCCCAATTTTCGGGCCGCCTTTGTTCGCAGCTTCACCATTTTATCATATATTTCATCAAGCTCCTTGCCATGTTCGTTATAAAATTCACCTTCGGCTGTCCATGCTGCCCTGCGGATTTCATCATCGGGGGATTGTTTATATGGTGTCATTTGTGATAAAGTGCGCTTATCCCCGTCAAATTCTATTTGTGCAGACGCTATGAGTTTTTGGTATGCCGTTTCCAACTTGTTTGTTTCACGAACTTCGGGAATTATTTCGGGTGAAAATGCCTCTATGGACATTTCGGCATTTTTAAATAAAAGACTCCCGTATTTTTCCTCAAGCTCTTTTCTGAATTTATTCTTTATAAGAAGTTTTGTAAAGCCTTGCTCAAGCTCAACGAAAAGCGGAGATGTTTCATCAATATATTCGACTTCTTTTTCGTAGTACTCATCATTTGTATCAATACTGTTTCTTATATAAGCAATACTCATCATGGTATCAATATGGGATATCAATTTATCCCATTCGAGAAATGCTTTTTCGGCATCTTCAAAAGAGCCTGCATTTTCCAAATCATTTTTTATTTTATCATATTTGTCCGATGTCTGTTCGATAACAGGACGTTCATATTTCATTTCTGAAAATTTCATTACGTACACTCCCGCAAAATAATTTACCCTATTATTTTACCCCAATTCTTTATAAAAATCAATCTGAAAAGGTCGTAAGAGAAATAAAAAATCGGCGGAGAATTTACGTCCTCCGCCGTTCCTGTCGAATTTAGTTCCTTCTTCCGAGAAATCTGAGAAGATACAGGAAAATGTTGATAAAATCAAGATAAAGGTCAAGTGCAGCTACAATTGCGCCCTTAGCAAGCAACGGCGGATTGTTCTGAAAGGCTGCATAATACTTCTTGATTTTTTGTGTGTCATAGGCTGTAAAACCTACAAAAATAGCTATACCCGCAAGGCAAATCAAAAGATCAAACATGGGGATATTTACAAATATGCCGATCAAGGCAAATACGATCAAACCGATAAGACCGAAAATCAAAACAGTACCTAAATTGCTGAGATCTCTTTTGGTCACCGTGCCGTACACGGCCATCGCACCAAAAACACCCGCTGTAACAGCAAATGCAAAAACAGCAGTCATAGCATCATAGAAAACCAAAACCGGGCCAATCGTCAGACCGTTTACAACGGAATACGCCAGAAAGATGGCAAGACACGCTGCGGGAGGCATCTTTGAAACAAAGAAACCGAGCACAAACACAAGAATTAACTCAATAATGAGAAGAGCGAAATACACACCCATATAATTATCAAGAAAAATCATTGTGCGTATGGGATCCATAACTATGGCAAGGCAAATTCCGAACGTAATGAGCAGTCCTACAAACATCCAGCCGAAAACCTTTTTGGTGTAATCGGCAAGGGAAACCGATGCTCCTGCGTTCACATACGGAGCATAACCGTTCATTCCGTTTCCGCCATAGTTTCCGTTATTCTCGTAGCCGTTGTAGAAACCGTTAGGGTCATACGGATTATTATTCATACGAAAGCATCCTTTCTATTGTTAGTTTGATTGTAGTATATTACTATTTTTTCATTTTGTCAAGCAAATTAAACGTTTTTTTTGTATTTTTGATAAGCAGGCCAAATATGTTATTTTGTCGGTGCGTATTCACGGTAAATCATTATATTTTTCGAGAAAACTATGCATTTTGCCGTCTGTTTTATATCCCGGAAATGTATCGAGGTGTAATTTATGGATACTTCCGAAGATATTTTTTTCTATGTTCGGATTATTTTTTTTCAGCTCTTTTATAAGTAATTTTATTTCTCTGCGTTTGCTTAACTGTTCCGTGTTATTGCAGGCTTCGCTTTCTTCGGTAAAACGGCAGGCGCATTGCAGAAAATCGAGATTATTATATTTTTTCCACGAAATAATGCTGTCCTCGTGTATGCAATACATGGGTCTGATGAGTTCCATATTTTCAAAATTGCGGCTTTTCAGCTTTGGAATCATTGCCTGAAGTTGTGCGCCGTAAAACATAGCCATGACCGTGGTTTCAATAACATCGGAAAAATGGTGACCCAAAGCTATTTTGTTACAACCGAGTTCTTTAGCCTTGGCATAGAGATTTCCTCTCCTCATTCTTGCACAAAGATAGCAGGGGTATTTTTCGGTTTTACTTGCCGCATCGAATATATCGGTTTCAAATACGGTCAGGGGAATGTTGAGAATTTTAGCATTTTCTTCTATTTTAAGTCTGTTTTTAGGGCTGTATCCGGGATCCATTGCCAAAAAAACGAGTCCGAAATGTACTTCACTGTATCTTTGCAGAAGCTGCAAGAGTTTTGCCATAAGCATCGAGTCTTTCCCGCCGGAGATACACACGGCTATGTTGTCGTCTTTTTGGATAAGCTCATATTTTTTTACAGCAGTTATAAACGGGTTCCATAGTTGTTTACGGTATTTTTTTGTAATGCTTTGTTCAATGGTCTGAAACGGTTTTAATTCTCTTTTCATTATTATGCACCTTCTGATATTTTATGCTTTCGACAGATAATAATATGACTTTATTTGTTGTCGGCGAAAATCCGATGATTTGCGTGTTTTAATATATCCTTTATCATTTCGGCTGCAATGATAAGTCCCGCAACGGACGGTACGAACGATACAGACCCCGGAATATCACGTTTTCTTACGTCCTGCCCGGAAATTTTTTTCTCTTTATTCACATGAATAGGCTGCTCCTTTGAATATACAACCTTGAGATGCTCAATACCTCTTTTTCTGCACTCTTTGCGCATTATCCTTGCAAGGGGACAAACGGAGGTATCATATATATCCGCAACTTCCAGTGCCGTGGGGTCTGTTTTATTTCCCGTTCCCATTGAGGATATGACATATGTTCCGGTTTCATTTGCCTTGCTTATTATTTCCAATTTTCCGCTGATTGTGTCAATGGCATCGGCTATGCAGTCATATTGTGAAAAGTCGAACATTCCTGATGTTTCGGGTAGAAAAAAGGTTTTGTATGTTTTTACGTTACATTCGGGATTTATTTCAAGTACTCTTTCTTTTGCCGCATCTGTTTTATACTTGCCTATTGTATTTGAAAGTGCGATAAGCTGACGGTTTATATTGCTTTCATCAACTATATCGTTGTCTATAATGTCAATGTTTCCAATTCCCGAACGTGCCAAAGCCTCCAAAGTATAGCTTCCTACTCCTCCCACACCGAAAACCGCAACATGGGATTGTTTAAGACATTCCATTGCTTCCTTTCCGAAAATAAGCTCTGTTCTTGAAAATCTGTATGACATTACCGTTCGCCCTCCCGATTATTAGCTACGGTTGATATTATATGTTCCTTTTTAGTCAATGTCAAGCAAATATGCTGACGGTTCTTCGGCCGATATGTAATATATAAAAACGTTTAAAAAAGAATTGACATTTATGATTGAAAATTATATAATTAACATTGATGTGTTTTGTCAGTTTGTAAAGTAATAATAACAAATTGACAGGATAAAGAATGATATTGGAGGATACCCTAATGAAACGAATTGGTAAACCGGTGTTCTTCATCGTATTTTTTCTGATACTCTTTCTGGCATTCACGTCGGTTTTCGGTATATACGGCGAAAACGGCGACTATACGCTGACATATGTCAAAGGTATTCGGGATATACGCTGGGGCATCGACATCAAGGGAGGAGTGGAAGCGGTATTTGCGCCTGCAAAGGGAGTTGAGGCGACCGACGAGCAGATGAGTTCCGTTAAATCCATTCTCGATTTGCGTCTTGTTAATCAAAACATAACAGACTATGAGATTTATCCCGACTACTCAAACGACAGAATAACGGTACGTTTTCCCTGGAAATCGGACGACAAGGAATATGATCCGGGCGAAGCTATAAAAGAGCTTTCGTCAACGGCACAACTTGTGTTCCGAGGAGGAGCAAGTGAGGACGGCGAGGAAATTCTTACCGGTAAAGACGTAAAGAATGCATATGTAAGCAATATACAAGGTTCAAACGGTACATATCAAAAGGTCGTAAGTCTTGATTTTACGGACGATGGTAAGAAAAAATTTGCCGAAGCAACCGAAAAGTACCTCAATCAGCAGATCGGAATATGGATGGACGACATCTGTATTACCACTCCGACAGTACAAAGTGTCATAAGTGACGGAAGCTGCTATATAGATAACGGTCAAAGCGGATTTACAACAGAAGAGGCAACAGACCTTGCGAATAAGATCAACGCTGGCGCGCTGCCGTTTAACCTTTCCGTGGAAAGCTACGGTACGATAAGTCCCTCACTCGGAACATATGCACTTACTGCCATGGCTTATGCGGCTGTTGCGGCACTTGCATTTATACTTCTGTTCATGTGCATAGTTTACAGACTCCCCGGATTTATTGCATTCGTTGCACTTCTCGGACAGCTTGCGATTTCTATTATGGCTGTATCCGGATATTTTACGATTTTTTCGAGCTTTACGATGACAATACCCGGTATAGCGGGTATGATACTTTCAATAGGTCTTGGTGTTGATGCAAACATTATAACTGCCGAGAGAATAAAAGATGAGTTGTGGGTAGGAAAAACCCTTGACGGCTGTATATCGAACGGCACAAAGGGAAGTCTTGCGGCAATCATAGACGGTAATATAACTATCATAATTGTGGCTATTATACTCATACTTGTTTTCGGCCCGGCAAATATATTCTCCGCACTGTTCGGAGTTTCAACTACCGGTCTGATATATGCGTTCGGCTATACACTTCTTGTCGGTGTTATTGCTAACTTTATAATGGGTGTAGGTGCTTCAAGACTTATGCTCCGTTCCGTTTCGGGATTCAAATTCCTGAGAAATAAAAGATTGTATGGAGGTAAGAAGAAATCATGAGACAACGATTCCATATAGATTTCGTCAAGAACTCTAAAATCTTTTTCTGCGTTTCCCTTGGGATAATGCTTGTCTGCCTTGTACTGAATATTTTTGTGATACCTACACGTGTCGATATACAGTTTACGGGCGGTACGATAGTGAAATACAGTTATAGCGGCAATCTTGACGAAAAAAAGATTTCCGATGCTGCCCAGAAAGCGACTAAAGAAACGGTTTCATTTACATTTTCCGAAAACCTCGCTTCGTCCGATTCAAACAATCACATGGTATCGCTTGAATTTACAAATTCAAAGGCTATCAGCGTAGACGAGCAGGACGAGGTAACAGAGGCACTGACAAAGGCATTTCCGAAGAATAATTTTAAAGTAGAGGAGTCATCTTCCGTTGATGCCTCGAAAGGTGCAAACTTCTTTTATAAATGTCTTGCTGCGGTTATACTTGCTGCCGTGCTTATAATAGGTTACATAGCTGTAAGATTTAAAAAGATAGGCGGTTTGTCTGCCGGTGTTATGGCAGTCGTAGCTCTTGTCCACGATCTTATAATTGTATATTTTGTGTTTGCGATGTTCAATATGTCACTCGATGATAATTTCATAGCCGTTCTGCTTATGATACTCGGTTATTCGGTAAACGATACGATAGTAATATACGACAGAATAAGAGAAAACAGACGGAAAATGGGGCCTAAAGCGACAACGGCTGAGGTGACAAACGCAAGTATAAATCAGTGCTTTACAAGAACGATCTGCACAAGTATCACAACTATCGCAGCTATCGGTTCGGTGCTTGTTGTTTCGCTTATTTTTAATATAGATTCGATAATCAGCTTTGCACTTCCGATGATGATAGGACTTGTTTCGGGCTGCTATTCTTCAATATGCATAGCTACACCTCTTTGGGTAATGTGGAAAAATCATAGTGATAAGAAAAAGGCCGAAAAGGGTAAGAAGGGAAGTAAAAAAGCAGCTAAAGAATCCAAAAAAGATGCTGAAAAGGCATAATATAGTTTTGATATCAAACAGCAATTTCCATGAGGGAGTTGCTGTTTGATTATATTATATGTAATCTTTTAAATACGATTTATATTGAATTTTTTAAAAACATGGATTAAGACGTTTGGATTTTAGGGTGGTGAATATGATGAAAGACCGGCGTTCGCCAAACTCAACTGAAATAAAAAATATTGCCGAGTTATACAGATGTGATTTAAAATTAAGATGTAAGCGTTTTGCAGGCTGGGCTTTTTTGATAGTTGAGTTGCCGCTCTTTATAATTTTCGCTATACCTTTCTCAATATTATATTCAAAATCACTTTTCCCTAATGCTTTATTGTACACATTCGGACTTAGTACTTTTATATATGCGTTGATTTTCTTAGTATTCTTTATTATACAAAAGAAAAATAAGAACAGTGTCTTATGCCAATTAGATAACGGAAAGGTTAAGTGCGTGGAAGCATTGGCAACAGGGGTTGATAACAAAGAAAATTCTTGGAGTCTTTACGGCAGACTTAAATTTGAATACGACAATGGCTGTCCCGATGAAACGTGTTTTAGGAGATTGATGGAAGTTGAAAGACATACACTTCTGACAACTCCTAATCTCCAAAGGGAAAATAATGTTTTGTGGGTGAATTTTTACCCCGACAGCCGCAATTCCCCGATTTTTCAGTTCAGTCTTTATGAGGTCTGCAAAAAGAATTACAATCAATATGATAAAGATAGTTTTTCTTTTTCAAAAGTAAATCGGGAAGATAAAAAAATAGTAGTGAGAAATTTTGTGAGTAATATGTGGATTGCCGTTGGTATAGAGCTGTTTATTTTTTGGGGCATTTTTTTGGTTTCCCAAGGTAAATTTTATATGCCGTATGTATTGTGGGTAATGGCTGCTCTGTTGGCTGTTACATTATTGTTTCACCTGCTATTGATTTTTAGAGCAGATCAGTGCAGGGTGGCGGAGTGTACCGAAGTGGGGGATTACACTACCTCTTATAATGTCAGAAGAGAATATGATCATCATTGGGTCATATTAAAATTGGAAAATTCGGATACTATTATCGGTTTAAAAGACCCTGCTTATGATAGTACATATGAAATAAGCAAATATGAAAAAATGCGGACAGATATTGATACTGTTCAGAAAAATTATAAAATGATGTCAGATCAAATGGTTGACTCTTTTCGGGAAACGGGAGAATTTTCCGACAATATGAAAGATAATTCAGAAGATTATAAATCCGAAAGTGAATTTATAACTTCTGAATTTTTAAATAATTTCCCTGAATATAAAAAACAGGAACTAAAAATTGTATTTTATAAACTGCCTTTCGGTTTGGGAACGGGTAAATTGATTTTTCCGAAATGAGAACTCGATATCAGCTTTCCGGAAAAATTGGATTGCCGCAGAATTTTTCCTCTTGCGGCAGTTTCTTTTTTCAAAAACTATGGAAATTTATGTACATATATGTTATAATTAGGTTATCTTAAAAAAAGGGGAGAAGGTTATGCAAAATATATGGCATGATATGGATTCGGCAAGGATTGCACCTGAAAATTTTATGTGTGTTATCGAAATACCGAAGGGAAGTAAGGCAAAATATGAGCTGGATAAGCAAAGCGGACTGTTAAAGCTGGACAGGATTCTTTATACGTCAACGCATTATCCTGCAAACTACGGATTTATACCCCGCACATATGCAGACGATCTTGATCCGCTCGATGTACTGGTTCTTTGTTCGGAGCAGATATATCCTCTGACACTTGTTCAGTGCTATCCGATAGGTTATATAACAATGCTTGACAACGGCAGAAATGACTACAAAATTATTGCCATACCTTTTAATGATCCGACATATAATTCTTATACCGATATATCTGAAATCCCTACTCATATATTTGACGAGATGACACATTTCTTTTCTGTTTATAAGGCTCTTGAGAATAAGGAAACAGTTGTTGACGAAGTAAGGGGCAAGGAAGAGGCTATTGAGATAATTAAGGAAGCTATTGATAATTATAAGGAAAAATTCGGTACGATGTAATTTGAGAATTTGCTTTCATTATTACGGTGTTTGTACATCTGATTGGTGCGGCGGTTTTTCTCCTGCACCCGGAATTTCACTGTCGCTCCCTTCTGGGGGCGGGGTGATATCTTTATATGGATATGGCTGTCACGAAGGGATTTTGATGAATGAGTAAAAAGGAAAAAAATAATATAAATGAAAATAAGGAAAAAAAATATCCTAATATGGGTGATGCACGAATAAATCAAAGCAAGGCGAAAGTGGCTGTACCAAAACAAAAAAGAATAAGGCTGCTCAAAACTCCCACGCAGATCATAAGAGGATTTGCGGTTCTTTTGTATGCGGTAATAATATTCCTGCTTGCATCTCCTTTTATGTCTGCAACGTTCTATATTACCGAGGATCTTGAGGCGACTACCGACCCCGAAAAGGCTTATTCGGAGTATTCGACCCAAGAACAGATAGACGAAGCCGAAAAAAATCTTCAGCAGGCACTTGACGGTCTTGAAAAAGATCCCGATTACGATCCCCGTGCGGAAAGTGAAATATCTGTTTCGACTATGGGTATGGATTGGAGATACAATGTAGCCGAGGGTGTTAATGCCGAAAAACTTGCAAACCTTGTGGAAAAGGCAAAAAATACGGACAGGAGTATGTACACCGAGGAAAGTGTTAAAAAACTTAATTCGGCTGTTATAAGGGCACAAAAAGCTCTTTGCTCCACGGTAAGGGTCACACGTTCGATCATTCAGCTAATATTAAGCGGAAGTGTAAACGGCACCGATCTTGAAGGTGTGGGTAATATTGTCGTAAATGTGCTGCTTATATATGTTCTTGCCGTTTTGCCGATAGTCGGGGTTTTAATTACTCTTTTTGATAGAAAACGTCATATAAAGAATATATCGGGAATGATGATATCACTTCTTTGCCTTATGGATATATTTGTAATGGTTTATCCCCATATAGCAATAGGTGCTGTGATGACAATAACGGCTTATATTTTGCTGTTTGTTCTGTCTGTGGGCGGATTGTATGCAAAACAGCAGGAGGACTATATTGTAAGTCACCCGGAAAAGGAATCGGATTTTACCCAAAAGCACCCGCAGTTTGTTAAGGCTCTGATTAACTTCAAAAGGGTAAACATGAAGAAAACTTTAGATGAAGAAAGGGAAGAAGAAAGAGAACGTGAGGAAAAGCGCGCAGCTAAAAAGGGGAAAAAATAGGAGAACTCTTTTTTCCTTTGACTAAACCTTTTGTTTGAGGGTAGAATATGAATGGGGATAGAGTTTGTTTATATCGGATGAATTCGGCAAACAGCCGTTATCTGCCGTTTGTGCTGATTTAGGGCTTAAAAAATATTATATACGGAGGTCGATAGAAATGTCATTAGAGCTTACAAACAAAACCTTTGACGAGGAGGTATATTCATCGGATAAACCGGTAGTAGTTGATTTTTGGGCAGATTGGTGTATGCCGTGTAAGATGCTTGCACCTGTATTGGAAACGGTTGAAGAGGAAAATCCGCAGATAAAGTTTACAAAGGTCAATATTTCCGAGTATCCCGACATAGCCGAGAAGTTTGGCGTTATGAGCATACCTACGCTCATGCTTTTCAAGGACGGAGATAATATTGATGCGTCCGTGGGTCTTATTTCAAAAACAGAGATCGAAAAGTTTATAGACCAATAAAAAATTAAAAAACGAATGTCCCTGCGCAGCCAATCAGGTAACGCAGGGACGATTTTTTTACATAAGTTTTTCAACGGCTGCCATCTTAGTGCTAAGGCAAAATATTTCCATGGCAATTTTAAGCTCGTCCAACGGGGGATAGGTGGGTGCAACACGAATATTGCTGTCGTCCGGATCGTTTCCGTACGGATAGGTTGCGCCTGCACCGGTAAGTACCACGCCCGCCTCTTTACAAAGCTGCACAACCCTTTTTGCAGTACCCTTAAATACATTGACACTTACAAAATATCCGCCGTTGGGTTTGATCCAATCAATTATCCCGTATTCGCTAAGCTCACTTTCAAGCATACTTATAACAAGGTCAAATTTTGGTTTCAAAATATTCTTATGCTTTTTCATATGCTCAAGCACACCGTCAAGGTTTTTAAAATACATAGTGTGACGGAGCATATTTATCTTGTCGTATCCGATAGTCTGGAAAGTATATCTCTTTTTGAGCAATTCGAGATTATTTTTGCTTGCTGCTACCGCTGCTATTCCCGCACCGGGGAAAGTTATTTTAGACGTTGAAGCAAACTCAAAAACCATATCCTCATTGCCGTTTTTCTCAAGCTCATCGAATATATTGAGCAGCTTATCCGGTGTATCGCTTATATCGTGAATAACATATGCATTATCCCACATGATTCTGAAATCTTTGGCAGCAGGTTTTAGAGCCGCAAAGCGTCTTACGGTTTCATCGGAATAGGTGATGCCTTGGGGATTGGAATATTTCGGAATACACCATATGCCCTTTACTGACGGGTCGTTTTGTACAAGCTCTTCAACCATATCCATATCGGGGCCGTTTTTGTCCATTGGAATATTTATCATTTCTATACCGTAATATTCCGTAACGCCGAAGTGTCTGTCATATCCCGGAACCGGACAGAGAAATTTGATTTTACCCTGTTTATTCCAAGGTTCGCCGCCCGCACCGTTTTCCATAAGACAGCCTATTGTATCAAACATCATATTAAGACTTGAATTTCCGCCAACGAAAATATTTTCGGGGCTGACATCGAGAATTTCCGCAAAAAGCCTTTTTGCCTCGATGATACCGTCCAGTCCGCCGTAATTTCTGACATCGGGGTTATCATCGGTCTTAAAATCGGTTTTAGATGTAACGATATCAAGCATATCATTTGAAAGGGAAACCTGTTCGCTTCCCGGCTTGCCCCTTGCCATATTGAGTGAAAGACCTTTAGCTTTATATTCTGCATATACCTCGCTAAGCCTTTTATATTCCTCCCTAAGGGAGCTTTTGTCCATTGATAAATATGACGGCATAAATCTTCCTCCTAATAATAACTGCAAATTTTTTAACATAAAAAATTCAAAAATATAAAAATTACAATAATAATTCTAATATATTTGACAAGAAAATGCAAGTCTAATTTTAAATTCCTGCAAAAACTATGATTTTGACAAATATTTAACGTATCGGTCTTTATTTTTTGTTTTTATTCTATAACCTTGACAGCAAACATAATATAAAAGGCGGGGTGTGAGTATGAAATATAAAAAGAAAGTTATTATGATTTTATGTGTCTGTCTTACAATAATATTACTGTCGTCATGCAGGACTTGTCCTCCGTCAGACGTATCGGAGGAGATAGCGTCCTATATTTGGATCAGCAAGAATGAACAGGGTGAGTGCAGACTCGCCCTTGACGGGAAAAAGCTGCAATTACAGTGCGTGTCGGCTGATAAGAAGGAGATGATTCTGAACGGGAAATATTTTGCAGATGAAAATACGATAACGGTCGAAGGGGAGGATTTTGGTACGGTCGTGATGAAATACAGCTTGAAGAACGAAAAACTGACTATTGATATGTATAATATGAGTATAATTTTTACAAAAGAAAATGCATTGTAACAATCAACTAAAATAAATCCGAAAATTTGTTTATATAGACATAGATAAAAAATAAAATATTTATTTATTTTGGGCTGAAAAAATGTTATAATATGAATGATATTTCAGCTATGCCGAGTTCTCTGTCCGGCAAATCCAAGGCTGAAAGAAACGAAAGGGAGATAATATTATGAAGGTTAAAAAACTTTCAAAACGTATTCTCGCTTCCTTTATGTCAGTAATGCTTGCTATCGGCTGCTTTATTGTCCCCTCTATGGTCGCAGGTGCGGCAGGGGAAATATCGGTCAATATCCATTACTTGCGTGAGGACGGAGTGTACGACGAATGGGACGTATGGTCATGGACCGACAGCGGAGCTCCCGAAGGTGAAAAGACCGACGAGGGTGCATATGTATTCGATACATCAAATCCCGATGAAAACGGCGTGGTTTGTCACCTGACTCTTACGGAGTCTGCTCCGAGACTCGGCTTTATAGTAAGAAAGCCGGGTTGGACGGTAAAGGATTATGATGGAGATCTCTTCATTGATCTGAGCGATGTTATTTCCGGTACGGTTGAGGTTTATTACAAATCCGGAGATCCGAACTTTGTGACAGACAAGAACGGTGCAGCTACGGGTCTTACCGTTAAATCAGCAAAGGCTGCTGATCGTACAACGGTTAATGTTGAGTTCACAAAAGTTCCGGAGGAGGAAATTACGGCAGATAATTTCTCAATCGCATCTCTCGGCGGACAGCAGGTTAATATAAGCAATGTAGAGCTGTCCGAAACAAGTTGTGTAATAACACTTGCCGAAGAGCTTGATTATTTCAGTGATTATTCGCTGACCTTTACGGGAGTTGACGGTACAAGCACAGTCAGCGTTACTATGCCCGACTACTTCTCATCAGAAGAATTTGAGTCACAGTACACATATGACGGTGATGACCTCGGTGCAACATACTCGGTTGACAGCACATTTTTCCGTGTATGGGCTCCCACGGCACAGAAAATCCAACTTAATATTTATGACGAGGGCAACGGCGGTACAGCATCGAATGTAGTTGATATGACGGCTGATGTCAATGGTACATGGATCGCAACGGTAGACGGCGATCTCAATAAGAAGTATTATACATACACAGCTTATTTTGACGGTAAAACAAATAAGGATATCGTTGACCCGTATGCAAAATCAGTCGGCGTAAACGGTCAAAGAGGACAAATACTTGATATGGCTTCGACCGATCCCGCTAACTGGGACAGCGACAGCAGACATACCTATGAGAACATGACAGATATGGAAATATATGAAGTCCATATAAGAGATTTCTCAATAGCAGAAAACAGCGGTATTCAGAACAAGGGTAAGTATTTAGCCTTTACAGAGAGAGGAACAACGACACCCGACGGCGTAAAGACAGGTGTAGATCACCTTGTAGATCTCGGAGTAACCTCCGTTCATATTCTTCCTTCATACGACTTTGGTTCGGTAGACGAAACAAAGGGCGGTTATAACTGGGGTTATGATCCGCTTAACTACAATGCTCCCGAAGGATCATATTCAACAGATCCGTACCACGGTGAAGTAAGAGTAAACGAGTATAAGCAAATGGTTCAGGGACTTCATGATGCAGGCATCGGCGTGATCATGGACGTTGTTTATAACCACACACAAACAACAGACTATTGCTTCAACCAGCTCGTTCCGGGTTATTTCCACAGACCCGATTCCAACGGTTCGGGCTGCGGTAATGACGTAGCAAGTGAGCGTTCAATGGTAAGCAAATTTATCGTAGACTCCGTTAAGTATTGGGCACAGGAGTATCATCTTGACGGATTCCGTTTTGACCTTATGGGTCTTATTGATGTCAATACAATGAATGCTATCCGTGAGGCTCTTAATGAAATAGATCCCACAATAGCAATTTATGGTGAAGGTTGGCCGATGTCAACGAACGTAACCAAAGATGTTCCGCTTGCAACACAGACAAATGCGAACCTTACACCGGGTATCGCTTATTTCAGCGATAATATCCGTGATAATATAAAGGGTAATGTATTTGATGCAGAGCAGAAAGGTTATATAAACGGAGAAATTTCGCTTCGTAACAGCCTCGTTGAGTCGCTTCAGTCGGCAATGTCATGGGCACCGTCACCGTCGCAGGTTATTAACTATGCAGACTGCCATGACAACTATACGCTTTGGGACGAAGTAAGAACTTCCAGCCCCGAAGATACTTTAGAGGATCAGATACGCCAGAATAATCTCGGTGCCGTTATCGTACAGACTGCGATGGGTACTCCCTTTATGATGAGCGGTGAAGAGTTCCTCAGAACAAAGACAAAAGAAGACGGAACGTTTGACCACAACAGTTATGCTTCGGGTGATGAAGTCAACAAGCTCGATTATTCGCTCGTTGCACAAAATCAGGCAGTATATGACTATTACAAGGGTCTTATAGCTTTCAGAGCTGCTCACCCTGCTCTCAGACTTGCAACGGCTGAAGACGTTGCAGCCAACCTCCAAGTCCTTGACGGTACGGAAGAGGGCGTTATAGCATATACTCTCAACGGTAATGTTGAGGGTGAAACCGCAGATCAGCTCCTTGTAGTTTATAACCCGCTCAGAACGGCAACAAATGTACAGCTTCCTGACGGTGATTGGAATGTTTATGTAAACGATACGACAGCAGGTGCAGATACCGTAATTGAAACCGTATCCGGTGAAGTTTCCGTACCTGAAATTTCCGGTATGATTCTTGTAAGCGAAACCGACACTGACAAACCCGGCACAGACGAGCCCGTTGTTGACAGCGTTGTTGATGAGCTTACCGGAGTAGTTGTTGAAGGTGCAATACCCGAAGGTGCTGCACTTAGCGTAAGAAAGCTTCCGGTCGATCCGGCAACAGATCCCGATGTAGTTGCAGCATTTGATATAAGTCTTTTGAACGCTGACAATGTTACAGTACAGCCTGACGGAACTATCAAGGTTTATCTGCCGTGTGAAGTTTCCGACTGCAAGGTAATGTGGCTTAAAGATGACGGTTCAAAGGTTGATATGAATGCAAAATATGTCGATGGTTTCTATGTATTTGAAACGGATCATCTTTCCGTATATCAAATAGTAAAGACCGCTTCTAAACCGGGTGACGAACCCGGCACAGACGGCGAACAAAGCTCGCAGCCGAGCGGTACAACAGGCGAACCGTCAACAGGTACACCCGGTGGTGACGGCAACGGTTCAACAGGCAGCACGGATGTTCCTACAACGGGAGATACGGCAGCTGCTATGTGTGCAGTATTTGCAGTAGTTGCTCTTGCAGCAGGTGTATGCATAATGGCTGCTTATAAGAGAAGAAAGAGAGAAGACTGATTTGTTTTCGGTTGATTTAACTTAATATTTCTTCGGACTGCCGAAAGGGTAATGTAGCCCTTTCGGCAGTCATTTTTTGCCGTTATAGAGTATAAAGTAGGGAATTTTATCAAAAATTAAGCGGAATGGGGTATATTTTATGGCATATAGAGGAAAATTTCAAAGTTGATTGTAAGAGTGAAATAATTGTGTTATAATACAATGTTGTTAAGTCAATTATATATTTGCTAAAAGAGGGATACTTATGGCTAAAAGAGAAGATTTAAGAAATGTTGCGATTATTGCCCACGTTGACCACGGAAAAACTACGCTTGTGGATCAGCTCCTGCTCCAAAGCGGTATTTTCAGAAGTAACGAAACGGTTGCCGAAAGAGTTATGGACTCGAATGATCTTGAAAGAGAAAGAGGTATTACGATACTCTCAAAAAATACAGCCGTTATGTATAACGGGACGAAAATAAATATAGTTGATACTCCCGGTCATGCCGATTTTGGCGGTGAGGTAGAACGCATACTTATGATGGTCGACGGTGTACTTCTTTTAGTCGATGCGTTTGAGGGTTGTATGCCGCAGACACGTTTTGTACTTAAAAAGGCCCTCGGTCTTGGAAAAAAGCCGCTTGTTGTGGTTAATAAAATAGACAGACCCGGTGCAAGACCCGAAGAAGTAGTAGATGAGGTTCTTGACCTTTTTATAGAACTCGGAGCAGATGATGATCAGCTTGAATTTCCCGTTGTATATGCTTCCGCAAGGGACGGATATGCTTCATTGACACCCGATGAAAGAGGGGAGAATATGCAGCCGCTGTTTGAAAAAATCATCGAGGAGATACCCGCACCGGAGGGTGATCCTGACGGGCCTCTCCAGTTGCTGTTTTCCAATATAGATTATGATGATTATGTAGGAAGAATAGGAATAGGCAGGGTAGAAAGAGGAAGCTGCAAAACCGGACAAACGGTTATGCTTTGCCATAATGACGGAACGTGTAAAAATGCAAGGATAACAAAACTGTATCAGTTTGAAGGTCTTAAAAGAGTTGAGGCGGAGTCGGCAGGTTTAGGAGATATAGTTGCGGTATCGGGTATCACGGATCTTAATATAGGGGAAACAGCTTGTGATCCCGAACATTTGGAACCTCTTCCGTTCGTAAAAATAGATGAGCCGACGGTTTCAATGCTGTTTATGGTAAACAACAGCCCCTTTGCGGGAAAAGAGGGTAAGTATGTTACATCAAGAAATATAAGGGAAAGACTTTTCAAAGAAGTTGAAACTAACGTTGCTATGCGAGTTGAGGAAACGGATTCCGCCGATACGTTCAAGGTTTCGGGCAGAGGTGAATTGCATCTCTCGATACTTATAGAAACAATGCGGCGTCAGGATTTTGAATTTCAGGTATCACGTCCTAAGGTAATTATGAAAGAGATCGACGGCGTTATGTGTGAACCTATGGAGCTTCTTGCCGTTGAAGTGCCGGACAGCTATGTCGGTGCAGTCATGGAAAAGCTCGGTACAAGAAAAGCGGAGCTTATAAATATGACCACGAAAGAGTCGGGTACAACGCAAATAGAGTTCAGAATACCGTCAAGAGGACTTATGGGCTACCGTTCCGAATTTCTTACGGATACAAACGGCAACGGTATAATGAACCATGTATTTGACGGATATGAGCCGTATAAGGGAGATATAGCGACACGTTCCCAGGGTTCGCTTATTGCACATGAAACCGGTCAGAGTACAGGCTACGGATTATTTGCGGCACAAGACAGGGGAAGATTATTTATCGGCCCCGGCGTTGATGTATATGAAGGAATGATTGTCGGTTCTAACCCCAAGAATGAAGATATGGTAGTAAATGTATGTAAGAAAAAACATATCACCAATACACGTGCGGCAGGTTCAGATGAAGCACTGAAACTGACACCGCCAACAATACTCAGTCTGGAACAGTCACTTGAATTTATCGGAGATGATGAACTTGTCGAGGTTACACCCGAATCGGTTCGTATGCGCAAGATAATACTTAACAAAGAACAGCGAATGAAAGCGCAGAGCAAGATGAAATAAAAAGATTACCCGACCGCAGTGTCAGATATTGACAGTCTGCGGTCGGGTAAAATTTTTGATTTTCAGTTTATGAAATTGAGATCTTACCGAAGAGGGACTCATATTTATTTCGGTCTTTTTCATCAAAATATAAAACGGCTTCATTGTATCCCTTATTCGTAATAACTGCCTTCAAACAGCACATAACTTTATTTCCCGAACCGTCCGTCAGAAAGGATTTGCAGATGATTTTTTTTGAATCATTTATATTTACCTTCGCATCGGGATATTGCTCGGAGAGAAAATCAACAAGAGATTCCATGTCCGCACCCTCATTAAGTACAGCCTCAATCTGTAAGGTTGCCGTACCGTCGGAATTTTGCAGATATATTCCGTCTGTCGGGGTATATTCCGTACAAAGAACGGAAAATTCGTCGGGGAATGTTGCAGACAGATCACCGCTGTTGTTTGTATATTTGAGGTATCCGCTTTTATCCTCACTGACGTTGTCGGGAAGTGAGCTTTCCTCGGTACTCGGCAGGACATAACTTTCCTTACTGCTTTCCTCGGAACTCTCGGTAGGATATATTAGCGATACTGTTGTTTCAGGCACGGAACTGTCCTCGGTTTCATGTGCGCATCCGAACGAGCCTGCCATGAACAGTATAAGTATAGCCGCTGTAACAAGCCTTTTCATATTCATGCCTCCAAAATAAATTACCCGTGCCTTCCGTTTGCTTTTCTATGAGCTTTCTTGGCAGACTTGCTTTTGCTGTCATTTCTTATTTTCGACACATTTCTTTTTCTGCCGTAATTGTCCGTATTTTTTCTCCTGCTGCTCTTTTGCTTTGATTTTTCCTCATAAAGAACGGTTCTTACAGGCTTTCCGCATACCTTTGCGCCATACATTCTGTCAAGCACTTCTTCAACCGAGTCTGCGGGGACTGAAACAATAGAAAAATCATCATATATTTCGATTTTACCGATATCACCGCCGCTTAAAATACTTTTTTCGGTTATGCAGCCGACAATATGGTTTGGAGCAACTCTGTTAGCCCTGCCTATATTGAGCATAATCTTGCTGAAGTCCGTTATACTGCCCTTTGACTTACGTTTTCTGTCGCTTTCGATATTTTTTACTTTAATTTCCTTTTCGGCAAAACATTTTTTAAGTGCGGCAGCGGCAATATCAAAAAGCGAATAGCCTTGTGAAAGAAGGGAGTTTACCATATCCCTGTATCTGTCGGGAACAGGTTCGTCAAGCACGGAGCAGATATCCGAAATATTTTTATCGGCAAGACGATTATTTATATCATCTCCCGTGGGAACAGGTATTTCCTCAATTTTTCCTTTTGTACTGCGCACGATATCCATAAGGGAGAATACCTGCCTTCTACCGCTGCATAGGGTGATAGAAGTTCCTTCCTTACCGACACGTCCCGTTCTTCCTATTCTATGGACATAGTATTCGTTGTTTTGCGGGATATCGTAATTGAATACAAATTCAACATTACTTACATCAATTCCTCTTGCGGCAACGTCCGTGGCAACAAGTATGGAAACAGCTCCGCTTCTGAATTTTTCCATGATCGCGGTTCTTTGTGACTGTTTGAGATCGCCGTGGAGAGCATCTGCGTCAAACCCTCCCTGATTAAGTGATACAGCCAGTTCCTCCGCCATTTTTTTGGTATTGCAGAATACGATCGACAACGACGGGGAATAATAATGCAGGAGCAGCATAAGTGCATCTGTTTTTCTGCCCATAGGGACATCAACATAGAGCTGTTTTATGTTGTCTAAGGTAAGCTGACGGTTTGCTGCCTCGATAACAACAGGATTTTTTTGGAATTCTTGTGTTATGGACATAACCGACTGCGGCATTGTGGCCGAAAACAGAACGGTCTGTCTGTTTTTGGGGGTTTCACGGAGTATGGTTTCCATATCTTCCTTAAATCCCATACTAAGCATCTCATCAGCCTCATCAAGAACAACGAGCTTTATGTTATCGAGCTTGAGGGTCTTTCTCCTAAGATGATCCATAATTCTTCCCGGAGTTCCCACAATAATATTTGCCCTTTTAAGTTTAACAATTTGCTTGTCCATAGGTGCGCCGCCGTAAATCTCGGCAGGGCGTATGCCCTCGCAATATTTTGTGAGTTTTCTTATCTCTCCGCAGCACTGCATAGCAAGTTCTCTGGTCGGCAGCATGATTATAACAAGAGCCTTTGATTTATCCTCAACATTCTTTATTGTTTCTATTGCAGGAATGGCAAATGCCATTGTTTTGCCCGTTCCTGTTTGTGAGCGTCCTATAATGTCAATTCCCGAACGTATCATGGGAATTGCCTTTGACTGTATGGCAGTCGGGGCTTCAAAACCCATTGCATCAACTGCCCTCATGATTTCTTCCGAAAGACAAAGATCACTAAAACCTGTTCTATTTTCCTTTTCCATATTATTTCCTCAATCCTGATACTTATTTAATCTAATACATTTTACCAAAGAAACGCCCGTTTGTCAAATCTGTTATGAAATTATATTTTTTAATTTGTGATAGGGATTGGTATTTACATATTGAATGTCATATCCGATAAGGACAATTTCGACATTAAACCACAACAGATATTATTTTTTTGAAAGACAGATACAATATGTAGTTTTTATCTTTATAAGAATTGTAAAATTATGCATAAAGTTAAATATATCTAACTGTTTTTTTTGTACGTTTTATACGATAATATTTTTACAGCGGCGCAAACGGTTGACAAAACTGCAAAACAGCTATATATTAGAATAAAATGATAATAAATATTGATTTTATAAATAATCATTGTAAAGTATTGCTTATAACAGCGATATATCAAATCCGAGAGAGGGGTATTTCGATGATGAATAATGAAAATATTGAGGCTTGGGAAGGTTTTGAAGGGAGAATATGGAAGAAAGAAATCAATGTAAGGGATTTCATACAGAAAAACTATCGCCCCTATGACGGAGATGAGTCCTTTCTTGAAGGGCCGACCGAGGCGACTGATAAGTTGTGGGGAGTAGTACAGCAACTGCAAAAGGAAGAACGTGCAAAAGGCGGAGTTCTTGATATGGAAACGAAAGTCGTATCGGGACTCACGGCATACGGTGCGGGATATATAAGTGAAGAGTATAAGGATCTTGAAAAGATTGTCGGACTTCAGACAGACAAACCCCTAAAGAGGGCATTCATGCCCTTTGGCGGTATTAAAATGGCAGAACAGGCTTGTGAGGCATACGGATATACACCCGATCCCGAACTTCATAAGATATTTAATGAATATGTGACAACGCATAATCAGGGCGTATTTGACGCATATACTCCGGAAATGAAGTCCGTTCGTCACAACAAGATCATAACAGGACTTCCCGATACCTACGGACGCGGACGTATTGTAGGTGATTACCGACGTGTTGCACTTTACGGCATAGATTATCTTATTGAACAGAAGAAAAAAGATTTCAGCAATACGGGCGACGGTACGATGACGGAGGACGTTATACGACTCCGTGAGGAAATAAGCAAGCAGATAAAGGCACTTAACGGCATGAAAGAAATGGCGAAGATATACGGCTATGATATATCAAAGCCGGCTAAAAATGCCCATGAAGCGGTTCAATGGCTGTATTTCGGATATCTTGCCGCAATCAAGACTCAAAACGGTGCGGCTATGTCCGTGGGTAGGGTATCAACATTTTTGGATATATACATTCAAAGGGATCTTGACAAGGGTGTTATTACCGAAAAGGAAGCTCAAGAGCTTATAGATCACCTTGTTATGAAGTTCAGGATAGTTAAATTTGCCCGTATAGCTTCATATAATCAGTTATTCTCCGGTGATCCCGTATGGGCTACGCTTGAGGTAGCGGGAATCGGCGTTGACGGACGTTCTATGGTTACGAAAAATGATTATCGTTTCCTGCACACACTTGAAAATATGGGTCCTTCACCCGAACCTAACATGACGGTTCTGTATTCTTCCGCACTTCCGGAGAATTTCAAGAAATATGCATCAAAAATATCTATAAACACAAGCTCTGTACAGTATGAAAACGATGATGTTATGAAACCGTATTGGGGCGATGATTATTCCATATGCTGCTGCGTATCGGCAACACAAACAGGAAAGGAAATGCAGTTTTTCGGAGCAAGGGCAAATCTTGCTAAATGTTTGCTCTATGCGATAAACGGCGGTGTTGATGCAAAGACACATGAGCAGTGCGGCCCTATGATGCGGCCGATAACCTCCGAATATCTTGATTATTATGAGGTAATGGATAAATTTGACAAGATGATGGATTGGCTTGCTGCGACCTATGTAAATGCACTTAACCTTATCCACTATATGCATGATAAATATTTCTATGAGGCAGCGGAAATGGCACTTATAGATACAGATGTTCGCCGTACCTTTGCAACGGGTATAGCCGGTTTCTCTCATGTTGTCGATTCGCTCAGCGCAATAAAATATGCAAGAGTCAGAACGATAAGAGATGCAGACGGAAATGTTATCCATTTTGAAACCGAAGGAGATTTTCCGAGATACGGAAATGATGACGACCGTGCTGACGATATAGCAGTATGGCTTCTCGGAGCTTTTCTTGATAAGATTAAAAAACATCACACATACAGAAATTCCGAGCCGACAACTTCAATTCTGACGATAACCTCCAATGTTGTATATGGTAAGGCAACGGCAGATCTGCCCGACGGACGACTTGCGGGAGAGCCGCTTTCTCCGGGAGCAAATCCGAGTTACGGTGCTGAAAAGAACGGACTGCTTGCATCACTTAATTCTGTCGCAAAGCTGCCGTACCATTGGGCGCTTGACGGTATATCGAATACGCAGACTATAAATCCCGAAGCACTCGGTCATACGCAGCAGGAGCGTATAGATAATCTCGTTCAGGTTATGGACGGTTATTTCGATAAGGGTGCGCATCACCTTAACGTTAATGTATTCGGTACGGAAAAATTGATAGATGCTATGGAGCACCCGGAAAAAGAGGAGTATGCTAACTTCACCATACGTGTTTCAGGATATGCAGTTAAGTTTATTGACCTTACACGTGAGCAGCAGCTCGATGTTATTTCACGTACCTGCCATAAGGCACTTTGATGATATATGAGTTATGACATAGATTTTGATATAACCGGAAGAGTATCGAAGCTCGAAAGTTTCGGACTTGTAGACGGGCCGGGAGTAAGATTTGTCGTTTTTTTAAGCGGCTGCAATATGAGGTGTAAGTTCTGTCACAATCCCGAAACGTGGGGCGGCGGGGGAGAGTCTTGGACTGCCAAAAAACTTTTTGAGCATATTCGCAGATACAAGGATTATTGGAAAAAGAACGGCGGAATAACCGTCAGCGGCGGTGAACCTCTATTGCAAATGCCTTTCGTAACAGCTCTTTTTACTCTTGCAAAAAGGGAAAATATCCATACTGCAATTGATACGGCAGGTCAGCCGTTCAGCAGTGATCCCGCCCGTCTTTCGGAATTTGAACAGCTTTCGGAAGTAACGGATTTGTTTATACTTGATATTAAGGACATGAATGCCGAGGGACATAGGGAGCTTACGGGAGTTGCTAATGCAAATATTATTGAAATGGCAAAATGGTTATCCGATCATAATAAAAAAATGTGGATACGTCACGTTCTTGTGCCGGGTATAACGGACAGGGAAGAGGATTTAAAGGCACTGCATGATTTTATTTCCACTTTGAAAACAGTTGAAAGAACGGAGATACTTCCTTATCATACTTTCGGAATACCGAAATGGGAGGAGCTTGGTTTGGAATATCCGCTGAAAGATGTTCCCGTTCCGACCGATGATGAAATTAAGAGAGCGGAAGAAATTCTCAATACTGGAAGTTTTGAACCGTGATTGTTTTATTTGCCGAAAAAGTATAGATTTTTTTACAAAAGAATACGTACGGTATTTATCGTATATAACGATATAATGGCACAAAGTGTAATCTAAAGCATTTTGTGCCATTTTTTTGTTAAAATAATGTTTGTATATTTATATGACATAAAACTTATATTTATGCTTGAAATTGAATTGAAGTGATGTTATACTAAGAAGTATGATAAAAGATAAAATAATATTGCCGTGATAAAATTTTTTGTGCATTATGCATATTTATTCACGGCAGAGAACGGGAGGATAAAAAATGAAGAAATTAGGTTTCGGGCTTATGCGTATGCCGCTGCTGAACAGCTCCGACAGTACTTCGGTTGACGTCGGGCAGGTCAAAAAAATGGTGGATATGTTTATCGAAAGAGGTTTTACTTATTTTGATACAGCGTGGATGTATCATGATTATGAAAGCGAGAATGTGGTTAAGGCTGCACTGACATCAAGACATAAGAGAGATAGCTTTACACTAACGACAAAGCTGCATTCGGGATATTTTGAAACATTAGAGGGCAGGGACAAGATATTCAATAAGCAGCTTGAAAAGACAGGTGTTGAATATTTTGATTATTACCTTCTCCATGCAATAGATTCCACAACCTTTGATAAGTATGAAAAATTCGACTGCTTTAATTGGTTAGCCGATAAAAAGGAAAAAGGTCTTATAAAGCATATGGGCTTTTCTTTCCATGATTCCGCAGAAATTCTGGATAAAATTTTAACAAAATATCCCCAAATTGAATTTGTGCAGCTTCAAATAAATTATCTTGATTGGGAAAGTCAATGGGTGCAGTCCCGTGCCTGTTACGAAACCGCAAGAAAACACAATAAGCCTGTTATAATAATGGAGCCTGTCAAGGGCGGAACACTTGCAAGGCTGCCCGAGGCGGCTGAGTCACTTTTCAGAAATTATGCACCCGACAGTACTCCCGCAAGCTGGGCACTGCGTTTTGCGGCTACGTTACCCGGAGTTATGATGGTGCTTTCGGGTATGTCGGATTTAACTCAACTTGATGAAAATACCCGATTGTTTGACAGCTTTGAGCCAATGACCGATGAGGAAAGAAAGATATGTTTTATGGCGGCAGAGATTATCAATAAGAAAATTACCGTTCCATGTACCGCCTGTTCCTATTGTACCGAGGGCTGCCCGATGAATATAGCAATACCGCAGTATTTCTCAATGTATAATGAGGATATGAGAGAGCACCTCGAAGAAAAGGGGTGGACGGTAAACTTCAGTAATTATGAGGTCGTTACTTCAAAACACGGAAAAGCTAAGGATTGTATAGAATGTGGTCAGTGTGAGGGAGCTTGTCCGCAGCATTTACCGATTATAAAATATCTTAAAGATGTGTCAAAACATTTTGACCATTGATCTGTTAAAATAAAACTACTCGAACAAGGAGAAAAATTATGTCAAATACAGCTACAATAAAATCATCAGGTAAACCTCGTTTGTCATATAAGGTACAAACAGCAGCAACAATATCCGCAATAATCGGAGCAGCAGCACTTCCGCAAATATTTCATTTGCTCGGTATGGTGTCGGGACTCGGAACTGTTCCGGGTGAAGTATTTCTGCCGATGCATATTCCGATAATACTTGTGGGTCTGTTGGCAGGCCCGTTTGCAGGTGCGATTTCCGGACTTCTCGGCCCGGCTGTAAGTTTTTTGCTTTGCGGTATGCCGGGAGCTGCAATGCTTCCGATTATGATGACTGAGCTTTGTGCGTACGGACTTATGGCAGGACTTTTGCGTAATGTAAAAATGTTCTGTATTTTAAAGGTACTTGCTGTTCAGGTATTCGGACGTGTTATCAGGGCGTGTGCAATACTTGCGGCTGTTTATGTATTCGGCAGCCATGCATTAAATGTTGCCGTAATATGGACAAGCATAGCAACAGGTATTATAGGATTGGTACTCCAATGGGTATTGATACCGCTTTTGGTATATTACGTTGAGGATAAGATGAAGTATGACAAGTGATTTACAAACAGCAAAGGATACACTTTTAAGCGGCGGTTATACTTGTGTGCTTTGCAGGGAAAATCAAATTTTTACAAGTTTTGAAAAAGGGATAAGACCTCTTGAGGATTTTATCGACAGCGGCAGGGATTTTACAGGATTTTCGGCGGCTGATACGATTGTAGGCAGGGCGGCAGCTTTTTTGTATGTACTTTTGGGAGTAGAGTCCTTGTATGCTGATGTTATCAGCAGCGGTGCGGTCAGGATACTTGAACAAAACGGAATTTCCGTTGAGTACCGTGTAAAGACGGAAAACATAAGGAACAGAAGTAATACGGGAATATGTCCAATGGAAGAGGCGGTTTCGGGAATTACCGATGCAAAAGCTGCGCTTACGGCAATAAAACAAACATCGGAGAGGCTTAGAAGAAAATACGGGTAGATAAAAAACCGTCATGACGGAATTTTCCGTTGATTGTAACAGCACAAAACAAGGCTGTACAGACGGTTTTTGAACAAACGGGATTTTCCGATATGATAGGGTAAAACAATAAAAAATTCGGTCTGCCGTAAAAGAAAATTTTACGGCAGACCTTTTCACGTTATATATTGTTTCGGACTGATATGTTCTGCTTTTATCTTTGATATATCATTTCAGAGCGTTGACAGCAGCTTTTATCATTTCAATTTTTTCTGCAAATTTTGCAGCGTTAGCTCGAACTTCTGCAATTACCTTTTCCGGTGCTTTTGACATAAATCCTTGGTTGTTCAGTTTCTTTTCATTAAATTCAAGATCCTTTTGTGCCGCTTCAAGCTCCTTATTAAGACGTTTAAGCTCGGCTTCCTTGTCCACAAGCTCGTCCATAGGTATATATATTTTTGCATCTGCTGTTACAACAGTTACAGCACCGTCTATGTCATAGCTTTCCGCAACTTCAACATCACTTGCACTTGCAAGACGGGTGAAGAAAGCGCAGCCGTTTTTAAAAATATCGGTTTCCTTTGCGGCAATATACACCTTAGCTTTTCTTGACGGCGGAACATTCATTTCCGCACGTCTGTTACGAATAGCCTTGATTGCATCCATGACCATTTTCATTTCCTTTTCGGCCGACGGGAAATTATATTTTTCATCATATTCCGGGAATTTTTGCGTCATAATTGTTTCGCCGTTATGCGGCATAGACTGCCATATTTCCTCTGTTATGAACGGCATGAACGGGTGGAGCAGTTTAAGAGTTTTATCCATGACCCACACAAGGACTTCACGTGCATTTTGTGCGGTTTGTCCCTGACTTTGTAAACGTGCCTTAGCAAGCTCTATATACCAGTCACAAAGGCAGTCCCAAACAAAATCATAAATTTTCTGAACAGCTACGCCAAGCTCGAATTTTTCGAGATTTTCCGTAATTTCCTTAGCAGCGGTGTTGAGTGTTGATATAATCCACTTATCCTCAACCTCAAGCTCTTCGGGGAGTTCGCCCTTAACGTCAAAATCATCAATATTCATATGAATAAAGCGGGCGGCGTTCCACAACTTATTTGCAAAATTTCTGCAAGCCTCGACTTTTTCGGGTGTATATCTCATGTCGTTTCCGGGACTGTTTCCCATAACGAGGAAGAAACGCAGAGCATCTGCACCCATTTCTTTGATTACAACAAGAGGATCTATTCCGTTACCGAGTGATTTAGACATTTTCACACCATTTGCATCACGTACTATTCCGTGAATAAATACGGTATCAAACGGCTGCATACCTGTTTGTTCGACAGCGGAGAAAATCATTCTTGCAACCCAGAAAAAGATTATATCATATCCCGTGACCAATGTATCGGTCGGATAGAAATATTCAAGTTCGGGAGTTTTTTCGGGCCAACCGAGTGTTGAGAAAGGCCACAAAGCGGAGCTGAACCATGTGTCGAGGGTATCGGGATCTTGAGTGAGTTTAGCACTTCCGCATTTCGGGCACGAGCAGGGAGTTTCCTTTGATACAACGGTTTCACCGCAGTCATCGCAGTACCATACGGGTATCCTATGACCCCACCAGAGCTGACGTGAAATACACCAATCCCTTATATTTTCCATCCAGTTAAAATAGATTTTATCAAAACGCTCCGGAACAAATTTGGTTTTTCCGCTCTTTACACACTCTATTGCAGGTTCGACAAGAGGTTTCATTTTGACAAACCATTGTTTGGATACTCTCGGTTCAATTATTGTTTTACAGCGATAGCACGAACCGACATTATGCTTTATGGGTTCAATTTTTATGAGGAAGCCGCCTTCTTCAAGATCCTTTACTATGGCTTTTCGTGCCTCATATCTGTCCATTCCGCAATATTTACCGCCGTTTTCGTTAATAAGACCGTTATCGGTCATTACGTTTATAACAGGCAAATCATGTCTTAATCCGACCTCGAAGTCGTTAGGGTCGTGTGCGGGGGTAATCTTAACAACACCCGTACCGAAATCGGGTTCAACATATGTATCCGCAATGATCGGTATTTCCTTACCCACAAGAGGGAGAATTACCGTCTTGCCAACCAGATTCTTATATCTTTCATCATCGGGGTGTACGGCAACGGCAGTATCACCGAGCATCGTTTCGGGACGTGTTGTAGCAAGTTCAATATATCCGCTGCCGTCCGTAAGCGGGTATCTCAAATGCCAAAAGTATCCGTCATGCTCGTCAAAAACCACTTCGGCATCGGAAATGGACGTACAACAGGTCGGACACCAGTTTATGATTTTTTCGCCTCTGTATATAAGACCTTTGTTATAAAGACGTACGAATACTTCACGTACAGCCTTTGAACAGCCCTCGTCAAGAGTAAAACGCTGACGTTCCCAATCACATGAGCTTCCCAGCTTTTTAAGCTGTTCGACTATGGTATTGCCGTATTCATTTTTCCACTCCCATGCTCTTTCAAGGAACTTTTCTCTTCCGATATCCTCTTTTTCAATACCCTCCTCACGCATTGCCTCGACTATTTTAGCCTCGGTTGCGATAGAAGCATGGTCGGTACCGGGAAGCCAAAGGGCACTGTAACCCTGCATTCTTTTAAAGCGTATAAGCATATCCTGCAGCGTTTCATCAAGAGCATGACCCATGTGCAGCTTGCCGGTTATGTTAGGCGGGGGCATCATTATGCAGTAGGGTTTCTTATCTTTGTCTGCCGTTGCATGGAAAAAACCGCCGTCTTCCCAGAATTTATAGATTTTTTCCTCAAATTCGGCGGGATTATAAGCCTTTGCAAGTTCTTTAGCCATATCAAATCCTCCAATTAGTTTTTAACATAAATCAACATTACAAATTATACACCAAACCTTAACCCGTGTCAACAAGCGTGTGGCTGCGAAATCGTGAAAACAGCTGTTGTCCGGACTACGAATATGTTTGCTGATTTAAGGTATTTCTCTATAAAGATTAACACCCGATAAAAATATTGCGTCCGAAA
Source organism: uncultured Clostridia bacterium (assembly GCA_947589415.1). Classification (GTDB taxonomy): domain Bacteria; phylum Bacillota; class Clostridia; order Oscillospirales; family Acutalibacteraceae; genus UBA1213. The sequence continues at coordinate 187,290 of CANQBP010000001.1, forward strand.
GAACTCGGACGCAATATTTTTCGGAACTACATCATTCCTAATGCGGGTAACAGGACTTGAACCTGCACCTCCTTGCGAAGACCAGCACCTGAAGCTGGCGCGTCTGCCAATTCCGCCATACCCGCATATTTGCTGTAAACTGTTACCGTTTAATTGTATCAAAGCCTGCGGGATTTGTCAAGAATTTATTTATCACTCAATAAGAAAAAGTTAATTACTGATATTTAAGGTTTATTTTCGATATAAATATGTTTTATATCCCGTGGTTTGATATATCTAATGTATTTTAATACATTTTTTATACAGTTAAATACAATGGGTATTGAAATCCCATATGATAATGAACAATAATTTTGATATATGTATTTTAATGTTGCCAACAATAAATATATAAGGGTGTGTGCAGAATGAGGATAGCTGTTTGTGACAATAGGATTGATGCTTTGCATAATACGGGTAATATTTTACAGTGTGTTTGCAGGAGGAAAAAAATATCGGCTTACATAAAATTATTTTCAAGTACACAAGGGCTTTTGGATATGTTTGATAATGATGAATATTCTTTCGATTTCGTTTTATTGTACATAGGAATGAAAAATCCGTCATCGGCAGAATGTGCGAGATGTATGCGCAAGTTGAACAGCAGTTTTAAGCTGGTATTTATTACATCTTGTGAGACAGATATATATGATTTGTTCAAATACCAAATTTCGTCCGTAATACCAGAAATTATGCCGGAAGAATATATGATAAGCGAATTTGAGCGTATATTGGAGGATATAAACAGTAAAAATGAAAAATATCTTTCATTTGCGATTAAAGAAACTCCAAATACATTTGCCGAAAGAAAGATACCGGTCTCGGATATAGTTTATTTTACTGTCAGCGAGCGAATTATTTATTTGAGAACTGCAAGAAATCAGTACACGCTGAAACAAAGAAATTTTATGGAATTAAAAAATCTTATGGCAAATTACAATTTTGTAGAAATAAGCAGATCATGCATGGTCAATATTGAATATGTGAGGTTCATAGAGGAAAACAAACTCGTGCTTGATAACGGGATTGTTCTCAAGATAAGCCGAAGGCAGATAAAAAATGTTTCAGATGCATTTTCAGATGCTTATGATATGGGAGCGTTTAGGAAACGTGCGTAAAATTCAGGGATATAAAAAAACAATATGTATATAAAAGCTGCCGTAACTTAGACGTAACGACAGCTTTTTTGCATAATACTACTGTTGTGCGGTTATGATTTATATAGAAAAAACATAACGTGTGTTGGGATTTGGCGGCAAAATATACATATTTATATAAATATTTATGGTTTTTATTGAAACATTAAAATATTGACATTAAATTATATAAATGTTATAATTAGCTGGTGTGAAAGCCGACATTTTATTTAAGTCGTTGGTGTCGGTATTGTTTGAAATAAATCTAAATTACGGGGAGCTGACAGCATGGAAGAAAATAATGAAAAAGTTCAGGAAAAAGAGCTTGATTTACGGGTAATTCTCGATGTATTGAGAAAGAATATAATTCCGTTGGTGCTGGTTACTGTTGTTTTCGGGGCTTGTTTCTTTGTGTATTCTAATTATTTCATAACAAAGAAGTACAGTGCAAGTGCGATACTTATTGTAAATAACAGAAGTAAAGACAATAATGTTGTGAATAATACCGAGATAACCGCTGCTCAGAGTCTTGCGGACGTGTATTCGATAATAATAAAATCCGATGCAGTCTTACAGCCTGTTCTGACAGATGAAACCCTCAAGGCAAATCACCCTAAGCATAGTTTGATGACATATGAAATTCTAAGAAATTCGCTTTCAATATCTAACGTAAATTCCACGCAGGTTATCAACATAACAATGACGGATACCGATGCCGCATATGCGAAAGATGTTGTAGATTGTATAGTGGATAAAGCGCCTGCTATAATTAAGGATAAGGTAGAGGCAGGTTCGGTAAAGGAAATAAGTGAGGCGAAGATCGATAACAGCGGAAAACCGGTCAGCCCTAATTCGGTAAGAAACGCCGCTGTCGGGGCTTTGATAGGTCTTGTTCTGACACTTATTGTTGTGTTTATACGTGAATTGACCAACAATACATTCAAGACCGAGGAGGACGTTGTCAATGTTTTGAATATACCGTTGCTCGGTATAATACCATCTGTGGAAACAAAGGAGTTTAATAAAAATGTTTAATTTCAGATCACGCAAAAATAAACCCGTTGTTAAAAGCCTGTGCAGTATTGCCGATCCCAATGCTCCGTTTAATTATGTCGAGGCATATAAGATGCTTTGCACAAATATAGAGTTTCTCAAGGCGACTCAAAAGTGTAAGAGTATTATGACAACGTCAACTCTTGCTAACGAGGGAAAGACAAATATCTCGATAAATCTTGCACTTACTCTTTCGGGATACAACAAGAGCGTGTGTCTTGTTGAGTGTGACCTCAGACGACCGACAATACACCGTTATATTGCTTCCAACAAGAACTCCTACGGTCTTACAAATGTTCTCAAGGGTCAGGTCGAGCTTAGCTCGGTTCTTCATAAGGTAAGCGGAACGAAGATGAGTATTCTTCTTGCCGGTTCTATACCTCCGAACCCGTCGGAGCTTCTTTCGAGTTCAAATATGCAGTCGCTTGTTAAGGAGCTTGAGGAGCAGTTTGACTATGTTATATATGATACGCCTCCGGTGTACCTTGTAACAGATGCAGCAGCACTCGGAAAGTATATGGACGGAGCGATATTCGTAATAAAGCATGATTTTACCGAAAAGGGTATAGTGATACAGGCTAAGAAGAACCTTGAGATAGCCGGAGTTAAGATACTCGGAGCCATATACAGTACCTATCAAAATAAGACTACGGGTTCCTATTCAAAATATTCGAGATATAATTATTATGATTATTACTCACACGACCAATCAAAGAAAAGTGCAAGCGTTCAGCCGAAAACAAGAAAGCCTAAAAGTGATGATGACGATTTTGTAGAGGTTTGATATAAGTGGAGATTATGCCGCAGAGATTTTTCCCTGCGGCATTTTTGTATTTCAGCGTTTTTAAAATGCATTTTGCCGATTTAATATTTATTTTTTATAACCTGTATGATAAAATTGTAATGTCGGAAATGGGGTGAGATCATTTTTGAAACTTACTATTGATAGCAGCGGTGAATATACGGAAACAGAAATTATAATAAAATGCAGATGTATTGACAGAGAAGTAGAAAAAATTATTGAATTTTTCAATAAGTCCGAAAAAAATGAAAATTTGTTGACGGTTCAGACTGACGAAACGACAAAGAAAATAAAATTTGAGGATATATTTTATTTTGAAAGTGTAGATGAACGCACCTTTGTTTATACTGATGACAATGTTTACAGATGCAGGGAAAAACTGTATGAGCTTGAGGAAATGCTGAAAGACAGTCCGTTTGTCAGAATAAGTAAATCGTGCATATTGAATATGGATTGTCTTGATAGCATACGTGCTTCGTTTAACGGAAAACTTGAGGCATTGCTTATAAATGGAGAAAGGGTAATAATCAACAGGCACTATGTTCCGGATTTTAAGCGAAAATTCGGTTTATGAGGGGTGATGAAAATGTTTAAGGAAATGTTTAGTACAAAACGTATATTATATTATGTTTTTATCTGCTGCGTATCGTTTACGTCACTGGCTGTAATACTTTCAACGCTTAATTTTTGTATAGAAATTTCCGCAAGTATTCAATATGTATACATAATAGAGTGGTTTTCGGTATGCTTTATGATAGCATTAGTGATGTTCTTTACGGATATGTTTACGGAAAACAGCGGTAAGTATTTTATCATGTTCACACATATTGCGGATATAGCGTTTTGGGTATTCGGTCTTGGCGGATTTGTATATGGTTGGTTTCCGCTTACACTGTTAGGATTTGGTGTAGCATTTGGTGTACTGATCGGAGTATATTTTGTAACCTGTATTATTATGTATCTGTTTGATAAAAAATGGGTAGATGATATAAATAAAATAATCACGGAACAAAGAAAGGTGAGAATGAATGATAAAAAAGATAATTGAGGTAAACGGTCTTGTCAAGGAATATAAGCAGTTAAGAGCGGTTGACGGATTATCATTCGATGTATATGAGGGAGAAATAATAGGATTGCTCGGCCCTAACGGCAGCGGTAAATCAACAACAATAAATTCTATACTGTCGCTTTTGAAATACAGTGAGGGAAGTATAAAAATTTTCGGAAAGGAAATGAAACCTGATGCTTATGATATCAAGCGTGATATCGGTGTGATTTTTCAAGAGGTAGCAGTATTCGATGAGCTTAATGTTTATGATAATATAGATTATTTTTGCGGTCTATACATAAAAGATAAAAATAAAAGAAAGCAATATGTTGAGGAAGCTATCAAACTTACAGGTATAGGCAATTATAGAAAATTTTACCCGAAACAACTGTCGGGCGGACTTTTGAGAAGGCTTAATATAGCCTGCGGTATAGCACATAAGCCCAAACTGATTTTCTTTGACGAACCTACGGTTGCGGTTGACCCGCAAAGCAGGAATAATATACTTGAGGGAATAAAAAAGCTGAGAGATGACGGGGCGACTGTTCTCTATACAACTCACTATATGGAGGAAGTTGAGCAGATATGCGACAGAATTATAATAATCGACAAGGGCAAAATAATAGCAGGCGGAACCTCCGACAGTTTGAAAAAACTCGCAAAGGTCGGAGAAAAAGTCACAGTTGAGATATATAAGCTTACGGATAATATTATTGAGGAAATCAAAGGTCTTAAACACGTCATAAATGTTACATATGATTCAAATCTTATGGTTGTATCATATGACGGAGGAAAAAATAATATTGCAGATATGATAGATTTTCTCCGAAATAATGAAATATCCTATAATAAAATATATTCGGAAAGACCGACACTTAATGATGTATTTCTTGAAATTACGGGTAAGGAGCTTAGAGATTGATGTTTATACATAATTTTAAATATTCGCTTTTGCTTCTGCTGAAGAACAAACAGCTGATCTTTTGGACGCTTGCCTTTCCGCTTATAATGTGTGTGCTTTTTAATATGGCATTTTCGGATATAACAGAAAAAACCGGTAAATTTGACCCCGTGGATATTGCCGTTATAAATGATGATGACTTTAAGAGCAACAGTATATATAAAGACACTATGAAAACGCTCGGAGAGGGAGATGACAG
>CANQBP010000002.1 GCA_947589415.1 uncultured Clostridia bacterium
GACGGTGAAGAAATTATACAGTCCGTGGACGTCTATTACAGCAGTTTTGGAGATCCTTTTAATATTGACGGTAAATACCCTGAAATGAAAACTCAAATTGTTTTCACTAAAAAATCCGACCCACATATTGAAGACAGCGATGGGGATGGTTTTTTGGATGGAGAAGTATATAAAGATATAGAGGGCAGAAGTTTGCCTAAAGATCCAAAACCATTAAAATATGAAATTATACCCTATCTTGACGATTTGTGTGATTTAGCAATGATATATACCAACGATTTTGAAAAAAGTCAAAAATTAGTTCTTGACTATATTCGAGCAGGAAAATATGTTGATGTTAGTGGTAATGTTTATGGCGATATTTATGACAGTGTATGGGGTTATACTTTAGGGGAAATTGATTCGGAGTTTATAAAATATGTTAATAAAGAAAATCCGAATATACAATCTTATATCTATTGTAATGGTGAAATTGATGCAAAATATATTAAAGATCCTGTTACAAAGGAATTGATTGACTTTACTCATTTTGCAGCAACATTTGGTGCGTATTTATTTTATACAGATCCAGTGATAACCTTGTTGGGATCAATAGCTAAAGGCTATCCTAATATGACTGATTCTCAAATAAATAATTTAGCCGGTTGGGCAGGAGATTTACAAACATTTATACAAAATGATTTACTGATATACTATGACAGAGATTATGGGACATGGGAAGGCGATCATTATTTTGATGAAAGTGTATTAAATCAGTACTCTGAAGATGATTTTAGGCGATTAACAATTAAATTGCTGACGGACTCTCGGCAAAATGATTATGACGATTCTACACATATATTATTAAATAATAAGCGTCTTAAAAATACATTATTTAGACTTGAAGATCAAATAGCTGATATAGATGCTGTTAATATATGCAAATATTATTCCTTACAACTTTCGCTTAAACAACCGGTAACAATTTCTGAATGCATTAATAATTATTACTTGTGTATTAATGAATCCAATTCCTGTACAAAAAGATACGATTCTTTTTTTGAAAGCTTATTCTACTTAGATAGTGACCATAGTTACGAGAACAAATATTATGCTCTTTGCATTGACTATCTGAATGGAAATATTACATTGTCAGAACTAAAAGAAGCTGAATTTAATTTATATTATGATTATGTAATAACTTATACAAACCGTAATGCACCGGATGGAAAAAAATGGAAATTATACCTAAACGCACCTGTTACCGAAAATGTTTCTAAAGGAGTTGCAAAGGGGTTTGTTGAATATATAATTTATAGGAGAGGTTAGACGTTATGGTTGAAAAAAAAAATTAAAAATATTATTGACAATTATAATAATCATCATATCGTTAGTTACGTTATGTTTTTTGGTAATCAGATTGATAACAAATGCTCCAAGGACTATTTATGAAGAAAAATCAGATATTCACAATATAGTTGTTGAAATACAAGCTATTCAACCGGACGATATAAAAGTAATAAATGGTTCTTGTGAGTATTGTATCAATATTTATCGTAATGATCTTTTTGATAAAACTCGATTGCTATCTGAAACATTTGATTACACCAAAGATGAAGGGTTACTATCTAAAGAAAATATCAAGGTTAATTGGTTTGAAAGTGAAGTGCAAGTAATCATTAGTAAGTCCATTGGAAGTGATAAATACCAAAAAGTTTTTACATGTGAATATTAAATGCCCGGTTTTTTATAGTGACGACGACAAGTCATATGTTAAGTTGGTAAAACAAATTATGTCAAATTGCCAGAAAAAATATTGATATTTGTGGAATGATGTGGTATAGGGATTATGTTATTTTTGATAGGGGGGACGGTATGTTGCGTTGGATGTAATAGAGGTTTTGAAACATGGCTTGAAATATCATCAAACGGATATAGGCGGTATATTGATTTTAAGGAATATCTGTCATATACCAAAGAGCAGGAAAAAAGGCGAAATACTCTTGATAGTATACTTGGTATCAAGGACTATCGCTGGGATAATAACATTTTAAAAATAAGTGTCATTCCTAATATTATTGTGGAGGTGTCCAAATGGTTAAAAAGCTCAGCAAAGGAAAAGTTGCAAGTCTGATTATATTTTCAGTAGTAGTTTTGGTTATAGTTATAGTAGCAGTTAAAAAAATAGTTGATTACATAAATGATACAGAGAATAGAAATTTCTATAATTATGTTTATTCCGAGATGTTAAAACTTTATGATGATGTAGAACTGAGTACAGGTCTAAGTCCACGTCTTGAAGAAAATAAAAAAACCTCGGAGTACTATCTGTCAACTAATTTTAGAGTAAAAAAAAATTATCCGGCAGATGAAATAAATAAAGATCATTTTCTTAGAGAGGCGGCGGATTTAAGGGAGATTTGTATAAAATATTCCGAACAACACCGGGATGGAAAATTCGGGGAAATAACCGGTTGGAGGATAGCTGCTTTGGGGGGGATTCCGGATTATGATTTTATAGAGTTTGGCAAAGATTATGATGAAACGTTTGGCATGGAAGAAAATAAAGCTTATGATAGTATCTCTTTACGGGATTTAGATAAGATAAGGGTTGGAGTTGGAATGTGTGAGGAAATAACGCTTAGTGATTTACGGTATTTTTCTGATTGCAAGCAAATTATTACATATAGTCTTTCCGGCATAGATCGTGATTGCGATTTCAGCGAATTTGAAAATTTGCGTTGTTTTTGTTCCGGATTTATAGGTGGTGGTGGAAGATCATATGTTTCCGATGATGAACTGGATCGTTCCGGTAATGGGAGAGAACTAGAAGAAAAAGTATTGTCAAATCTGCCCAAGGGTTGTCGTTATTACACTATTTATCACGGAAAAAATAATATTCTTATAGCATGATGAAAAGGTAAAATCGGAGTCTGATGTGTGGGGATACCGCCGGTATCCCCATACCCTGACACGGCAGGAAAGAAGTACGTATTATGGATATTCTCCGGCAGATGCGGGGCAGGACATACGTGAAAATTATAGTGATTATATATATTATGATTACTGTTTGCTATCAGACGGAACTTATACAGAAGCCGTATTTGATGCCGAATGCAATGATTAGATTAACTTTGAGGTGACAGACAGTGTTTAAAGTTTTAAAAAGATGTGCTATCGTTTTAATGGCTTGTATTGTTATTTTTTCGCTAATTTTTGTAAGTTATGTATATATGTATATCTTTCCTAAATTGAATATTTATGAAAATATAGATAAATTTGAGTTTTATAACAATAATAATGACTTGATTACAATAAAACCTACTGACTATGATTTTGAGATTACATATAAGTCATATATTACAAAAGAACAACTATCAGGAAAGGTAATTTATAGTGATGGTACTGTCGGAAAAATGGTATATTATTCTCCGGGCAACCTTTTAAAGATTGAGGGAATATCGTTTTTTATTTACTTGAAATCGAATAAATGGATAGCTTACCCCTAAAAAATTTTATCAATAATAGATTCAGCACAAAATACAGGTTATAGGTTTGATACATATTAACTTTCGCAACAATGAACAGAACATGGATAGAAAAAGTAGTTATGTGGGGATGCTGCCGACATCCCCACACTGCCCCGGCAGGAAAGAAGAAAGTATGACCTTGATGTAAGCAAAATAATGTGGTATAGGGATTATGTTATTTTTGATAGGGGGACGTCCGGCAGCTCTATATGGTTCTATTTTATCAAAAGAAAATGAACATAGTAACGATACTGAACATGATTTATTAAGGGGAAATTATATATGAAAAAAATAAACACAATCAGATTGATACTCCCACAAATACTTTTGACAGTTATTTGTATAATATATCTTTTTATCAGTCAAATATTATTTTATGTGAAAGTTAAATCCATAGCATATGGATTGGATTCTCTCAAAGTGGATCCTATAACCGGAATGGTGACACCGAATCCGAATGTTATTTTGGGGTTAAATCTTTTTATGAAATATCAATATTTCAATTATGTTGTTTTGCTTTTCTTTGTTCTTTTGTGCTTTTTACGTTATGCCATCATGCGTAAAAAAGTATTCAATAAAAAAGTATATGTGGTTATCAATTGCATTTGTACTGTTGTAATTGCACTGTTTAATATTGTACTTTGAAGGGATGATTTAGATGCAAAAAAAATCCAATATTATTTTGTTTGTTGTTCAACTGATTACAAGCATCTTTGCCACAATAGTAGTAAAATTTGAAATAGACTCTATGCTAAATTATTATAAAGCCAATTTGGAGAGTTATAATAAATTTTTAATTCATTGGGGCAATTATTCATGGTATGAACTAATGTCGTATGAAATACGAGGTATTTTCAGAATCTTTCAGATACATATGTTTATCATTATTGTCTTAATTACCGTTATAGGGATAGTAACATTTCATTTCAATAAAAATTCCGATAGATTAAAAAAAATAATAATTATTTTATCTTCATTTTTACCAATAGTTTTTTCTGCTATATATCCGATAATAGTGGGAAACTTTTGAGTACATATCCGAATGTATGCACTGTTTCCAAAAATATATGAATTTAAAAAAATGAAATGTTGAATGAAAAGATAATATACGCCATGAATTTTCAAATACTACTGTAATAATTTTTGCAAACAGAATAGTGTACGTAATACATATGAGGGAGGTTATCATTACATCATGATGAAGAAAGCCAATAAAAAATTAGTTGTTGTAATTGTGCTGTTTTTTATTCCTGTATGTATTTTGGGTGGTGGATTTTTATGTGCATATCTTGTGGCTATACATAACAGCGCCTATAATGAAACTTGTGCACAAATTGGGAGTTTGGTTTGGCAAATTGTTGATGAATCGTATGATAATTACGGAAATATAGAATTCAGTGAGTACAAGGATGTTGTTTCTTCTGATATTTATGATAAGATGTATTATATGGAATATTTCCGTGATGAAAACGGAGAATATCCTGACAGAAGTGAGTATAAGGATATCAGACTGTCATATCATTCATATGTGGATGTAACTTTAAATAGCTCAACTGAAGCAACTGCAACTTATGAGGTTGCATATGACTATGTACCTGCGGAGGCAGAAGCATCATATCGCGGTGAGCACCCTTATTACAGTCTCCATACCGGTGAAATGCGCACTTGCATGGTTACATTAGAATTGCAGGATGACGGCAAATGGCATATTGTGGATTTTTCACGTTTGCAATCATGCTAGAGCTACCAGTGATACGAAAGAACTTAGAGAAAAAGTATTGTCAAATCTGCCCAAGAGTTGTATCTGTTTCAGCGGAGACATTCGTATAGGTATAGCATGATGAAAAGGTAAAATCGGAGTCTGATGTGTGGGGATACCGCCGGTATCCCCATACCCTGACACGGCAGGAAAGAAGAAAGTATGACATTGATGTAGCGGAATAACGGGGTATAAGGATATACTGTTTAGATTATATAGCACTAACCTATGGTAGTGAAAAATTGAAAGTAGGTTAAAGATATGAAAACAAAAATCAGTATTGTAATTATAATGGTTCTGTCAATATTTCTGACAGGTTGCAGTTTGAATTTAGATATATGGGATTTTACGGACAATTCCTCCGAAAAACTTACACCGAAACAAATAATGGAGGAGATTTTAGATTGTTTTGAAAAGAAAGATGCCGAGAGATTGAAAAGTCTGTTTTCGGAAAAGGCAAACAGCAATGAAGATGATTTGAATAATGAAATTTCCGAAGCATTTGACTTTTTTAAGGGAAATGTTGTATCTGTCGGGCACGTTTACGGAGATAGATTTACAGCAGAAACCAGAGAAGAATATGGGATTACCAAAAAGAATATATTAGGGGAGGCGAATGATATAGAGATGGATAATGGAAAAGTATATACTATTGCTTATGCCGGTTGGGAGATTTTTAAGGCGGACGAAACGGCATTGGGAGTAAACGCTGTTACGGTTTATAAACCAAATACATATGATGACTCCGGAAAAATTGAGCTTGTAAATATTGGTTCTTTGTACGATATAGATTAACTTTCACGACCTTGAGAATGAATATACAGAAATAGTGCCTTATGCGGAAATGTTGCCGACATCTACCTCATGCTCAGCAGCCTGTTTTTTTCCGCCCATAGTTTTTCGGATAAATCGACATAATAGGTGTGTGGATTTTCAAATCTCCTTACTTCGTCCCATAGGGTGTTTATTTGTTCGGCACAATTTTTTCTAATTTGTTTGATTGACGGACTTTTGTATGAAAGAATACCCTTATTAAAGATCCTTTTGCGTAACTTTACAGCCTTAAAATCTGTAACGGTTTTTTTCTTCCATGTATAAGTGGGATCGAAAATTGTAAACGGCTTACTGTCGTCGATTACCTCATCAAAGAGAGTGATAACATCTGCAATAGCCTTTCCGCTTTCATTGTCATAAAGGCGGTATAATTCCTTAAAACACGGGTTTGTTATTTTTCCCACATTTTCACTTATCTTTATTTTGGGAACTTCTTTTCCGTTTCTGTTTATTGATACCAGCTTATACACTCCTCCGAACACGGACTCGGAGCTTGCGGTTATAAGCCTTTCACCGACTCCAAAGCTGTCGATCGGCGCACCCTGACGGAGCATATCTTTTATAATATATTCGTCAAGAGAATTGGAGGCACAAATCTGACAATCGGAATATCCCGCTTCGTCAAGCATTTTTCTTGCCTTTTTAGATAAATAGGTTATATCTCCGCTATCTATGCGTATTCCTTTAGGTCGAAATCCGAGAGGCGTAAGTATGTCGTTAAATGTGCGTATAGCATTAGGAATTCCTCGCGAAAGTACATCATATGTGTCTACGAGTAACGTGCAGTTGTCCGGATATCTTCTTGCATAAGCGCGGAAAGCCTCATATTCACTGTCAAAAGATTGTATCCAACTATGAGCCATTGTACCGAGTGCGGGTATGCCGAAATCCCTTTCGGATATCGTACAGGCAGTTCCTGCAGCTCCGCCGATATACGCAGCCCTTGCCCCATATACGGCACTGTCATAACCGTGAGCACGTCTTGAACCGAATTCCATGACTGCCTTTCCGTCTGCCGCACGTACTATACGGTTGGATTTTGTTGCAATAAGGCTCTGATGATTTATGGTGAGAAGTATCATGGTTTCGATAAGCTGCGCTTGAATTATAGGACCTCTTACGGTTATAACAGGTTCACCCGGAAATATAGGCGTACCTTCCTCGACAGACCATACATCACACGAGAATTGAAAATTCCTTAAATAGGAGAGAAATTCCTCGCTGAAAATTTTTTTGCTTCTCAAAAATTCTATATCCTCATCGGTAAACTTGAGGTTTTGCAGGTATTCTATGACCTGTTCCAGACCTGCCATGACTGAAAATCCCCCGTTATCGGGATTACGGCGATAAAACATATCAAATGTTGCAATATCATTTTTCATGCCCTCTTCAAAATATCCGCCGGCCATTGTAAGCTCGTAAAAGTCTGTAAGCATTGTAAGGTTAATTTTTTGGTAGCTCATAATTTTTCCTCCTGATTTTCGGTTATATATTACATTTTGATGTTGTCGAAATCAATATTCCGTACAACCTCAATTCCGTTTGTCTGCATTATAAGTATTGCTGCAAGTTCACCCGTTTCCGGAAGTCTTGAAGGAAGCGGGCAGGTTGCCACAAGATCTGCGGGTATTATAATTCTGCTCGGTCGATTTATTCTGTTCATAGCACTCTTGAGGGTGATTGCAAGCTGAAGTACACACATATCCGTGCAATCTCCGGTTATAATAAATATATTGAACGGGGAACAGATTATTTCATTTTGAAAACTTTCCTCCAACCAACCGTTTACAGACAGCTTTGGGAATATTTTGAATACTGCCGCATTCTGCATTTCGTCGGTGAGCCGGCTTTCAATATCGCCCTCAAGACAATGCACGGGATAGCTGTCAAACTCGGTACAGTTTCTCGGATGACAGTCGCAAAGCGCATAGTTTTTAATTCCAACCTTTTCGCATTTTGCGGAAAATTCCGCAACGTCGGAATTTATTGAAAGTACCTCTTTGCTCGCCAGCGCACCTTTTTTTACAAATCCGTTGACCATATCCACGGCGATATGTGCAGTTTTTGGAATATCCGATTTTTTAATTTTAAAGCTGTCGCCGGAAATTACGCTGTCATAGATTTTTTTAAAATCTTCTGATATTGAATTAAAATCATTTATAAACTTCATGAAATTACCTCCGCATCAAATTATCTTTTTGATATTATCAATTATATACTAAGTCTTTTTTAATGTCAATACTCTAAATAAGGAAATTTTTGCCTATTGTTCGTTAAAATAAATAAAAATTCGACAAAAATTTTGAAAATTTACAATTTACTCATAATTGATTAACATAATTTTAATTTATTTTTCATTAAAATTAAATCTTAATGAGAAAAACATTATAAAATTTATACAAAAAAATTTATATACAGACAATAGTAAACAATTTTAAACATATTATTTTGTATAAAAAACAGATGTAACTAACCGATTTATATAACTTTCAACATTTATTTTTTTACATTATGGCTATTGTCATTTTTTTTACTATACTCTATAATTCATATGTATAATTTATTTAGTGAGGTGTGATCCATGAGATTACGTAAACAAGCGCTTGGAAACAGAAATCTTATCGGCACGAGAGTAGAAGAAATTCGTAAGAAAAAAGGCATGAAACAAAAAGAGCTTCTCGCACAATTGCAGGTCAGAGGCGTGGATATGAATGCATCGGGGCTTTCAAAGCTCGAAGGTCAGATTAGATATGTAACAGATATTGAACTTGTTGCCCTTGCTGATATACTTGAAGTATCTGTTGACAGGCTTCTGGGACGTGACAGCAAATAGAACGAAAAAGCCTCGTCCTTTGGCGCATTTTCCTTATTTTCCGCCCTCCGCTTATCAAAATACGGTTTACAAAGCATTAGAATTATGGTATTATATTCTTATCAATGATGCAGGAGGTAAGCTATGGAAAATTACAAAAAGGAATTTATTGAGTTTATGGTTGATTGTCAGGTTCTCAAATTCGGTGACTTTGTCACCAAAAGCGGAAGAAAGACCCCGTTTTTCGTCAATACGGGTTTCTACCGCACAGGGACGCAGCTAAGAAAACTGGGAGGTTATTACGCTGAGGCTGTAAGGGAAAAGTTCGGTCTTGATTTTGATGTTCTTTTCGGTCCTGCATACAAGGGCATACCGCTTTCAGTTGCCGCTTCCATGGCTATAAGCGAAAAGTACGATACCGATGTGCGCTATTGTTCCAACCGTAAGGAAATAAAGGATCATGGCGATAAGGGTATTCTCCTCGGAAGTCCGATAAATGACGGTGACAGAGTAGTGATTATTGAAGATGTCACAACGGCAGGAACGTCAATAGAGGAAACACTTCCTATAATAAAGGCACAGGGAACGGTTGACGTTGTGGGACTTGTTGTTTCCGTTGACAGAATGGAAAGAGGACAGGGAGAAAAAAGTGCCCTTAAAGAAATTGAAGAGAAGTACGGTATTAAAACTGCCTCTATCGTCACGATGGCTGAGGTTATTGATCATCTTTACAACAAAGAATATAAAGGCAGGGTTGTTATTGATGACGGGCTGAAGGAAGCTATTGATGCTTACTATGAGAAGTATGGCGCAAAAAATTGATACATAACAGGTCATGGTGCCATCGTTAAGAGAAAAACGATGGCACTGTCGCTTACATACGGTATAGGCGGGTGTATATATGGAATTATACGAAAATAAACAGAAAATTCAAAAAGCGCTGCTCGTTGGAATAGACACGGGTGAGTATGATGCGGAGGCTTCCGTTGAGGAGCTTAAAGAACTTACGGAAAGTGCGGGAGCCGAACCTGTTGCTGTTGTCATGCAGAAGCGTGATAAGCCTGACGGGGCTACCTGTATAGGTTCGGGGCGGCTTGAGGAAATAACGGAGTTTTGTGCGGACAATGACATTGATTTTATCGTATTTGACACAGAGCTTACCCCGACACAGATAAGAAATATAGAACAGGCAACGGATATCAGGACTATTGACCGCACGATGCTTATATTGGATATATTTGCCGTTCGTGCAAGGAGTAATGAGGGTAAATTACAGGTTGAACTTGCACAGCTTAAATATCTTATGCCGCGGCTTTCGGGAAAAGGAAAGGAAATGTCAAGGCTCGGCGGCGGAGTCGGTACAAGAGGACCGGGTGAAACAAAGCTCGAAACAGACAAAAGACATATTCGCAGAAGGATAGAATATTTAAAAGATGAGCTTGAGCATATCACTAACCGCCGTGAACAACTGCGCTCCCGCAGAAAAAAGGACGGTATCATAACCGTAGCAATAGTAGGATATACAAATGCGGGAAAGTCCACGCTTATGAATACATTGACACAAGCGGGAGTCCTCTCCGAAAATAAGCTGTTTGCAACGCTTGACCCGACCTCACGTGCATTAAAACTGCCAAACGGAATATCGGTTATGATGATAGATACCGTTGGGCTTGTGCGCAGACTTCCGCATCATCTTGTAGAAGCATTTAAGTCAACATTGGAAGAGGCAGCTCTTGCGGATATAATACTGAATGTATGTGATGCGTCAAGTGAGGAGTATAAGCTGCATTTAGATGTTACAAATTCACTTTTGCGCCGGCTCGGCTGCGAAAACAGTCCGATTATTACGGTGCTTAATAAATGTGATCTCGTAGGTAATCCCGATGATCTTCCGGGCGGCAGGGAGTTTGTGCGTATTTGTGCAAAAAACGGTGCGGGAACAGATGAGCTGCTAAGAAGAATTGAGGAGAATTTACCCGTTAAGCTAAGAAAATACACACTCATGCTTCCTTTCGATAAGGCATCTGTTGCTGCGGTTTTACGTAAGGCGGGTGCGCTGCAAAGTGAGGAATATACTTCGGGCGGTATTCTTGTAAAAGCAATAGTTGAAGAACCTTTATGGTATTTTGTTGATAAATATTCTATTGATTTGTAAAACACTTGACAAATTGAGATAAAGGAGTTAAAATAGACAAGTACCTGTTTTTCGGAGATGATACTCCGAAAAACAAATTTGTGCTAATAGCTCAGCAGGATAGAGCGTTCGCCTCCTAAGCGAAAGGTCGGGGGTTCGAATCCCTTTTAGCACGTTCTTTAAGTTTACCCTCAATCGGACACGGTTGAGGGTAATTTTTTCGGCTTATTTATATTCGTTTTTTAATAAGGGGGAATTTAATTAAAGAAAAAAACACGCTGTCGATAGTCCGAAAGCGTGTTTTTAATTTTATGATTTTATTTTGAAGAAGCAGAACGCACCATATCCGCAAAATATCTATGGATACGCAAATCATCATTGAGCTCGGGGTGAAATGCGGTAACAAGCTGATTTCCCTGACGTGCGGCAACGATATGTCCGTCTACGGCTGCAAGTGCCTCGGCACTTCCCGAAACCGTTTCGATGTACGGGGCACGTATAAACGTCATGGGAATTTTACCGATACAACCAAACTCGGATTCGGTATAAAAGCTGCCGAGCTGCCTGCCGTATGCATTACGAACAGCGGTTATATCCATAGTTGCAAAATGAACACGATCGTCGTTTTTGATTTTTTTTGCAAGGAGCAGCAGACCTGCACAAGTTCCGAACACGGGCAGTCCTTTTTCAACCGCCTCCTTTATCGGATCATACAAATCAAGCTCTCTCATGAGCTTGCCTTGAACGGTGCTTTCGCCGCCGGGAATGATAAGACCGTCAAAATCATTGTCAAGATCTCTCTTTTGACGTATTTCAAAAGACGGTATATCAAGTCTTTTAAGCATTTGCTCATGCTCGATAAATGCACCCTGCAATGCAAGTACAGCAATACGCATATATTATTTTCCTCTTTCTGCCATAAGAAGCTGAATTTCCTGTTCGTTTATTCCAACCATGGCTTCACCGAGGTCTTCTGAAAGTTCGGCAAGCATCTTAGCATCTGTAAAGTTTGTTACTGCCTTAACGATTGCGGCCGCACGTTTTTCGGGATTACCTGATTTGAATATACCCGAACCTACGAACACGCCCTCTGCACCGAGCTGCATCATAAGTGCAGCATCAGCGGGGGTTGCAACTCCGCCTGCCGCAAAGTTTACAACGGGGAGTTTTTTATTCTCATGCACATACAGAACAAGATCATAAGGAACCTGAAGTTGTTTAGCAACATCAAAAAGCTCATCATCAGCCATGGAAGCTATTCTGCGAATTTCGGACTGCATCATGCGCATATGACGTACGGCCTGTACGACATCGCCCGTGCCGGGTTCACCCTTTGTACGGATCATTGATGCACCCTCATTTATTCTTCTAAGAGCCTCGCCGAGATCCTTTGCACCGCATACAAACGGTACATCAAACTTTGTTTTGTCAATGTGGTACTTATCGTCAGCCGGGGAAAGTACTTCGCTTTCATCTATGTAGTCGATCTCGATTGCCTGTAAAATTTGTGCCTCTGCGAAATGACCTATACGGCACTTTGCCATAACGGGTATCGAAACCGCATTCTGTATTCCCTTTATCATCTTAGGATCGCTCATTCTTGAAACACCGCCGGCAGCACGTATGTCTGCGGGTATGCGTTCAAGTGCCATAACGGCACAAGCACCGGCAGCCTCTGCAATTTTTGCCTGTTCGGGCGTTGTAACGTCCATTATAACGCCGCCCTTAAGCATTTGCGCAAGATTTTTGTTAAGTTCAAATCTGTTGTTTTCCATCTTCACGTTCTCCTTTAATTTGTTTTTATACTGAAAATAAAAGTTTGAACAGCTTTGTTCCGACAACACAATTACGGAAAAAGATACCGACTCTGCCGTATCCTTTCAATAACCCGCCGAAAGAAAGCACATTACATAAACCTATATATTTGGTATGATTTAGTATATATCATTTCGGCATATTTGTCAATAGCAGCATTATAATCGTGGTGTAAATATAAATTGAGTTTTATTCCGCAAACCGGTCGCAGATCCGATTTTAATCTTTTTTAATATGTTTTTTAAAGGAGTTTATTATGCCGCCGAAGGGAAAAATTACACGGGTGTTGATGTCCGAATTTACAATATCCGCAGCAAAAATTTTATATAAAATATTATACAAATTATGGTATTTTCAGTCGGAAAGTAGTACAATAAATATGTAAATTATATTAAGGAGGCGCATTATGGACTGGGAACATTTACTTTGCGAAGAGAGGGAATGTGTGTCTGTCAAAAAGGCTTACGATGAAAGAAATGAATTTCAAAGGGATTACCATAGAATAATAGAAAGTGCATCATTCAGACGATTACAGGATAAAACTCAAGTTTTTCCTCTCGACAACAGCGACTTTGTAAGGACAAGACTCACTCATTCCCTTGAGGTGGCATCGTTTGCAAAATCACTTGCGCAGTCGGCATTTATGTGGTTGAGAAACAATAAAACCGACAGTAAAAATATACCGGATCAGGAACAAATCGTAAAGATATCAAGTATTCTCGAATGTGCGGGACTTATACATGATATAGGCAACCCTCCGTTTGGTCATTTTGGAGAATATTCCATAAGAAATTGGTTTGTTGAACATCTTGACAGACTTGAATTAAATAAAGTTAAAATTAAATTATTATTAAATGAGCAGATGGTTAATGACCTTATAAATTTTGAGGGCAACGCCCAAGCCTTACGACTGCTGACAAGACTGCATTATCTTGTTGATGACAAAGGAATGCACCTTACCTATGCGGTACTCAATACAATTATTAAATATCCCGTAAATTCACTTTCGATAAATACAAACAGCGGAAATGTCAAGGATAAAAAATTAGGATATTATTATTCGGAAAGGGAACTGTTTAATGATATAACAGCCAAAACCGGTGCGGGTAAAAACAGATATCCGCTTGTATATCTTCTTGAAGCCGCCGACGATATTGCCTATTCCACGGCAGATATTGAAGATGCGGTTAAAAAGGGATATATTTCATATGAGCAGCTTTTAGAGGAATTGAATAAAGATGAATATATGAAAAGTATATCATCGGATAATGAAATGAAAACATATCAAGATGCTGTAAGCAAACTTGAGAATAATTATGAAAGGGCAAAACGTCAGGGTCTTGCCAATGCAAAGATGAATGCTGTACAAAACTGGATTATTTATGTTCAGGGAATACTTCTCCGTGCAGCTCAGTTCGGTTTTACGAAAAACTATGATTTGATCATGAGCGGGGGCTTTGACAAGGAAATTCTGTCATCGGACAACAATATCGGAAAAACACTGATTAAGGTTTTAAAAAATACCGCTTTTAAGTATGTATTTAACTCCTATCACATTACAAAAATGGAGCTTTCGGCGGCTGCCATAATCAATTTTTTCCTTGATCGTTTTGTACCGGCGGCAATCAAATATGACAGCGGAGAGAAACTGAATGCGATTGAAGAAAGATACATAAGAATAATTTCTGATAATTATAAAAAGGCATATAAAACAGCGTCTGAAAATAAGAATGAAAACGAAAAGCTGTATCTGCGGCTTCTTTTGATAACAGATTATATATGCGGCATGACAGACAGCTATGCCAAAAGTCTGTATCAGGAATTAAACGGTATGTAGGCGTATGTCAAACATTTAAAAATGTTTGAAGTAATGCGGAACTGATGAAGAAAGGTCGGTTGAAGTTGAAATCCGAAAAAGTATATGTACCGTGTACGGTTGTGTTTATTAACCTGATATTCGGGGTAATAATGTCCGCAATGCTGTTAGGACTGTATTTGTCAATCCGACTTGAGGACTTTACCCGCAACAGCTATGATTATATTCATACGCTCCATTTTTTTCATAATTCTTATATATCATTATTTATATTTATGCTCCTGTATATTATTTCCAATATGCTGTTATACGGATATTTCCGTAAAAAATACGGAGCAAACGACAGCTTGCGATATATCGGAAGAATAGTACTAATAACGTTGATTCCTGTTTTGCTGCTTGCCGTGGTTTTGTTCATTATACGATTTTAATGGTGGAAGAAATGCTTAAAAACAGATTATTGGTATTGATCGATGCCGTGCTTAATTGCATAATAATTGCGGCAGCAACGATCATAGGAAAAGCGTACATAAGTAATTGCTTGGATAACTTAAATTTTCCGTCAAATCAAGAAATATCTAAAATATATGTTATTGCAAATTTTTCGTATATTATTTTTTTAATTATCGTATGTGTTATTCTTAATTATATACAATATACGAGAAACGGACGTAATTTGAGTAACCCGCGGCAGTTTTTGATCATTAACATACTCATTTCAATAATACCGTTTACACTCCCGATATTGTTGACCTGTTGATGTAGCATATCGTATATTCTTATTTATTCTTTATCCGTGTTATGTAATGTTATGTCGAAAAATGCAGTATAGAGGGATTTCTTTGATAAAACCGCTTTTGACAAAGTATCCGAAATATATGGAATATAATTTGGGTACATATTTTTAAGAGGTGGTTTGGATTGAAGAACCGTGGGCTTGCCGCAGTAAAGAAGTTCCGCAAAATTGATTTGAGTGACGGTGCAAAAAATATTTTTGTACATATAGCGGTATTTGTATGCGGCTTTCTTGCCTCAAAGGCATCTGTCTTTGAGGCTTATGCTCCGTTTGGCATATCTATTGTTGCAGCAGTACCGTTTTCAACAGTATTCTCTGCTTTTCTCGGCGCACTTACGGGATATGTTATTATGCCTGTCAGCGGCGGAAGTTTTCGGTATGTGGCGGCAATGGTTGCGGTTATAGCTATAAGGTGGACATTGAGTGACATAAAGAAAATAAACAGACATTTTCTGTACAGTGCCGTCATAAGCCTTATACCGACTTTTGCAACGGGACTTGCGATGATGAGTGTGGGGGGATTTTCGCCGAGATTATTTTCATTGTACACGACAGAGGCACTCCTAAGCGGAGCGGCGGCATATTTTATATCCAGAACCGTAGTAATGCTTTCGGGAACGAGAAGTCTTGGTATGTTGATGCCGCAGGAGCTTGCCTGCCTTATACTCTGCGGCTGCATAGGGATACTTGCACTTTCGGATTTTACTTTGGGTACACTTTCAATAGGCAGGATTTTTTCCGTGTTAATAATTCTTTTTTCCGCCCGATTCGGCGGAATACCGGGAGGTGCGATATCGGGTATAGCAACAGGCGTTGTGCTTAGTTTTTCATCGGTTGACTTTGCCTTTATCGGTTCTGCATATGCTTTCGGCGGACTTATGTCGGGACTGTTCTCGCCCATTGGAAAAATAGCGGGTTCGGCTGCATTTATATTAAGTGCAATCGTCACGGGTATGCAAACGGGTGATACGGCAAATATAGTAAGGGTAATATATGAAATAATTATAGCCTCGATTTTATTTGTAATTCTGCCGAAGAATACTGCGAGTTTCCTTAGATCCGTATTTATTTCGAATAAATGTGATGATCATGCGGAGGGCTTGAGAAAATCCATAATAATGCGTCTTGATTTTGCATCAAAGGCATTATCCAATGTATCCGATGATGTTGAGGAGGTATCCGAAAGATTATCGAGGATAGTGACTCCGACTATGGACAGCGTATATAAGGAGGCGGTGGAAAATACCTGTTCACGGTGCGGAATGAAGGTATTTTGTTGGGAACACCGTGACGGGGTAAGCCTCGAATCCTTTGAATATGTAAGCGGTAAACTGAAAACGGAGGGTGAAATAAAAGCAGAGGGATTTAGGGAGGATTTTAAAAAGAAATGCTGCCGCACAAATGAAATGGCAAGTGCCGTAAATAAAAGCTACAAACATTATCTTGCTTCGGAGGCGGCGGAAAAAAGGATAGATGAGGTACGTCAGGTCGTTGCGGGACAATTTTGCGGACTCGGTGATATTCTCGGTGAAATGGCGGAGGAATATTCAAATTATGAGGTATTTGATGATGACCTTGCGGATCAGATAACGGTAAAATTTAAAGAGTTCGGTCTAAGACCCGAAAGTGTCAGCTGCCGCATAGATTATCTCGGAAGAATGACGATAGAAGCCGAAACATCGGACTCGGACCGGGGAAAAGTAAAACGTGCGCTTATGGTGCATGAAATTTCAAAGCTCTGCGGAAGAAACTTCGACACTCCGAGTATTACTTCCGCATTCGGCAGTTTGCGTATAACAATGTGTGAACGTCCCTGCCTTGATGTGGAAATTGCGGGGAGTCAGCATACCTGCGGCGACGGCAGACTTTGCGGAGATCATATAACATATTTTACGGACGGTACCGGAAAACTGAATGCAATAATAAGTGACGGAATGGGTACGGGCGGCAGGGCGGCTGTTGACGGCGGCATGGCATCAAGCATTATGGAAAAACTTTTAAAAGCCGGCCTCGGATACGACTGTTCGCTGAAGGTCGTTAATTCCGCCTTGCTTGTTAAGTCGGGAGATGAGTCCCTTGCAACGCTTGATGTGGTATCAATTGATTTATATAACGGAAAAACTAATTTTATGAAAGCGGGCGCAGCACTTTCGTTTATACGTAAGCTCGGAGATATGTACAGAGTGGAAACACCGTCATTACCGGCGGGGATACTTCCGCAGGTGGAGTTTACCTATACCGAGGACGAGCTTACGGAGGGTGATATAATAGTTATGGTTTCGGACGGGGCAATTGCAACCGGGGAGGAATGGATAGAGAGAATTATACAGTCATGGGAAGATAAGAGTATGCAGCAGTTGGCGGACTGCATAATTGACGAAGCGGTTGCAAGAAGGAATGACGGGCATGATGATGATATAACGGTTATAGCTATGCAGATAAAAAATAACTGAAATATTGGCGTTTTTTCTTTTTTGTAATTGACTTCTGTTACGGTTTATTATATAATTGAAATAATTTCAGGCAACTGTATAAGAAGGAGGTAATTATGACAAAGTATGTATGTAATGTCTGCGGCTATGTGTATGAGCCTGTTGACGGAGATCCGGATAACGGCATAGCTCCCGGCACACCTTTTGAGGATATTCCCGATGATTGGACTTGTCCTCTTTGCGGTGTGGGCAAGGAGAATTTCTCGCCGGAGGAGTAAACTCAAAATTAAGCGGCTGTCGGTTCGGGCGGTATTTTTGCCTGTACGTCGGCCGCTTTGTATTTTAGAAGATGTTGTGAGCATGAGGCGGCACGGGAAAGCGGGTTACATGATAATGTGGAACGGAAGAAGATATTGTTCCCTTGATTGGTACTTGAAAGAAAAATTCGGACAAAAACTATATAAACTTACGCTTGACGGCGGTATGACCTGCCCGAACCGTGACGGCAGTATATCATATAGAGGGTGTATATTTTGCAGCGACTGCGGTTCGGGGGAATTTTCGGCTTCAAATTCGCTCGGAACAGACAAACAATTGGAATTTGCAAAATCACTTATTTCCGATAAATATTCGGGCGACAGGTTCATAGCGTATTTTCAGTCATACACAAATACATACGCCCCTGCGGATTATTTGCGAAGTTTATATGTACCGCTTATAAACCGTGACGATATAGCGGTTCTTGACATAGCTACACGCCCCGATTGTCTGGAAACCGAAAAATTGAACCTTATTTCCGAGCTTGCAAAAATCAAGCCCGTGTGGGTGGAACTCGGACTCCAAAGTGCAAGCGATAAAACAGCGCAGCTTATCAACAGAGGATATCCGACCGAAATATATGCGCAGGCGGTAAAAAATTTGCATCTTGCGGGAGCGGAAGTTATAACTCATATGATAATAGGTCTGCCGTATGAAACACGATCGGATATGCTTGATACAGTCCGATATGTTGACCGATGCGGTTCGAACGGGATAAAGCTGCATTTACTGCATATCATAGAGGGAACGGAACTGGCAGGAATGTATGCTGACGGAAAGGTCAATACCCTTAGTGAGGAAGAATATGTTTCCGTTGTGTGTGACATTATAGGAGTACTGCCGAGAAATATGGTGATACACAGGCTTACGGGCGACGGCGACAGAAATAAGCTGATTGCGCCGAAATGGAGCGGAAATAAACGAAGGGTACTAAATCTTATAAACCATGAATTAAAGGTGCGCAATATTATACAGGGCTGTCTTAGGTGAGTGTTTTCTTTTTGGTGTTATTATAATGCTTTTTCCTAAAGCTGAAATTCATGATTTGATTGTGGTAAATTACATTTATTTCTGCACCGATCATAAGACAGATGATACACATATATATCCATATCATCAGTATTGCGAGCTTTGTAAGACTGCCGTATATCGAAAAACCTTGAAAGTCGTCAACATACACCGATATTCCCAGCGACAGCAAAAGCCATGCGCTCGAACAGAATATTGCTCCGGGAAATTGACTTTTAATTCCGTATTCATGTTTCTTTTCTTTGTCAATGTTGGGGGCGTGACTGTAAAGCAGCGCAAAGAGAAAGCTCAGATAGATATAGAAAAGAAGATATCTAAGGTCGTATATTATTCCTGCAATACCCGGCAGACACCTTATATAGGGCATAAGAAAATTATTGAGAGATGTGCCGAGAATTATTATCAGTACGGTAAGAATGATTATTGCAAAAAAGAGAATGGTCAGCAAAACCGATTTTAACCGCAGTAAGATCCAAATGCGGTCTTCATAAGTTTCATGTATGCGGTTCAGTCCGTTCGTTATTATGTGTATGCCTTGCGCAGATGTCCACAATGTGACGAGCAGGGTGATCACGGATATCCCGGAGGAATTTTCCGATACGCTTCCGATTATTTCCGAAATATATTCGCTTGCTTTGTCGTTGAGAACCTCATCAAGAATATTCTCGAATGTATCTACCGATATATTGAAATTCCGCAGAACCGATATTGAAAACATTGCAAGAGGAAAAAATGTGAGAATAAGAAAAAAAGCACATTGTCCGGCTATCGCCGTTATATTATCCCTTTCGCATTTATCAAGGAAAGGGGTGATTATTTTTTTTATTTTTTTCAATCTGCCTGTCAATACGCTGCCCCCCGTGACGCAAGAAAATTCTGTCCCTATATGATTTTATGCAGTTTTTGAAATAAAATACAATAAAATAGGACAGCATGGCATTGATTTTTTTTTGTAATAATGTATAATATAGTAGTATGAAATATCGAAAGGAAGATGAAAGTGAAGCTGATTACAAATAAGGTTTACGGTGCGGAAGATATTTTGCCCGAAGACAGTTATAAATGGCAGTTTATTGAAGAAATAATGCGCGGTCAGGCTCAATCCTACGGATTTAAGGAAATACGCACTCCTGTTTTTGAACATACCGAGCTTTTTAACCGTTCGGTCGGGGATACAACGGATATCGTTCAAAAGGAAATGTACACTTTTACGACAAAAGGAGGAGATTCCCTTTCGCTTAAACCGGAGGGTACGGCAGGTGCGGCGAGGGCTATGCTTGAACATGGCTTGTATAATGACGGATATCCGATAAAGGTATATTATCTTACTGCCTGTTACAGATATGAAAAGAAAAATTACGGAAGGCAAAGAGAATTTCACCAATTCGGTATGGAGGTCTACGGAGCGCCGTCACCGTATGCGGATGCGGAAGTTATATGTGCGGCTAATTCCGTTTTCGGACGTCTTGGCGTTAAGAATATCAGTCTTGAAATAAATTCCATCGGCTGTCCGAATTGCCGTCCGAAATATTATCAGGCTTTGAGGGAGTATTTTGAAGCAAACAGCGACTGCCTTTGCGATACCTGTAAGACAAGACTCGGACGCAATCCTATGAGAATACTTGACTGTAAGGAAAAGAAATGCTCGGAGATTGCAGAGGGTGCGCCGAAAGTGCTTGATTATATTTGTGATGAATGTAAGGAGCATTTTGACGGGGTAAAAAGATGTCTTGATGCAGCCGATATAAAATATACGGTAAATTCTGCGATAGTAAGAGGACTTGATTATTATACACGTACCGTGTTTGAATTTGTTTCGGACGAGATAGGAACGGTTTGCGGCGGCGGAAGATATGACGGTCTTATAGAGGAACTCGGCGGTCAGCATACTCCCTCGCTCGGTTTTGGCATGGGTATGGAAAGGCTTATGTTACTGCTTGATAAACAGGGGATAGAGATTGAAAAACCCCTTACCTGCGATTTGTATGTTGTAGGTTTGAGTGAGGAGGCAAAACTCAAGGCATTTTCAATAGTTGAGGGTGTGCGAAATTCTTCACTTATTGCCGAGGGGGATATAGTAGGAAGAAAACTGAGACCCCAAATGAAGTATGCGGATAAAATCGGCGCAAAATTCAGTATGGTAATAGGTGATGACGAGCTTACGTCAAATAGGGCGACCGTTAAAAATATGTTTACGGGCGCAAAAAAGGAAGTGCCGCTCGACGACGGATTTTATGAGGCTTTCTTTTCATTCTATGTAAACGGGGCGCAGGACAGCCTTTTGGAGAAATTGGGACTTGATAAAGAGGAGTAATAAAAATGGCAGAATTTATGACAGGACTTAAACGCAGTAACTATTGCGGGGAACTGCGCTTGGAAAATATAGGACAGACTGTTACGGTGTGCGGTTGGGTACAGCGCCGCCGTGACCTCGGACAAATGCTTACTTTTATAGAGCTTAGGGACAGGACGGGTGTCGTACAGCTTGCCTTTGATGAAAATACGGATAAGCAGGTGTTTGAAAAGGTAACTTCGGTACACTCCGAATATGTTCTTGCGGCTGTCGGCAAAGTCAGAGAAAGAAGCAGTAAGAATAAAAGTATTCCCACGGGTGATATTGAAATTGAGGTAACGGAGCTTAGAATACTCGGAGAAAGCGAAACACCGCCGTTTGAAATTGTTGACGACTGTAAAACAGCGGAGCTGAACCGTCTGAAATACAGATATCTTGACCTGCGCAGACCCGAACTTCAGAAAAATCTTATTTTTCGGCATAAGGTTGCAAAGGTGACAAGAGATTATTTTGACGAAAACGGCTTTATAGAAATAGAAACACCGATGCTTATTAAGTCAACGCCGGAGGGGGCAAGAGATTTTCTCGTTCCGTCAAGAATACATAAGGGTTCGTTCTATGCTTTGCCGCAGTCGCCGCAAATGTATAAACAGCTTTGCATGGTTGCCGGATTTGACAGATATATGCAGATAGCAAGATGTTTCCGTGATGAAGATCTGCGCGCGGACAGACAGCCGGAATTTACACAAATTGACCTTGAAATGTCGTTTGTCGATATGGAGGACGTTCTTGAAATAGGCGAGGGATATATTAAGCGTCTTTTTAAAGAGGTACTTGATACAGATGTGCCGACGCCTTTTCCGAGATATACATATAACGAGGTAATGGAGCGTTTCGGCTCGGATAAGCCCGATACACGCTTCGGTATGGAAATTTTTGATATCAGCGATGCGGTCGTGAACAGTAATTTTGCTGTGTTTAAGAATGCACTTGAAGCCGGCGGATCTGTTCGTGGAATTACCGCTAAAAACGCAGTAAAAGTATATACACGAAAGGAAATAGATAAACTGACGGAATATGTAAAGGGAATAGGCGCAAAAGGTCTTGCATGGATAAGGCTGACCGATGACGGTGTTACTTCGAGTTTCGGAAAATTCATGAGCGGGGACGAAATGGATTTAATTCTTAAAAAGGCAGGAGCCGAAAAGGGCGATGTGGTATTTATTGTAGCCGATGCGGACAATAATACAGTCCTTACAACACTCGGAGCGGTCAGACTTGAGGCAGCGGGAAAACTCGATATAATTGCTGACGGTTATAATTTCCTTTGGGTAGTTAAATTTCCTTTCTTTGAGTTTGATAAGGAAAGCGGAGAGTGGATAGCAATGCATCACCCGTTCACCTCACCGACAGATGACTGCATTGACAAGCTGGACGGAAACAAGGGAGATGTGTATGCAAAGGCATACGATATGGTTCTCAACGGAACAGAGCTTTCAAGCGGATCAATTCGTATAACAAATCCCGAATTACAAAATAAGATGTTTGAAATGCTCGGAATGAGTGACGAGGAAGCATATAACAAGTTCGGATTTCTTATGGATGCATTCAAATACGGTGCGCCGCCGCACGGAGGAATGGGAATAGGTCTTGACAGACTGGTAATGCAGATGTTAAAAGCTCCCACATTGAGAGATGTTGTTGCATTTCCGAAAGTACAGAATGCAAGTGAGCCGATGACCAATGCTCCGTCAGATGTTGACAAACAGCAGCTTGACGACCTCGGAATACAAATTGCGAATACGGAAAAAACAGAATAAAATAACTGCGGGGATTGCTGACAAGGCAGTCCCCGCAGGTTTATATTACGTATTTAATAAATATTGTATTTGTTTGTTCCCGCCGAATGGTTCAGTCCTTTATGATACCGTTTTCTGCTGAAAGCAAATTCGGTGTTGTCCCCTTTAAGGTTAAGTATTACAATAAGAACTGCGGTAACAATTACACCTATAACCGACCAAATTATCATTCCTACGAGAAACGATGAATTATCCTTTTCAGAATTATAGGTTACTGCGGCAGAATGTTCATCATATTCAATGGACGGTGTACTGTCGAACCTGCTTGAATCATCTATTATAGCGGCAGCCTCCATCGAGCTTTCTGCCGACGATTCATTTTCAATACTGCTTTCGGGTGCGGAAAATTCGGGATTGTCTGCGGGCAGTATATATTTGCCTCCGGTTATACCTGCGAACGGATCAACAATACTCGGAGTGCTGCTTTCGAGCGGCTCGTATGAAATTTCGGGCTCAGATATCGGTTCGGATTCGTCAATTTCCTCTGAAGGTTCAAATTCATTAACCGGCTCGGAAGTTTCATAGGACGACTCTTGTACGTTTGACGGTTCGGAGGGTTCTCCGTACGGCTCCTGTACATAAGACGTTTCGGAGGATTCCTCATATGACTCCTGTACGTATGACGGCTCGGAAGTTTCTGCGGAAGACTCCTGTTCATAAGACGGCTCCGACTCATATAAAGGTTCGGAAATCTCCTCGGACGGTTCTGACATATCTGACATATATGATGATTCCGCTGCGGACGGTTCGGTTTGTTCCGGAACGCTGACAAATTCCGACGATTCCTGCGCAGGTATGCTGTTTTCGGCGTAAGATGTAATACCGTAAACAGAAAAAACAGATGCGGTAAGCATTATTGCCGTAAGTACTTTAACATATCTCCTCATTTTTTTCACCGCCTATAATTATACAAAGCATTTTCTTTATTATAGCAGAAATTATTTACTTATTAAAGTGTCATAATCGCAGAAAATATCCGCTTTGAAATGAAATTTTCAGCACATTATTATAGACTTTAGTCCTTAATCTGCCTTTTTAACGCTTTTTTGGTCGGGATCGAGTACCTTTTTAAGTACATTACCGAGCAAATAACCCGTATATCTGACCTCCTCAACGGTATTTGAATCTGCACCGACTTCAATAAGCAAAGATCCTGTATTTACATTCATATTATACATAAAATCACCGAAATTTAACGGTCGAACCATGTCGGGGTACATTTCTGCGGCGGTTTTTTGTATTTGCAGAGCAAAACGGAGATTATATTCCCAATCCTTAAATTCATCTGCATTTTCATAATTATATCCTGCAAGGATCATAATTTGCGCCGCTTTTTTTCCGTTCACTTGAAAAACCGGTTTGGATCTTTGTGTATCCGAACCTATTCCGTCACGGTGAATATCGAGAACAACTTTTATTGTCGGATATTTTTTGAGATTTTTATATATTGTATCCGTACTTCTGTAATATGCGCCGTTGTAGCTGGGGTCATCATGGACGGTTGTATCGTGTATTGTAACTATGCCTGCCGCATTGAGCTGTTTGGCAATTTCTTCCCCTATGGCACATACGTTTTTGCTTTTATCCTGACTTCTGGGATAAAAGCTCTCGTAATAATAACCCGTATCGTAATCAAGGAAACTTTCGCTTGTATGTGTGTGATATATAAGGACTTGCGGTTTATCGCTTTTTTCAATCTTAAATCCGAGTTCAGACTCCAGTTCCTTTTTGATATCTATATCGGTTGATGCAGTATTCTTTACCTGAACACCGTTATATGATATGTTTCCGGTTGTGGAGGTAAATTCAAGAACAGGAAATTGCTCCTCGCCGTCATGCTCATTGTCATATTTTTCGATATCTTCTTTTGTTACGGTTGAGCTTTCAAACGGGGCGGATGCCGTGTCCTTTTTGTTGTCTGTTACCGTTTCTTCCTTATCCGATGATGTTGTGCTGCTTTCCACGGTTTCGTATTCCGAAAGTTCCCTGTCGATGTTTTCGGTTTTATTCGTATTTTTTGATGCGGAAGTTGAAGCGGGTCTTACGGTACTGTATTTAATATCACCGGTCGGCATGGCGGTTTGTGCGGCAAATGTGTTTATTGAAACGGTAATATTTGCCCCGCTTATCCTTATTACGGTGCATAATGCCGCTATGCCAACAAGCAGGGAAGATAGTGCGATAAGGCTTGTTTTTCTAAGTAAGCACTTATTGATCTTCATATACATACCCCCCGCTTCGGCAACTTTATTTCGTAATAAAACTTATGACAGCGGAAAAGCAATTATGATACGAGTGATGCAAGCTCCTCAAAGCTGTAATTATTTTGCAGCGCACAATTTACTGCCATTCCGATAAGTTTTGATGCCCGCATTGTAAGAAGATCAATTTCCCTCGGTGTTACAATAAGATTTTCTTTGTATCTGTTCGGTAATTTGTTATGAGTAAAATTTACCTCCTCAAGCAGATCCGCTGCAAGAGTCATTCCGTCAACAACGGTGGGCATACCTATTCCTATGACAGGAATACCGAGTGTTTCCTTTGTCAGACTCAATCTGTTGTTTCCTATTCCCGAACCCGGAGATATACCGCTGTCACTTATTTGTATTGTTTTTCCGAGATGAGAAAGACTTCTTGAGGCAAGGGCATCTATTGCTATAACTGCCGATGTTCCTATACTTTGTATAAGCGATAATATCAATTCGCCCACTTCAATTCCCGTTTGACCGAGTACACCCGGTGAAAGCACAGCAACAGACCGCAGTTTGTCCAGTCCTGCCGAACGAGCTATTTCTCCGCTTATGTGTCTTGTGGCAAGAACCGAGTCGGCACTTTTTGGCCCCAGCGAATCAGGAGTTATTTCCGTATTTCCTATCCCTATGACCAAAATTGTTCCGTCTTTGGGAACGAGCGGCTTTATCTCGTCAGAAAGTGCCTCGATCTGTTCCTTTACGTCACGAAAATTATCCGTCAGCGGCAGTCCCTCCGCAGTTATATATTTCCCCTTCGGTTTACCGAGCTTCTTTGAAGCATTATCACTTTGAATATGCAGTCTGCTTATTTTCATTATTCCCTTTGTAACGGTATCCATTTTTATCCCGTTCATATCACCTCCGCTTATCTCATGTGCTTCAAGTGCAAGGTCTGTCCTGTAATTCATTTATATTTCCTCCCGAAAATAATGTTGTTGGTATCTTTAATGAGATTGTTTCCATACAAATCAATGTTTATTCGCACTATAAAATATTGGTTTATTATTGAAAGTGAGCATAAATCTACAAAAAAAATTATTTAAAGGTACGAAATCCGTCAAAAATAATTGTTGACAGTAATAATTGTAAGAAGTATAATTAACCATGTAATATTTGTATATTAAGGAATAAATTACGGAGGAAAAAATGAAAAGGACTATTTTGTTTATTTTGACTTTTGCTGCTGTTATGATGTCTGTTGTATCGTCAGGCTGCGATAACAAAGATAACAAATCCGATGATGGTGTGCAGAGCTCCGTTGTTCAGAAATCATCGGAACCGTCTGAAGATGTGGTATCGGATATAAGTGTGGCTGAGTCAAAACCGGAAATTACAAAGGCACAACTGAACGATCTCGATAGCTTTATATCCTCGTATAAAGATGTGCCGGAATTTACTTTTAAGGCGGAAAATATAAACGCAAAGGAAATTGCCGACGGGAAGTCGATTATGCTGATACCCGACAATTCAAATTACACCTTTACGTCACTTGTGTGTGACCAGTTTAAGACCGCTGCAAAAACAGTAGGTTTTTCAAAAACGGTATGTAATAAATCGGACGGAACAACGTCTTTTTACAGCGAATCACTTAACGGAGCAATAGGTAATAGTGATATCGTTCTTATGTATGGGGATATAAATAAGGACGGGCTTGCAACAGATATAGAACGTACTCAGGCAAACGGGGTAAGGGTGATGTCTGTCGGAAATATGGGCAGGAATGAAAATGACCATTATGTGGACTATACCATGCCGATAGATTATAATTTGGCAGGAAAGCTCCTTGCGGACTGGAGTATTGTAAAAAATAGCGGCAAGGTAAATGCACTTGTTATTAACAATTCCGATTCTACACTTTCTACATCAATATACAGAGGATTTGCCGATGAGTTTAAAAAGTATGTGACGTCAGGGTATTGTACTGTTGTCAGCGGATCATCACTTGAAATACAGAACGGTCTTTCCGTGAAAATAAAACAGTCAATAGACAAAGATCCTAATCTGAATTATGTTGTTGTGCTTGACGAGGCAATGATAAACGATGCCGTCAGCGGAGTTGAGCAGTCGGGAAAGGATATCAAAGTCATATCGACCGGAGGCGGAGTTTCGGCATTTGAGGCGGCGGAGAACGGAAGCATTGAAATGTTGGTCGCACAAAGTTATGAGTGGACTGCTTATGCAATGGTCGATTATGCGTTGAGGATATTAAATAGGAGTGAGCTTCCGAGTGACTTGGAGGTACCTGTAAGAGTCATTACAAAGGAGTCTATCAAGAACGAACTCGAAGAAACAATATATGAGGTTGACGGTTTCCATGAAATATGTTTCGGATCAAATTTCCTGACAGGATATACGGGTCTTTGGAATTTATAAAAGCGGGCGTGATTATTCCGAAGTCCGCTGCCGATTTTACTCCTGAACGTAAGTACGATGCATTTGGCGCAGCGTTTGATCGGTAGAAAAGACATCGGCGGGGGGTTGAGATCTTTTCGGCGGACCATACAACACAAGATCTAATGTTTATTTACGGGACAGTAAAGAATATAAAGAAATGGAAATATCCGAACACGAGGGAGTTGTTCGGATATGTATACGGAAGCAGATAAATAATAAAAGCCGTGAGCAAGAGTTTAGCCGATGCTCACGGCTTTTCGGATATGGACGAAAATATCAGTCAATAAGGCAACTGTTATGAAGAATAAAATTTTTTTATTATTTTTCAACAAAATTTTCTGGAGATATTGACATTATTGTAGAATGTGTAATATAATTAAACTAATCTCGGAATAAAAATTATTACAGGTTATGAACCACATGATATTTGTGGTGATCTCTATGTTTTATTCATACAGGAGGCTCATTATATGAAACTTTGTGCTAAATGCGGTGCTACACTTCAGGATAATGCCGTGTTTTGTATTTCGTGCAATTCAAGAGAATTTGTGCCGTATGTTATGCCTGATTTGGATGCACCGGAGCCGGATAAACCACATATAGAATATGATCAATACGGAAGACCCATAGGTCAGGAATATACGCAGCCCGAATTTGAACAACCGCATTTTACGGAAGGAATTTCTGATGGAATTTCCGACAGCTTTCCCGGTTCGTTTCATGACCCTTTCGGGGACAGTTATTCCGAAGCTGCAAATTATCCGCAGTATATAGAACAGTATAATGCGCAGTCACAACCGGTACAACAGCAGTTCGGTAATCCGTTGACACAGCCTTTCGGACAACAATATGAACAACCGCAGGCACAGTCTTACGGTCAGCAGTATGGACAGCCGCAGGCACAACCTTACGGACAACAGTATGGACAGCCGCAGGCACAGTCTTACGGACAGCAATATGAACAGCCGCAGGCACAGTCTTACGGACAGCAATATGAACAGCCGCAGGCACAGTCTTACGGACAGCAGTATGGACAGCCGCAGGCACAGTCTTACGGACAGCAATATGAACAGCCGCAGGCACAGTCTTACGGACAGCAGTATGGACAGCCGCAGGCACAGTCTTACGGTCAGCAATATGAACAGCCGCAGGCACAGTCTTACGGTCAGCAATATGAACAGCCGCAGGCACAGTCTTACGGACAGCAGTATGAACAACCGCAGGCACAGCCTTACGAACAACAGTATGAACAACCACAGGCACAGTCTTACGGTCAGCAGTATGAGCAACCGCAGGCACAGTCTTACGAACAACAGCATGAACAGCCGCAGGTACAGCCTGCACAGGATAAACGACAAAGCAGGGTAAGGGATAAGCAGCGAAAGAAACCTGCCGCACCGCCGCCGAAAGAAACAGAAGCAGATGTACAGCCTGCCCCCGAGCAGACTGAACCCCCAAAACCGGTATTTGACTCTAAAAATTTTGTCTACGAGAAAAAAGAGGTGACAGAGGAAAATCCGGAGGAAAATAAAAAAGCAACGCCAAAATCTTTCAAGGAGTTTATTGCGGCTCTGCAGGATACAAGGGATTTTACCAATAATTATAATGCTCAAGACTTTGCGGAACATAAGAGTCAATGCATACTTGCATCACTCGGCATTACCTTTTGGATACCATATGTTCTTTGCAAGGACTCAAAATCGTCAAGATTTTATGCCAATCAAGGTTTTTTGACCTTGCTGCTTGAAATTGTTTTCGGTTTGATTTATTGGCTGTTTTCAAATTTGATAAGTATAGGATTTGTTGAAAATACCTTTGAGGGCGGTTATCAGCTTAGTTTTGCGGGTTGGATAGTCGGCATCATTATTGCTGCAATCGTCTTTGCAATCCCGATATTCGTTATTGTTACGAGTATAATGAACATTCGTTCCGGGAAAATAAAGGAAATCCCGTTTTTGGGTAAATTTAGAGTACTTCCATAATGTAATATCACTTCTTAACAGTATGCTCTTTTTCGGTAACTGCCAAAAAAGAGCATATTGTCTGTCGGGGGCAGTATCAGGATTTTATACAGGAATATTTTCCGAATGTGAAAATAATATTTTTATTTCGGGGTGATCTTTATGCAGACGTCTTAGTGTTGCAAGAACCGAAATATAATCGTCCGGGGAGGAAACCGTTCGGAGAAGTTTATCGGAGGGTATTAGCCCCCTTTCTATTGCATCACTGTTGATCGAGGCATCGGCAGCAATAAAAATATTTTTCTCCGTAAAATAATATCCTGCCATTTGTGAGGCATATCCGCTGATATCGGCTGCTAATACCGTCCCGTCGCCGAAAACATCAAATATCCATTTAAAATAATCCTTGAGAAATGTATTGCCGCCGAATATACCTGCAGCACGCCTTTTTATTTCGTTGGAAGGAAGTGTGCTTTTCATTATGCCGTCCGAAGGATCGGAAAGCCATAAAACCGTAAGTACTTGGGCGGTTGATATAATTTCATATTTTGGCAGCATCGGAAGTCCGCCGCAACATTCCGGAAGGCAGTGCGTAAGAAGAACTTTTTTTATACATAAAGGGTCAATTCCCTCTTGCAGATACTGCGAACAAAATTCATCACTCTCTTTGAACATGATTTTACGGTTAGCGCAAAACTTTGCAAAGGCTACCGGATTTTTTTTCAAATAACGGCTGCACCCGGTATTTATAAGAATGTTACCGTATTTCCTATGCTCAAAGAGAAAAACATTGATCGGCAGTATTTTCTTTCCGTCTGTACATTGCCTGTATAATTCCGAAAAGTTAAATTCCTCCTTTCCGCATATGTATCTTTTGAAGCTGATTATGTTCTGCATACTTTCCTCCTGATAAAGATATTCAATAATATTATTTTATAATACACGAAAAAAATGTCAATAGTATCGGTAATTTTTTATAAGTGCAGGTAGTGTGACAAAATTGCAAAAATAACTATCTTACATAATAACACAAAAGCCGTTATAGGTAAATACATAAATAGGGGGATAATTTAAAAATTGAAACAGTACATTGTACTCCTGTTTGGGAGATAACATTATGTAAAGTTTTTATGAAAAATATATTTTGACTTTTATATTTGAAGAAAATGTATTATAATATTTTTGTATTTAATAAATAACAGAGGTGTATTGCACATGGAAGAAAAAATAAAAAACCGTATAAAAATAGAAATTGCCGGTACTCCGTTTACGGTGCTCAGCGTCGAGGGAGAGGAATATACCAAAGCTGTTGCGGAAAGGCTGAACAGGGAAATCGAAACAGTACGCAGGGCTGCGCCGGGATTGTCACTTACATCGGCGGTTATGCTTGCGGCATTGAATTTGTGTGACGGTATGACTAAGGCTGAAGAGGACTCCGACAGACTCCGAGGTCAGGTTAAGGAATATCTTAATGATGCCGCAAGATATCGTTCGGAATATGATGCGGCAGTAAAGGAAAACGAAAAGCTCAAAAAGGATATGGAAACCTACCGCAAAAGGTTGGGGGAAAAGGGCAAAACACAAGAACCGGCTCCCGTATCGCCTGCGGTAAAAACTGTACGCAAGTCAAATTCCAAAGAGGCCGAGGACGAGGAAAATATTTCATTTTTCGGGGCCTCTAATAAGAAATAAGAGAGTATCGGGTTATGAAAGGTCTTGAAATACTTGCACCTGCCGGGGGTATGGAAAGCGTTTACGCCGCAGTAAGGACAGGTGCAGATGCAATATATCTCGGTGCGAAAAACTTCAGCGCACGGTCATCTGCTCATAATTTTGATTATGAACAACTGAAAGAAACCGTGAGGTATTGTCATATAAACGGAGTTTCCGTGCATCTTGCGTGTAATACCCTTGTCCGTGATGACGAGATAAAGGAGGCGCTGGGGCTTATCGAATATGCCTGCAATATCGGTATTGATGCACTCATAATGCAGGATACGGGTCTTATTTCTCTTGTAAGAAAATGTGCGCCGAATATGCCCGTACACGGATCAACACAACTTTCCGTCCATACACGTTCGGGTGTGGAAAATTTGTATAAGCTCGGACTTACAAGGGTAGTACTTTCCCGTGAGCTTTCAAGAAAGGAAATAGAGGAAATAGTAAAGGACTGTCCCGTTGAGCTTGAAGTTTTTGTACACGGTGCATTGTGTATGAGTGTATCGGGACAATGCTATTTTAGTGCAATGTTGGGTTCACGCAGCGGAAACAGGGGAGCGTGTGCGCAGCCGTGCAGACTGCCCTTTTCATCGGGCGGCGGTTCGGGTTATACGTTGAGTCTTAAAGATATGTCAATAATAAATCATCTTCGTGAACTTCAGGAAATGGGGATAGCCTCCGCAAAAATAGAGGGCAGAATGAAACGCCCCGAATATGTTGCGGCTGCCGTTTCTGCCTGCAGGCAGGGACTTGACGAGGGAAAAGTTTCGGCAGAGCTGTACGAAAAACTCCAAGCGGTATTTTCACGTTCGGGCTTTACGGAGGGATATTATACGGGAAAGCTCGGAAGAGAAATGTTCGGGATACGCTCAAAGGAAAATGTTGTATCGGCGGACAGCAGGGTTTTTGCCTCAATACATGAGATGTATAAAAATGAAAGAAAACATATACCCGTTGATTTTACGCTTGACGTACATGAAAATACGGATATCAGCCTTACAGCGGCTGACAGCGATAAAAACACCTTTACTGCAAAGGGAAGTTTGCCGGAAAAAGCGGTAAAACTTCCGCTTGATTATGCGAGGTGCGAAAAGAGTATATCCAAAACGGGCGGGACGCCGTATGTTATGCAAAGCCTTGTATGCAATACCGATGTCGGACTGACAGTACCTGTGTCTGCACTTAATACCCTTAGAACGGACTGTCTTAAAGGCTTATCCGAAATAAGAGCTGCAGCAAAACCGACGGATTTTTTTGAAACTGCCCTATCGGAAACGGGTACGAGAAAAAACATTAAACCGAAAAATTACAGAGCAAGGTTCACGGATTGTAATATATCCGATGATTTTCTTGACAGTGAGCTTATATATGTTCCCCTTGAAACGGACAGCAAAAGCCTTAATTTGCTTATGGACAGAGGATTTGCCGTATCCGTGGAAATACCGAGGGGAATGTTCGGAATAGAGAAAAGTATATATTCCCATTTGGAAAGGGTTAAGGCACTCGGAATAAATGAGGTGCTTGCCAATAATGTCGGTGCAGTTCAAATGGCAAAAAATCTCGGTATGGATATACACGGCGGTTTCGGACTTAATTTGACAAATACCGAGGCACTGAAATGGGCGGAGTCGCAGGGAATAACAGACACCGAGGTTTCTTTTGAGCTTACGCTTGAACAAATCTCAATGCTCGGCGGAGTGCTTCCGCTCGGAATTATTTCAATGGGCAGACTTCCGCTTATGCTTACGAGAAACTGTCCTGCAAAAAGCTCCGGCAGAAATTGTAAAATGTGCAGCGGAGAAATACCGCATATAACGGACAGAAAGGGAATAGATTTCCCGATTTTGTGTCATGGTCAGTGTGTGGAAATTCTCAACAGCGTTCCTCTTGTTATGTCCGACAGAAAAAGTGAGATTAAAGGAGTCGAGTTTGAAATTTTATATTTCAATGTTGAAAACTATGTGGAAAAAGGGGAAAACTTATATGCTTTCAGGCAAAATTCGACACCGAAAGACCGCTTTACAAGGGGATTATACTATCGCGGAGTTGAATAGTTGAAAGAATATATGTTAAAACTTGTTGAAAGTGTTGAAAACTGATTATCATGCTGTAAGCAAAAAGGAGCAGGAAAATGGAAAAGGTTAAAATAATGAAACTGAAGAAAAATGCAATTATACCGAAAAGGGCAACATCGGGGTCGGCAGGTGCTGATCTTTATGCCTGCATAGATGAGGCGGTAACAGTAAAACCGAGGGAGCTTGTT
This sequence comes from uncultured Clostridia bacterium, assembly GCA_947589415.1. Classification (GTDB taxonomy): domain Bacteria; phylum Bacillota; class Clostridia; order Oscillospirales; family Acutalibacteraceae; genus UBA1213. Next base: position 33,996 of record CANQBP010000002.1, read on the forward strand.
AAAATACCTACGGGTATTGCAATAGAGCTTGAAAGTAATGAACTTGCGGCATTTATTTTTGCAAGGAGCGGACTCGGTATAAAATACGGTATATGTTTGTCTAACGGAGTAGGTGTTGTTGACAGTGATTACAGGGGGGAAATATGCGTGGGACTTTGCAATATTTCCGAAAACGAATATACAATAATGCCCGGTGAACGTATTGCGCAGATGGTTATAATGCCCGTTGCAGGTGCGGAGTTTGTTGAAACCGATGTTTTAGGTGAAACCGAAAGGGGCGTCGGCGGTTTCGGTTCAAGCGGAAAAATGTGACTTTTGTCAATTTATCTGATAATGTTAATACATTTTAACAAAATTAAGTACAATAAAAACACGTTTTTTTGTGTTAAAGCAGAAGTTTTGTATATGCCCCTTTTTTTAGTTGAGATTGATATGTTTTGAGAGTATAATATAAGATACGGTATTGAAGGAAAATTATGGAATTGTTTGTATATTAGCTGACAGAAGAAAAGGGAGAGATAGTATGTTTTCAAAGGATATAGGAATAGATCTCGGTACGGCAAATACACTGGTCTATGTTAAAGGTAAGGGTATAGTTATGCGTGAACCGTCCGTTGTCGCCGTTGACCTTCGTACGGACAGCGTTGTTGCGGTCGGTTCAAAGGCAAAGGATATGATAGGAAGAACACCGGGATCAATAATTGCTGTCCGTCCGCTTAAAGACGGTGTTATAGCAGATTTTGACATAACCGCAACCATGCTCAACAGATTTATAAGAATGGTAGTAAAAACTACGGCATTCAGCAAGCCGAGAGTAATTGTGTGCATACCGTCCGGTGTTACCGATGTTGAAAGAAGGGCGGTTGAAGATGCCGTGCGCAGGGCGGGCGTAAAGCAGGTGGAACTAATAGAAGAGCCTATGGCGGCGGCTATCGGTGCGGGACTGCCGGTAACCCACCCGGAGGGCAGTATGGTCGTTGATATAGGCGGCGGTACATCGGAAGTTGCGATAATTTCACTTGATGATATAGTTACCGCCTGTTCCGTGAGAGTTGCCGGAGATAAATTTGACGAGTCCATAATACAATATGTAAAAAAGAAATATAATCTTCTTATAGGTGAACGTACCGCCGAAGAAATAAAAATCGGCATAGGATCCGCCTATCCTTATGAAGGAGAGGGAAGTATGCAGATAAAGGGAAGAAATCTTATGGACGGACTTCCCAAAGATGTTGTAATAAGTGCCGCAGAGGTCAGAGATGCACTCGCCGATCCGCTCTCGGTTATTATCGAGGCAATAAAGACGACACTGGAACAGACTCCTCCGGAACTTTCGGCGGATATTATAGACAACGGCATTATGCTAACAGGCGGCGGGGCATTGTTAAGAGGACTTGAACTGCTTGTTGCCCAAGAAACAAGTATGCCCGTCCATGTTGCGGAAAGACCGCTTGATTGTGTCGTTGACGGAACGGGAAAAAGGCTTGAGAGAAATTCCGGTTCGTGGGGACGTTCAAAGAGAAGATAATTACATATTATAACTTATCTGCGGGTTTCGTTCGGTCTTTCCCCAAAGGCATGGACGAAGCCCGTTGCAGCAGAGAACGGATTTGCGCTTTGTTTAAGTGCGGAGCAAAAACAGTGGAGGCGGAATTGTGAACAAGGTTACATCAAGCAAAGGATTTAAGGTGCTTATAACGACAGTATGTATTTTGTTGGTGCTTGTTTTGATTACGGCGGGAAACAGCACGGTAGGAGGAATTGTTACGGGATATATTCTTAACCCGCTTCAAAGAGTAGCATCTGATTTTACGGGCTCGGCGAAGGAAACAATTACCCCGCCGAAAACCGTTGAAGAACTGGAAAAGGAAAACAGTGAGCTTCAAGAGGAAAACAGACGCCTTAATGATATGCTTGTTGAATACTATGACCTTAAAAAAGAAAACGACGAGTTTTATAAATTTTATAATATCAAGAAAAATAATGAGGATTTTTCCGTTATACCGTCAACCGTGATATCAAGAGATCCGAACGAAAATTTTTACGGATTTATACTCGACAAGGGATCTGCCGACGGGGTCGACATAAATGATCCGGTTCTAACCGATAACGGACTTGTCGGTTATGTGTGTGAGTTAAGTGTAAAATCGTGTAAGGTAACTTCGATAATTTCACCCGCCGCACAGGTCGGAGCAATTGACAAGAAAACCGGGGATCAGGGTGTGGTTACAGGCTCGCCGGAATACAGCGACAGCGGAACGGCAGTTATGAAAAATATATCCGCACAAAATACAATGAAAAGCGGAGATATTCTTGTAACATCGGGATACGGGGGAATGTACCCCAAGAATATAAAAATAGGAACGATAAGCAAGCTGGATTATGACAGTTATACGGGTATGCCCATAGTTGTGGTCAAACCGTTTGAGGATATAAGGAATATAACATCTGCCGCAATAATTACGAATTTCAGCGGCAAAGGAGATATAGAAATTCTTGAAGAGTCGGGAAACAATAAGGAAAATTCCAAAAAAACAACTGAGAGCGATTGATGTATGAACAGATATAATTTGGTAAAATATACGGCTTTTTCCCTTGAGATACTGCTTTGCTATATAATTCAAAGCACACCGGGACTTACGCTTGAAGTCTTTGGGGGCAGACCTGTTCTTATGCTGCCCGTTGCCATGACCATTTCAATTTTTGAAAGTGAGATACCCGCTATCGTGTTCGGGGTGGTATGCGGTCTTATGGCGGATTCGGGATACAGCGGGCCTATGGGATATTATGCGATAATGCTTGCGATACTTTGCTATATCGTGAGTATCCTGATGGAAAATTATATAAAAACAAATCTTCTTACAGCGGTATTGATAGGTGCAGTTAGCATACCGATAATTATATCCGTGCAGTTCCTCTTGTTTTATGTCGTTATGGGGTACGGTTATGTCGGTGAATATTTCGCTGCGCACTATATTTCAAGAATTATATATACCTTTGCATTTGTTCCCGTGTTTTACGGCATGAACAGATTTATTGCAGCAAAAACAATAACCTGATAAGGAGCAGCATATTTATGAATGACAAGACTGCAAAATGGCGTTATGCCCTTATAATAACCGTTGCATTTATTATATTGGCAGTGTATTGTGCAAGATTGGTACAATGGCAGATTTTTCAAAATGATTACTATGAGGATATAGCGCTGACATCTACCGAATATACTGTAAAAACCGATGCTGTCAGGGGAGAAATATATGATAAAAACGGTGTTCCCCTTGCCGTGAACAAGTCCGGATACAGGGTCGTCATAAATAAAATATATATGCCCGATGAGGAGCTTAATGAAAATATAGTAAAGCTGGTAAAACTTATTGAGGGCTGTAAGGGAAAGTGGATAGATGAGCTTCCGATAAAAGCGGATAACAGCGGAAATTATTATTTTGACGAAAAAAAGACCGATGAAATAGATGAACTTAAAAGTAAAGATAATCTTAATATGAACCCGTATTCCACGGCAGATGAATGTATAACCAAGCTCGTGGAAAAGTACGGGTGCGAAAAATTCGGCAAAAAGGAACAAAGGGATATTATAAGTGTGCGCTATAATATGGACAGACAAGGTTATTCAAGGAGTAATCCCTATGTATTCGCTGATAATATCAATCAGCAGACGATGAGTATAATCTCCGAGAATATGCAGTCGGTAAAAGGTGTTGAAACGGAAACGACAGCTGTACGTGTTTATGAAAACGGTACGGCAGCCCCGCATATGGTGGGGGTTACGGGACTTATATCAGCCGAAGAATACACGGAAATGAAAAATAAAGGATACAGTTATACGGACGAAATAGGCAAAAGCGGAATAGAGCGGGCATACGAAAAAGAGCTTAGAGGGAGTGGTGGAAGCAAAACCTATGAAATAGCTGCGGACGGAACAACAACGCTCAAAAGTACCGTGGAATCAAAGCCCGGTAATTCCGTATATCTTACCATTGACGTAAATATGCAGAAAACCGCGCAGAAGGCTCTCAAGGAAGCCGTGGCGGAGGCTAAGGAGTATTCAAAAAGTGTCGGAGGAAAATATAATGGGGAGGACTGCGTGGGAGCGGCTGCCGTCATGATTGATATAAGCGATTTTTCTGTAATTTGTGCCGCAAGCTACCCGTCATACGACCTTACAAAATATTATGATGATTATGAAAAACTTGCTTCAGACGAAACGCTGCCGCTGTTTGACAGAGCATTTATGGGGGCGCTTGCGCCGGGGTCTACTTTTAAACCTATGGTTGCATCGGCGGCTTTGCAGGAAAAAGCAATCACAACCAAGACACATATTGATTGTGAGGGAGAATACACAAAAAACGGACTTCATCTTTGGTGTATGTCATATCACGGAAGTATAGATGTATATCAGGGAATAAGAGATTCGTGCAACGTATTTTTTGCGGAAACGGCAAGACTTCTCGGAATAGAAAATATGAACCTGTATGCAAAAAGGTGCGGACTCGGTGTAAAAACGGGCGTTGAAGTGGCCGAAAGTGCCGGAACACTTGCAGGACCGGAATACAGTCGTGAAATGGGTTCGGAATGGTACGACAGTTTCGTATCTCCCGCAGGTATAGGACAGTCCGACAACCAGTTTACACCTCTCCAGCTTGCAACTTATGCGGCAACCATAGCTAATAACGGTGTTCGTTTGAGGACTCATGTTGTTGACAGGGTCGTATCATATTCCGGTTCTGATGTTATATATAAAACCGAGCCGGAAGTTATGGATAATATGGGAGTGAGTATGACCAATCTAAAGGAAGTCCAAAAGGCTATGAATATGGCGGCGGACAGTTATATCGCACTTTATGATTTTGATATGGAAATAGCGGGAAAAACGGGAACGGCGGAAAACTCAGGTTCGGACCATGCTAATTTTATTTGTTATGCTCCCTATGATAAGCCGCAGATTGCAATAGGCGTTATGGTCGAGCATGGAACAAAAAGCTCGGTTGCTGTCAATGTTGCCAAAAAGCTCATGAATGAATATTTTAAGAAAAGTTCTGATAAAAACTCATAACATAAATTTGCCGATATTTTTTAAATATCCATACTGTTAAATTTGTATGAAAAATTTTATTTCACTCTTGACTTTATGTTAAATGTGTGATAATGTTATAAAAGAGGTATATGAAAATGGGAAGAGTGACAGTGATTACATCGGGAAAGGGCGGAACAGGTAAGTCTACATTTGCTGCCGGAGTCGGGGCAGCATTGGTACGACGCGGAAACCGGGTACTTATAATAGACTGCGATGCAGGTATGAGGGGAGTTGACCTCATGCTTGGGGTCAGCGGCAGATTAGTGTTCGATATCGCTGATATAGTCCGCGGGAATTGTACGCCTGAAAATGCTATATATCCGTGCAGCACTGTCCCGGAACTTTATATACTCCCTGCTCCGCAAAATATAAGGGACGAGGTCAGTCCGAATATTATGCGTCAGCTCGTACATATATTGAAAAAATACTATGACCATATCCTTATCGACTGCCCGGCGGGCATAGGTACCGGATTTGAGTCCGCAGCCGCAGCCGCAGGGTATGCGGTTATTGTGGCTAATGCGGAACCTCTTTCACTTAGGGGATGTGATAAAGTAAGGCAAAGACTCGTGAGGCTGAAAATATCAGAAATAAGATTGGTGATAAATCGTTTTAATGAAAGGAAATTCAGAAAATGCGGTTTTTTCCCCGATCTTGACAGCGTTATAGATAAGGCGGGAGCAAGACTGCTCGGAATTGTGCCTGAAGATAATGCCGCAGCCGCCGAAACTCAAAGAGGACAGCCGCCCGAAGGGAAAATGAAGGCAGTTTATGCGTTTGACAGAATTGCCGCAAGACTTGACGGCGCAGATGTACCGCTCGGAATTTGAATGAGATTTAATTTAAGGGGGAGTTAATTATGAATATAGCGTTGATAGCGCATGATGCCAAAAAGGAGCTTATGGTTCAGTTTTGCATTGCTTATTGCGGAATACTGAGCAGGCATAATTTGTGTGCGACAGGTACAACGGGAAAACTTGTGTCGGAAGCGACAGGTCTGGAAATACAAAGGTTTTTGGGAGGCTCTCAAGGCGGAGATCAGCAGATTGCCGCAAGGGTTGCGTTTAATGAAATAGATATGCTGATTTTCCTGCGTGACCCGCTTAATCCGAAACCGCATGAGCCTAATGATATGAATCTTCTTAGACTTTGTGATATGCATAATATACCGGTTGCAACAAATATCGCTACCGGAGAGGTGCTGATACACGGTCTTGAGAGAGGTGATCTTGCTTGGCGTGATATCGTGAGATCGTAGCGTCAGGTGAGATGAATAGTTTTTATTCAACAGCGGTTGGCTTTTGCTGACCGTTTTTTATTTCTCCGTTGACGAATAATGACAGATTTAAGATTATTTATCGGAGGAACGTCAAAATATGTTGACATAAAGATAATAAAACTGTAAACTATAAAGCGGGGTTTTTACTCATTAAGTAAAAACGAACACTATGACGGAGGTGACGGGTTTGCCGGAAAATCAAATCACGGAAATAGAGGGTTCGGTTGAAGATATAGTATATAGAAACGACAGCAACGGTTACAGCGTTCTTATGCTCAATTGCAGCGGTGAGCTTCTTACTGCTGTCGGAAAAATGACAGACGTGAGCGTGGGTGACGATCTCCGACTTATCGGCGGAATGAAGGTGAACCCTAATTACGGAGAACAATTTTCCTTTGAATATTACGAACAAAAAATGCCGTCTACCGCTTCGGCAATATTAAAGTACCTGTCATCGCATACGGTTAAAGGAATAGGTGCGAGGACAGCCGAAAAAATCGTTGATACCTTCGGGGAAAACACACTTGAGATAATGCAGAAACAGCCCGAACGACTAACGGAAATAAAGGGGATATCAGAGGAAAAGGCTTTGTCGATAGGCGAACAGATAAGAAAAATATTCGGTATGAAAGAGATAATGATGTATCTTACAAAGTATCGAATAAGCGCATTAGAGGCGGTACGTATATGGAAGGCATACGGGGACGGGGCAATTGCCGCAATAGAGAATGATCCGTATATACTATGCGGGGAAACTATAAGGGTGTCGTTTGAAAAGGCAGATAAAATTGCCGAACATCTCGGAATGGCGATTGACTCCCCGTGCAGGCTGAAAGCGGGGATACTGTATATTGTTACGTATAATTCGGGGAACGGGCATACCTGTTTGCCGACAGATAAGCTGATAGATATATCAGCGAATTTCCTTAAAACGGACAGGGAAAATACAGCATCAGCGACGGCGGAGCTTATTGATGCTTCGGCACTTATTTGCGATGAGATAAACGGTAGGAGTTTTGTCTTTTTGCCTGCATTTTATAGAGCCGAATTTTACAGTGCAGACAGAATATCACTAATTCTTAAAGTACCTCCCGAACGTCTTGCGGGTACAGAATACGCCGTGGAGGAATTTGAGAGGGTCAATAATATAGAATATGCGCAGCAGCAAAAAAAAGCTATTATCGAGGCTATGTCCGGCGGATTGCTTATACTGACCGGAGGCCCGGGAACGGGAAAGACCACGACACTCAACGCTATTATAAAATTGTATGAAAATTTCGGGCTCAAGGTGCTGCTTGCTGCTCCTACCGGCAGGGCGGCGCAGAGAATGTCGCAGCTTACGGGACATGAGGCAAAAACAATACATAGACTTCTTGAGGTTGAGTGGGACAGTGATGAACGTCCGAGATTTTCTAAAAACGAAAGAAATCTTCTTGATTGTGACGTGCTGGTACTTGATGAAATGTCAATGGTAGACGTAATGCTTTTTGAAAGCGTTCTGCGTGCGCTTCCTCTCGGCTGCCGTCTTGTAATGGTGGGTGACAGTGATCAGCTTCCGTCCGTAGGAGCAGGTAATGTTCTCGGAGATCTTATTGATGCGGGTAAAATCCCCGTTGTTCGTCTTACTGAAATTTTCAGGCAGTCTATGGAAAGCCTTATCATAACAAATGCACATAAAATAGTTCACGGGGAAATGCCGGAAATACGTCGTACGGACGGAGATTTTTTCTTTATGGAAGAACATGACAGGGACAGAATTTCCGATAAAATTGTCGCACTTTGTACTCATAGACTGCCGGCGGCATACGGATATGACCCTATGAATGATATACAAGTGCTTTGTCCGGGAAAAAAGGGCGTATTGGGTGCGGTGGAGCTTAACAAAAAACTTCAGGATTCGCTTAATCCGCCGGGTATAGGAAAACCGGAAATAAAGACGCCTTTATATACACTTCGTGTCGGAGATAAGGTCATGCAGACAAGGAATAATTATGATTTGTCCTGGGTACGTGATGACGGAAGTGAGGGTTCGGGAATATATAACGGTGATATAGGAATAATAGAAAATATAGATAAATCATCGGGTGCTGCAAAAATCAGATTTGATGACAAAATCGTATCGTATAATTCGGATAATCTTATAAGTGTAGAGCTTGCTTATGCGGTAACGGTACATAAAAGTCAGGGAAGTGAATTTAAGGCTGTCGTTATGCCTATGTATTACGGCGCACCGCAGCTTTATTACAGAAATCTGCTTTATACGGCAGTAACAAGAGCAAAGGAAAAACTAATTTTAACGGGAAATGTATCAACACTGAAAAAAATGGTCGATAATAATAAAAAGACCAAAAGATATTCGGGGTTGAGGGCATTTTTGGAAAGGAGTTAATGATGAACAGACTGCTGTCTATTTTTTATCCCCGAAAATGTCCGTATTGTTCAAAGCCGCTTAAACATGATATGACGGAATGTCTGGTATGCAGGGCTGAATTTCCTAAAGTTCCGAGAATCGAGGCACTCCCTACCGGAGAAATATGTGTTGCCCCGTTTACTTATATGGGTGCTGTAAGAAGGGCAATATGCGATTATAAATTCAACGGGAAAAAATTTAACGGTTACAGTCTTTCGGAGGCTGTCTTATCATCTATAAAAGATGTGTACTATAAAGACATGGGTTTTGAAATTATTACTTGTGTTCCAATGAGTAAGGACAGAAAAAACGAAAGAGGCTTCAATCAGTCGGAGTTTATAGCAAAATATGTTGCCGAACAGCTCGGAAAACCTTTTGAAAATCTTCTTTGCAGGGACAGCGGGGCGGCTGTCCAGCATGAAATGACATATAAAGAGAGAATTTCCAATAATGATGACAGTTTTCATATAGTATCCTCCGATAAGGTAAGAGGTAAAAAACTTCTTTTGATTGACGATATAATGACAACGGGAACGACACTTTCAAGGTGCAGTACAATACTTAGGGAAAGCGGTGCGGAAAGGGTATTTTGTGCATCAGTTGCCATATCCAAAGAATACGGAATATGATATGCGGAAACAGTCAGTTTAAAATACTTCGGTCATGATAAAAAGGATAATTTGTTAATATAACGGAAAGGGTGTATGAATTGGGACTTGATATTGCGATAGATCTTGGAACATCACGTACAAGGATATATTTGCAGAATAAGGGTAAGGTGGTTGACGAACCGTCAGTTATAGCGGTCAACCTCGATAATGATAATATTATAGCCGTAGGTGAGGAAGCATACAGAATGCTCGGACGCACGTCAAACAGATTTAGTGCTATCTATCCGCTTAGCGGTGGGGTTATATCCGACCTCGGACTGGTAGAGGTCATGATATCTTCATTTCTCAAGAGGGTAGTTTCATCAAAAATAGGTATGCCGAGGGCTGTTGCTTGTGTTCCGGGAAGGATAACAGATGTTGAAAAGCGGGCAGTCGTTAATGCGATAAGCTGTTCGGGAATCAGGCGTGTTTGTCTTATTGAAGAGCCCGTTGCGGCAGCAATCGGCGCAGGAATAGACATATCGAGTCCTCACGGTTCGTTCGTTGTCGATATCGGCGGAGGAACTACCGATCTTGCCGTTATATCCTTAAGCGGTATAGCCGTTTCAAGGTCGATAAAGCAGGCGGGCAATATAATGGACGAGGAAATAATAAAGTACGTTAAGAGAAAATATAATATGCTTATAGGCAAAAGAACTGCCGAAGAGGCAAAAATAAATATCGGTTGTGTGATCCCCGGCATGGGAACGGGAAAGTTTCGTATCAAGGGCAGAAATATGATATCTGGAATGCCTATGTGGGTAGACCTTGCCGCAGAAGAAACAGCAGAACCGCTTAAAGAAATTGCTGCGGCAATCGTCAGGCAGGTACAGGACGTATTGGAAGAAACTCCGCCGGAGCTTATAGGCGATATACATTCGGACGGTATAGTTTTGACAGGCGGTGCTGCACGAATAACGGGAATGGATACACTTATAAAAATGGCTACCGATTTGCGTGTTACTACCGCCGAAAACCCGGCTGATTGTGTTGTAAACGGCTGCGGGGCTTCAATAAAGTATATTGACAGACTGCGACACCCTGACGGCAGTGTAAATCCCATTTCCGACAGATTTTAATGCTCCGTGCGTATTCGTGCAGCATTTTCATGCGTAATTAAGTTTATAAAATAAAAAGCACCCTTATCGGATTTAAAAAATTCGATAAGGGTTTTTTGCAGCCGCAGGAAAACGGGAGTTTATAAAATTCGTATTATTATTAAGCAAATACTGATAATCAAAGCAAGAACGGCAAATATTAACGTTTTCGTTCTCAATGTTCTTTTTTCATCGGAATTGTCCTTTTTGGGCATATTTGACAACATTATGATTGCAATTATCGACGGGATAATTCCCATGCCGAAAAAACTGAAAATCAATGAAAATACGGATACTATGTAACAAAGCATATCCGAATTTATTCTTACGTGTGTAGTATGCCTTGAGTAAGTATTATGCGGAGAACCGAATTTGTTTGTTCTGTTTTGGGGATTGTCGGTTCTGTTCCCGGAGCCGACATAGTTTTTTACTTTTGGGAGCGTGGTGTATTTGTTCTCATTACTTATGTTATTGTACTGATATGCATCTTCTGTAAAATTTAACCCGCTGCTCCCGTCATATCCTGAATTACTGTTTTCCGTAAAAACTTTTCTTTCATTTACCTGCGACTCGCAGTCGGGATCATAGTTTTGATGTGCGTTGTTATCGTCCGTGAGCTGATTACTTCCGTACACCGTATCGTTTCCTTTTTCGGGGAATTGCACGTCGGGAAATATTTCGTCAAATGACATATCCGTAAAATTTTTGTTATCCATAATAACCTCCTGACAAAAATTAAAAAGCAAACAGCGGTATATGGTAAAATTATATTGTCATGCCAAAAATTTGTTATACAACGATGTTCCGAGGAAAATTACCAAAATTATTAACAGTACGTATATTACAATATTTATTATAAGCCCCAATACAGACAGTACGATACCTGCGACAGCGGAAGAGGATCTCGGCTCTGATGACATGGCTTTTATCCTTTTATCCTCGTGCGCAAGAAAAAGTCCCAATACAGACATTATCAGCGGGAATATAGGGGTAAAGCAGAATATAATCGACATCAAACCGCAGATAAAACTGCCCGTCGCACTCCTTTTTTCAAGGTTAAATATAGGTTTCGGATAACTTTCGTAGGGATAATCGGGATATCTGCCTGTTGCCTCCCTTTCCTCCGAATAATCGTCTTTGTTAAGATTAACGGTTTTATTTTCATTTGTACTCATATAACATCAGTCCTTTAATAAAAAATCGCAGTTTTGTGTCCCCTCTGTAACCATTTTAGCACAAAGACACGAAAACTGCAATAAACTATTTATGATATTTTCCGCCGCTGTTTATTTGGAATGACCTGTATATCTGTTCGCAAAGCATTACTCTTGCAAGCTGATGAGGGAAAGTCATATCGGACATAGACATTTTAATATCCGCTGATTTTTTGACATTCTCGGAAAGTCCGTATGAGCCGCCTATTATAAATACCATGTTACCGCAGCCGTGTACGGCATTATCACTTATTACTTTTGCAAGCTCATTTGACGAAAATCTCCTGCCTTCTATGCACATCGCAACAACAAAAGCACAATTCGGTATTTTAGCGGAAAGTCGCTGTCCCTCTTTAACGACAGTATTATTTATCTGCGCCTCGGAGGGGGCATCCGGGAGTTTTTCCTCGTCCACTTCAATCACGGAAAAGTCGGCAAACCTGCCCATTCTTTTTGAATATTCGGAAACGGCTTTTTTCCAATATTCTTCTTTAAGTTTGCCCACACAAAGAACAGTAACTTTTATCATATGTTTTCTCCGTCACCCTAATAAATCAAATACTTATTGTCCTTTTCGGCGGCAACAGACAGTATATAGTCAATATCACGCTTCATATTACTTTTTTCAAAGGCGCACACGCTTGTCTGTTCCGCAAGATACGGCATATTATTTTCCCTGCTCAGATGTGCCAGTATAAAGCGTGTTGTCCCGCTTTTAACGAGTTCTACGGCAGTATCGGCACAAATATCGTTTGACAGATGACCGATGTCGGAAAGTATGCGTTTTTTCAGGTTATACGGATAGCATCCGTTTTGCAGCATACGTACATCGTGGTTCGATTCAAGTACGACCGTATCGCAGCCGTTTACGGCGGATCTTATTTCTTTATTTATCGTACCCGTATCGGTTGCAAAGGCTGTCTTTCTCCCGTCTGACGTTTCCACAACATAGCCGTAACCCTCTGCGCAGTCGTGAGAAATTCTGAAAGGGATCACACGCATATCATTTGTTTCAAGTCCGTCGAGTGTGATTGGTGAAATATCCGTACTGTCATCGGCGAGTCCTTTATATCTCATTTCGTCAATAGTACCCCTTGAGGCATATACCTTTAATTTATATTTTGACGCAAGCACACGCAGACCTTTTGTGTGATCAATATGCTCATGTGTGATAAAAACGGCTCGTACGTTCTTTATATCAAGCTCTTGTTCCTCAAGTGCTGTTTTTATTTGTTTTGCGCTTCTCCCGGCATCTATAAGTATTCCGCTTTCTTTCGTTCCCAAATAATAACAGTTTCCCGAACTTCCGCTGAAAAGCGGATATAATCTCGGCATTACCGCACTTCCCTTACTTTGTCAATGTTCCGTTTCATTACGGATATCCGCTGCGGACAAATATTATTTCAACTCATCTTCAGTTCGGATCAGCTTTATATCTGCTCCCACGGACGATAATTTTCCGACAACGTCCTCATAACCACGCTGTATATGTCTGATGTCCTCAATCTGCGTTGTTCCTTTTGCACCCAAAGCGGCAACAATCATCGCAGCACCCGCACGAAGGTCGGTTGCCTTCACGGGCACACCTGTCAGACTTTCTTTGCCGTTCACTATGGCAAGACTGCCGTCAACGACAATATCTGCACCCATTCTCTGAAGCTCGGTTACATAACGGAAACGGTAGTCCCATACGGCTTCGTTTACAATACTTGTTCCGTTTGCTTTGGCAAGAAGTGCCGTTATTTGCGGCTGCATATCGGTAGGAAATCCGGGGTGCGGCATGGTAGTAACATTGCACCTTTTCAGTTTTCCGTTACTGACGACACGTACGTAATCGTCAAACTCCTCTATCGTTACACCCATTTCACGCAGCTTTGCGGTTATGGATTCGAGGTGTTTCGGAATTACGTTTTGTATCGTAACATCTCCGCCTGCACTACACACGGCTGCCATATACGTTCCCGCCTCTATTTGATCGGGTATGATAGAATATGTCGTGCCCCTCAGTTTTTTGACACCGTTTATTTTTATGACATCAGTTCCGGCTCCTCTGACATCTGCCCCCATAGAATTAAGAAAGTTTGCAAGATCAACGATGTGCGGCTCTTTTGCAGCATTTTCTATGGTCGTCCTGCCTTCTGCCTTAACGGCGGCAAGCATTATATTTACGGTCGCACCGACCGATACAACATCAAGATAGATATGATTACCGACGAGCTTATCGGCTCTTACTTTGATCGTATCGTTTTCAATGGTGTGTGCAGCACCGAGTATCCCGAAACCTTTAAGGTGCTGATCGACAGGTCGCACACCGAAGTCGCAGCCTCCGGGAAGTGCAACATCTGCTCTCAGATATTTTCCGAGAAGCGCACCCATAAGATAACTTGAGGCTCTCATATGACGCACGAGATCATAGTCGGCAACCGGCTTTTTAATACCGGCGGGATCAATTTCAAGAGATGTTTTGTCTATATGCTTGACACTCGCACCCATTTTGCATAAAATCTCGTCAATAATATTAACGTCCTCAATATCGGGGATATTTTCTAAAACACATACACCGTCCGATAAAATCACAGCCGGAATTATAGCCACAGCAGCATTTTTTGCACCGCTTATTTTTATTGTTCCGTGAAGCATTTTGCCCCCGGTTATAACTAACTTTTCCAAAGCTCAACACTCCCACCGTTATAATTTAAAGGAAAACAGAGATACTTTCCGAGCAAAGAACTGACTGATGCAAACAAAATCAAAGATACATGGCTCGGATATTTTATTCGGGATGTTGTTCCTCATTGAATAAAATCTGAGGCTTCGTGCGAATACTCTTAACCGTCCGTTGTTTTACTTATAAAGACACTTACCTTACACGCATTTCCCGATATTGCGTGACCATATCAATAACAAATCAATCAGCGTTTTTTCCGAATTGCCGAACACAAATAAAAACTTTTACAGCGCACGAATTTTTATAATAACAGATAAAATTTAAGTTACTCTTGAGTAATAATAATACAAATTATAGTTAAAGTCAATATAAAATTACGCGTACTTTATATTTTATTTTAAAAATAATGAATTTTGACAAAATAAAACATTGAATATAGCTTAATTTATACTTTTATTATCGAAAAGAAACAGGCACAAAGCCATCATGTAATGTTTTTATCCGCCTTGCCGCAGTTTGCGGCAGATACTGATATCCGAACGGTTGCGGGAGTATTGCTTTGAAGATATGCACACGGGGTCAGGCATTATAAAATTCATACAATGCTCTGTATGTCATATAAACATCGAGCTTTGAAACCACTTCAACAGGGGCGTGCATTGAAAGTACGGGCACACCGAGATCTACAACATCGGCGTTAAGGTTTGCTACAAATTTAGCTATTGTTCCTCCTCCGCCGCCGTCTACCTTTCCGAGTTCGCAGGTTTGGAAAAGCACATTTTTATCATCGAGCAGGCGGCGTATTTTTGCCATATATTCCGCACTTGCATCTGATGTTGAATATTTTCCTCCGCTTCCGGTGTATTTTGATATAACGGCACCGTTGTTTATATAGGCGGAATTATTTGCCTCAAATGCCGAGGAGTATGTGGGGTCGTAGGCTGCGCTTACATCAGCCGAAAGGCAGGTGCTTTTTGCCATGACATGGCGCAGCTCTTCTCCGTCAGCCTTTGCAAGATCTTCTATAAAGTCTGCCATATATGTTGAGCGCATACCTGTATTACCGTCACTGCCTATTTCCTCCCTGTCGGTAAGAACGGTTATAATTGTACTTTCGGGAATATCCGTATCTGTTGCGGCGCAAAGGGCGGGGTATGCACAAACCTTATCGTCATGACCGTATGAAGCGATCATACTTCTGTCCAGTCCGAGATCCCTTGCTTTATCGGCAGGAACCATTGAGAGATCGGCGGAAACGAAATCGTCTTCGGTTATTCCGTATTTTTCATAAAGAATATTCATTATATTGAGTTTTACGTTTTCGCTTTCCTCATCTTTATTGAAAGGTCTGCTTCCTACAAGGACATTCAGCTGTTCGCCGTCAAATGCTTTGGTCATGACCTTTGACATTTGTTCGTTTGCAAGGTGGGGGAGCAGGTCGGTAACGCAAAAACAGGGTTCGTCCTCATTATCGCCGATATTCACATTGATGCATTTTCCGTCTTTCAATGCTATCACTCCGTGGAGAGCAAGAGGAATTGTAGGCCACTGATATTTTTTAATTCCTCCGTAATAATGTGTCTTGAAAAGAGCAAGGTCATTTGCCTGATAAAGCGGGTTCGGCTTTAGGTCAAGACGAGGGGAATCTATATGTGCAATTCCGAGTCTTACTCCGTTGTGCGTGCCGTTTTTTCCTATAACGGCGAGCATGACCGCCTGATTTCTGTTATTTACATATATCCTGTCGCCCGCTTTATATTCTTTGTTTCTGTCGTATTCGCAAAATCCTTTTTTTTCTGCGGCAGAAATTGCATAAGCGACTGCTTCACGCTCGGTCTTGGCATTGTTAAGAAAAATTTTGTAGTCCTCACAAAAATGATCCGCCTTTGCGATTTCATCTTCGCTTACTTTACAGCAGCCGCTGACAGTTTTGCGAAACAGTTTTTCCTTGAGCTTTGCCGCTGTACTCTTTTCTTCCTTTTTGTTTGACATAAATCATCTTTCCCTTCTTATAAAATTTAACGGTTTATTTATACATAAAAATTTATTTATCCTCATTACCGTAAAGCCTCATATAGCAGCTTTTATTCCTTGCGACGGTATGTCTGTAATTTTCGGTTTCGCCGAAAGGCAGTTTTTTGAGTGTTTTCCCGTCATCCGAATATTCTTTATCTGCGAGCCATGTGTCAACATGACCCATACCGGCATTGTATGCACATACTGCCGTATCTTCATTTTCATACATATCAAGAAGTACGGAAAGGACATTTGTTCCGTAGTCTATATTAACTCCGCAGTTATACAAATCGTCAACGGTATTATCCTTGTATTCCTCATCGACATAATAGGTTTGTATCCATTCAAATGTATCGGGAGTTATCTGCATAAGTCCTATTGCCCCCGCCGACGAAACCGCATCGGGGTCAAAATCACTTTCGGTTTTTATTATACCGTATATGAGATATTTATCGACACCATACTTTTCGGATGCTGCCTCCACTTCTGCCTGATATTTCAAGGGATATGTATTATAGACGTATTTATCATGAACTTCTTTAAGCACAAATGAACATATAACTGCTGCTGCGATGACGACCGTAATACAGATAAATGCTTTTACGGATTTTTTCATCTGTTTTTATTCCCCCTTTCGGAGTCACTCATGATTTTTTTAAGAATTTCAGAAAAATCCGTTCTCACCGAAGATAAGGATTTTCCGCCGTTTATTACATAATCGGAGTTTTTGGTATAATATTCCTCGTCATATTGGGCGTTTATCCGCATCATAGCCTCTTTTCGGCTAAGACCGTCACGCTTTACGATTCTTTCAAGACGTATTTTTTTGTCTGCCGTTACCGCAATAATGTAATCGCAAAGGCGGTTTCCGCCGCTTTCAAAAAGTTGAGGAGCATCAAATAATACTACATCATAATTATTATGTAACAGTTCTTCAATATATTCCCGACATCTGTCGATTATAAACGGGTGGGTAATACTGTTGAGAAGATCGGTTTTTTGACGGCTTGCAAATGCTCTTTCGGCAAGCAGTTTCCTTTTGCAGCTTCCATCACTGTCTATTATATCATATCCGAAAATTTCCGCAAGTCTTTTCAGACAATCAGAGCCCTTTGTCAAGGCTTCTCTTGCCGCCAGATCCGCATCTGCAATTCCGCACCCTATTTTTTCGGCATATTTGCATACCGTGCTTTTTCCTGCACCGGTTTGCCCGGTAATACCGATAACGATTTTTTTCATTGTTGATTTACACTCCCCAAAGAAATAATGTTAAAACCGGCGGCACGAATCATTCTGTTATACACGGCAAGACCTACGCCCGTTTTTTCGGGGCATCTCGCATATACAACAGAAAAACCGTTTTCATCTGCTTTTCGCAGGGCAGAGAAAAGCTTGTGCGCCTGTTCGCCATAGTCGTGTTTTTTTCCTATGGATATACAGGGAAGTATGATTTTTTCCTTATCCTCTTCATAACAAAGTACTACAATATTTCTGTCCGTAGGTCTGTTTACAAATTCATAAAAATCTTTGTCCGTGCCGTCCAGCAAAATCACCTCCGCTTTGGGGGAGTAATGCTTATATTTCATTCCGGGACTCGATACTCTTTCGCCGTCCGCAAGAGGGTTTGTGACGGCTTTGTCTATTTCTGTTTTTCCTATGACCCCGCTGATCTGTTCGGCAGTTACTCCGCCCGGACGCAGCAGTCGGGGAACATCGGAGGCAAGAGTTATGACAGTAGACTCTACTCCGACGTCACAGTCGCCGCCGTCAATTATTGCATCAATTCTGCCGTTCATATCGTCACAAACGTGCCGCAGCGCAGTCGGACTCGGACTTCCGGAAAGGTTTGCCGACGGTGCGGCAAGAGGAGATGAGAGCGAAATAAGTTTTTGTGCGGTTTTATGTGAGGGAAAGCGTATTGCAACGGTATCAAGCCCCGCACTTACTTCATCGGGTATTATATCTGATTTTGGGAGTATGACGGTAAGCGGCCCCGGCCAAAACTTTTCCGCAAGCAGTTGTGCCTTTTTCGGAAATTCCCTTACAAGGGGATATATTTGTGATATATCCGAAATATGTACTATTAGCGGGTTATCGGCAGGTCTGCCTTTTGCGGCGAATATTTTTTTTACGGCATCACCATTGAGTGCATCGGCTGCAAGACCGTAGACCGTTTCCGTTGGCATAGCAACTATACCCCCGTTTTTTATTATCAATGCCGCTTTTTTAATATCCTCTTCATTGGAGGAAAGAATAAGTGTATGCATTATATCATTCCTGTTCTAAGTTAATATTTTTTTAGGTAATTATCCTCATCGGGGTTCTCGCAATACGGGGTCTGATTTTTTTTGGTACTGTCCACATAAAAGTTGCCTTCATCATTAAGACCGCCTTCGTAAAACAGATCCTCCTGCGATACCATATGTGTCATCAGTTCCTCATTGCATTCGTCCGCAGCACCCTCATTCCTTAAATTATGTTCCGTGTTTACATAAAAGCTGTCGTTCTGCTCTTTCTCCGTATTATAAATTCCTCCGTCATCGAATATGTAGTCTTTTTTTTCAAGAAGTCTTTTATCATTTATTTTTCCGCTGTGTATTGCCAATGAAATATAGGCATTCTTAACTGTTTTTCTCAAAAGCAGGGGAATAAGCAGTACTAATATGCCCGCTAAAACGAAAGTTAAAACTATATATTTTTCGGGAATTTTATCGTCCGGATCGGTTATATCTACAAGTACACCGAGCATGGCATTCTGCGTTCCGCCTTTTATTCCGTGACTCCTTAAAAAATTGCTTGTTATAAGTTCAAGATTCAGGGCAGTCTTGTCCGCGTCCGTAATCTCACGCACATATCCCCGAAAACCGACAGTCTGAATATTCTTTTTAATAAGGGATTGCAGCTCTTTATCAGTGGTCGAACCGGAATTGGTTCTGAAAAGCAGGATTTTTTTAGCCTCCGTAACCATGATGTAATATTGTATTGTTCCCTGTTCGGATTCCGCATCACCGTAAAGTGTCCCTTCGATGTGGTTCAGCTCACCCCTTATTTCCGTTCCGGCAGTAAGATAATCGAAACCTTCCGAGGATACCGGATTGGGGAGATTATTATTTGAGTTTATCATTCTGATACCTGAGGAAACTTGATCAATTATTAAAATAACGCATAAAATTGCAATTATTATTTTAGTAATTTCCCACTTATCACCACGGAAATACATATTTTTTAACATATTGGTTCATCTCCGATTATTTGTTGCTGTCACGACAACGATTTAATAAACGAACGGAAATACCTCGGTTACCGATGTCGCTGACGGTTTATAAATCCTTATACGGATTTTAATATTTTTGCTTCGAATATAATATTATAACAATTTTTTCCCCACGTCAATTAAAATGTAAGTATAAAAAAAATAAATTATAAATTACACCTTTTCGGTGAGGCATAGAAAGTTACGTTTATCGGTCATTTAAGCGAAAACGGAGAATTATTTTTTCGGAGGGGTATAATAATTTGAATGTTCGGCGGATAATTGTAAAATAAAATAAACAGTGATATAATATGCATATATGACAGGAGGATAATTATGGATATAAGACTTAATGATGTACTCGAAATGAAAAAAGCACATCCGTGCGGTAAGGAAAACAGCAAAAAATTTCTTGTTCTGCGCATAGGCATGGATTTTAAGATACGGTGTCTTGGCTGCGGACACGAGATAATGCTGCCCAGACAGAAAGCGGAAAAAAATATACGAAAGGTCATACGGCAGACGGAAAACGAAAAACAGTGATTTTACCGTCAATTATATTTATATGAAAACAGGAGGGTTTTACGGATATGGTTGAAAAACTTAAATTATTTGAAAACAAATACGAGGAGATTTCACTGCGGCTCTGCGATCCGCAGATTGCATCATCTGCCGAAAAATATACCGAGGCTATGAAAGAGCTTAAAGAGGTTGAGCCGATAGTTTTAAAATATAGGGAATATAAAAAATATGACGAGGAGCTTAAAGAAGCAAAGGAAATGCTGACACATGAAACTGACAGTGAGCTTAAAGAGATGATAGAGGCTGAAATTTCGGAATGTCAGACAAAGCTGTCGCAGATTGATGAGGAATTAAAATTACTGCTGTTGCCAAAAGATCCGAATGATGAGAGAAATGTCATTGTTGAGATAAGAGGAGGAGCAGGCGGGGAGGAGGCTGCACTTTTTGCCGCAGTATTGTACAGAATGTATTCCATGTATGCGGTTAAAAAAGGCTGGAATGCGGAATTGTTGGGTGCAAATGAAACGCAGCTCGGAGGTTTTAAAGAGGTGAGTTTTATGCTTACGGGGTACGGAGCATACTCAAGGCTGAAGTTTGAAAGCGGCGTACACCGTGTACAGCGTGTACCCGATACCGAAACGCAGGGAAGAATACACACTTCAACGGTAACGGTTGCGGTATTGCCCGAAGCGGAAGATGTTGAAGTAAATATTGACCCGACAGACTTGAAAATAGATACCTACCGTTCGAGCGGTGCGGGCGGACAGCATATAAACAAAACCGAATCTGCTATACGCATAACCCATATACCGACAGGTCTTGTTGTTGAATGTCAGGACGAAAGAAGTCAGTATAAAAATAAAGATAAGGCAATGAAGGTGCTAAAGTCAAGACTGCTTGAAGCGGAGAGGGAAAGACAGCACGACCGGGTTGCAAATCAAAGACGCCTGCAGGTTGGAACGGGCGACAGAAGTGAACGCATAAGGACTTACAATTATCCGCAGGGCAGAGTAACAGATCATCGTATAGGTCTGACCTTATATAAAATTGAGGATATACTTAACGGAGATATAGATGAGATAATTGATGCGCTTATTTCGGCTGACAGAATGGAACAGCTCAAAAACAGTGAAGCTACATGATTTTTCGGTAAGGCAAGGTAATCAATGCCGTATTACAAAAAAATTTCGGGGTGTTTCTCCGATCAGCTTTATAATCAATTGAATATTATGAAGAAAAATGATATAATATAGGAGCATTATAAAATGTTGGGGGTGTCGTTACGGAGTACAGGATTACGGAACATGGAATAGAAATAAAGCTGAATGATGTATTTGATTTAAAAAATACCTTTGACTGCGGACAATGCTTTCGTTGGAATGAAAATAATGACGGCTCGTATTCGGGAATTGTGAGAGGAAAGTATGCCAGAATTTACGAAAATAACGGTGATGTCATTATTGAGGGAAGTAATGAGGAAGATTTTCTTAATATATGGAAGGATTATTTTGATCTCGACAATGATTATAATGAAATACGCAGGGAAATATCGGAGGTTTGTCCGAAACTCGAATGTGCGCTTAAAAGTATAGACGGGATACGGATATTATCACAAGAACCGTGGGAGGCGCTTTGCTCGTTCATAATATCGCAAAATAATAATATACCGAGAATAAAGGGAATTGTTACAAGGTTGTGTGAGGAATTTGGTGAAAAAGGTGAGCATGGTTATTCCTTTCCGTCTGCGGAAAGGATAGCGCATTGTACGGCGGAGGAGCTTGCACCGCTGCGGGCAGGCTTCAGAGCTTCTTATATATCCGATGCCGCAAAAAAAATATCTGACGGGGAGGTTGTGCTTGAGGATATGTACATAATGCCTGTCGAAGAATGCAGGGCGCAGCTTATGAAAATAAAGGGGGTCGGGCCTAAAGTGGCGGAGTGTACACTTTTGTACGGACTGCATAGGCTCGATGCTTTTCCGATAGATGTATGGATGAAAAAGGCACTCTCAACGCTTTTTAGCGGCATTGATTCGGGAAATTTGGGAAAATATGCGGGGGTAGCCCAACAGTATATTTTTCATTACAGCAGGCTTAATCCCGATTTTGTAAAATAGTTATACATAAATTACTATACTTACTTGACGTATTATTGACATACGGTTAAAGAGGATATTAAAAGAAAGTATGTTTGACAGCAAATCGGTTATTGTTTGTTTTTTCTGACGGACGCTGTTATAATGACGGATAGTCTGCGGGTATGCGGCAGGTACGGGTTTGAGTATAATACATAATATAATGTTTAGCAGATGCGGTTTCGGAGGCAGTCCGAGACCGTATGTGTTTTTTGGGAATGACATTTTTTATTTCTGACGGCATATACATTACAAAAGGAAAAGGGGGAATTGTAATGAGATATACCGAAAATGAAATTGCGGAAACAGAGGAAGATCAAACAGACGAATACAGCGGAGAAACAGCAGAAAAACCGATCGTCAGGGGAAACGGTATGCTGCTTATTATAATTCAGCTTATTGTAAGTGCCGTTATAGTAATTGCGGCATTGGTCATAAAGCTGATAGGCGGAGAAGTACACGGTCAGGCTGCTGCATGGTTTTACGATAATTACAATAATTCCGTTTTTACAAATACGGCAGACGGGATAATTCCATATACGGATAATATTAAATTAAAGGAAACAAGCAAACCTGCACCCGATATTAAGGCAGAAGATAGTGATGATATAGTCGAAAAGCTAAAAAAGTGCATAACAAAGCCGCTGAAAAATGCTGTTATTACATCGGGATTTGGCGGAAGAGAACTTAACGGTGAGGAACAGAACCATAAGGGGATAGATCTCGGAGCAGATAAGGGAACAGAAATATATGCGGCTTTTGACGGAGATGTCATAATTTCCGGAGAAGATCCTACCTACGGCAATTATGTAGTAATTTCACATAAAGACGAAGTTAAGACGCTTTATGCCCATTGTTCAAAGCTGCTTGTGAAAAAGGGGGATAAAATCAAGGCGGGGGATAAAATAGCACTTGTCGGTGCAACGGGAGATGCGGACGGAAATCATCTTCATTTTGAGGTAATTGTAAACGGAGAAAATATTGATCCGTCGGAAATTATTGAATATCCTGCTGCGGGAATTGAGTGATGTTATATGCAGATAAAATTGGGAAGTCTTACCGTTGAGTTAAGTTTTCCGCTTGCTGCCGCAATGACTGCCATTATTATTTGCGACAGCTCAATGTCCGTTACGGTATGCTTTATTGCCGCAGCAATACACGAATCGGGTCATCTTGCCGCACTATGGAAATACGGTTCGTTTCCGAAAAAAATTAAGCTGACACTTTTTGATATTGCAATCATAGACAAAAATAAGCCGCTGAGATGTATGAAAAAAGAAATGGTCGTTATTCTTGCGGGTGTTACGTTTAATGTGGCGGCGGCTGTTCTTTCTTATATATTAAATAAATTATTTCCGTGTGTGTTTTTTGACAGACTGTTTGCGGCAAACGTTACATTAGCTGTATTTAACAGTTTGCCCGTTGATTCGCTCGACGGCGGTCAGGCGGTATTTATGCTTTTATGCGAGAAAACGGATATAAAACGTGCCATGTCGCTGCTCGATATTATTTCATTTGCGGTTTTAATTCCCGTGGGCTGTCTTGGTTTTTTGGTTCTGTTAAGGTCAAAATATAATTTTACACTTCTTTTGACTGCCGTGTATCTTACGGCACTGATATTGATACGGCGCAGGCAGACCCCCGCCGATCCTCATTCAAAATATTAAATGCAGTCACGCAAACGCTCGGATTATAATGAAAAAGTAAGCAAATTTACCATATAAGAAAGCTGTTTATTTTAAATTTATGACTTCAGCCGAACCGTTTCGTTTATTCGCAAAACAGACGTTTCAATTTTTCTTAAATTTAAACAGTCCCCGTCAGACGTGTTGTGAGGGGACTGTTTTAAAATTATATAAATTATTGCAGTATTTAAAGTGAATTATTTCTTAATTGATTTCTTTAACTGCTCAAACGTAACACCGTATTTTTCGGCTATATCCTTTGCATAACTTACGCCCTCCGGAGGAGCAAGAAATACTTTGTACGAACGCTCTCCGTCATGTATTCCCGTTATAAGACTTGCAACATTCATATCACCCTCGATTGAGTTCATAATGTCAAGCTCCATAGCAAGCTCATGCATATGTGTATTAAATATTGTCCTTGCACCAAGATATCGAAGTGCTTTGACAACGTCTTTAGCAATATAAAGACCTTCGGCAAATGATGTTGTGGCGAGTGACTCATTGAAAAGAAGCAGGCTTTTGTTTGTCGCTTTTTCAAATATCCGACTGAGTCGTTTTGACTCCTCCCCGAGTCTTCCCAAATTGACCGTTTGGTTCTCATCGGCGGGAAAATGCGTGTATATATTGTCTGCGGGAGAAAAAGAAACGGATTTCGCCGGTACATAAATGCCGTGCTGCGCAAGCAGAAAGATAATTCCGACTGCTTGTGTAAAAGTGGTTTTTCCTCCTCTGTTAGGCCCGGTCATAATATAAATTCCGTGTTCGGAATTAAAGTCTATATCATTTTTTATTATATCTGTTTTTTTATCCTGTTCAAATTGGATACCTAACTTCAAATTATAAATATCTCTTCCGCTGAACACACGCTCTTCAATATCGAGTATTTCGGGTTTACACATGGGCAAACCGAGTGACATAAGTTTATCGCAATATTCTGCCCAACGTATGTAAAAAATAAATTCGGGTATGAGCTTTGTAAGACTGTATCCGCTTATATTTACATATCTCGACAGCTTATTTTTTATCTGCTTAACAATTGATCCGAGCATATCGGTGATTACCCTGCTCAATGTATTCATAAGCGGATCTTCTCCTGCGGTCTTTCCGACCGTATGTATTTTTGTCATTCCGTCAAACGATGTACCGCCGTGTATTTCACTCTTTTTAGAGGCGAAATCAAGAAATTTATTGAGCAGTCCCGGACG
The DNA here is from genome assembly GCA_947589415.1 of uncultured Clostridia bacterium. Taxonomy (GTDB): domain Bacteria; phylum Bacillota; class Clostridia; order Oscillospirales; family Acutalibacteraceae; genus UBA1213. The sequence goes on from CANQBP010000002.1 coordinate 59,224, forward strand.
TGAAAATGATGAATCGTTGATTGAAACTATTCCTACCTCAACAGGTCGCATATGGCTGTCAAGGTTCACACCGAGCGAAACGCTTTTTATTTGTCCTATTTCCCCCATAAGCTCCTTTATATCATCGTTAAGATGCTCAAAGCCGCTTTCGCTATAAACGGAGCTTACGTATTCCTTCATTTGCTTCAGACCCTCGGATTGTATATCATTTTCCGTAAGACTTTGATTTATTCCTGTAATGCAGTTCACATAAACATCAAGCTCCTGAAGACGGTTTATAAGCTGCCATATAGGGGCGGCGGTATTATCCTTTACGGATCTTTCAAGTTCTTTAAGATAATTAAGCTGCTCAAGAAGTTCTTTTATTTTATTGCGGAGCGACGGAAATTTCAGTATATCGTCAAATACATCACAACGGTAACGTATTATTTCCGGATCGCTTTCAATATTTATCATCATTTTCTTGATGATATTCTGTTCATATTCGCTTTCGGATATATGCTCACAAATATATTCGAGCGAAAGATCATTGCATGACTCGTCAGTCAGAACGTCAGATGACGGTGTTTTATCCTGCGGATAAAGTAGGCTGAAATTATCCATAAATACAGTCTGCAATATAATTAAACGGTAATCATACTGCTTTTCCTTTCTGAAATTTTTTTAACAACAGGTCTTATAATGTACCCGATACAACCCGAAACTATTCGGGCAGAGCTTCCAATATATTAAGAAACAGGGTCTGAATGTATGACGTATCCGTGGTATTGCTTGCCAGAAACAAGGTCATATCTTTACTTGAATTTATGTAATCAATTGCTGTATAAATCCCGTTTGAACCCGGATGACCCATTCCGTTATTTATGAAGTCAACATACAGACCGTAGCCGTAGTGCATTGACGGTGAGTAATCGGCTGTCATAGCCTTATAGCTTTCGTCTGAAAGCACCTTGCCGTTGAACAGTGCATCTGTCCATACCGTCATGTCGGCGGCATTTGAAATCAAGTCACCCGCACCCTTTGTAAGTCCGGGCTGACAGTCAAGCTCCTTAAATATCAGACCTTTCGCCCAATCCGGTGATAACGGCAGCTCGTCAATTGAACCCGTGTGCGTCATTCCCAGAGGTTCAAGGATATTTTCTCTTAGAAAATCAATATATTTTTTGTCGGATATCTTCTCGATGATATTTGCAAGCAGAAAATAATTACTGTTGGAATACTCAAAAACATCGCCGGGTTTGTAATCGGTTTGTTTTGCGAAAAGCCATTTCTCAATAGAGGCCGTGTTCTCTTCGTCGGTTTTATCTGCCGAGATTACATTATAAAGATCATCGGTATAATCAGGAATGCCCGAATGCATGGAAAGCAGATCACCGACAGTAATTCCCTTGCCGTTTTCGTATTCCGGATAGTACTTATCCAGCGTATCATCAACTCTCAGTTTACCCTGTTCCTGCAGAAGAAGTACGGCTGCCGCACAAAATTGCTTGGAAACCGAACCCAAGGGCAGGGGAGTGTCAATTGTGATATCCTCGCCGTTTTCGAGAGTTCCGTCAGCATATGATGCAATAACCTTTCCGTTTTTTACCGCATACAGCACACCGCCGAAATCATAATCCTGAAGTATTTCTTCAACCGTTTCCGGCTCGTCGTACGAGCTTTCCTGTCGGGAGTCGGACAGGACGGAACTTTCCGCTGCTTCCGACGGGCGGTCAGCAGTTGCGGCGGGTTCGGTTTTACAAGCCGTGAGGGTTAAGGCGGCACATAGGGAAACGGACATCAATGAAATCAATTCCTTTATTTTCATAAGTACCCCTCCTTACGGTCTATATTGTAAACCAAAGGTTAAATAAATACAAGCAACCTTTAGTGTTACCGTTAAACCGAGAGGAACAAATATCAACCGATGTTTTATAAAAACGGCTTCGTCCTGTCGCACCCTGCAATAAAGTCACGAAAATCCGTTTTTGTTATCTCATCGGCAAAGCAAAGGAGGGGAATGACGGAGCTTTCCTGACGGAACATATATGAATATATATCACCGTCGGCGGTTGCGACAGAGCTGCGTGTGGCAAGATTATTCATGCAAAGGATTTCCATGCAGCGGTCAACTTCGGATATTTCAATACCTGTACCTTTGCTGATAAGTGATGCGGCAATAGGCGTATTCAAACGGGAATACATATAAAAAATGATACTTAACATTTTTTTGTCCGCAAATATTTCAAATACCGTGCGGAGCGATTCGATATCGGAAAGCCTGTCCCTGATGCTGCCCTGCGGCTCGACCATAAGAAAAAAGTAACGGAGGTCGGGGGAAAGCCGAGCATTGGCAGTTCCTCCGTTGCGCATGATTTTTGCAAAATAATCGTTTTTATCGTCATTTATGGCGGAGTGGTCAAGAAAGGAATTTAAAAGATAGTCAAGTGTTGAAATATCGGGCGTCAGACCTATTTCTATTGCCCAGCAGATATTAAACGCATAACGGTATGCATCTTCAACCGACATTTGAGAAAGCTGCCTGACGATAGATACGGTCAGACTTTGCTCCTCACGACCGAAAAGTGCGTCAATACTGACATTCAGAACTTGTGACAGACGTGGGAGCAGTTCCGCATCGGGTGTTCCGCCCCGTTCCCATTTTGATACCGCCTGTGTGGTCACTCCCAACAACTGACCGAGCTGTTCTTGTGTTATACCCTTTGCAGTACGGTATTTCTTTATTTGGCTGCCGATAACACTCATAGGTATCAACCCTCCGTTGATTTTTACTGATTTTATAATAACAGAAAAAAGCTGCGTTTTCAAGCATAATACTAAAATAACGGTAAAATTACACTTAACTTTTCTTATTTTAGTCTGACAACGGTTTAATGAAAGATATGAGTTTGACATTATTTTGGTATATTTCAAAAAAAATTTGAAAAATAAAAAGGTGTCGGACGGTATTTTTGCGTATATTCTTATATAAGAGTTTTTATATGTTGAAGCGGGGGGGGTGTACTTTATGAATATTCGTGAGAAAAGCGAAGAAATCGAAAGGCAGATTTTGTCGCCGTGTGCCTGTCTTTCCTCGGAAAGCAGAGGACGAAGCAGGGAGGAAGAAAAATGCAGCATCAGGACGGAGTTTCAGCGTGACAGGGACAGAATTATACACTGCAAGGCATTTAGAAGGCTAAAGCATAAGACACAAGTATTTCTGTCGCCGGAGGGCGACCATTATCGGACGAGGCTTACGCATACGCTTGAGGTTTCGCAGATAGCACGAACAATTGCAAGGGCAATGAGGCTGAACGAGGATCTTACAGAGGCTATATCACTTGCACATGACCTCGGCCATACACCGTTCGGTCATGCGGGAGAAAGAGTCCTTGATTCCATAATGCCCGGCGGATTTCGTCATTACGAGCAAGGTCTGAGGGTCGTTGATATTCTTGAAAAGGACGGCATGGGACTAAATCTTACATATGAAACACGGAACGGAATATTGTGTCACACGACGGGCAAGGAGGCTGATACTGCGGAGGGCAGGATAGTGCGGATAGCGGACAGAATAGCATATATCAACCATGATATTGACGATGCGGTCAGGGCGGGTGTAATATCAACGGAGAGTCTGCCGAAAGATGTGGTAGAGGTTATAGGAACAACAACTTCTAAAAGGATAAATACTCTCGTGATGTCCCTTATAGAAAATTCGGACGGAGAAAATCTTAAAATGGATAGCAGCGTACAGGAGGCATTTGATAATTTACATAAATTTATGTTTACAAATGTTTACAGTAACGATTATGCAAAGCGGGAAGAAAAAAAGGTGCCCGACTTTATTTCGCTGCTTTACGAATACTTTTTGAAGCACCCGCATCTTATGCATGAGGAGCTGATAAATATGACGGAGGAAGAATCGGTTGAGCGTTCTGTTTGTGATTATCTTGCGGGTATGACGGACAGATATGCAGTCGAACAGTTCAGAAAAATTTTCATTCCGAATTCTTGGGTTGTGAGGTGACTTTTGGATTTTGCGGCGTATGTCATGCGGATAAAAAGCGGATTAAAAAAACAGGAAAGGAATGTGTGAAAAATTGCCTATACCCGATCAATTTATACAAGAGCTTAAGTCACGCATCGCAATAGAAGATGTTATATCCGACTATGTTACTCTTAAAAAAAGGGGCAGAAGCTATATGGGACTTTGTCCGTTCCATAACGAAAAAACTCCGTCGTTCAGCGTATCGCCGGAAAACGGATTTTTCCATTGTTTCGGCTGCGGTGCGGGCGGAGATACAATAACATTTATAAGGAGAATAGAAAATCTTGATTATGTAGAGGCTGTAAAATTTCTTGCGGGAAGAGTGGGAATGACGGTGCCGGAGGACGGAAGAGATGACGGTACCGGCAGGCTTAAAACAAGAATTTATGAGGCTAACAGAGAGGCGGCAAGGTTTTATCATAAACAGCTGTACTCACCCGCAGGTCAGCAGGCACTTGATTATTTGAGAAAACGAGGGCTTACGGAAAAAACCATTATACATTTCGGACTCGGATATTCTCCGACATCAAGGTTTGAGCTTGTGAATTATCTGAAATCCAAGGGATTTTCGGGGAGTGAGATAATATCCGCAAATCTTGCAAATCAGTCAAAAAACGGATATGCATTCGACAGATTTTCCGACAGGGTAATGTTTCCGATAATAGATTTAAGAGGAAATGTTATAGCTTTCGGAGGGAGGATAATGACGGATATCAAGCCTAAATATCTCAACACTTCGGATACACTTGTATTTAATAAGAGCAGAAATCTTTTCGCTTTGCAGTTTGCAAAAAATAAAGCGAACGGTCAGTTGATTTTGGTTGAAGGTTATATGGATGTTATAGCTTTACATCAGGCAGGTTTTGAAAATGCCGTTGCAACGCTCGGAACAGCTCTTACCAATGAGCAGGCTTTACTGATTAAGCGGTATTGTGATGAAGTAGTGATATGTTACGATGCCGATGAGGCGGGACAAAAGGCTACAAAAAGAGCTATGGGAATATTTCGTCCGACGGGGCTGAATGTTAAGGTGCTTACAGTTCCTAACGGTAAAGACCCCGATGAATTTATAAAATCATACGGTGAGCAGGGAAGTGCAAGGTTTAGAATGTTGCTTGAGAAATCGGGCAGCGATATAGAATATGAAATCGGGAAGCTGAGAGCCGAATTTAATATCGAGATCGACAGCCAGAGAATTGAGTTTCTTAACAGAGCTGCTGTGATTATTTCCGAAATAGAAAATCCTGTTGAAAGGGATTTTTATATAACTAAACTTTCGGAAGAACTGAATGTTGGAAAAATGGCCTTTTCCGAACTCATTAAGGATAATTTCAAAAAGAAAAAAAGTAAGTTTAAGAGTGAAGAACAAAGGCGGGCGGCAAATCAATTATCTGCCGTTTATGACAGATTGAATACGGAAAAAAGGTTCAAGCTGAGGGCTGCATTGGCAGAGGAGGCATTGATAGCTGTTATGATATCTAATCCTGACGTTGCCGTAAAGACGGCGGCGACAATCAGTCCCGACCTTTTCCGAACGGGATTTAACCGTAGGATATATGAAATATTGTGCGAAAGGGTGAGAAATGGAAAAGAAATCGGAATAGATGATATATCGGGCGATTTTTCGGTTGACGAAATGGGAAGGATAACAGATATGGTAGCATCACGTCCGAGAGAAAACGATCCGATGACGGCAGTCGGGGAGTATGCGGACGTTCTGAAAAATGAAAAAGAGCGTCTTACCCCGCAGCAGATAGAGCAGTCTGATCCTGAGGATCTGAACGAATATATAAAGAAGCTCGGAAAAATGAAGGACTAACATTATAATGGGAGGAATTATTATGAGTACACAACAAGGCGAGAAAAAAAATGTTTTAAGTGAGCTTATTGAAATCGGAAAAGTTAAGGGAAAACTCACCAATAAGGAAATTTTTGATGCGACCGGTGAAATGGACATAGATCCCGAACAGATGGAAAAATTTTATGATATGCTGGAATCAAACGGGGTCGAAATCGTCGAGAATACCGATGATCTGATTGGTGAGGAGGATCTTGCGGATATTTCGGTAGATGACGAAACCGCAGATGCAGATATACCCGATGCTTCCGCACTGACGGACGACCCCGTTAAAATATATCTTAAAGAGATAGGCAGAGTCCCGCTCCTTTTACCCGATGAGGAGGCGGAAATTGCAGAAAGAATATTAAAAGGCGATGAACAGGCAAGCCAGCGTCTTGTCGAGGCAAACCTCAGACTTGTTGTAAGTATAGCCAAAAGATATTTAGGAAGAGGTATGCAGTTCCTTGATCTGATACAGGAAGGCAATCTCGGACTTATGAAGGCAGTCGAAAAATTCGACCATACAAAGGGATTTAAGTTTTCGACATACGCTACATGGTGGATACGTCAGGCAATAACACGTGCAATAGCCGATCAGGCGAGAACGATAAGAATACCCGTGCATATGGGCGAAACAATAAATAAAATCAAGAAAGCATCGAGCCAGCTCCTGCACGAAAACGGACACGAGCCCTCCGCCGAGGAATTGTCGGAATATCTCAATATGCCGTTGGAAAAAATATGTGAGGCATTAAGGGCATCGCAGGAGCCTGTTTCTCTTGAAACACCTATCGGTGAGGAAGAGGACAGTCACCTCGGAGATTTTATTCCCGATGACTCTACACTTACTCCGCAGGACGCTGCCTCACAAACTATGCTTAAGGAACAGCTTTCCGATGTTCTGTCAACACTCACTCCGAGGGAGGAAAAGGTTATACGGCTTCGTTTCGGACTCGACGACGGCAGACCGAGAACACTTGAGGAGGTCGGAGATGTTTTCAAGGTGACAAGAGAGAGAATAAGACAGATAGAAGCAAAGGCTCTGCGTAAGCTAAGACACCCGAGCAGGAGCAAAAAACTCAAGGCATGATAATGATTTTTGTGATGGAGGATACTACCGGATTATGAAGAACGACAGAATGAGTAACGATACTTACGGCAAGGAGGCGGAATTTCTATATAATAAGCTGATTTCCGCTGTTTCCGTTTCGGAGCAGGTGAGTCTGGACGAATTGCGGGAATTTGCGAAATGCCCTGAAATTACCGAGGATAAATTTGTTGAGATATTGCGGGAAATTCGAGATGCGGGCGTTCGGGTACTTCCTTATGAGGACTATCCGTACAGGAAAAAGGATTTTGATGAAATGCTTGAAAAAATACGGAGTGTTCAATCGGAAAACGAACGCAGCACACCTTTAAGAAAAGGAGATGACCCTATACGGCTGTACTTTAAGGAAATGGAAGAACTGCCGATACTTTCGGGGTATGATGAAAGTGATCTTATATTTGATATAGCGGACGGAGATGAAGATAAAAAAGAAAGCCTGATTGAGTATTGTATGTTTATCCCCGTTGCCGTTGCGTTCAGGTATATAGGGAAAAATCTCCTTTTTTCCGACCTTGTCCAAGAAGGGAATATGGAGCTTATGGCAGCCGCAGAGGAGTTTGATTATTCCGAAAATATCAGCTTTATTGCTTATGCCGCATACAGGGTGGAAAGAAAAATTATTACACTTATTGACGAACAGGGAGAAGTGGTGACACTTCCGTCCGCTGTCGCCGAAGATGCTGCAAAAATAATAGAAGAAAACAGGAAAAGTATGAAGGAAAACAACAGGGAACTGACGGATACCGAACTGTCCGAAGTGCTGAATATACCGCCGGAAAGAGTAAAAGCGGCAAAGGAGGCATTGGAACGCTGTAATTCGCTTAACAGCGGCACGGCAGCCGAAAATTGATCGGCTGTAAGGCAGATGCGGACTTCATACGGGTATGTTCCGTGTTACAAAGCAGGAAAGTATAATTTTTAGGAGGTTACTATGATTAACGAAACACAACCTGATAAAAAGACGATATTTAAGGAACTTACGGAGCTGGGAAAAGTAAAAGGACAGCTGACCAATAAGGAAATTCTGGACGCTATTGCAGAGCTTGATATAGATGCCGAACAGATGGAAAAATTTTACGATTCACTTGAAACAAACGGGATAGAAATAGTAGAAACCGTTGATGATATCATACTTAACGACAGCGAAATAGAGAACCTCGCCGATGATGATATTGATAATGCGGCAGAAATTTCCGAGGGGGTATCAATAGATGACCCGATAAGGCTGTACCTCAAGGAAATAGGCAGTGTGCCGCTTCTTACGAGTGAAGAAGAAACGGAACTTGCAATAAGAATTTTAAACGGAGATGAGGAAGCTAAACAGAAACTTTCGGAGGCAAATTTGAGGCTGGTCGTAAGTATAGCGAAAAGGTATCTCGGAAGAGGAATGCAGTTCCTCGATCTTATACAGGAGGGAAATCTCGGTCTTGTAAAGGCAGTCGATAAGTTTGACCATACAAAAGGCTTTAAATTCTCAACATACGCAACATGGTGGATAAGGCAGTCCATAACACGTGCGATAGCTGATCAGGCAAGAACGATAAGGATTCCCGTACATATGGTGGAAACTATCAATAAGGTTAAAAAAGCATCAAGCCAACTTCTGCATGAAACGGGACGAGAGCCGTCTGCGGAAGAAATTGCCGAACGTTTGAATATGGCACCGTCAAAGGTGAGGGAAATAATGCAGGTAGCACAAGAACCCGTTTCTTTGGAAACACCTATCGGAGAGGAAGAGGACAGTCATCTCGGCGATTTTATCCCGGATACCGATGCCCCTGCACCGCAGGACGCCGCCTCAAGCACACTTCTAAAGGAACAGCTTACTGCTGTTCTCGGAACTCTTACGCCGAGAGAGGCAAAGGTATTAAGGCTTAGATTTGGTCTTGATGACGGCAGAGCAAGAACACTTGAAGAGGTAGGAGAAGAATTTAAGGTGACAAGAGAACGCATAAGGCAGATAGAGGCAAAGGCGCTTAGAAAATTAAGACACCCGAGCAGAAGTAAAAAACTCAAGGATTTTCTTACATGATTATGCCCCCTGCGGGGATAGGCGGAGATTTTCGGGCATTTGCCCGAAAATAATGTATAATATTGATGATTTGTTTGATTTTTCAGATAGGATAAGGCGGTAATTATGTCTTTTGTGTAAAATACACATAGACGTGTGCGCAAATTTATAGTATTTTTATGTTGACAAGTGGTATATGAATAATGTATAATAATCAAGTATCGTAATGACACAAACCCCTGCCTTATGGCGGATGGGAGGGAAGATAAATGGCAGAAATCAGAATTAAGGATAATGAATCTCTTGAAAGCGCACTCAGAAGGTTTAAAAAGCAGTGCGCAAGAGCCGGCGTTATCGCTGAGGTTCGTAAGAGAGAGGCATACGAGAAGCCTTCCGTAAAGCGTAAGAAGAAATCTGAAGCTGCTCGTAAGCGCAAGTACAAATAATTACGGTTGTACACAAGAAATAAGGAGGATATTTCCGGAGAGTGGCTGTCTGCTTCGGCAGAGCAGGCTTTGATGGAGATATCCTTTTTTGTATGATAAAAAACTTTTGGAGGTGATCGGTTGGGAATACTTTCTCCTACCGTGGCTATGCAAAAGGTCACGGATATAACCCCCGAACTTTTACGCCGAATGAATATAGATGCGGTTTTGCTTGATGTTGACAATACACTCGCACCGCCGACAGAAAAAAAACCGTATGAGGGTGTTGTGGAATGGATAGAAGAAATGCGTAAAGAGGGCTTTGCGATAGTTATATGCTCCAATAATTTTAATTCAAGGATAAAACCGTTTTCGGACTCCGTAGGACTCGATTGTGTTGCGATGAGTCTTAAACCGTTTCCGTTCGGGTTTAACCGTGCAAAAAAGAAACTGAAGGAAAAACCGAAAAATGTCGTTGTTATAGGAGATCAGATATATACGGATATCTTGGGGGCAAATCTTGCGGGAATGAAATCAATACTTCTTGTCCCCCAATCCGAGGAGCACGGATTGAGTATAAAAATAAGAAGAAGTATGGAAAAGAATGTGAGAAAAAAGCTGAAAATCTTAAAGAGGGGCGAAAATTATGTCGATAAGTGAACCTGACGTGATAGACGCCGTTGCTGTAAACGGCAGGGAATTGGTTATGCTTGTTTCCGACCATTTTACATGGTCGGTGGAACAGGTGCAGCATCTTAAATATCTTCAAAAAAAATTGAATACATATATACGGTATATAGACAGAAAAGGCTGGAAGGAAAATTTCGGAGATATTGAATTTGACAGATACAGGATAGAGATCGTTTTTAAATATCAGTGGCATGAGTCTTTTGAGAAAATGATAGAATTAGCAAAGGATAAACTTGATGAAAAACATATAAAAATAACTTATAGGGCAGGTGCAGACAAAAATGAAAAAGATCCTTTTTATCCTGGGGCCTAATCTCAATATGGTGGGAATAAGGGATATAGGAACATATGGCAGCGAAACTGCCGAAAACATAAATAATGATGTGCTTTCATGGGCAGGGGAAATGAATATTGATATTGAAATATATCAGTCAAATCATGAGGGCGATATTATTGACAAAATACATTCGGCATACGGAAATAAGGACGGTATTATCATAAATGCGGGTGCGCTTACACATTACAGCTATGCGCTTGCGGACGCAATTTCATCCGTGCATATACCGACTGTTGAAACTCATATGTCAAACATCGGGGCAAGAGAGGAGTTTCGCAGAAAATCCGTTATTTCACCGGTGTGTGTCGGAACAATAGCCGGTTTCGGAAAATACAGCTACTTCCTCGCTATGAGGGCATTTTCCGAATATCTTGCGAATGACGGTTAAAATCAATATTATTACGGAAAGGAGGAAAATTTATGAATTCTTCTCTTGAACTTCTTGCAGCAATGCTGCCGGAAAAAGTTGATGCGGCTATTATAATTTCAAACGAAAACAGGAGATATTTTACACAATTCGTATCTTCCCTCGGATTTCTTATGCTTACAAGGGAGGAGGCATATCTTCTTGTCGATTTCCGCTATGCCGAAGCAGCTCAAGCTAATGCAAGCGGCTGCGTTGTGACACCCTTTGAGAAACTGTCGGACGAAATAGGAAAAATAATAAAAAGACACGGTATTCGCTCGGTCATGCTTGAAGGCTCGGCATTCACGCTTAACGATGCGGCAAAAATAGATGCGGTTCTTTCTGATAACGGTGCGGAAAGCATACATTCCGACGAGCTTGATTTGCTTATAACAAAATTGAGGATAACTAAAACCTCGTGTGAAGTTGATAAGATGATAAAAGCGCAGCGTATAACGGAACAGGCACTCACGGAAACCGTAAAATTGATAAAAGAGGGCGTGACCGAACAGGAGATAGCCGTCGAGCTTGAATATAAAATGCGGCGTTTGGGGGCGGACGGGGTGTCGTTTGACCTTATCGTCATAGCGGGAGAAAAAACCTCAATGCCGCACGGAACACCCGGAAACAATAAAATAAAGTCGGGCGACTTCATAACGTTTGATATAGGCGCACTTTATGAGGGATATCATAGCGATATGACAAGAACATATGCGCTCGGTCATGTAAACGATAAACAAAAACGTGTGTACGATACCGTGTATAAAGCGCAAAAATTGGGACTTGAAGCCGTCAAAGGCGGTGCCGTATGCAAAGATGTGGATAAAATCGTTAGGGATTTTATATATCAGGCAGGTTTCGAGGGGTGTTTCGGACATTCAACGGGACACGGAGTGGGACTTGAGATACACGAACAGCCTGCACTTTCTTCCGGCTGCGATACTGTATTGCAAAGCGGAATGGTCGTAACGGTCGAGCCGGGAATATATATTCCGGGCGAGTTCGGTGTCAGGATCGAGGACATGGTTGTTGTGACGGCGGACGGCTGTTTGAACCTTGCTGTTCTCCCTAAGGAACTTATGATATTATGAATTAAATTTATTGACAATACAGTATCAATATTATAAAATTAGTATATCGTTGAATTTTGAAAGGAAGATAGATTTATGTACGTATTTGAAGCAGAAATAAATAATAAAAGGGTCAAACTGTATTCCAACTACCCGCTTAAAAATGCGGCGACCTCCGTATTGAGAACGCTTAGGGCAATTAGTGAAAAAACTAATATATTCAGTCCGACATTTGCGCTTAATTACGGTTGGGCAAGGTTTTATCTCAGTAAAAGAACCGAAAAAAGCAGCTCATACTATGTTGTGCAGACGGCTGATTACAGAAATGATCCTATGACTCTCAGAACAGATGATTGTTCCGATGCACTTGTTGTACAGAATATGCAGGTGGATACTAATGTCAGGGCAAAGGTGCAAAAACCCGAACCGACACTCTATTCGGATACAATACTTGTACTGAAAGAGGCAATAAATGCCGATGATGTATATCTCAATCGTACAGAACCGACTAAAGACGGGGATTCGGGTTGGTATTTCGGACTGCTCAATGACGAAAGGGAAGATCAGCACGAGCATGATGAACTTGTGACTCTAAGAACCAGTGAGCTTATAAAATTCAGACCGGAGGCATTGAGGGTTTTGCAAATGCCCGTAGGTACTTTGGCGGTGTTCAATAAAAATACAATGACCGCACTCGTAGATAAGGACGATAATCCGCTTGAATATACAACGGAAGAGGACAGGAGAAAATATATAGAGGAAAAAAGGGCTGCCCAAGCCGTTAAAAATGATAATTCCGAGGAAAAATCGGAGGAATAATCTATGTACAGTCTGATAAAAAAGCAGGGCAGAGCAAGACGGGGAGAAATATCAACCGTACACGGAACAATACAGACACCCGCCTTTATGAATGTTGCAACCTGCGGGGCTATAAAAGGAGCGGTATCCGCATTGGATTTAAAAAATCTAAGATGTCAGGTGCAGCTTTGCAACACATATCACCTGCATTTGCGGCCGGGGGATCAAAATGTAAAAAAACTCGGAGGCTTGCATAAATTTACCCGATGGGACGGCCCTATCCTTACCGACAGCGGGGGATTTCAGGTTTTTTCGCTTGCAAAACTCCGCAGTATAAAGGAAGAAGGCGTGACCTTTGCCTCGCATATTGACGGACATAGGATATTTATGGGACCGGAGGAAAGTATGGAAATACAGTCAAACCTCGGTTCTACAATAGCTATGGCCTTTGACGAATGTATAGAAAATCCCGCCGAATACGAATATACGAAAAATTCATGTGAGCGTACTTACAGGTGGCTCGTCAGATGCAGGGACAAAATGAGAGAGCTTAACTCCCGTGAGGATACGATAAATCCCAAGCAGCTGCTTTTCGGCATAAATCAGGGTGCAACATATGATGATATAAGAATTGACCACATGAAGCGCATAAGCGAACTCGATCTTGACGGCTATGCCGTGGGTGGTCTTGCCGTCGGAGAAACCGCAGAGGAAATGTATCACATTCTTGATATACTTGAGGAACATATGCCTGCCGACAAACCGAGATACCTTATGGGGGTCGGAACGCCCGTAAATATACTTGAGGCAGTGTACAGGGGAATAGATATGTTTGATTGTGTTATGCCGACAAGAAATGCAAGACACGCAAATGTATTTACGTGGGGCGGCAAAAGAAACATGATGAACGAAAAGTATTCGCTCGACGAAAAGCCTGTTGACGAAGAATGTGACTGTCCCGTTTGCAGAAATTTTACGAGAGCCTATATACGTCATCTTTTTAAAAGCGGTGAAATGCTTGCTATGAGGCTTTGTGTTATGCATAACATATATTTCTATAATACGCTGCTTATGAAAATAAGAGAGGCACTCGATAACGGGTGTTTTGATGAATTTTATACTAAATATCGTAATATTCTTGATAAGAGAATATGAATTATGTCACTTGCGGTATTATTCAATGCTTGATATAATATATAATGTATGAATAATAAGAAAGGAAAAGGAATATGGATTTTTTATTTTTGGCTGAAGCAGCTTCAAATCAGGCGCAGGGAAGTCCCGGCGGTACTGCCCTGATGTTGGGTTTCTGGGTGTTGGTGTTCGTAATACTGTATTTTGTGATGATACGCCCGCAAAGAAAAAAACAGCAGGAAGAGGACGCTCTGCGCAACAGCGTTGAGGTGGGTGACGATATCACGACAATAGGCGGAATCGTCGGCAAGGTCATAGCTGTTAGAGATGACGATGAAACCGTTGTTATTGAAACGGGAAGCGATAAGTCACGTATCCGCTTTAAAAAGTGGGCTATCAGATCCATAGATACACCCGATAAACAGATAGCCGTTGAAACAAAGAAGGAAAAGAAAGACAAAAAGAATAAAAAGAAGGTCGGCGAGGAGCCCGAAACGGAAAAAAATGAAGAAACGGAAGATTGATGTCCGTGGTATTATCTGTTGTGACTGCGAATATATTTAGAATAAATTATGTTTGGAGTTGAGCAGATGGGCGAAGTAAGAAAAAAAATTATTTCCGTCGTATTGGGGGCGGTATGCGGAGTTGCCGCAGCAATGCTGTCGATAGTTTTGTTTTCTTTTATTATCCTTAAAAGCGGGAACGTTAATTATTCCTTTTTAATGCCGCTCGGTATAGCGGCAGCTTGTATCGGGGCTTTTTTGGGCGGTATCGTTGCCGCAAGAATAAACGGGAGCGCAGGTATGCTGACGGGTGCGGCAGGAGGTTTCGTTATGTTTATTCTGTTGCTCGGAGCAGGTGCGGTCATGGGAGAGTTACCGGTTTGGGTCAGCTTTTTAAGACTTGTGCTGATGATTTTGTCGGGAGCCGCAGGAGGAGTATTGGGGGTAAATCATAAGAAAAAAAGAAGAAAAAGACGGATTTGATAATTTTTCTTGAATTTATGTCGAATATATGTTAAAATTAGGTACGTAAAAATTTGTTGTCCGGAAAGGGTGATATTGATGGAGAATAAGCACATAAAAACTTTAAATCAGGCTAATCTTAAACAGTCTGCCGTAAAGGGCGGCTGCGGAGAGTGTCAGGCGTCCTGTCAGTCTGCGTGTAAAACATCTTGCACGGTTGCTAATCAGAAGTGTGAGAAGAAGCAGTAATTAAAACTTGACAGCGTCGGCGTGGTGACGCCGAATCGGGAGTGTCGGCTCGGCACTCCCTTTGCGTTGTGTTTAAAAAATATATGTTTTGTTTGAGGGTGGAAAATAATGATACATAAATACAGGCTCAACGGCTATAATATATGTCTTGACGTTCATAGCGGCGCAGTACATATACTTGACGATACAGCCTATGATATACTCGATTATTGCAGCGAAAATATGGGTAAAGACGTACCCGAAAAGGTATATGAGGAACTTGGCGGCAAATACGAAAAGAAAGAAATCGAGGAAACATATGCCGCTTTGTACGAACTTTTTGAAAATGGACAGCTCTTTTCTCCCGATGATTATGAGCAGTTTGCGGATATGATGACAAGGGCTCCGGTAAAATCAATGTGTATAAATATTTCGCATGACTGTAATCTAAGGTGCGAATACTGTTTTGCCGCTAAAGGCGACTTCGGTCAGGGAAGATGTCTTATGCCGCTTGAAACGGCAAAAAAAGCCATAGACTTTATAATAGCTAACTCCGGTACAAGAAAAAATCTGGAGGTGGATTTTTTTGGCGGCGAACCGCTTATGAATTTTGATGTTGTGAAAAAGACCGTAGAGTATGCAAGAGGACTTGAGGATAAGTACAATAAAAAATTCAGATTTACCATTACAACAAACGGTATTTTGCTTGACGATGATAAAATGGAATTTATTAACCGTGAGATGAATAATGTTGTACTGTCACTTGACGGAAGAAAGGAAGTCAATGACAGACTGCGTGTGACTCCGAACGGCAAGGGAAGCTATGACGCAATAGTTCCCGCCTATCAAAAGCTCGTGTCCCAAAGAACAGATAAGGATTATTACATCAGAGGTACTTTTACAAAATATAATCTTGATTTTACAAATGATGTACTTCATATGCACAGCTTGGGTTTTGACCAGCTTTCAATTGAACCCGTTGTGTCCGACCCGAAACTTGATTATTCAATTAAGTACGAAGACCTTCCCGTTGTCTTTGAGGAGTATGAAAAACTTGCGAAAACCATTATTGACTCAAGAAAAAAAGGAGATTATTATAATTTCTTCCATTTTATGATAGACCTTGATCAAGGGCCTTGTGCGATAAAGCGTTTGAGGGGCTGCGGGTGCGGAAATGAATATGTTGCGGTAACACCGCAGGGGGATATTTATCCTTGCCACCAGTTCGTCGGAAATGAAGATTACAAGATGGGTAATCTCAATGACGGAACGTTCAATACCGATATGAAAAATATGTTTGCAATGTCAACGGTTTATACAAAAGAAAACTGCAGGGACTGTTGGGCAAAATTTTACTGTTCCGGAGGCTGTAATGCAAATAATTTCCAGTATGAGGGGGATATAAGAAAGTCACACAAAACATCGTGTGAGCTTGAGAAAAAACGTCTTGAATGTGCGATAATGATAAAGGCGGCACTTGCCGAGTCGGGTGACGAAACTGACTGCGACGGAGAGGACTGTATATGCTCCTGCCTGTAACGGGGTCTGCCTGCCGTGATGAAGATTTGATGAAATACGTAAATTCGTAAATTCCGTAAATTCTCGGAAAATAAATACAAAGGGTATTGACAATTGAGTATCAATGTGTTATAATGTTGCGGTAAAACAAAGTAGAGCTTGTGCTTTCACCTGTATGGTACCGTCTGTTACGGGTCAATAGTGGTTTTAATTCCATGTTTTATATGGGGTTGTGTTATGCTATTCGATGCACGGACGGTCAATGACGGTTCGTGCTTTATTTTTGTTATATTGTTTTGGAGGTGCTTTACAATTAGCAAGCAGGAAATTCAGATAAATGACGAAATTCGTGATAAGGAGATCCGTGTTATCGGCTCGGACGGTGCGCAACTCGGTATAATGTCCTCCTCAAAGGCACTGGGGATGGCAGAGGCGGCAAATCTTGATCTCGTGAAAATAGCCCCACAGGCTCAACCGCCTGTATGTAAGATTATGGATTACGGTAAGTATCGCTTTGAGCAGGCTAAGAGAGAAAAGGAAGCCAGAAAAAACCAAAAGGTTGTTGACATCAAGGAAGTAAGACTTTCCCTTAATATTGATACCCACGACTTTAATACCAAGCTGAACCATACCCAGCGTTTTATTAAGGGCGGGGATAAGGTGAAGGTGTCTATACATTTCAGAGGGCGTGAAATGGGACACCCCGAACTCGGAACGGAGATCATGAATAAATTCGCAGAGGCTTGTCAGGAATTTGCGGCAGTTGAAAAGCCTGCAAAGCTCGAAGGACGTAATATGCTTATGTTCCTTGCACCGAAGCACAACAAATAAAAGAAAACCAAGGAGGAATTTAATATGCCTAAGATCAAAACACATAGCGGAGCTAAGAAACGTTTCAAGCTCACAAAGGGCGGCAAGGTAATCCGCGCACACGCTAATAAGAGTCATATACTCAACAAGAAAACAACAAAGCGTAAAAGAGGTTTGAGAAAGACTACGGTTGCCGATAAGACAAATGTGGCATCGGTAAAGAGGCTTATCCCCTACAAATAATTGTATAGGTCAATTTTGTTTATTTATTAAGATTAACGGAGGTATATAGTATGGCTCGTGTAAAGGGTGCGTTGGCAACACGCAAGAGAAGAAAAAAGGTATTAAAGCTCGCTAAGGGCTATTGGGGTGCAAAAAGCAAGCACTTTAAAATGGCTAAAGAAGCCGTTATGAAAAGCGGCAACTATGCCTATATAGGAAGAAAACAGAGAAAGCGTGATTTCAGAAGATTGTGGATAACAAGAATTTCCGCAGGCTGCAAGGCTAACGGCATAAATTATTCCAAATTTATGAACGGTCTTAAAAAGGCCGGCATAGCACTCAACAGAAAAATGCTTTCTGAAATTGCTATTGCCGATCCGGAGGCTTTTACAACCCTCGTGGAAAAGGCAAAGGCTGCACTTTGATTTTTATGTTTACGCTCGGGCATTGCTCGAGCGTGATTTTTTAGCAGGGGTGATAAATCATATGATGTGCGAGGAACTTCCTCAAATAATGTGGTTTGAAAATGATAACAATTATACAGAATGTGATGATTTATTCCATTACATTATACTGCCCGATACAAAGGAAAAGACAATGCTCGTAAAAATATGGCACGGAGAGTATTGCTATGAAAAAAGTACGGACATAATCGTGTCCGAGCGTACATTTATGATGACAGATGAGGGCAGAAACGAAATGATAGAGTATATACGCAGCGAAGATAGTGAATATCGAAGACAATGATGCCGGAAATTAACTTAGAGAGGTTTTATATGAAAAAAATTATTGTATCCTTGCTGGCATTTATATCCGTTCTGAATTTTACGGGGTGCGGAAACCGTAATGAGGGTGAGGCTTCAAAAGAGCCTGCCGTTTCCGTACAGTCGCAGGTATCAAATGACGGCTCCGAGAATGCTGCCGATGAAAATTCCTACTCTGAAATTTCGGAGGAGTCGATATATATAAGTGACGACCCGAACGAATATTTGAAATATCTCGGACAGTGGCTGCACGTCGGAAGTGAAAACTGTATTATGGAGATAACCTATCCTGATGATAAGCATTACAGTATAACGATTGACTGCAAAGCGGAAAATTTTGTTACAAAGTGGACGCTGACGGGAATATTTGAGGCGGAAAACGGCGGTATTTTCTATGAGGGTTCTATGGTTGAAAAAATGGCGGACGGAACCGAACAGACTAAAAACGATTGCAGCGGTTATATAAGACTCGGTGAGGACGGTCTTATCAAGTGGAGAGATTCAAAAGACACAAGAGGAAAAGATTTTATATTTAAAAGGACAGATACATGATACTGACGTAAAGGGAGTGTACAAATGATAAAGAAGTATGTTTTTGGAGAACCGACAGAAACCGGAGCGGTAGAGTTGGATATTGAACCTTGTGAGGGTGTTGTTGATTGCTTTAATGAGATAGAAACCGATGAGGGTTTTATTTTTAATTATACAATGAATGACGATGATATTGTTTACGGACTCGGAGAGGCGAATAGGGGAATAAACAAGAGGGGCGGTATGTACAGGAGCTTTTGTACGGACGAGCCTAATCAGACCGAGGAAAAGCAATCACTATACGGCGCACATAATTTTATTGTAATTACGGGAATAATGAGTATAGGCGTTTTTGTTGACTGCGCGGGAGAGGTCAGCTTTGATATAGGATATACCTCCGGGAATATGCTTAATATAAAATTGGATAGTAAGGATTTTGCACTGTATATCATAGACGGTACAAATGCTTACGATGTGGTTAAACAGTTTAGGGAAATAATAGGAAGAAGCTATATCGCTCCCCGCTGGGCATTCGGATACCAACAAAGTCGTTGGAGCTATATGAATGAGGACGAAATACGTGAGGTAGTGAAAAATCATAGGGAAAATAATATACCTCTTGATGCCGTCTACATGGATATAGACTATATGGAGAGGTATAAGGACTTTACCGTAAATGATGAGGCATTCCCCGATTTTCCGAATTTTGTGGAGGAAATGAGGGAGAACGGAATAAGACTTGTACCGATTATAGATGCGGGTGTTAAGATTGAAGAAGGCTATGATATATACGAGGAGGGAAAGGAAAAGGGATATTTCTGTAAAAGAAAGGACGGAAGCTGCTTTGTGGCAGCCGTGTGGCCCGGAAAAACACATTTCCCCGATTTTCTTAATCCTGCTGCAAGAAAATGGTTCGGTTCAAAATATAAGCGTCTTATTGACTGCGGAATAGAGGGTTTTTGGAATGATATGAATGAGCCTGCAATGTTCTTTACCGAAGAGGGTGAGAAAAAGGCGGAGCAGCTCGTGAAAAACTTTGATTTCGGTGCGAACAGGCAGGATAAATTTTTTGAGCTGGGCGGAACAATAATGGGTCTTGCAAACAGGGCGGAGGATTATAAAAATTTCTATCATAACGTAAACGGAAAACAAATTCGCCATGATAAGGTGCATAATATTTTCGGGGCAAATATGACAAGGGCAGCAGGAGAAGCATTTGAAGAAATATCACCCGATAAACGTATATTGATGTTTTCCCGTGCCTCATATATAGGCAGCCACAAATACGGCGGTATATGGACAGGTGATAATCAGTCATGGTGGAGTCATCTTCTTCTTAATATAAAGATGATGCCGTCGCTGAATATGTGCGGATTTTTATACAGCGGAGCAGATATAGGCGGTTTCGGCTGTAATACCACAAAAGATCTTCTTATGCGCTGGCTCGGTTTCGGTATATTTACCCCGCTTATGAGAAACCATTCCGCTATGGGCACACGAAGACAGGAATGTTATAATTTCGGGGATACGGAGGATTTTGCAAATATCATTTCGATACGCTACTGCCTTATTCCGTACCTTTACAGTGAATATATGAAGGCTTGCCTTAATAATGATATGCTTTTCAAACCGCTTGCCTTTGAATATCCTACGGACGGATTTGCAAGAAATGTTGAAGATCAGCTTATTCTTGGAGACAGCCTTATGCTTGCTCCCGTATATGAACAGAATGCGCGCGGCAGATATGTGTATCTTCCCGAAGATATGCTGCTTGTTGTATTTCGTTCCTCGTCAGTGCGAAGATATCAGGTGCTTCAAAAGGGCATACACTATATTTTTGCCGATGTGAACGAAGTGCCCGTGTTTATACGCAAGGGAAAACTCCTGCCGCTTTGCAGAACGGCACAATGTACCGATGCGCTTGATACGTCAATGTTTGAAATCATCGCATATACGGATCGTGAAACGCAGTATATGATGTATGAAGATGACGGTATTTCTAAAGATTATGACAATGAAAATAATTACGTTCCGTTTGAAATAAAAAAGGCAGACGGCATACTTGGTGCCGTATCGCCCAAAACTATTGTAAAATTGTCATTGTTCGGACAAAATACCTGATAAAATTATGTAATTAAATTGATTAAATTTGTTTTTTCTATTGAAAAAATTGCCAAAATAGTATAGAATATACCTTGTAAGCCTGCGACCAATCTCTTGAAGTGCTGCGGCGCAGGAATATGGACTCACATGAAAACGGTTTCCTTAGTGAGTGACAATCGTATATTTCAGGGCATGAGTCCCGACGGAACAATTGCTTTTTATGAATGTGTTCCGCTGCGGAACTGCCCCCGTTAAAAGAAACCGACTTCAAATTTAGTGCAGCCCCGTGCTGCCGGAAAGGGTGTAAAACAAAATGAACTATCTTAACAAAAAAACTGTTGAGGATATTGATGTAGCAGGCAAGAGAGTGCTTGTACGCTGCGATTTCAATGTACCGTTTGACGGGGAGGGTAATATCTCTGACCCCAAGAGAATTGATGAGGCTTTAAAGACCATAAAGTATCTTATTGACCATAAGGCAAGAGTTATTTTATGTTCTCACCTCGGTCGTCCGAAGGGTGAATTTAATCCTAAATATTCTCTCGCTCCCGTTGCAGCTTACCTCTCAAAGGCCCTCGGCTTTGAGGTTAAAATGGCATCCGATGTTGTAGGCGAAAGCGCAAAGAGTATTGCGGCTTCTCTTCAGGACGGTGAGGTAGAACTTATAGAAAATGTACGTTTCCATAAGGAAGAGGAAAAGAATGATCCGGAATTTTCAAAGCAGCTTGCTTCACTTGCGGAAATCTATGTAAACGATGCTTTCGGAACTGCTCATAGAGCTCATGCTTCGACTGCCGGTGTTGCAGATTATCTCCCTGCCGTATGCGGATACCTCATTCAGAAGGAAATAACCGTTATGGGCGGCGCACTTGAAAATCCGAAAAGACCGTTTGTTGCAATCCTCGGCGGTGCAAAGGTTTCCGATAAGATCGGCGTTATAACAAACCTCCTTGATAAGGTTGACACACTTATCATCGGCGGCGGTATGGCTTATACCTTTATGAAGGCTCTCGGCTATTCGACAGGTACATCTATATGCGAGCTTGATAAGGTTGAACTTGCTAAGGATATAATGACAATGGCAAAGGAAAAGGGAGTAAACTTCCTTATTCCGGAAGATACCGTTGTAGGTATGGAATATAAGCCCGATACCGAATTTAAGACCGTTCCCTCGGATCAGATCGAGGATAATTGGATGGGTCTTGATATAGGACCTAAGACAAGAGAGAAATTCGCAAATGCTCTTACAGGTGCAGGTACTGTTGTATGGAACGGTCCGATGGGTGTTTCGGAATGGGATAATTTTGCTGCCGGAACTATTTCTGTTGCAAAAGCCGTTGCCGAAAGCGGAGCTATTTCCATAATCGGAGGCGGTGATTCTGCTGCTGCCGTTGAAAAACTCGGTTATGCCGACAGAATGACTCATATATCAACGGGCGGCGGAGCTTCTCTTGAATTTCTTGAGGGAAAGGTACTTCCCGGTATCGCAGCTCTTAATGACAAAAACTGACTAATGCATAAATCATAATGCGTGATGCATAATGTTCTGCTTTATTCAGAAACACACGGTTTTTTGATGACGGGGTAGGGCATTGCTCTCCCCGTTATTTATCAATAAAAGAATAGAGGTAATTGAAAATGAATAAGGAACTAAGACAGGCAGTTATTGCCGGTAACTGGAAAATGAACAAGACCCGTCCGGAGGCTAAGGCTCTTATTGAAGAACTCAAGCCCGTTGCGGAAAAGGCAGCCTGCGGTGTTGTAATTTGCGTGCCGTTCACCAATCTCGAAACGGCAGTTGAGCTTACAAAAGGCACAAATATAAAGGTTGGAGCAGAAAATGTGCATTTTGAAAAAAGCGGCGCATTTACGGGCGAAATTTCCGCCGATATGCTTACGGAAATCGGGGTTGAATACGTTATTATCGGTCATAGCGAAAGAAGACAGTATTTCGGGGAAACCGATGAAACCGTAAATAAGAGAACAAAGGCAGCTCTTGCGGCAGGTCTTAAGCCCATCGTTTGTGTGGGTGAGCTTCTTTGCGAGCGTGAGGCAGGCATAACGGAAGAGGTTATTTCAAGACAGATTAAGCTCGATTTTGCAGGTGTTTCGGCTGAAGATATTAAAAAGACGATCATCGCTTATGAGCCGGTATGGGCAATAGGTACGGGCAAGACCGCTACGGCAGAGCAGGCTGAAGAGGTTTGTGCATTTATACGCGGAACGCTTTCCAAACTCTACGGTCAGGCTGTTGCGGATACCGTTACCATTCAGTACGGCGGTTCAATGAATCCGAAAAATGCTGCCGAACTGCTTGCACAAAGTGATGTAGACGGCGGACTTATAGGCGGTGCTTCTCTCAAGGCAGCGGATTTCGGCGTACTGCTTGAGGAAGCAAGCAAATAATACGCACGTTGAGTCTGCTGACCGCTGAGGGCGGTAAATATATTATAAAAATGAGGTATGGAAATGAAAAAACCTTTAATTCTTATGATTCTTGACGGCTTCGGCATAGGTACAAACTACGGTAATGCCATACGTACCGCCAAAAAGCCTAATATGGAGCATATTTTTTCTGCAAATCCATGGTGTCTTATAGCTGCATCGGGTATGGACGTTGGTCTTCCTGACGGTCAAATGGGAAACAGTGAGGTAGGTCATACCAATATCGGTGCCGGTCGTGTTGTTTATCAGGAGCTTTCGAGAATAACCAAAGCCATTAAGGACGGGGATATTCTTAAAAACGATGCCCTTGTCGGAGCAGTTAAAAACGCTGCCGAGGACGGAAAGGCACTCCACCTTATGGGACTGCTTTCACCGGGCGGTGTCCATAGCCATATAAATCACCTCTACGGATTGGTCGAAATGGCAAAGAAAACGGGTGTCAAGAATGTTTATGTTCATGCATTTCTTGACGGACGTGACGTGCCGCCGTCAAGTGCAAAGGAATATGTTGAAAGCTGTCAGAAAAAACTTGATGAAATAGGCGTGGGCAAGATAGCAACCGTATCAGGACGCTATTATGCTATGGATCGTGACAATAACTGGGACAGAGTAGAAAAGGCTTATGCCGCTCTCGTCTACGGAGAGGGCGTTAAGGCAGATAATGCGGTCGAGGCAGTAGAGAAATCCTATGCTGACGGTGTTACCGATGAATTTGTTCTGCCGACGGTATGTATAGACGGTGCCCGAATAAAAAGCGGAGATTCCGTAATTTTCTATAATTTCCGTCCGGACAGGGCAAGGCAGATAACCCGTGCGCTTGTTGACCCCGATTTTAAGGGATTTGAGAGAAGAAACGGTATGTTCCCGCTTAAATATGTGTGCATGACTCAATATGATGCTACAATGCCGAACGTTGAGGTCGCATTTAAACCGCAGAGCCTTGTTAATACATTCGGAGAGTATATCTCAAGAAAGGGTCTGACACAACTCAGGATAGCCGAAACCGAGAAATATGCGCACGTAACATTTTTCTTTAACGGCGGTGTTGAAACCGTGAGCGAGGGTGAGGACAGATGCCTCGTTCCGTCACCGGAGGTTGCAACTTTTGACCTCAAGCCCGAAATGAGTGCGTATGAAGTTACCTCGAATGTGGTTGAGAGAATAGAAAGCGGAAAATATGACGTTATAATTCTCAACTTTGCCAACTGCGATATGGTAGGACATACAGGTGTCTTTGAGGCTGCCGTTAAGGCTGTTGAGGCCGTTGATGATTGCGTCGGACAGGTTATTAAGGCTATAAAGAAAATGGACGGTATAGCGCTTATAACGGCTGACCACGGTAATGCGGATAAGATGCTCGATGAAAACGGAGAACCCTTTACGGCTCATACAACCAACCTTGTTCCGTTTGCTGTCGTAAATCACCCTTGTGAGCTTCGTGACGGGGGCAGACTTGCAGATATAGCTCCGACCATGCTTAAACTCCTCGGACTTCCGAAGCCGGATGAAATGGACGGGGAAAGTATTATAAAATAATATTTTCATTATTTCCCAATTGAATGTAAATATAAAATCATGCCCGACTGCGACATTTTGTCGATACAGTCGGGCATTGTATTTAAAAACTTTTAATTTCAGGCGGAAACATCGGACAGTAATTTTTCAAAGGCGTTTATTGCAGCCTCACTGTCGGAAGTTACGGCAACAAAAACATAGGGATATATAATATCTGTTTTCCTTGAATTTATTATTGAATAGGTGTTGTCGCCGGACGTCTGATATGTTTTGAACTTCTCGGCAATGTGATTGTTTATAATATTCGTAAGCGTATCCCGCTTACTTTCTGATGTCAGCTTGAAGCAGGCAATTTCAGTAAAATTATCCGATCGGGTGGAAATATACAATGAACAGTCTTGAACAGTCCCGTCGGGGATATCATAATATTTTGATATATTGGAAGGGGATATCTCGGAAAGGTTTTCATAGTTCATTTTTTTTATCACGCCTGATGTTATTTGTGATGCGGTATATTGCGTCTTGCTGTTTCCGGAAAAACCGAACTGCATTATTGTCAAAAATGAAAATACTGCGGATATTATTAAGATTAACGCTACCATAAGGATGGTAAGTGCTATATTGTTTTGCTTTTTTCTTGTACTGCTCAAGCACATCACCCCCTTTGCCGAGAAACTGTACAATAATAAGTCCTATCTTTTTTGACTATTATATAATTTTTTGACTGATATTGCAACAACAATCTTGTAATACTTATTATACCGTGTGTCCGATTACTCCCTTTGCTAAGCCTCGACAGAACGAGCACAAATCTCCGATACGCAGAGCAAAAGCTCCGGATTTTAAAAGGGCCGCCCCAAAAAGAGGGCGACCCTAAGCTATTTCTGATTTAATTCCCCCGCAGCGGATCTTCATGCGAGCCGCTTGTTAAAAATCGGTATGATAACGCTGTCTGACAAAACATTATTTTTTAAGTCATACGGCAGATCATAATACCGCCGCCCTAAATGAAACGAATATGACCTTCGGGCATTTAATAAAAAAGTCCGCCTAACCGTAACCGACCAATTATAACCTGCCTACTAAAAGAGCAGGTGGGTATCCTCCCCATGATTTCATACTCCCTTCGTCCGCCAAAAAGCGGGAGGTCTGAAGTCCGTCATAGGAGCCGGATTCCCGATTGAAGGGTTGTAGGGTTATATGAGGCCGCTACACGTGTCAGGCAGACAATTTCAACAAAAATATCCGTTTCCCTCTATATGCCATTATACAACATTCATATCGAAAAATCAATAGGTTATTTTAAATATTCTACTAATATTATTCGAGCATTTCATCAAAATTATCCTCGAAAATTTCGGAAATCTCATCAAGAAGGTCTTCGTCTTCTATTTCTGCAAGCTGCGGTTCGCCGTTTTCGTCCTCAACAGCTTCAAAAATCATGTACGTGCTTCCCGACTCTATATCCTGCTCCGGAAGATCAAATGTCGGCATGAGGGCATAGTAGTGACCGTCTTTATAGTCGATCTCGTCAAGAACCTCAAACTCATACTCATTTCCTTCCTCGTCAACCAGGGATATCAAATCAACATCGCCCATTTCCTCATCATTTTGAATTTTATCGTTTTCACTCATAAAAAGCATCTCCATTCTTAAAAACTTCAGTATGCCACATACACTTTGTTCAGTTTTTGTGCCAATACCGTTACAAACTATTTTATACTTATTTTTATGATAAGTCAATAGTAAATATAATTTTATTCATATATAGATTTTTTAAAAAAAGTTCAAAAAAACTATTGACATTTTACATATTTATGGTATAATGATATCAAGATAACAAACCGATAGGAAACTCTTAAAAGTAGGGTGCTTCGGATTGGTCTAATCCACGAAAGGAGGCAAGCTCCAATGGGCGATATAGAACCTGTTTATTCGGCTTTTTGCAAAGCCTCTTGGTGTGAGGTCTTCCACGGAAAGAAGAAAAACTGAAGTGGAGTTTTTCGGGCGGTAGTTTTGACAGCCCCGCTTGACTTGAATGGCGGCAACGGTCAGTAACAGCCTTGAGCATTAGGTATTTAACCGTATTTTTTCGGTGGTTCTTTGATTTGTGTGAAGTGTCCGACGATGACGGTCAGCATTCCGCAGACGTTTGGTGCGGGTGCGGGGACAGCCTTTAACTGAGAAATTAAAATTGAATAAGGCACTGCGCAGTTCCACTATAAGTCTTGATAGCGTTTGTGTCGTAACCGTAATGGCACACGGTTTACCACTGTTTGGGTACGTGTTGCCGGCTGAACGAGTAGTATGTACCGTTTGTGTTTTAGTTCGCGGGAGCAGCGGAGATTGGCAGATGATTGCGGATTGGGCGAGAGTGTCTGTATCCGTTACATGGTTTGGATAGGTAGTCTTTGGTTATCTGTTGGTTTGCAGTCTGCTGTTGCGTTAGGAATACAGATAGGTTAGTCGCAAGTTTTGCTTATATAAATTATCTTATAAAGTTAGGACTGTATCCGATGTAATACTCAGCTTTAGAGCTTAGGCTCACGGTTAAATCATAGGTTAGGATTGGTTTCGATGATTTATTGATTTAGAAAATAGGTTTACTCATTTCTCCTATATTTTAACCCCCGACAGCAATAACTGTCGGGGGTCAAACTTTTATTGTTCGACTATTTCTTCCAGTGCTCTTGCAAGCTGATCGGGACATGATGTACCCTTGCCGTTGCAGTCTATATTTCTGCAGCGCTCTATTACGTCCTCAGCTTTCATACCTTTCACAAGGGCGGCAATACCTTGTGTGTTTCCGTTGCAGCCGCCGTTAAACTTTACGTTTTTAATGATACCGTCCTCAAGTTCGATCTCAATTGAACGTGAACAGGTACCTTTTGTTTTATATATTGTTTTCATATCTGATGTTCTCCTGTTTATAGTGGTGTACCCGAATTTTTAATCGGGTCTGTTTTTCCCCTTAAGGCTAAAAGAACCGATGCTGCCCGGCATCGGTTCTAATAATTATCAGTCGCTCGTATAGGGGAGAAGAGAAAGATATCTCGCACGCTTGATAGCAACCGTAAGCTCACGCTGATGGCAAGCACAAGTTCCGGTTACTCTGCGGGGAAGAATCTTGGCTCTCTCGGAAATAAAACGACGAAGTCTTGATATATCCTTGTAGTCGATTGCCTCTACTTTATCTACACAAAATGTGCAGACCTTTTTACGACCTTTGCGACCGCCTCTGCGGTTATCTCTTTCGACTCTTTCAGCCATTTGAAGTTCCTCCTGTTCTTAAAAATTAAAAGGGTAAATCCTCATCGGAGGGCATTTCCGTAAAATCACCCGTATCACCTTGAGAATATGCCGTGATCGGTGAATTATCGGACTGCGCTCTTGAATAGGATTGCTGACCATAGTTGCTTCCTCCGCTGTATGAGGAATCACGCTTCGGTTCACAAAACTCAACATTATCCGCATATACCTCAAAAGTATAACGCTTAGTTCCGTCCTGCGCCGTATATGAACCTGTACGGATCGAGCCGGTAAGCGCAATTCGCTGACCTTTTGAAAAGTATTTGCATATAAACTCCGCCGTCTGTCGCCATGCAACTATATTGATAAAATCAGCCTGTCGTTCCTCGCCCGCTTTTACATACTGACGGTCTACGGCAATACTGAACCTTGTTGTTGCAATTCCCGACTGAGTATGGCGAAGTTCGGGATCTGCCGTTAGTCTGCCCAATAGGGACACATTATTCATATGCTTTCCTCCTTAGGCTTCTTTCTTAACGATCATTGAGCGGAGAACACCGTCTGTTATCTTTGCAACTCTGTCAAGCTCTGCCGGAAAAGCAGGCTCGGATTTAAAGTTGAAGAGAACATAGTAGGCGTCGGTTTCCTTATTTATCGGATAACAAAGCCTTCTCTTTCCCCATTCGTCAACACTTTCAACGGTAGCGTTCGTCTCAATGAGAGTTTTGAACTTACTTACGGTTTCAGCTACGGCCTCTTCGCCCTGTTTTAAAGAAACTACGAATACGGCCTCGTAAGAATTTATAACTGTCATCTTCTGCACCTCCTTCTGGACTTTTGGCTCCCGCAGGAGCAAGGACTGAATGTTATGTAACTACACAACAGCTTGATTATAACACTTTTGTTTTATTAAGTCAAGAGTTAAATTTTGATTTGCTTGTCCGATTTCTTAACATTTTTTACGAACATTTTTTAACAACGAAAATCAGTATTACCATGAAAGATTATTATTGTCTGTTTTTACGATGCACAACGCAGATAAGGCAGTAAGGATTTTTTCTGCAAATGCGTTGTTCCCTATATACTGCTTTATTAAAGTGCGAAATAATATTACATAGATACGGGTGTTTAGTTTTTTAAAAATAGGCACGGTTTGTATAAATTTTTAAGTAATTGAATACACTTATTGTCTGTAGACTTTTAGTAGAATTATGTATAAACTTAAATTTGTTTAAGGGGGGTGCTTTAATGGACATATTAAAGGTTTTTGGCAGTAATGTTCGCAGATATAGGACGGCACTCGGAGTTTCTCAGGAAAAATTTGCGGAAATGTGTGGATTGCATCGCACATATATAAGTGATATCGAGAGATTTCAGCGTAATATTTCATTAGATAATATACAAAAAATAGCTGATGCACTTGGTATAGAAACCTACATATTATTTCAGGAGGAGAAAATATGAGAAATATTATAAAGAATATTATTATAGAAGAATTTACAAACCTCACAAAATTAATCGAAGCAGACTTCTCTCGTAATTACAAGCGTAAGGTAAATAACTTTTTGCTTAGTCAAATGGATGAGAAAGTAACAGCCAGTATGGTATTTGTAAGTAGTTTTGAATCTAAAAGCGGGTTTGCAATTGAAACTTGTGCAAAACGAATTGCGAGATTGACATTTGGTGAAGATAATGTTCCGACAATAGTAAACCCACGCAACCTGGATCATAACATAGACCCCCAAACTGTATCGGGGCAAATTGTTGTTACTGATGTTGACACAAATAACGGCAATCTGCGTGGAGAAATAGCAGCATTTAGGGCAAATAACGAATCAAAAAAACGAGGAAAAGAACACATCGAAAGCAGAGTAACACATGAAACATGCAGAACAATTCTTCTGCCTTTATCAGAAAAATATAAGTCTGACAAGATTTGTACAAAACCGGTGGATTTAGCCTTTTTTGATGGTACTACATGGAATGTAATGGAATTGAAATGCGGAGGTGATTTGGACAGTTCAAATGCTCCGTCTAATGTAGAAAAGTTATTGACAATTTACGTCGATATGGGAATTGAGAACTGCAAAGCATATTTTGCAACACTTTATAATAAAAACGGCGAGGGTAATAAATGGACAGGAGCTGTTAAAAAACATTTAAACTATCCGTCTATGTTTTTAATAGGAGCAAATTTTTGGCAGAAAATATTACCAAATGGAATAACGTTTTCTGATTTTATTGAAATATATCACCAATCCTTAGAAGAAATCGATCTGAACAAACATATAAATGATATGATAAATAACTGTATTGGAGAATAAATATGCCAAAACTCATCAACAATGATTGCTTAGAATATATGAAAACACTTCCGGATCATTGTATAGATCTGATTTTAACTGATCCACCGTATAATATAGCCAAATATTCGACAGGTAATATTGCTTTGCCGTTCAGAAAACCTCTAAATAATAATATTGCGGATTGGGACAATGTACAAATAGATCCAAAAGATTTTTTGTGCGACTTTAAACGAATTATAAAGACTGATGGCAATATTTTTATATTTACAAGTTATAATTTAATCGGAAAGTGGCATGAAGTTTTTGATAGTGAATTTGATACATTTCAATTTTTTATCTGGCATAAAACGAATCCTGCACCTAAAATATATAAAAATGGTTTTTTGAACAGTTGTGAAATGATTATTTGTCTTTGGAACAAAGGACATAAATGGAACTTTTCAAAGCAGAATGAAATGCATAATTTTTTTGAATCGCCTATTTGTATGCCTCCGGAACGTCTGCAAAATCCAAAACATCCTGCACAAAAACCGGTGAAATTACTATCTCACATAATAAAAATTGCAAGTAATCCCGGAGATATGGTTTTTGATCCTTTTATGGGAGTAGGTTCTACAGGAGTTGCAGCAAGAAATTGTGGCAGGTGTTTTATTGGTTGTGAAATTGATAAGATATATTATGATGCGGCATGCCTTAGAATGGGATATTACCAATAATATAAAAAATGTAAAATTTAAAAAATGAATCAAAATGCAGTTT
The DNA here is from genome assembly GCA_947589415.1 of uncultured Clostridia bacterium. Lineage (GTDB taxonomy): Bacteria > Bacillota > Clostridia > Oscillospirales > Acutalibacteraceae > UBA1213. The sequence continues at coordinate 90,488 of CANQBP010000002.1, forward strand.
GATCTAAAGTGAAAATAGGTGTTGGCATAACTTTATTATTTTTCCATCGAAAGATTTGTTATTATTAGATGTTCGGTATCTCGTTCATTTCTGCTTCTTACATTGTAAGTATATTTTTTATTAAAAAAAAGAACGTTGAAATAATCTTTATATAGTGAATAAATAAAGTCTGTATTTTTAATTATCAATATAAATTTAGCTTTTATATTTTTTAGGATTTTTGCCAGTCGTCGTTGGTCGTCAGAGTTAAAACTCCTTCCTTCGTAATTTGAAAATGTAGTGTCATATGGCGGATCTAAAAAAATAAAGTCGGTTTCGACCGGGGTTATTACTGAAAACAAATCTTCAAAATCCATACAATAAATATCCGTCCCGAAAAAAGTATCTACAGTATCAGATGAAAAAATATCATCAATTTTTGATTGTAAGTCCTTACGATTGTATGACATACCTCCATATGGAATGTTAAACTCACCATTATGATTATATCTGAACATAGAACCATAACAATACTCTCGTATAAAGTAGAAATTAGCGGCTCTAAATTCTTTTTTTTCATCTATTCTTTTCAGCATAATATCGTTATAAATATCTCTAAAATACATATAAGTTCCGCTTGTGAAGCCGGTGATGAGATTTTCTTTTAAATCTTCTTTGCTGTAGGGATTTTTTTGTTCATTTTTTATTGTTCTTTTCATTTTATCTGCTACGTTAAATTGGATATGTTCTTTAAATTTATTAACGTCAAGAATTATATTTGTTGTTTGTAGTTGTGTGATTTTGTTTGTAATTTTTTCTATTATATCCATAAAATTTTTGGAAATACAGTCATCTGTTTTTTTATTTTTTATTTGTGAATAAATATTTAATATATCATCATAGTGTTGATCGCAAATTGAAGTAGCACCTTTAAAAAGTGTACAATAAGCATAGAGATACATTTTAAAAACAGGGTCTTGTTCCTTTATAAGAGAATAAAAGTCCATTAGATTTACAGAAATATCATTTATTACCGCAGATTTGGGCCTTAAATGGAAAAACATAGCTCCACCGCCAAAAAACGGCTCAATATATCTGTTGAAGTCCGGTATCAAATGTTCTATGTATTTTATTTCGTTGGCTTTACCTCCCGGCCATTTTATTAGTGTTTTTATATTACCCATTTATTTTGGCTCCTTTACACATTTATATGCTTAATGTGATAAAACATATTACGTCCGTTTTACGACTTCGATATTATACATTATCGTATAATTATATGTCAATACTTTAATATTCACTAAAATAATCCGAATATCTTTTGTTCCATTGTTGACAGAATAAAATCATATTTTATAAAACAACCCCGACAGATCGTATAAATGACCTGTCGGGGGCTGTAATTTTTATGTTCAAAGCGTTGAAACGATTGTTTTTAAATATTCCTTGAACGGTTCGCCGAGTGTGGGATTTTTAAGCGCAATTTCAACAGTTGCCTGAAGTATTCCGAGTTTGTCGCCCATATCATAACGCTTACCCGTAAAGTCAACGCCTATCATGCCGCCTCCTCGTGCGAGAGTTCTCATTGCATCTGTCAGCTGAATTTCTCCGCCGGCACCGGGCTCTGTGTTATCGAGAATATCGAAAATATCCGGTGTGAGTACACATCTTCCGAGAATTGAATAGTAGGACAGGACTTCTTCTTTTGTACGGGGTTTTTCGACCATATCGGTACAGTTGAATATGTTGTTTTCAATAGGATCTACTTTTAGAGAGCTGTACTTTGATATGGCATCTTCCGGTACGGATTTTATACCGACAACAGATTTTCCGAATTTTTCATAAGCCCTTATAAGCTGACCGCAGGCAGGATCATCACCGATTATAACGTCATCACCGTAAAGTACGGCAAACGGTTCGTTACCTACAAAGGAACGTGCGCAGTTTACTGCATGACCAAGCCCCTTTGTTTCCTTTTGACGAATAAAATAGAAATTTGCCAGTCGGGAAATATCGACGACTTGATTGTACATATCGGTTTTTCCCGTATCGGAAAGCCTTTGTTCGAGTTCGGGACTGCGGTCGAAATGATCCTCAATAATGCCCTTGCCCCTGTTAGTGATGATAAGAATATCCGTTATGCCTGATTTCACCGCTTCTTCAACTATATATTGAATAGCAGGTTTGTCAACGATAGTGAGCATTTCTTTAGGCATGGATTTTGTGGCGGGCAGAACTCTCGTACCCAATCCGGCAGCGGGGATAACCGCTTTTGTAACTTTCATAATATTCCTCCTTGTTTAAAAATAATTTATTTTACTGATATAAGTAATAATCTATACAATAAAAGCTATTGTAAAAATCAGCTCGCAGGCAAGCATCATGAGGCTGAGTCCCTGATTTACGCCGCCCTTTGATTTTATTATCTCAAGTATTTCGCTTTCACTTTTGTCATTATTTTTCTTTTTGATATTCTTTATTTTTTTAATGGCACGTTTATAGTAACTTCTGTTTGCACGAAAAGCAAGTATTACAGTTACTACCGTACCGATAAGCGTGAGGGCAAAAGGCAGCAGCATCATCAATCCGTGGATAAAATCGCAGTTGCCGAATACCCAACCGAGATATTCCCTATACGAAGCATATCCGCTCGAAACAACTTCCTCTTGGGCTTGAGCCCATAAATCGTTTGTTTTGAAGTAGGTAAAAGCGAAATATTGAACAGCCGAAGGTATGACCGTGAGCAGCCCGATAATTATACCCATGAGATATTGTTTACGGTGAAAATACCATATTCCCTGAAATATAAGTGTCGAGAAATTAAATCTGCTCTGGTTTCTGTTTTTGATTGCGGAAAATATCGGGCCGTAGTATAACTCATTGCTCCCGACATATGTCATAAGCTCCTCACCCGTAACGCCGTCAAAATCATCATCCTTTTTTACACCGATCGCAAAATCCCTTATATCTTCAAGATGTAATTTCTTTGTACGAAAAACAGGCGGTGTCATTCTAAAAGGATCACCATCGTCCTCTTCGTCGATCTCATCACCGTCTTTTACGGCATTTTCGGAGCCTGTCAGAAAATCTCCGCATTTTTCGCAGACTATACTGTCTTTTGAATTTTTATGTCCGCAATTTCCGCATACAATGAAGTCGCCGTTAATGTTTTCGCTGTCATCGTCCTCGCTTGCGTCATTTTCGTCATGCCAAGTCTGTCCGCTTTTATGCAGGTCAGGAAATATACAAGCACCTTTTAGTTGATAGCATTCCCTGTGGTAAGGTGCGCCGCATTTCGGACAAACGACAATATCATCGTCTTCCGCAAAACGTTTGGAACATACAGGGCAGCTTTTTCTTGTAAAGTCCATTTCTTTCTCCCGGTAAATAATAGTGTTTGTATAATTATACAATATAATTTTACGATTGGCAAGTTTAAGATAAAATAAATTTAACGAAATAGCAAAAAAGATGATGCCATATGTTTTTTCGGTATTACGGAGCTTGCGGGTAAATTCGGATTGCCTTCGATTATACGGGGAATAATTATTGTAAAAATGGATTTTCGTACTTTACAAAGGATTTATTTTGAATTATAATATACAGGTAATAATACAAATATACGGAATGGTGGATAGTATGATACAATTTGAAGAATTAAGATTACAACTGGAAAGTCTGCACCCGGATATTCTTGACCTTGCAAATGCGCTCGGTCTTGATAAGCTGAAGATGGAAATAGAGCAACTGGAACAAAGGGCATCGCAGCCGGGATTTTGGGACGATGTTGAAAATTCACAAAAAGTATTGCAGAAAACCGGTGCGCTTAAAAATAAGGTTGCGGAATATGATGCGCTTGTGTCGCTTTATGAGGATACCATGTCGCTTATAGAACTGGCAGACGAGGAGGAGGATCTTTCGCTGCTTGAGGAGGCGCAGAGTGAGGTAGAAAAAGTAAAATCTGGTCTTGAAGCACAACGCTTACAGACGCTTTTAACGGGTGAATATGATTCTAAAAATGCCATACTTACATTTCATGCGGGTGCAGGCGGAACAGAGGCGCAGGATTGGGCATTGATGCTTTACAGAATGTATATACGCTGGGCGGAGAGTCATAATTTTAAGGTTAAGGAAGTTGATTATCTTGACGGTGAAGAAGCAGGCTTGAAAAGTGCCGTTTTGCTTATTGAGGGAGAGAATGCATACGGCTATTTAAAGAGTGAGTCGGGCGTGCACAGATTGGTGAGGGTTTCACCTTTTGATTCGTCGGGACGCCGCCATACATCGTTTGCATCACTTGAGGTTATGCCGGAAATTGATAATACAATTAAAGTTGATATACGTCCCGAAGATATAAAAATGGTTGTTTACCGTGCAAGCGGTGCGGGAGGTCAGAAAGTAAACAAAACCTCATCAGCTGTTCGTCTTACTCATGTTCCGACGGGTATAGTGGTTGCAAGCCAGGTTGAAAGAAGTCAGTATCAGAACAGAGAGGTCGCTATGAGAATGCTCAAATCAAAGCTCATAGAAATAAAGGAAAGGGAACACCTTGACAAAATAGAGGATATTAAAGGCGTACAAAAGGAAATTGCTTGGGGTGCGCAGATACGTTCTTATGTTTTCATGCCATATACAATGGTAAAGGATCATAGAACCGGTTTTGAAACGGGAAATGTCAATGCCGTTATGGACGGAAGTATCGACGGCTTTATCAATGCGTATCTCAAGGCGGCAAGCCTTAATCAGCTGAAAGATGATTTTTCAGAGGAAATGTAAAATAGAATGTATTATACAATAACTTGTACTACGAATACTTGCGTATTCGTAGTTTTTTTTGTATAATTGTCGTAAACACATATTGAGATGTTGACGGGAGGCAAAAAAATGATAAAATTCATAATCGGAAGAAGCGGCAGCGGTAAAACGGAAAGAATACACAAGTACATAGAAGCAGAGCAGGCGGATAAAAATATTGTTTTAATAGTTCCGGAACAAAGCTCGTTTCGGAGTGAAAAGCGCATACTCGAAACAATGGGAGCAAAAAGGAGCAGGAACATAGAGGTTTTGAGTTTCAAAAGACTATGTGACAATATTTTTGATAAATATAAGGGATTAGAGGAAAAGAGAATAGATGACGGCATAAAAGCCGTACTTATGAGTATGGCAATAGAAAATGCCCCGTCTGAAGGCGGTGAGCTGGAGCTTTACGGGACATCTGCAAAAAGTCTGAAAAAGAATATGGATCTTATAGAACTTATGCTGACGGCTGTTAATGAATATAAGATGTGTCTTATAACGCCCGAAAAATTGTTTGAGAGCGCAAGCGGGATTGAAGATAAAATACTTGCCGCAAAGCTGCGTGACAGCGCAAGAATATATGCTGCATATAATGCGCTGCTCGAAAATACCTATGCAGACCCGGACGATGACCTGATAAAGCTGTATGATATTCTCGGAGAGCATAATTATTTTGAAAATATGTCGGTATTCATAGATTCGTTCTATGGTTTTTCGGCACAAGAAATAAAAATAGTGGAACGTATTTTTTCGCAGGCAGAAAATGTTTATATATCCGTCTGCTGCGACAGAAACGGTATTGCGGACAAAAATTCGATATTTGCAGAGCCGAACCATACATACAGAACACTTTTGCGTTCGGTTGAAAAGTCGGGTAAGAAATACATTGTTGAGGGAATGCCCGATGATGGGGTACGATATGCGAACGAAACACTTAAAGCATTGGAAAGAGGAATTTTTTCCGCATACAGGCATGGCGGTTTTAAATGTGAAAAACAAAAAAATGACGGAAGTGTTGTAATGTACGGTGCGGCGGATATTTATGATGAGGCAGAATATGTCGCAAAAAGTATATTCAATTTGGTTCATAGCGGAAATTATGATTATAGTGATATTGAAATAATAGGCAGAGCCCCCGAAAATTATAGCAGCGTGTTCGCATCGGAATTTCCGAAATATGACATACCCTATTTTCTTTCGAGTCCCGAACCGCTTGAGATAAAACCGTTAATAAGACTGATATTATCGGCATTTGAAGTGGTGCTTTCGGGTTTTGACACGGAAGCTGTTTTGAAATTGGCAAAAACCGGTTTGACACCGCTGAATGATTATGAAACCTATGTTCTTGAAAATTATTGTTATGTATGGAATATAAGGGGAAAAAGGTGGAAACAGGAATTTACAATGTCAACCACGGGAAACAGAGAAGAAAACGGTGACGGAGAAAACGAACGTATAGAGTATGTTGAAAATATCAGGAAAAAGCTGATTATCCCTTTGACCGAGTTTGAGCATGGTATAAAAAAAGCCGAAACGGGAGCTGAAATGACCGTAAAACTTTATGAGCTGCTCGAAGTGTTCAATTGCAGGGAAAAATTCAAATACTTTATAAAAAGACTCAATAAAAACGGTAACAGCGTTAATATAGGAAGTGAAGCGGGAGTATGGGATACGGTTATGAAAATACTTGGGAATTTGTATGATGTTCTTGACGGTAAAAGCATAGACATAAAGAGATATGCCGATCTTCTTGCAATATATATACGAAAAAGTCCCATTTCCGATATACCCCAGACGATAAACAGCGTAACAATAGGTACTGCCGGAAATATAAGGAGTCAATCTCCGAAGGTGGTTTTTGCCATTGGTGCGGTTGAAAACGTCTTTCCCGCACAAGCAGGCCCCGTGGGTATATTCACCGATAGTGAAAGAAGATATCTTCGTGACGAACAGGGCGAGGGTACGGCACTGCCTTTGTACGACTCTGTTTTCGGTGCATCTCTTAAAGAAAAAATGAACGTATATACAACGCTCTCGGCACCGTCGGAAAAACTGTATGTCAGTTGGTACTTGCAGGATTTTGGGGGAAACGGCTGCGAACCTTCCGTAATAAAGCGTGAAATAGAATCTGTTCTTGACGGGACGGATACATACAAAAGAACAGAGGTGACTAATGAAAATCCGACCGACGGGGAACTGTTCTTTACGGAAAGACAAGCCTTTGATGTGTGTGCGCAGCTTTGGAATACGCACGGTGTCCGATCGGGTACGCTGAAAAATTATTTTCGTGGTTCGCCCCGTTATTGTGATAGAATTTCTGCAATAGAACGTGCCGTGAAAAAGGAAAGTTTCCGTCTTAAAAATAACGGTACGATAAGAAAACTGTACGGTTCGCCGCTAAGACTTTCAAATACAAAGATAAATCTTTTCGCCAAATGCAAGTTTTCATATTTCTGTCAATACGGACTTAAAGCATATCCTCTTAAAAAGGCTGACATGGACTCCGGTATGTACGGAAGCTCCGTGCATTACGTATTTGAAAGACTTTTCAAAAATCTCGGAACAGACACACTTATAAAGATGAATGAGGGGGAGCTTAAAGCTGCGGTAGACAATGCCGTTGATGAGTATATTTTAAAAATCGGTGACGGCTCGGAAAGAAGCAACAGGTTCAACGCAATGTGCGGAAAGATAAAAAGAAATTCCTTTAAGGTACTTATGAGAATGTGTGAGCAGTTCCGAAAAGATAAATTCCGTCCCGTGGATTTTGAAGTCAGAATAGGTGACGGCAGCGAAAACGAAAACCCGATACCGTTTTATAATCTTGATATTCCCGGAGTCGGAAAGATTTTGGTAAACGGCATTGTGGACAGAATCGATACAGCGGAAATAAACGGGAAAAAATATGTCAGAATAATAGATTACAAGACGGGAACGGATAAATTTGAATTTGATAATATAGCTAACGGGATAAACATACAGATGTTTATCTATCTCTCGGCAATACTCCGAAACGGTTCGGGAAGATACGGGGACGGAAAGGTACTTCTGCCTGCGGGAGTGCTTTATGTTCCGTCAACAACAATAACAGAAGAAGGCGAAGCGAACAGTAAAAGCGAAATTGAAAGAGCCGTAAAAGAACAGAACAAAGGGTTCAAAATGTCCGGACTTCTTATAGACAACGAAGATGTGTTAAATAGTATGGAGGAAGGACTGAAAGGTGAATTTATTCCTGCGCAAAAAACAAAAACGTCAGGTGTTTACAGTAAATACAGCAGCATTGTGTCGGAAGAGGAATTTGCAAAAATCCTTGACTATGTCGATGTATGCATCAAGGAAACGGGTATGGAGATTTATTCGGGAAATATAAATGCCATGCCGATAAGGAAGGCTTGTGAATATTGTGACTATTCATCTGTATGCCGTTTTGAAAAAGGCAGCGCAGTGACCGATCTGCCAAAATACGGCAAGCAGAAATTACTGAATAAAATCAATGATTATTTTGGAAAGAGTGAGGAAGAACAGAAATGAGTGAGAAAAAAACAGTTTTTAAACCTACGCCCGCTCAGGAAAATGCTATAAATGCTTTCGGGGGAAGTATTGTAGTATCCGCCGCTGCCGGTTCGGGAAAAACAAGAGTGCTTGTTCAAAGAGTAATTAAGCTGCTTACGGGAGAAAATCCCGTATCTGCCGATAAAATGCTTATACTTACTTTTACAAATGCGGCGGCTGTCGAAATGAAAATGAGGATATCGCAGGAAATAGATCGTCTTATAACAGAAAATCCGGACAACAATTTCTATCGCAGACAGCAGTTGTTACTTCCGAGTGCAGATATATGTACAATAGACAGTTTTTGCAGCAAGGTCGTAAGGGAAAATTTTTACAGACTCGGTGTCAGCAGGGATTACCGTATAGGAACGACTGCGGAGCTTTATGAATTGAGCAGAAAAATAATGTCCGATATCATCGAGGAATATTATACGCCTCCCGAAACAGGCTGTGAAAATTATGAGGAAAAACTTGAAAGACACAAAAACTTTAATTCCTTAAGTATGCTGTTGTCCGGCCCGAAATTGGATAACGCTCTTGAGTCAAATCTTCTTAAAGTATATAACAAATATACCGCTCAGGTTTTTCCGGAAAAATGGATAAAATTCTGTGCGGAACAATATAATCCCGAAACGGCAAAAAACGGTAAATGTATATCTGTGCTTTTTGATATGATCGGGCCTGTACTGGTCAGCCTTAGAGATTGTTACAACCGTGCCGCAGAATTTTACGGGGCAGTGGAAGAACAGAGGGATAGTGCGAAAAAATCAATTCTGACCGCACTTGAAATGTATGATTATTATGAAGCCTTTCTTGAAAATACAGAGGAGCTGTACAGAGGAGGAACAGATAATTATTTTGCGATTTCTAAACAGGTATCGGAATTTAAGAAAAGTACCGTGAACTGCGGCAATACTAAAAACGTGGATATAAAAGCGGCTGCCTCCCTGCTTAACTCATTCGGTAATTTAGTCCAAAATGAGCTGAGAGTTTATGCCTGCTGTACGGAAGAGGATTTCAGAGAAAGCAATGAAAGACTGTATCCCGTAATGAAATGTTTGGGCGAGTTTTTGCAAAAGTTCGGTCAAAGGTATTTCGAGGCAAAGCAGGAGAGAAAAATACTTGATTTTCATGATCTCGAAAGCCTTGTCGTAAAACTGCTTTACAGATATGACGAGGAAAGTGACGACTATGTCATTACCGATTTTGCAAGGGAAACAGCCGAAAAATACGAGCATATAATGGTTGACGAATATCAGGATACAAATGATATCCAAGAAAGCATATTTAAGGCTATATCAAGAAACGAAGAAAATTTATTCGTAGTTGGTGACGTGAAACAAAGTATTTACCGTTTCCGAGAGGCAAACCCGGCTTTGTTTCAGAAAAAATGCAGGAACAGTAATTATTATGATGCCGATAATCCGCTTTTCCCCGCACTTGTAGTGCTTGACAGCAATTTCAGAAGCAGAAAGGGTATTATAGACAGCGTTAATTACATATTCGGACTTTTGATGTCTGAAAAATCCGGTGAAATCGAATATGATAAAAACCATAGGCTCAATACGGGAATTGAGGATCACGGGGAAACAATGCCGGCAGTAGAACTTCATATCATTGAACACAAAAGTCAGTCGTCCGAAGAAACATACGATGATGAATTTGAAGATGAAGACCGTGAGGAACAGGCTAAGGAGAAAACCGAAGCTGTTTACTGCGCAAACCTCATAAAAGACATTACGGAAAGAGGAGATACCGTATATGATCCGAAATTAGGCGGACAGCGCAAAATAACATACGGTGATATCTGCATACTTATGCGCGGCGTAAAGAACACGGCGCACGTTTATTCCGCCGAACTTGAAAAATGCGGAATACCGGCATATACGAATACCGAGTTTGACCTGTTGGAAAGATATGAGGTAAAAGCGGCATTATCATATCTCAAGATACTTAATAATCCGCTGTCCGATATTGATATGGTTGCAGCCATGATGTGCCCCGTGTTCGGTTTTACCCCCGATGAGCTTGCGCTGATTAAGAGTGTAAAGTCTAAATACTATTACGGAAAGCTGCTGAAAATAATAAACTTAGGCACGGATAATTCGGATAACGGCGAAGAAAACGACTATGCCGACATCGGTGAGGAACTTATAGAAAAATGCAGGAATTTTACGGATACGATGAAAAAATTCAGAGATCTTTCCGTTGCTGTTCCGACTGACAGATTACTTCGTGAATTTTTTGAGGACACGGGATTTATAGCTGTTATGAATGCCATGCCCGACGGAAATTTCCGAGTGCAAAATTTGAGAAAGCTCATGAATTTCATTTCCGAATACGAAAACAGTATTGCGGGGGGATTGATGGGATTTGTACGTCATGTAAAGTATCTTGAGGAAACGCAAAGCGGCATAAAGGTATCGGACAATACCCCCGTAAATGCCGTAAGAATTATGACCATACACCGCTCAAAGGGATTGGAATTTCCCGTATGCATACTTGCGGGAATGCAAAGCAAAGAAAAATCGGATAAGGAAAAAATAAATTATCATAGTGAGTTAGGTATGGGCATGATGCTGACAGATACCGAAAACTTTTTGAAATTCAATACGCTGCAAAACAAAGCGGTTGAAACGGCAGGAAAGTTTGAAAGAAAAAGTGAACTGCTAAGGCTTCTTTATGTTGCGCTTACACGACCGAAGGACAGACTTATAATGCTGTCTACGGTAAAAGTAAAGACGGAAGATGACGGTAAAGCACCGAATGAAAAAGAGGGGTATTACAGATATATAAACAGATTGGCACAAAAAATAATCTATGATGAAAAAACAGGACATATATTGCCCGATGTTGTAATGAGTTGTGAAACATTGTCGGATTGGGTCGTTATGTGTGCGCTGCTTAACGGCAAAATGACAGAACTGAGAAATGATGCCGGCGTTAATGTATGTGATGCAGGTATCTCCGGTCAATGTGCGATAGAACTTCCGTCACTTGAATGTGGGGCGGAATGGAAATACGTCCATGCCGAAAATGTCGAAAGAAATATAAAACAGCCCGTGTCGGTAACAAATGATAAAACGGATATGGAGCTTGAAAAATTCCTGCAAAAGCGTTTTTCGGAAAATAAAAACGACATTAGCACAATGATACCGTCAAAAGTATCCGCTTCAATGCTTGCTCACAAGAATACGGAAATAATTTTTGCAGCATCGTCAACCCCGTCTTTTGTAAATAAAACAAAGGTATCTCCCACGGAAAGGGGAACTGCAACTCATGCATTCCTGCAATATGCCGATATAAATATGCTTTACAAAGAAATTTCGGAAACGGGAGCTTTTGAAAATTCAAAAGCGGCGGTAGAAAAACAAAAGCTGATGTCAAAGGAGCAGATTGCACTTATATCCGATGATGACATAATTGCTTTTTCCGAAAATATACTTTTTAAGCGAATGGTAAATGCCGAAAGACTTTACAGGGAATATCGCTTTACGGTCAGCATACCTGCCGAATTGGTTCTTAAACAACAAGAGGTTGTTTACGATAAGAGTGCGGAGGGGATAAAATCCATACTTCAGGGTGCTGTTGACTGTATAATAGAGGAAGCGGACGGACTTGTAATTGTTGATTATAAGACCGATAACGTTAAAGACCCGCAAAAGCTGAAGGATATGTACGGAATACAGTTGGAGCTTTATAAAGAGGCGGCAAATCAGATTTTTGACAAACCTGTCAAAGAATGTTATATCTATTCATTACATTGCGGCTGTGAGATAAGCGTCAAATGAGCATGGAATGAAAATTCATACATCACACCATACAAGCATAATATATAACAGCAGAAACTGTGGGGGTGATGTTATGTTGGCGGTATCGGCAGCGATGATCGGGGCTGCTCTCGCTATGGACGCCTTTGCCGTATCGTTTGTATGCGGTTCTTCGGACAGAACAAAGCGGTTGAGATGTGCCGTTATTACGGCTGCGGTATTCGGAATATTCCAAATGGTCATGCCGATACTCGGTTGGAGTGTCGGAAAGGTCGGAAGCAGGGCAATAGAGGGTTTTGACCATATCATAGCTTTTGGAATACTTGTTTTTCTCGGAATAAAAATGATTATAGACAGCTTTGGCGATATTGTAAGCAGGACCTCGACTGCATTTGATTTCCGCTCACTTACGGTAATGGCTCTTGCAACAAGTATTGATGCCCTTACCGTGGGAATAGTACTCCCGTCTGCTGTCGGAGCGGAGAGCTTCGGGTCGCTTATTACTGCCGTGTCAATTATCGGCGGAGTGACTTTCCTGCTGTGTCTTGTCGGTTATCAGCTCGGCAGACGTATAAGTACGTTAAAGCCTAAGGCGGCGCAGATAATAGGCGGAGCTGTGCTTATACTGCTCGGTGTTAAATCCCTTATAACGGGTTAGCAAAAAAATCATCTCTGTATATTATGGTACAGGGGTGGTTTTTTTGTTGATCAGAAATACGGGCAGGAGAAAAAGCAAATTCCCTAAGATTATATTTGCCGCACTTGCGGTTATACTGCTTACTGTGATTTTTCTTGAGATCCGTCTTAAACCCGTTATACGCTCTGTGGCATCAATACAGGCGAAGAGCTTTGCCGTACTTACGATAAACGAAACCGTGACGGATATTCTTGAGGAAATGAATTTGAGCGGGGAGGAACTCGAAACCGTCACGACATCATCTGACGGAACGGTAGCCTCGATAAGTACGAATACGGCGACCGCAAACAAACTTAAAAACCTTATCACGGTACGCACACAAAATGCGCTGTCTAACATACAAAGCAAAAGAATTGACGTTCCTTTGGGTACAATCATCGGCGGAGAACTTTTTAACGGTATCGGTCCCGCAATTCCCGTGTATATATCAATGTCGGGTACAATAAACAGTGATTTTGAGGAGAAGTTTGAAAGCGGGGGGATAAATCAGACGGTACATAAGCTGTCGGTAAAAATAAGTGCGGAAATAAATATAATAATGCCCATGAATTCATGTACGGAAAGAGCGGAAACCGCCATGCTTGTGGGGGAAACCGTGATAGTGGGCAAAACCCCCGACGGAATTTTACTGAACGGACAGGAACAATCGTGAATTTGACGTCAATATTGCTTGAACGGGACAATAAAATATGTTATCATAGGCTTGTTGAAAATATGATTTGTATTATGGGGGTAAAGATGTGGAAAATCTTAATATAACGGAAGAAATGCCTGAAATACAGGCACAATATACGGAAATACTCAAGGACATACTTTATATGAGAGCAGGAAATAAACAGCCGTGCGGATATGTGCGCACATACGGTTGTCAGCAAAATGTTGCGGACAGCGAGAAAATTAAGGGAATGCTTGAAAAAATGGGCTGTCTTATAACAGAAGAACCGGAAAGTGCGGATATAATAATATTCAACACGTGTGCGGTTCGTGAACACGCCGAGGACAGAGTATTCGGAAATGTCGGTGCGCTCAAGACTTTGAAAAAGAAAAAACCGTCCTTACTTATAGGTCTTTGCGGCTGTATGATGGAGCAGGAGCGTATCGCAGACAGGATATACAAGAGCTATCCGTATGTGGGTCTTGTTTTCGGAACTCATGTCATACACAAATTTCCCGAACTTGTTTATAATGCCGTGACAAGCGGGAAAAGGCTTATTGAAAGAGGAAATGATGACGGGAAAATTTATGAGGGACTTCCTGTTCATAGGGACGGCAGTTTCAAGGGCTGGCTTTCAATTATGTACGGTTGTGATAATTTCTGCTCATACTGTATCGTACCCTATGTAAGAGGCAGAGAAAGAAGCCGACGTCCCGATGTAATTATTGACGAGGCAAAAGCTATGGTAGAGGCAGGATATAAGGATATAACCCTGCTCGGTCAAAATGTAAATTCCTACGGAAAGGGACTTGCGGAGAAAACCGATTTTTCGGAGCTTTTGAAAAATGTTGCAAATATTGATGGGGATTTCTGGGTACGCTTTATGACCTCTCACCCGAAAGATGCATCGAAAAAACTTATTGATGTAATTGCAGAAAATGATAAAATCTGCAATCACCTGCATCTCCCGTTTCAATGCGGGAGCAATAGGGTGCTTGACAAAATGAACCGCCGATATACAAGAGAAAAATATCTTGAAATAGCTGATTACGCAAAAAGAAAAATTCCCGATCTGTCTTTGACAAGCGATGTTATCGTCGGATTTCCGGGGGAAACATATGAAGAATTTCAGGAAACCCTTGACCTTATAAGAGAAGTTAAATTTACATCGTTGTTTACATTTATCTATTCACCCCGTCCCGGAACACCTGCCGCAAAACTTGACGACCCCTATACGCATGAAGAAAAGGCAAAAAGAATGTCAGAACTTCTAAAGGTGCAGGAGGAGATTGCCGCCGAAAGATGTGCAGGAATGGTCGGAAAAACCTACCGTGTTCTTGTTGAGGAGCAGGCAAGGGAGGGAGTACTTAATGCGAGGACACAAAACAATATTGTTGTTGAGCTTAATGCATCGGAAGAGCTTATCGGTACTTTTCAATATGCCGAAATAACAGAGGCAAGAAATTGGATACTTAGGGGCAGAATTGTGTGAATATAAACGTATGACATCAGCGCTTTTTTAAAAAATGCTTTACAGTAAATATTGTACGGGGTGCGGTACGAATGTGCATATCCGTGGTTTGTGACGGTATATCATATATTGGTTTGACAACGCCCCTTGAATTTGATAAAATACTATTGGTTATGATATAAAAAATGAATGAGAAAAAGGAGAGCATTATGGAAAATAAAGATATTATTGAAATGGCAAGAGAACTCGGCAGACAGCTTCAAAGGGAAGATGCTTATATAAAATTTAATATGGCAAGACAGGCGGCTGACGAGAACAAAGAGCTGCAAAAGCTGATTTCGGAGTTCAGCGCAATACGTGCCGAGATGTCCGAAATGACATCAATGCCCGATGAGGAGCGTGACCCCGATGCAGCGAAAAAGCTGGGGGAGGATATGAAAAAGGTTTATGCGGAAATTATGTCCAATGAATGTATGATAAATTATAATGCCGCTAAAGATGACTTTGATGCGGTAATGAACAGAGTTTCCGCAATAATAAGTAAATCGGCCGATGGTGAAGATCCCGATACCGCTGATTATACACCGTCGTGCAGCGGAAGTTGTGCAACCTGCGGCGGCTGCGGCTGATATTATAAAAAATGAACGATTTACAAAATTTACGAAGTGAACCGATAAACGGCAGATACGCACTGAAAGTCTGTTCTTTTTATCGGTAAAACGGATAGAATGTTATACGCTGAAAAACTCATTTACCTGTGCAAAATTGCATTTGAGCCGAATGGGTCAGTACAAGGACGGTGAATAAATTGGCTGAAATTTCCCCTATGATGAAACAATATATTGAGATAAAGGAAAATTATAAGGACTGCATACTTTTCTACCGTGTGGGAGATTTCTATGAAATGTTCTTTGATGATGCGAAAACCGCATCAAGCGAATTGGAACTTACACTTACGGGGAAAGACTGCGGTCTTGAGGAACGTGCGCCGATGTGCGGTGTTCCGTTCCATAGCTATGAGAGTTATGCCGCAAGACTTATATCAAAGGGATATAAGGTCGCTATATGCGAACAGACAGAAGACCCGTCAAAAACCAAAAAGCTCGTGAAACGTGACGTTATAAGAGTAATAACTCCGGGTACCGTTATGGAACAAAGTATGCTCGACGAGGGTAGCAATAACTTTATATGTTCCGTTTATACTCAAAAGGACAAGACGGGTATCGCATTTTGTGACGTTTCTACGGGAGAAATGTATGCAACGCTGATAAATTCACAAGACAGTGAGGGCGCTGTTAAAGACGAACTGCTTAAATATTCGCCGCGGGAACTTCTTATAGGCGGTGAAACGGTACGTTTTAAAACTCTCGGCGCATTTATAAAGGATAAACTGTCTGCCTGCGTCAATATGCTTGATGACGAAGCATTTTCATATGCCGATGCCGAAGAAACTATAAAAGAACAATTCGGGGGAAAGGATATTGAAAGCATAGGTCTTGTAAATATGCCGCAGACCGTGTCCGCTGTCGGCGCACTTATTTCTTATCTTATTAAAACACAAAAATTCGGCTTGGAGCGTATAAATAAAATTGAGCTGTATAATGAGGAACAGTATGTAAGACTTGATTATAATACAAGACGTAACCTTGAACTGGTTGAGCCGCTTAACAGCAAAAATAAGTCTGCATCATTGCTTGCCGTTCTCGACAGAACCAAAACCTCAATGGGAAAAAGACTTATTAAAAGCTATATCGAAAAACCCCTTGCCAATATAGGCGCAATAATGAAAAGACAAAATGCCGTTTCCGAACTTTATGACAATGTTCAGATGAGAATGAACCTGCGTCAGGCACTTGTGGGAATGTTTGATATACAGCGTGTTATAACAAGAGTGGTTTACGGTTCGGCAAACGCAAGGGAACTGCGTTCCTTGTGCGGGGCATTGAAAAGACTTCCGGAAATAAAAGAAAGCGTATCCGGGGCAAAGAGCAGTCTTATCAGGGAAATGTGCGCAAATATAGATCTCCTTAATGATGTGGTCGAACTTATAGATAAAACAATTGAGGAAGAACCGCCGTTTTCTGTCCGTGAGGGCGGAATGATAAAACAGGGCTGTATTGAGGAGCTTGACAGCCTGCGTACGGATATGAAGGGCGGAACCGAGCTTATGGCTAAAATCGAAGCCGAGGAAAGGGACAAAACGGGAATACCCAAACTGAAAATAGGTTATAACAGGGTATTCGGTTATTATATTGAGGTGTCAAATTCCTACAAAAATCTTGTTCCGAAAGAGTATATCAGAAAACAAACTCTTACAGGCGGCGAAAGGTATATAACGGAGGAACTTAAAAACCTCGAAAGAAGAATACTTGGAGCAAAAGACAAGGCGAATGAACTTGAATATGCCGTATTTGAAAAGGTGAGAAATACAACGGCGGCATCAGTGGAAAGAATTTCGTCCTCGGCATCTGCCGTTGCCGTGCTTGACGTTATGGGGTCGTTTGCACAAGCGGCATTTGATAATAACTATTGCTGTCCCACACTAAACAATAACGGAACGATACGCATAACCGAGGGAAGACACCCCGTTGTGGAAAAGCTCGTAAGCGGTACCATGTTTGTTCCGAATGATACGATGCTCGATCTTAATGACGAAAGAGTGGCAATAATTACAGGGCCGAATATGTCGGGTAAATCTACATATATGCGTCAGACGGCACTTATTGTTCTTATGACTCAAATGGGTTCGTTTGTACCCGCAAAAAGTGCGGATATCTCTGTTGTGGACAGCGTATTTACAAGAATAGGTGCTTCCGACGACCTTTCTACGGGACAGTCAACATTTATGGTTGAAATGAATGAGGTCGCCTATATAATGAAAAAGGCAACAAGAAACAGTCTTCTTATACTCGATGAGATAGGAAGGGGTACTTCAACCTATGACGGAATGAGTATAGCAAGAGCAGTACTCGAATATGTTGCGGATACCAAAAAATTAGGTGCAAAAACTCTTTTTGCAACTCATTATCATGAACTTACGGTTTTGGAAAATAAAATTAAGGGTGTTAAAAACTACAATATAGCCGCCGTAAAACGTGGCGATGACATTACGTTTCTGCGAAGGATAATTCCCGGTGCCGCCGATGAATCCTACGGAGTAGAGGTCGCAAAGCTGGCAGGACTGCCGGAGAGCGTTATCGAAAGGGCAAAGGTGATACTTGCGGAGCTTGAAAGAAACAGCAAAAAAATGCAGAAACCGTCTAAGCGGAAAACGGAAGAACCGGAGGAGGAAATGCAGATATCATTTGCACCGAAAGATACTCCGATAGAAAAACGACTTAGAGAGATAGATATAAATACTCTTACACCGATCGAGTCGATGAATATTTTATTTGAGCTTGTCAAGATTCTTAAAAATTAAAACAGGTGCGGCAAAGGGGCGTGAAAAATGGGAACTGTAAATGTATTGCCGAAGCATATAGCGGAGCTTATTGCAGCGGGTGAGGTTATAGAAAGACCCTCTTCCGTGATAAAGGAGCTTGTCGAAAACAGTATTGATGCCGGTGCGGATTCTGTTGCCGTGGAGATACAAAGAGGCGGAATTACCTATATGCGTGTTACCGACAACGGCAGCGGAATACAGCGTGATGATGTGAAAAATGCCTTTTTGCGCCATGCAACGAGCAAGATATGTGTGCAGGACGATTTGGACGCTATATGTACGTTGGGTTTTAGAGGTGAAGCACTTGCCTCAATATGTGCGGTTTCTAAGGTCGAGGTTATTACTAAAAACAGCGGCGAGCAGGACGGTACACGCTATGTTATAGAGGGCGGAGAGGAAAAATCCTTTGATATAATCGGCTGCCCGCAGGGTACTACAATGATTATAAGGGATATTTTTTATAATGTGCCCGCAAGAATGAAATTCCTTAAAAAAGATGCCTCCGAGGGAAGTGCGATTTATGTTTTGCTTGAAAGAATGGCATTGTCACACCCGGAGATATCTTTCACGTTTATTCGTGACGGTAAGCTGATTATGAAAACACAAGGCGACGGAAATCTTGAAAATGCAATATTTCAGGTATTCGGAAAGGATTTTTGTGAGGGACTTATACCCGTATCGTATAACAGAAATAATATTACCGTCAGCGGTTATATTACTAAGCCGACATCTTCCGTGAAAGCTAACAGAACGATGCAGATGTTCTATATAAACGGGCGTTACGTCCGTTCAAAAACTGCTGCGGCAGCACTTGAACAGGCTTATAAGGGAAGTATTATGGCAGGTAAATATCCGTCATGTGTTTTGATGTTAAGTATGAACTGCTCTATGCTTGACGTGAATGTTCACCCGGCAAAACTCGAAGTGCGTTTTACAAATGAACGCCCTGTTTTTGACAGTGTATATTATGCTGTCAAAAATGCAATAATGAACTTTGATACAAGAAATGTAATAAAAAAGTCGGATGAAATACGGGTGAAAAATCCCGAACTGCTTATACCTCCCACGGATAAGGCGGCGCAGCTTAATTTTTATACGTCTAAAAGTGTGGGGGGAAATAACGGTACTTTGAACCGTTATGATGACAATGACGAACCAGTTATAGTCGTTCCGAGGGTTTCAAA
Organism: uncultured Clostridia bacterium; assembly: GCA_947589415.1. Taxonomy (GTDB): domain Bacteria; phylum Bacillota; class Clostridia; order Oscillospirales; family Acutalibacteraceae; genus UBA1213. The sequence continues at coordinate 110,035 of CANQBP010000002.1, forward strand.
TAACGATTATGCAATTCTTACCGATGAACCGGACAATGTTCCTGCCGATGTGTCGGACGAAAAGACCGACTATGCTCGTGATTTTAATGATACGGGAATAAAAAGTCGTGAAATGACCGAAAGAAAAGAAATTTCCGTTGAAACGCAGAGCGAAAACGATCAAGAGGAAATTGTATTAAATTTTAATACCGATCAAATTAAATCGGAGGAGAAAGATATCCCCGTCACGGAAACCGAACAGGATATGATGCCGGCAGCGATAAAATTTATCGGTGAAGTGTTCGACACATACATAATTCTTGAATACGACAGCGACAGGATAATGTTCATAGATAAACACGCGGCCCATGAAAGGCTTATATATGAAAAACTGAAAAAAGAGGACAGGGGTAAGAATACCCAGTTTCTCCTTTCTCCCGTATCACTGACCCTTGATGCGGAGGAATGTCAGATTCTGCTCGAAAACAAGGATATGCTTTCAGATGTCGGTTTTGAGGCGGACGGGTTTGGGGAAAATACCGTGCTGATACGTTCCGCACCGGTTATGCTCCAAAATGAGGATATAACAGAGTCATTTTGTGAAATTGCCGATTATCTTTGTAAACATAAAAAGATGAAGATATCCGAAAAAATGGAATGGATATATGCAAATACGGCTTGTCGGGCTGCCGTTAAGGCAGGAAATATAAACAGCAGGGAAGAACTCATTGAACTTGTACGCAGGCTTGAGGAAAATCCCGATGTAAGGTATTGTCCGCACGGGCGGCCGATCTATTTTTTTGTTACAAAAAAGGAAATTGAAAAATCTTTTGGCAGAATACAGTAAGATAAAACATTATTTTTGTATAATTTTATATGATAAATCATTATAGCAAATGTTGATTTAGGTGTTAAAATCTGATATTATAAAAGTATTAAATTTGAGGAGTGAGCTTTATGTCTGATACAGAAGCTAAGGATAAGGTAGATATAATTAACGGGGAAGAAGCAGCCATAACAAATTCAAGGCTTACTCCAAAGGAGCAGATCGAGTTTCTGGAGCGTAAGCTCGAACAGGCAGAGCTTGAGGCAACCGATAAGGGTATTGCGCTTATTGAGATGACTGCCGCAAGGAATGCACTCTATAAATCACTTCAAGATGCGCAAATGCGTCTTGCGGAGGCTTTAGGTCAGCGTGAGAATGATATAGAGGCATATCAAAAGGAGCTTGATATACGACTAAGCGAAAAAAGACAGTTGCAGGAGCAGTATGACGCACTTGTAATAAAAGCTAAAAGATATGATGAACTTCAGGAAAGTATTGTTAAAATAAAGCTGAAAGCCGAAGTCAGAGCGCACGATGTTATAGATGAGGCGCAGGAAAAGGCTATGGACACGATCATGCTTATTGAGAATATAGAGAAAGAAATACAGTTATTTAAAGATGATCTTGTATATCTCAGGCGTGATATAAAAATAGGTACGGTAACGCTTGACGACAGATTGGAAAATATATATCTGCGGCTTTGCAGAAATCTTGACAGGCTTACGGAAATAAAAGAGGATTTTTATATAAAAAATTCTCTCCCGCTTAACGAACCGATATCGGTTGCACAAGGAAATGCACCCGTTATAAAATATCCCGAGCCGGAAGCTCAAGAATAAGAGGATTATTACACACAACAGCTGTCGAATGTATTGTCGGGTATGCGGAAAAAAATATATTATTGCTTTCAGCCGAATTTTTCGGCTGACTGTTTTTTCTGCGGACGTACCGATATGCTTATTTTAAAGCACCATGTAAATGTGTTATATCCTTTCGCATTATCATATATTATATGGGGTGATAATGTGGAGAAGCTAAAGGTTTATTTTTACTATTCCGCCGCATTGATATGTGTGTTTCTGTTCGGGGCATTACTGTATGCCTCGGTCAATGACGAACCGGAGGTCTTGACCGTTTCCGCAAATTCCGAACCTGTTGTAGTAATAGATGCGGGACACGGCGGAGAGGACGGGGGAGCAAGCGCAAACGGAATGCTTGAAAAGGATATTAACCTTTCTATTGCACTGAAATTGAGGGATATGCTAAAGGCTTCGGGCTATACGACGGTCATGACAAGAGAGGACGATATCTCCATATATGACAGCTCCGCATCTACGGTACACGAGAAAAAAGTATCGGATATGAGAAACAGAAAGGATATAATAAATAGCAACAGCAATAATATACTGATAAGCATACACCAAAATAAATTTGAACAGAGCAAGTATAGCGGTACGCAGATATTTTATTCCAAAAATAACGGCAAAAGCGTAAAGCTCGCCGAAAATATACAGCGCTCGGTTACGGGACTTTTGCAGCCCGAAAACAAAAGAGAACTGAAATCTGCCGACAGCTCGATATACCTGCTTAATACGGCGGAAGTACCGGCGGTAATTGTGGAATGCGGTTTTTTGTCAAATGCCGAAGAGGCTGAAAAATTAGGCTCGGAGGAGTATCAAAAACAAATGGCTTTTGCCATATTATGCGGATTTTTGGATTATGAGAAAAATGTATCGTAAATGTAATGTACGGAAAATTATGATTTTGGAGAGGAACGAAAATGGCGGATAAGATAAAAACAATGTATGTATGCTCGCAATGCGGTTACGAAAGTGCAAAGTGGTTCGGAAGGTGTCTCGGGTGCGGAGAATATAATACCGTGACCGAGGAGGTAAGGGAAACATCAAGGGGGAAAAATATTGCTTCGCCCAAAACGGTATCACAATCAAAGGCACTTCCGATAACGGAGATAAGTACGGAGGACGAGGAAAGATATTATACGGGTTCAAAGGAACTTGACAGAGTGCTGGGCGGAGGTATAGTAAAAGGTTCGCTTGTGCTGCTCGGCGGTGATCCGGGAATAGGCAAATCCACCATATTGCTGCAAATATGTAAGCATTTGGGTAAAATACTTAAAATTTTGTATATTTCGGGCGAGGAGTCAAAAAGACAGATAAAGCTGAGGGCAGCAAGACTTGAGGTTAATTGTGAGAACTTGTATATACTTACGGAAACGAATATAGAAAACGTAAACGATCATATACAAACCGAAAAACCCGATCTTGTTATGGTCGATTCAATTCAGACTATGAATTTCAGGGAGTTGAGTTCCTCTCCCGGAAGTGTCACGCAGGTAAGGGAATGTACAAATATACTTATGCGTACCGCTAAATCACTTGATATTCCGTGCATAATCGTAGGTCATGTCAATAAAGACGGGGCAATAGCAGGCCCTAAGGTGCTTGAGCATATTGTTGATGCAGTACTTTATTTTGAGGGCGACAGGCAGATGTCATACCGTATCCTGCGTGCCGTTAAGAACAGATACGGCTCTACTAATGAAATCGGAGTATTTCAAATGAGTGACAGAGGACTTTCAGAAGTGGAAAACCCTTCGCTTATGCTCCTTTCGGGACGGCCGAAAAATGTGAGCGGTACGTGTGTTGCCTGTTCTATGGAGGGCAGCAGACCAATACTTGCGGAGATACAGGGGCTTGTTACAAATTCGGGCTACGGAAATGCCCGCAGAATGTCTACCGGTTTCGATTATAACAGAATGTCAATGCTCCTTGCGGTACTGGAGAAACGATGCGGATATTATTTTTCGAGTCTTGATGCTTATGTAAACGTTATAGGCGGTCTGCGTCTGGACGAACCGGCGGCAGATCTTGCGGTTGCAATAGCTCTTGTCAGCAGTCTTAAAGATATTGTCGTTTCGGAAAATCTGCTTGCTTTCGGAGAAGTCGGACTTACGGGAGAAATACGTGCCGTAAGCAATGCTGCACAGCGTGTATCGGAGGCAGCAAGGCTCGGCTTTGAAAAATGCATACTTCCTTATCACAATCTTAAAAATATTGTGCTTCCGAAGGATATTCGGATCGAGATGATCGGTGTTCGTACAATTCAAGATGCTGTTGCCGCTCTTGTTCAACGGCACTGAGAAGTTCGGAGGGACGTATTCTATGCATACAGCCGCTTTCCGAACAGTTTGTCACGGCAGCGGCACATTCAAGTATGCAGTTTCCGTCACGTTGATAAATGCAATTTTCGTCACAAAATATCATACTCATAAATATCACCCGTTGATATTATCGGCATATCTTCGGAAATTTATTCTGTTATGCCGATATTATTATAAAAATTGCCGTCACACAATGCTGCGTGTGACGGCAATTTTTTTGCTGTTTTAACCGTTATATGTGATATTTTGTACGGAGCTGTTTTCTTCTGTATCAGCCTCTGTTTCATCATTTTCCGAATTGTCTTGTTTATCGTCATCGGATATATTATTATCAGAGGCATCGTTGTCGGCATCATCGTCAGATTCATCATCAGACTCATCATAATCATCATCAAAAGTATCGTCGAACTCGCCGATGTCATCGTAATCTACATCGTATTCATCATAAGTATCGTCATAATCATCATTATTTGAGGTATTTATGTAAAGCGATTTGCTAAACATAGAACTGTCACTCTGATACCTGAGAAAATATAAAGGTATCACGGAACAAAGCAAAAATATCACAACGCCCGGAACTGCGCAATAGAATAACGACGACAAAAATGTTTCTACGTACGCAAATGTACTAAAATTATCCGTCAATTTCATAATCGTACAAATGATTATTGAGCCGGCGGTAAGTGCAGGTAAATGCGAGCAGCTCTTTGTCGAGGCAAGAATACCCATAACAGTCGTAAGAACGGAATTTGCGAACATGACTGACAGCAAAATTACAAACGTTATTATATCCGCTTCGGTGCTCACATTCATTATGGAATAAATTATCGACCACATAAAGGAGGATACATTGATTATATAGGAAAGTGCGATGCAGATATTTCTCTTTATTTTGCTTTTGCGTTCCTGTAATCTTTCCTCCTCCGATTTTCTTGTTGTATATTCGTTGATCATCTTACAGTATTTGTTCCAAGTGTACGAAATTTTATTTTTATTCTCACTGTCTGCCTTTGTTATGGCATTGGTGATACATGAATTCATTCTGTCAAACTCTTTTTCCGTACAGTCCGTCTTTGTAAATTCATGACTTATTGCCCTGACTATTCCGAGCCAGCCTCTGTAATCTTTCGGCTTACACTCCGTGATTTTCTCATATATTCGTTCTGCCATGCGACTTTGGGCGTCTGTCTTGAGAAGTATTTCCGCATTTTTCAGTTCCGACTCGACAAATTCCTCAAGCTCATATAAAGAATTGTTTTCCGTACTCAAACCGATAGCCTGATCCTTAGAGAACCTTGAACCGCAGACTTGACATATACACCAATTATTATTTGTGTCAAGCTCAAGTTTTTTCCCGCAGGTCGTACAGATAAAGTTGATAATTCCCATAAATTTACACCTCCGAAATTTTGATGTTTCAATTATAAATCCTATAAATTGTAAAAGTCAAGTTACAAACATGAAGTAAAAGAGTATTTTTGCCGAATGTTGTATCAGGGTGCAAAAATACTTCCCTGAATTGTTTTTGAAACCTCCACCTTAACGGGTTTTTCACTTCCGTCCGTGGGGTGCATATATACGCTTTGGACAAGCCCGACTCCGAGGTACAGACAAGCAGCCGAAGAACCTCCCGAACTGAAAAACGGCAGCGTTATGCCGACAACGGGCAGAATACCGAGTACCATTCCCAGATTTATGGCTGCCTGCGTTATTATAAGCGAAAAAAAGCCTATACATATGTTCCGCCCCAACAGGTTACACGCCCCTCTTGAGTTTCTTAATGTTCTGAATATAATCAGTACGAAAATCAAAAGTATAGCAACACAACCTATAAATCCCAGCTCTTCTCCGGCAACGGTAAAAATGAAGTCATTCTCCTGATACGGAACCATATTTTTTTCAACACGAGGCCCCTCAAAAAGTCCTTTACCGTAAATGCCGCCCGAAGCTATTGATACTTTTCCCTGATATTGCTGCCAGCCGTAGGTCTGCATCATTTCGTCATCATTGGAAAATAACAGCAAAAGTCTGTTTTGTTGGTCGGCATTCATAATACGAGTCCATAAAAGCGGTGCGGCGGCAATTACCGCAACAAAAAGTGCCGCAAAGTACCGCAGCTGTACGCCTGCTGCGAATGTCATTATAAGAAACATAAACATAAAAACAAGTGCCGCCCCGTCATCACCCTGTAAATGGATAAGACCTATCGGTATTCCGGCATGGATAATAAGTGTAAGTACGCCGGCAAAGGTATGGAGCTTATCCTTTTCGGCAAGATAGGAAAGATGTTTTGAAAAGGTTACTATAAAACATATTTTTGTAAGCTCGGAGGGTTGGAATGTTAATCCTCCGGGAAGAAGTATCCAACCGACATCATCTGTTCCCGCTATTTGTATGCCTATAAAAAATACCGCCGCCGTGAGTGCAAGTGCGACCCCGCCGATAAGCCACCAGCATTTGGCTATGAAATTATAATCCATAAGCGAAATAATGATTGCCGCTGCGTATCCTATCCCTACTGCCATAAGTTGTGAACGGAGAAAGTTTACATCACCGCTGCGCTGCTGACTTGCGATAAGGATACAGCCGTATATGCTTGCCGTCAAAATAATGAGCCATAGTATTACGTCCGTACGTTTGAAATAATCCGCAACAGCCGAAAAAATTCTGTTAATAACAAACGACCTCCCTGTTTTTGATAAATTTACAGCAATCGGTAAGCGAAACAGTCGGTTTTCGCCAAAAGACCGTTTGCAAACCGAACCGTAAAGTTTTCTTATATTATATATTTATTTTCCTGAAATTTCAATATTTTGCCGTTATAAAAAACATAATGGTTTTACGTTTATGAAAATAGGGGAATAGTAATTATGTGACGGTTGAAATAAACGGTTTGAAAAAAGGTGCAGATACTTAAAATTCTCCCTTGCATTAGAAATTGACGGCTGCTTATGTGAAATGATAAACATATTTATAAAGGTTAAAGAAGAAAGTGGGGGAGTATGACCGAATTGCGTGATTTGATGAGATTGGAATTGTGCGCCTATGCGGTCGGGGTATTTTTTGCATTATTTGTATTATTGGAAAAATTGCTGTTTTTTGTTACTATTGACAAATTTATTATCGTGGAGTAAAATGTATTTGTACACTTGAGGTGTATATCAGCTGTTCCCGAATACATAATAACCTTTGTGCGGCAGACAAAATATGTTGTTTGAGGTTGTGTTTGAACGGGAATGAAAATGTATGCGGTCAGTCTATACTACTGCTTTGAATTGAGGAGGAAGAAAACATGAGCATAAGTTTGCAAAAAGGTCAGAAAATTAACCTTACCAAAAACGGAGGTCAGGGACTCAGAAAGGTCATGGTAGGACTCGGCTGGGACGAGGTGCAGAAAAAAAGACGGCTATTCTCAAAACAGGAGGAAGAGGATATTGACTGCGATGCATCTGCTATCTTATGCGGGGCTAACGGAAAAATAATTCCCGGAAATGTGGAAAGCCATTGTGTTTACTTCGGAAATCTTACGCATAGCAGTGGTGCAATAGTTCATCAGGGCGATAATCTTACCGGTGCGGGTGAGGGTGATGACGAGCAGATAATGGTAAATCTTCCGCAAGTGCCGTTGAACATAGCAAAAATAGTGTTTGTTGTCAATATATATGATGCCTCTGTAAGACATCAGCATTTCGGAATGATAAAAAATGCGTTTATCCGTCTTGTGGATCTCGACACCAATACAGAGATATGCCGCTATGATTTGTCGAGTAATTATGATAATATGACGGGACTTGTTGTCGGGGAAATTTACAGAAGAGATAACGAATGGAAATTCAGTGCAATAGGTCAGCCGGTACGTGAGGCAAGCAGACTTCAAAACCTTATTCAGTTATATATATAACATCTGCATTAAGTTTTCTGCCGAATAATCTGCGAATATAAAATGTGAGATTACATCGGAAACGTGAGCCGACGATACCGACTGCCCGTTTTTTGAAAATTAAAACGAGAGTTTCGGCTTTTTCGGCTTGTGGGAAATATATCGGTATTTTCCGTATAATATACGGCAAATGTTATGTTCCCGATTTACGGGAAAAATTTAATATTTTAACAGGGAGGATAAAATTATGGCAATCAGTTTAGTAAAAGGACAGAAGGTATCTTTGGATAACTCTCTTACACACGCATTGGTGGGTCTTGGCTGGGATACAAACCGTTATGACGGCGGATACGATTTTGACCTTGATGCATCGGTATTCCTGCTCGGAGAAAACGGAAAACTTCAGAGGGACGAGGATTTTATTTTCTACAATAACCTTAGAAGCAGAAACGATGCTGTGGTTCATACGGGAGATAACCTTACCGGTGAGGGTGAGGGAGATGATGAGGTCATAATGATAGACTTTACCAAAATACCCGATGATGTGAAAAGAATTGCGATATGCGTAACGATTTATGAAGCTGCCGAGCGCGGACAGAATTTCGGACAGGTTTCAAATGCCTATATACGTATAGCAAAGTTGGCAGATGAATTTGATACGGTGGGAGAAACCGTATTAAAGTTCGATCTTGAGGAGGAATTTTCCATTGAAACCGCATTGGTTGTTGCAGAAATATACAACAAAAACGGTCAATGGAGATTTAATGCCGTTGCCGGAGGATATCAGGGAGGATTGGAAGCTATTGTGCGTTCGTTCGGCGGCAACGTATAGGTTTGTGCAGACAGGACGGAGAAATTTCGTGAATACGTCTTATGAATCTGCACTATTTTAAAAGAGGTGTAATGCATGAGAGAGTTTGTGAAGGGTCAAAAAATCAGAACACTGTCGGGCGGTGAACTTGAGGTTTTACAGAAGCTCGGAAACGGCGGTCAGGGTATAGTCTATAAGGTAAGATATAACGGAAGAGAGCTTGCACTTAAATGGTATTTTATAAATAAGCTCGGAGATCCCGATAAATTTTATCGGAACATTCAAAACAACATAAAGCATGGCGCACCCGATAAAGCGTTTTTGTGGCCTCTTGAGATAACCGAATATTATGAGGGAAGCTACGGATATCTTATGGAATTAAGACCGCAGGAATATAAGGACTTTTCGCAATTTCTTCTTGCAAAGGAAAAATTCGGAAGTATAGGAGCTGTTATAAATGCTGCGCTTTGTATAACCAACGGCTTCCATGAGCTGCACCGCAGCGGATTCAGCTATCAGGATCTTAATGACGGAAATTTCTTTGTTAATCCTAAGACGGGCGATGTCCTTATATGCGATAACGATAATGTTGCACCCTACGGGGAGAGCTTGGGCATCGCCGGAAAATGCAGGTACATGGCACCCGAAGTTGTAACGGGAAGAAAAAGACCCGATATACATACGGATCTTTTTTCGCTGGCAGTAGTACTGTATATGTTTTTGTTCCTCAATCACCCGCTTGAGGGAAAGAGGACGATGTGCCCGTGTCTGACGGAGGAACATGAACGCAGATTTTACGGTACGGAACCCGTATTTGTCTGGGATTCCCGTAATGATGCGAACAGACCTGTCAGGGGTGTTCATGTTAATGAAATAAAACTATGGTCGGTCTATCCCGAATTTATACGCAAAACCTTTGAAGAGGCTTTCGGAAAGGAACAGATGACGGGTACGGAAAGAGAACATAGAGTTAAGGAACGTACTTGGCAAGATGTATTTGTTGCCTTGAGAGATGTTACGGTTACTTGTCCGATATGCAGGGGCGAAACATTTGCGGATATTTCGGGAAAGCCGTACAAATGTATTAACTGCGGGCGCAGTCTTTCGGCTGTATCCGTTATCAGGGTTAAAAATTACAATGTGGCTGCCCTGCCCGGAAAGAAGCTGTATTCATGTCATGTGATTTATGACAGCGATGATTTTAAGGAAGTTAAGGGTGAAGTGGTTGCAAGCAGAAACGACCATTCAATAATCGGGTTGAAAAATCAGTCGGAAAATGTATGGACGGCAATATTGCCTAACGGTATGACAAAACCATATGAAACGGATAAGGTCATAAGACTCGTAAAAGGACTTAAAATAGATTTCGGACACGGCAATATCGCTGAAATTATATGAATGACGGAGAAAGAGGGATTATAAATGGGATTATATGACGATGTTGTGGAAGTTCCGAGAAGAACTATGGTATTGTTTTTCGTTGTTGATACATCGGGAAGCATGAGCGGGGAGAAAATCGGCAAGGTTAATTTTGCAATAGATGAGATTGTGCCCGAGTTGAAAAAAATCTCCGAAAATAATGCCGATGCGCAGATTAAAATTGCTACGCTTACGTTCTCCACGGGTGCAAGGTGGATAGAAACCTCACCGGTTGCGGCAGAAAATTTCAGATGGAATTATCTTGATGCGGGCGGTGTTACGGATCTTGGCGAGGCGTGTAACCAACTGAACGAAAAACTTTCAAGAAACGCTTTTATGAGTGACGCTACGGGTTCTTTTGCCCCGGCAATATTTCTTTTGTCGGACGGTGCGCCGACTGATAATTATAAACACGGTCTTGACAAGCTGAAACAGAATAACTGGTTCAAAAAAGCAATAAAAGTTGCGATTGCGATAGGGGAAGATGCAAATACTAATGTTCTTGCGGATTTTACCGGTAATTCGGAGGCAGTGATAACAGTTCATACTCCGGAGGCACTTAAAAAATGGATACAGTTTGTAAGCGTTCGTGCATCCGAAATAGGAAGTAAAAGCTCAAATGCAAATATAGGACTAACTTCCGAAAAAGACGGCGATGTTTGTGTGGGTATCGAAAGTAAGCAGGACGAATTTGTAAATGATATAAAGGCGGAGGCAGCCGAACAGGGCGATTGGGATTCTTTTGACGATAATATACAGTGGTAAAAGGGGGAGGCATTGTTATGAATGCGAGATCCTTTCATTTATCCGTGCGAGGTTCAAACCATATAAAAAAAGACAAGGAATGTCAGGATGCTTCCGCAAGCTATTATGATGACGACTGTGCGGTTGCGGTCGTCTGTGACGGTCACGGCGGTGACGACTATATAAGAAGTGCCGCAGGTTCAAAAATAGGCTGCACCGTTGCCGAGAAAAACATAAGGGATTTTATTCGGGACGCGGATATTGATACATTCCTCTCCGCCCCCGAAAGACATTTGAAAAATCTTGAGGCGAGTATAATAAACGACTGGAACGAGTCGGTTGCCCGTTATCACGAACAAAATCCTTTTACCGAGGCTGAATTGAGTATTATTTCCCCCAAAGCAAGAAAAAAATATGTGGAATATAAAAATATAGAAAGTGCATACGGAACAACAATGATTGCCGTTGCCATGACCCGCAGGTATTGGTTCGGAATCCATATAGGCGACGGTAAATGCGTTGCCGTAAATTATGAAAGCGAGTTCAAGCAGCCCATACCTTGGGACGATAATTGTTTTTTAAATGTGACGACATCAATATGCGACTCCGATGCAATAGACGAATTTCGTTATTTCTGTTCGGAAAAGCTCCCCGCAGCGGTTTTTGTCGGTTCTGACGGAATAGACGACTGTTTCAGTAATAACCGACAGTTGAACGGTCTTTATAAAACCGTTTTGTATTCTTTTTCGGCATCGGATTTTGATGATGCCTGTCGGGGACTTGAGGATTATCTGCCGAGATTGTCCGAAAAGGGCAGCGGTGACGATGTGTCTGTGGCTGCAATACTTGATATGGAGCGTGTGCCGTATTTGTCTGTGGTCAAAGAGTTTGATACGGAAAAGGAAAAGGCACGTATCAGAGAGAATGAGCGCAGGAGAAACGAAGAAAACACATCACAAAAAATCAATATTGACGGGGAAAATAAAAAAATTGACGTACAGAGCAATACGGAAAGCGCAGAATGTAAGAAAAAACCGTTGTACTGTGAAGTATGTGGAAGGCAGATTAAAAACGGCGAAAAATTCTGTACCGAATGCGGTACTAAGGTTAAATACGGTACGGAAAGTACGGACGTTCCCGAAAATATCGGTATGGCGGCAGAAAAACTGCCCGTTAAAGTAAAAAGTGATTGCCGCATTGACGCTGAAAGCAATCAGAATGTCAAACGGGAAACGGAAACATAAACAGAGGTGTCCCCTATACGGGGCGCAAACATATCAGACTAAGCGGTTTTCGCTGAAGGCAGATATATCTTGTTTTGGTGATATATCTGCATTTTATTATAAGGCTGTGCTGCGGCGTAAAGATGGGGGACTGCAAGCTGTGACGGATAATATTACAAACAGTAACGGTACAGGTTCATACGGCTGTTCGGATCCGAACGGACGTGAACAGAGCAAAAGAGATTTCCGAAATATAATTTTTAAAATAATGCGGGAATACGGCAATAATATAACGGAAGATACCGAAAGGTTCAATGCTCTTCTTATGGACTTTGCTCCCGATATGTCAAAGGAACGTAAATTGATTATAAATGCCTTGAAAGAGGGTGTTCTGATACAGTTGAGAAGATGTATCGAAGAACACTGCGAAACGGCGGAGGAAGCGGCGGATAAATGTACCGCTATGCTTGTGTCCGAAATGTTCATTACGGAGGAGGCTGCAAGATACGCTGTCGGTATTATAGCGGACACCATGAAATTCGAGGACGGCAGCCGCAGTCGGGACGTTGATGTATGCGGCGAATGTTTGAACGGAAAACAACTGTTAAAGGGGCAAAAAATATTCGGCACGGTCGTAACCGAAAAAGATTTGAGAGAATATGACAGCATAGGATATAAAGCGTTTGCACTAAACAAAGAGCTTGAGCAGGTCAATATACCGGAGAATATTAAAAGTATTCGTCCGAAGGCTTTTTACGGCTGCCGAGCATTGAAAAGGGTGAGCATATCCGCAAAAACGGAGAAAATCGGGAGGGAAATATTTGACGGCTGTACGGCTCTTGAAAATATTGAAACGGCGGGAAACCCCAATTATTGCGTATGCGACAGTTTTTTTATTGACAGGAAGAATAAGGTGCTTATGAGATACATAAACAGCGGAGCAGAAACGGTAAGTGTTCCCGACGGTATTAAAACAATAAGCAGGAGGGCGTTTGAGGGGTCTGAACCGAAAAGCGTAAAAATCTCCGAATGTGTGGAAAAAATAGAGGATAAGGCTTTTTTTTATGCAGCGGATATCGAACGGATAGACACGGACGGCAGAAATAAATCTTTTAGAAGTATTGACGGCGTACTGTACAGCCGTGACGGGAGGGAGCTTATATGCTATCCCGTGGGAAAGAGAGATACCGCTTATTTTGTTGAGGACGGGACGGTAAAAATCGGAAAGAGAGCTTTTGGAAATGCAGCGTTTCTTTCGGGGATAGTATTTAATAACAGTCTTAAAGAAATAGCGGAAAGTGCTTTTGAAAACTGCTGTGAGATTGAAAATATTATTTTGCCCGAAAGTGTGGAGCTTATAGGCGAGAGAGCATTTCGTTACTGCGAAAAAATGATAAGTGTTATTTTACCGCATAATATAGTAAGAATAGGTGATTGTGCCTTTCAGGGCTGCCGCCGATTAAAGAGCATAAGTATTCCGAAAAACGTAAGGGAAATCGGTAATATGGCTTTTATGGGCTGCGCTTCGCTTGAAAAAGCGGTTATACAGGAAAATGTTTCATTTATGGGAAATGAAGTATTTTGCGATTGCCCGAATATTGAGGTCACGGTAAAGGGAAACGAATATGCGGTCATGTATTGTAAGATGCATAAAATAAGATACAGCGTTGTGTGAATTTATGAAAAATGAGAAATGAAAGATATTATTACAGTATTATGACTGCCGATGAGAAAAGCGCATACAGAATTATTTATGACGGTCTGAAAATGCGTTCATATAATATTTCTGCGGCTGTTCCTTTGTCACAAATTGATATGCAGGAAGTGTACCTCAAGGTGCTTTATGATAATCCGATGTTTTATTACGTAAACCAGACGGTTGTAAGAATGCGGGGAACGTTCGGTTATTGGGAACTGCTTCCCGAATATCTTTACACAAGCAGGGAAATAAGCATTATTAACAATGATATCAGGAATATTATACGTAAAATAAGAAATAAAACGGCAGGATTTATAAATGACGAGTTTCGCCTCGAAAAATGTCTGCATGACAGTGTGGTGAGGAGTGTTGCGTATGACTACAATTCATTGAAAAAACAGGATTCTTTCAATGCACACTCAATTGTCGGTGCATTTCTTGACAAACGTGCGGTATGTGAGGGAATAGCAAAGGCTTTTAAGCTGCTTTGCAACGAATTTGGCATAAAATGCATTGTTGTGTTGGGAAAGGCTGATGAACGGGGTAATTTTGACGGCGGAGAGTATCATGCATGGAATTTGGTCAAGATACGAAACGAGTCATATTATGTTGATGTTACATGGGATAATATGTACGAGGGAGAATTACAGCATATAAGCTATGATTACTTTAATGTCACGACCAAAGATATTATGCTCGATCATCAGCCCATGGGGGATCTGCCGATATGTACCTCAACAGACCTTAATTATTTTCATTATACAAACAGTTTTGTAAGCACCTTCGGAGAACTGGAAACACTTATAGACAAAAGACTCGGCTCGGATAAGATAATATTCAAGGCATTGAAAAATAAAGGACAGTTTATGAACCTCAAAGAATTGGAGAGAAAAACATATGAGGCTCTGATAAAAACTATGTTCAGAAGAATGTGTACAAGACCGTTTGCATTAGTTTTTAATGAAATGCATAATATTGGAAAGATATTTTTTGCAGGCTGATGATAAGGGTAAAAAAGTAATATCGTAAGCAAAAGCTGATTTTGGGGAGTGTCGCAGGTGAAATTCAGAATTGTGGGAAATGTTGTTCCTGCCGTTGAGGTACTTTTTGAACAGGCGGGAGAGGAAATGATAACCCAGTCGGGTGGTATGGCATGGATGTCGGACGGTATAACCATGACTACCGATACAAACGGCGGTGCATTGGCAGGACTCGGAAGAATGTTTGCGGGAGAAAGCATTTTTATGGCCCACTACAAAGCACAGAAGTCCGGAAGCGTGATTGCCTTTGCAGCAACAGTCCCCGGAAAAGTTGTACCCGTAAAGATGAGGGAATATCCGGGCGGTCTTATCTGCCAGAAAGGTGCATTTCTATGCTCGCAGTCGTCCGTCAGGCTTAATATAGAGTTTACAAGAAAATTATCATCGGGGCTTTTCGGCGGTGAAGGTTTTATCCTTGAAAAACTTAGCGGAAGCGGTGCGGCTTTTCTTGAGGTTGACGGTGATGTTGTGGAAAAAACTCTCGGTGTCGGGGAGGTCATAAAGGTTGATACGGGAAATGTCGTTGCTTTCGAGAGCGGAATGAAATATGAAATTGAAACGGTACACGGATTTAAAAATATTCTGTTCGGCGGAGAGGGATTGTTTTTAACAAGAATAACGGGACCGGGAAAGGTTATTTTACAGACACAGAATATAAGGGATTTCGCAAATTTGCTTTCGGGGATTATACCGAGGAATAATTAGGAGTTGTGCAGAATTGGATATATTTTTTTCGGATCTTGATAATACACTCATATATTCGCATAACAGAAAAATGCTTTGTGAAAAGACGGCGGTGGAATATCTTAACGGGAGAGAACAAAGTTATATGACTTGCATGACATATAATTTTTTAAGAAATGCCGAATGGCTAAATCTTGTGCCTGTTACCGCAAGAACGGAAGAACAGTACAGGAGAATTAACTGCGCTGATGAATTGAATATAAAGTACGCCGTAATATGTAACGGCGGGAAACTGCTTGTAAACGGTAATGAGGACGAAAAATGGACGGCGGAAACACTTGAGCTTGTGTCCGAACAGCTTGGCGAATTTGAAAAGGCAGTCGATTTTTTCGGGAAAATTTGCGGAAAATCAAAAATACACAAACCGGAACCGTATATGGCATATGCTGTATCCGAAAATGCGGGTGAACTTTGCAGGAAATTGAGAAAGCGGATAGAAAGTGAAAATGTCCGTGTGGAAAATGACCGCAGAAAGGTTTATATTTTTACGGCTGCCGTAAACAAGGGAAATGCCGTTAAGCGGTTTAAAAAAATCGTTAATGCGGGAAAAACCGTTGCCGCAGGTGATGATATTATGGATATTCCTATGCTGAACGGTGTTAGCGTTGCATTGGCATCGAACCGTATTTTTGACAAAATCAATGTAACCGAAAAACAGCAGCTATGCGGGGAAATAATTTCAGACCTGATTTGCGGCAGCTTGGAAGATATGCATAATTCGGGAATACTAAAATAACGGGAGAAATTAAAATGATCGGAAATATAATTGAAAAATACAGCGTTGGGGCACTTTTGTATTCGCCTGCCCTTAACAGAGGAATTGCAAATGCGGTTATCGAAGAAAAATACAGCCGCCCTTATTCGTTGGCTTTATGTCTTGAAGATACGATAGCAGATGATAGTGTTGAGGAGGCGGAAAAACAGCTTAGCCTTACAATCGGTCGGATTTTTGAAGAATTTCATAAAAGAAAGTTTTATCTTCCTAAAATATTTATAAGAGTGAGAAACAGCAGTCAGATGTTGAGGCTTTATGAAAGCCTTTATAAATATTCGGAAATCATCACGGGGTTTATATTTCCAAAATATACCCTTTCAAATGCGGATGCTTATAACGAGGGAATTAAAAAAATCAATGCCGAAAGTAATAAGGTAATGTATATGATGCCTATTCTCGAAAGCGGGGATATCATTGATTATTTTTCACGGCATATTATTCTTTCGGGTATCAGGGAAAAAATCGACTCGGTAAAAGACTATGTACTCAATGTCAGGGTTGGGGGGAATGATTTTTCAAATCATTTTTCGACAAGAAGGCATTGTGACGAAACAATATACGATATTATGCCGATAGCTCAGGTGTTAGGTGACATAATTACCGTTTTTTCGGGTGACTATGTTGTATCAGGAGCTGTATGGGAATATTTTTCGGGCAGCGGTGATGAATGGAAGATCGGTATGCAAAAGGAGTTAAAACTCGATTTATTAAACGGATTTGTGGGGAAAACTGTCATACACCCTAACCAAATAGAGGTTGTGAACAGGTCGCTTATGGTTTCTCAAAAGGATTATGAAGATGCGAAAAATATATTGAATTGGGACAAAAGCGGATTGCAGGTAGTTAAAAGTTTCGGCGGCGAAAGAATGAACGAAATAAAAACCAATACGAATTGGGCATATAAGACGTTAATTCTTGCCGAAATATACGGAATTAAATGAATACGGGGGAATAGGAATTGCAATATTCGGCAGATAATCTGGTAAGGACGGCAAAACGGGAAAATAACTCTAAACGCACATATCTTTACGTTAATCCGATACAGGGAAAACATATCCCGTCAGACCCGAAGGAAACTCTGGAAATGTGCAGGGCTGCCGCTGATATTATCAATAATAAATACAGCGGCGAAAAGCTCTATGTTATAGGGTTTGCTGAAACAGCCACGGGAATAGCGGCAGGGATATGCTCCTATCTTGATAATACATTTATGTATTACCAAAATACTACAAGAGAATACCGTGATGGCGAAGAGTATCTGTATTTTACGGAATCACACAGCCATGCAACGGAACAGATGCTCCGTTCGGCGGGGATAGGAGAGTGTATCGAAAGTGTTGACAGGATTATTTTTATAGATGATGAGGTTACAACGGGAAATACTATATGCAGTCTGATCAACGTAATCAGGAAGAGATACGGGGCTGATAATGTTAAATTCGGTATTGTGTCCGTACTCAACAGTATGACTGACGAACGCATAAAAGAGCTTGAGGAAAGCGGAATAGAATGTCTTTTCCTTTCGGCTGTTCCTCATGAATACAAAATGGACAGTATTGCCGATATTTCCTTTGATGAAAAAATACATAAAGTCGTAAAGTGTGAGTTTGAACCGAAATACAAGGAAATGACGCTTATAGGCAGGTACAATCCGAGAAATATGACAAAATTTTCTGATTACAAAAAGGATATTAAAGATTATGTAAACGGTGTGATCGGTCATATGCATTTTGAACATTTTGAGAATGTATTGGTGTTGGGAACAGAGGAATTTATGTTTCCGACATTTTGTCTGGGTGAAATGCTTATCACTTCGGGGATCGCTGAAAATGTCAGAATACATTCGACCACAAGAAGTCCGATTGTTGCTTCGGCTGCGGAGAATTATCCCCTATATTGCCGTTACCGTATAAGGAGTCTATATGATGAAAACAGAATGACTTTTATATATAATCTTGAAAAGTATGATAGTGTTATCATACTTACCGATGCACAAAAACCCGGCAACGGACTGCGGGATATATGTTCGGCACTTGAAAATGCGGGAAACAATGACATTACGGTTGCAAAACTTATGTATGAAAATTGATTGAGGGTATGTTTAATGGAAAGCAGCTTTTTAAAGGACGATGCAGAGCTTTTACTTACGGATATAACGGGATTGGTTGAACCCTTGCCGACCTCGGAGAGAGAAAAAAGAATACAAAGCGGAACTCATTACTCGGAAATGCTGCCGATTGAGTATCGTCCGACAGATGACTATATCAAAATATACGAAAAATCACTTGAGGTTTTCGGTCAGAATACGGCTGATGCCGTGGCGGTGGTGTCCGATAAAATTGTAAAGAAAAAGGGTAAAAATGTTGTTATAGTATCTCTTGCAAGAGCCGGTACGCCTGTTGGGGTACTTATCAGACGTTATATCAGAAAAAAATACGGTTATGAATGTCCGCACTATTCAATTTCCATAATCAGGGATCGAGGTATTGACAAAAATGCAGTTAATTATATCCTGCAAAGGCATAGCGCGGGCGATATACAATTTGTTGACGGGTGGACAGGCAAGGGAGTTATCTATAAAGAGCTTAAAAAGGAAATAGCAAATTTTGAGGGTGTTTCCGATAATCTTGCAGTTCTTGCAGATCCCGCATATCTGACAGATATTTGCGGAACGCATGATGATATAATGATTCCCAGCTCCTGCCTGAATTGTACGGTCTGCGGACTTATAAGCAGGACATTTTTAAGAAATGATATTATAGGTGAAAAGGATTTTCACGGTGCCGCATTTTATAAGGAACTGTCGGCAGAGGACAGAACTTATGAATTTATTGACTATATTACGGACAGGTTTCGCTTTGATTTGAGGTTTGAAGATAATGCGGGAGGAAATATCGGAATGGAAGATGTGAAAATGATTTCCGATATGTACGGAATAAGCAGCATAAATTTTATAAAGCCGGGAATAGGAGAAACAACAAGAGTTTTGCTAAGACGTGTTCCGTGGAAGGTCATAATTGACGAAAGATATCGGACAAGTGCGGAACTTGAGCATATAATGCAGCTTGCAAAGGAAAAAAACGTGGCGGTTGAATATGTGAGATTGAATAATTATAAATGCTGCGGAATTATAAAGCAGATGTCCGATGTATAATTTTAAAAATTATAAATGCATGAATAAACGGCTGTCATACCCGCTGAACAGGTATGGCAGCCGTTTTTAAGCGATAATATAATCAAAGTGATTTTGACAGGACATAAATAAGTCTGTCAATGTCGTTCTGCTTTGTAAATGCACATGGGGATATCCTCACCGCACCGCAGTCAAGCGTACCCATGGCTTCATGCGCACACGGCGCACAATGAAGTCCGGCACGAACGGCTATATTATTTCTATTGAGAATTGCGGCTGCTTCCTCGCTGTCGTATCCCTCCGCATTGAATGACAACACGGGTACAAAATACCTGTCGTCGGGCATTGGGGTGTACAGCTTGATTTTGGGCATTTTTTCAAGCCTTGAATAGAGATAACGCATCAGCTTAAATTCATGAGCCGATATTTTTTCGATTTTATGAGAGCTTACAAATTCAATTCCGCTTTTAAGTCCCATAATACCCGAAAAATTCGGTGTACCGCTTTCAAATCTGTCGGGAAGCTCATCGGGCTGTTCGGAAGAATACGAATTACTTCCCGTTCCGCCCTCGATAATGGTTTGCATAGTATTATTTCCGGATACTATCATAAGCCCCGTACCCATAGGGCCGTACAGCCCCTTATGACCCGCAGTACATAAAACGTCATAGCCGTCGTGCATATCTATCGGAACTACACCCGCACTTTGTGCGGCATCAACAATAAATAACAATCCGTAAGCATGAGCTAAAGCACACAATCTCTCAATCGGCAAACGTACCCCCCATACGTTTGAAGCGTGTGTGCATACGATTAGTTTTGTTTTTGAATTTATCGCATGACGGAAGCTGTCTGTCGTTTTATCATCATCACCGGCAAAAACATCTGCTTTTGTACAGCTTATGCCCCTGCTTTTAAGCTGTTCGAGCGGACGCATTACCGCATTATGCTCCATTGAGGAAACAACAACGTGATCCCCGTTTTTTAAAAGTCCTTTTATCGCCATATTAAGTGAAATTGTACAGCTTGGAGTGAAAATAACGTTTTCCTCATTTTCCGCTCCGAAAAAATCAGCCGCCGTCCTACGTGCGGAATATATTTTCTCCGCAGTGGCAAGCGACATATTATGCCCGCTCCTGCCCGGATTTGCCGAGTTACGCATTGCTGATGCGCAGGAGTTCAATACCGACTGCGGCTTGGGGTAGGTGGTGGCAGAATTATCAAGATATATCATTTTTCACCGAGCCTTTCTGTACGCCCGATAATTTTTATACCGTGCTTTGTAAGAATTTGTTCCGCTTCGTCTGCTTTGTCCTGCGCTACCACTATGCTGTAACTGCAGCTTTTTTCATTGGCACGCCTTGCCGTTCTTTCAATTTCCGATTTTATTCCGAACGACCTCAGAATTTTTTGTCCTCTGAGAGCATAGGTAACAGACGACACCATAATAGCAGGTATGCCCAATTTGATCACCTCTCTCTTTTTATTTATATTTTATGCGGCAAAAATAAATTAGTTACCGATGTGTTTTTACCAATGCTATTGACAACGGGGGAAATTCAATCTAAAATTATAGTAACGGATTTTTGGGGGGTGGCTTTGTGTCCGAAATAAACTGCCCGGAATGTGGGACTTTGATTTCCGATAATGTAAAAAAATGCCCGAAGTGTAAATTCCCCTTGGGGAATTTTACCTGTCCCGAATATGTAGCAGATGATAATATTTATGATATGAGGGGCAAATTTGACGTCAGCTTCGGTTCGGAGGTCACATATTCAGAAAAAAGAAAAACCGCACTAAACAGAAAGATAATTCTGTTCGGCGGTACTGCCCTTATAGCGGCGGTTGTTGTGTGTGCGGCAGTTATGTTATTAGTGAATATCATCACCCGTGCGGATAAAACGATCGATGTGTTGGATATACAGACAATAAATATCGGCAGAATTATGAAACTGAACGAAAAATATGTATTGATGCTGTCGTCTGATGAAACACGCCCGTTTGTGTCGGTTATAAAAAATAAAAAGAGTAATGAATACAGCTATGTATATATGGATAACGGCAGCGGTGAGGTCGATTTTGCGGGAAATGCAGCCCTTTCTTCCGAAGATGAACCTTTCGAGCCTGTCGGGTATTTTTCGGGATATAGCGTGTCAAATGATGACATTGAAAGTGCCGATTATGAAAGCGGTTATTATGACTGCACGGACAGAACTTCCACCGTTTGTACGGTAGACTGGCGAATAAAACTAAAAAATAATGCAAGCGGGATATTACTCTATGACATTTCATGTGAAAATGAATACAGGGCCGAGCCGAATAAATATATTACCGTTATTGACGGAATCGGAACGGGGAGTAGTGTTGTTGAGGGTCTGCCGTACAGAGTGAGGGATATTTCGTTTGATTTTAAGCCTCTGTACTTTATACCGGCAGAAAATCTGGACAGCAGTAATTATTCGACATTATTGCCTTTTAGTGCCCATTTCGGTAATTTTTATGACGGCAGCAACGTATATTTGAGTTATTACATATACGGAGATTTGAAAATGTCCGATATAGAAAGAGGAGTGATTCTCTATGATTATTCACTGACCGGCTTTGATAAATCGGGAAGTACGGAGGTAAAAAATGAAACAGCTGATGTTATTGACGGCAACTGTTCCGTTGTCACATCGGGTTCGCTGATATATCAGGATGATTTTACGGGTGATCGTGATTATTCCGTAAATATACGTGCATATACGGATTGGAACGATATTTCGGGTGTAAATAAAGATAATGAATAGATGTATTGTGCTGCCGCAGACAGATAATGTACGGGAAATCGGGCAGACCAACAACGGGAAATCAGGCAGACACAACTGAAACATTGAAATTTGCCCTGTCGGGTGGTATAATCTTAGATATAAGAGGTGCGGCTATTTCGGAGGTGCGGTTTATGGAACAGAATTATAATGAATACGGAACAAACAGAAGATTTAATATACCTCCCGTGGCACTTGTTATTTTTGCGGTCATTGTAATTGCGGGGTGTTTCATAGGTATATGGTGCGTTTACTCTAAGTATTATGATGATGAGAGTTTTAAAAATGCGGCAGGTACAGCAGAGGCTGTTTGTACGGAAAAAGACGTTTACAGTCAGGGCGACGGTGCAGAGGCGGTTACACATTATATTATGCTTATTGAATTTCATACGGAAGAAGATGAAAGCGGCGAACCGTATCAGGTAGTACTTGACGAAACGGCAGAAAGTTTTAAGGATATTTCCGTGGGGGATACCATAGACGTATATTATGACAAAGAAAATCCGCAAATATGCCGTCCTGTTATCTTTTTCGGAGATCCTGTTCCTGCGTATGTAATATTCGGCATTATAATTTTTGCGGCGCTTATTCTTGCAGGTATAAATCTTAATACGATTATAAGAAATATACACGGATATACGCCGAAATTTACAAAACCCGATGATATAGGATATACGGGCGGCGGTACGTCTGATGTTGTCGGTGACAGTAATGTTGATTATAATTCCGCTGACGTATTCAATAATTCGGTTATGGACAGCTATGCGGATCCGTTTGCCACATATTCGGGTTATGATGAAAATCAAAATACGGAGGTTACTGACGGTGCGTACTTCGATCCAAATTCGGGGTACAGCGGAAATGGAGATATTCACGTAAATAATGACGTTCCCCGTACGGGGGATATCAATAATCCGTTTTTGACAAATATAAATACCGATCCCAACAATCCGTTCAACACGGATTTGCAGAGTATAAATAACAATGATGCTGATTTGAACGACCCGTTTGCTATATATGGTGACAGTTCGTTCGGGGCGGCTGTCAACCCCGATAATGAATGACGGAGGTTGTTTTCGGCTGCGTATCAGGAAGTGAAATGGAGGAGTTTCGGATATGACTGATTTTAAAAATAATTCACCCCGTTTTACCGATAACGGGGAAGATGATATTTCCCGTTCCCGTATGACCTCGGTCGGGGAGCAAATGGAGTTTGTAAATGAGATAACGTCCATGTTTGATACATCGCTCGAAAGTGCGGACGGTTCTCCGAAGTATTCAAAGCCTTTCGGTTCGGCACATAGCAGAAAAAACGATGAGAGTGAGCACAACGATGAACATGGGGAAGATGAAGCTATTCCCCAAACGGACGACTCTGAAACGGTATCGGAAGAAAAGAAAGAAGAACCGAAATACACATTGGAAGATATAGCCAAAATGATTAAAAAGGGAAACGATGACCCTTTTAATGCCAATGTCGGTGATTATGAAAGCGACAAAGAACTTGAGTCGCTGGTGAAAACGGGAAGTGACGATCCGTTTAATACTGATAAACGTAAGGAAAATGAAGCTCTTACCCAAACAGACGGCTCTGAAGAAACGGTATCGGAAGAAGAACCGGAGTACACATTGGAGGATATAGCGAAAATGATAAAAAAGGGAAACGATGACCCTTTTAACGCCAAAGCCGATGATTATGAAAGTGACAAGGAACTTGAGGCCCTGGTGAAAACAGGAAGTGACAATTCGTTTAATACTGCGGCTGATTCATATGAAAGTGATGCCGCACTTGAGGCTTTGATAAGAAAGGGTGCGGACGATCCGTTCAATTCTAATGCGGCGGATTACGAGGTAGACGAACAGCTTGCGGCACTGATAAGAAAAGGTTCGGAGGGTATAGCGTTGAGTCAGACTGCGGACACTCCGAAAGAAGAAAATGATCCTATGGAGGAATGATTTTATCCCGTTGTTATTTACGGGTGGTGAATTATGAAAAGGAAGTTTTTTATATTGTCGGCAGTGATTTTCTTTTCTTTGGCGGTCATGGGCATTTTTCTTTTATGCTGTTCTCAAAGAGCTGACACGGACACCTCAAAAATATCGTCCGAGGTGAGCAGTGAAGGGGAATATTCATCGGCGGAAGATACAGATGATACTTCTAAACGACAGCTTGTGCCGAATTTGTCTGCGGTCGAGGATTACGACAGCAAATATCTTGTTAAAAAACTGGGACTTGAAGATAAATATTATTTTTGTGAAATGTACCGTGCCGTTGCCGAACATAGAGAGTCTTATACTTTTGATGTTCCGATAAATGAGAACAGGCTTAAAAAACTTATGTATCTTCTGAATTATGAATGTCCGGAGCTTATATATTTAAAGGGTGAATATCTTGCGGAAAATACTGGGGAAAAGAATGAATATGCGGGAAAGGTGAACTTTTCCTATTGTATGACGCAGGAAGAAAGTACCGAGGCATTTAAGGAGCTTAATGAATTTTTTAAGTCGCTGATTTCGGAAACGGACGGCATGAACGAATTTGAAAAGGAAAAATATGTATATGATTATATTTTTATGAATTGTTCTTATAATGATTTGAGTGATACTTCCGGTTCTGCATACGGTTCTCTTATAGCGGGAGCAGGGAGATGTGAAGCATACTGCAAGGGTTTTATGTGGTGCATGAGAAAACTCGGAACGGAATGTATATGTGTTTCGGGTTATTGTGATACCGCTTCAAATTCGGTATTTACGGAACATTCATGGAATTTGGTTAAAATTGATAATAATTGGTATCATCTCGATATTTCGGCAGATAATGTCAGCACTGTTTCGGAAAGAATACCCGACTACGGTTTTTTTAATGTCAGTGATGTGTTTATAAGTGAAAAATATCAGATTGATCCGATTTATAATGATATCGGTATTCCTGCCTGTACGACAAGTGATTTTAACTATCACACAGCCAACGGTCTGTTTGTTACGGCGGGAGATGCCAAAAGCAAGCTGCAAGATATAATGCTTGAAAATTTTGATGAAGAGGGAATAAGTAACCTTAGCGTCAAATTTGAAAGCAGGAGTGATTATAATTTGATATTGAATGATGTTGAATTATTTATAAAGGAGTTCCTTAAAAATAATTCGGATCTTGTTTTTGAATACTCGATCCGCTATAACGATCTTTCAAAAACGATATTGATAAATCTTAAAAAGGCAGCGTAACGGAGAGTGAGTGATTTTATGGAGCCTGTATCAAATTTCGGAAAATTCGGCAGAATAGTGCTTATCGTTGTGGGGGCGTGTCTGTTGTGTATAGGAATATATCTCACAACAGAGAACAGGAGTCCCGATAATGCGGTTGAATGTAGAGCAACCATAACGGGATTTAAAACAATTGATGGTCCCGATGTTATAAAAGGACAGAGTATCAGTACGCTTATAAGCTATAATGTAGGCACAAAAAAATACACCGATATAGAATTGGGACAATACGAAAACTCTTGGAAAGTCGGGGATCAGATAACAATATACTATCTCACGAATAATCCGATGGACGTGTCAACCAAAACAATGACATATGGCGGTTGGATCGTTATAACCCTGTCGCTGCCGTTTCTTATTATAGGGATATATACGCTCGTAAGTGTACGCAGACGGGCTGCAAAAACACCCGAAGAGATAGCCGAGGACGAGGAAAGAACGACCTCCGGCAAGCTGAAATATAAGGTTTCGTCTATTGTTATCCCTTTGGCGGGAGGTGTGCCGTGTTGTATTATTGCCGTGATACTCAGCATTTTGGAACATAGTCCTATTCCTGCGCTTTTGTTTTTCGTTCTCGGAGGAGGTGCCGTTATAGTCGGCATACGGTCGGTGGTGCTTTATTTTATTATAAGACATAGACGAAAAGAGTTGAAAAAACAGTCATAGCAGTAATGTCCGATATGCGGGCAGACTCCGTCCGATGTGTGTTTCGGGCATTGAGGCAAATAATCGAATATTGTGTGTCGAGTACTAAAAAACTCCCGCATTTGCAGGACTCTTGAGTCCCGTTAAATGTGGGAGTTTTATTTGCGGATTTTATCATGTTATTGAGTTAAAAAGAGGTATAATGCTGCGCCGATTTGCAGAGCTGCAAGAATCAGAAGTATTGCTATTGTCGTTTTCAATGAAGAAAGGATACTGTTTGCACGTTTTTCGGCGGTACTTCCCGACGGAGTGACACGGACACGTTTGACCTGCGACATTTGTTTGTCGATATTTTCCGTTATATCCTCCGCTATTACTTCGGGTATCGGGGTATCATCATCTTTTTGTTCAAGATCGTATATATCCGACAGGTTACTTTTTAATTCGGGTAAAACGGATTTTATATTTTCCGTATCGTCGGGGAGAACGACAATAGTCTGTTCTCCCGAACGTTTTATACAGCAAACGGTATCATCACCGTTTTTCAGTTCTTTTAATGAAATATCCGTTTTATCCGAGCGAAGAATTTTATTGAGGAGGTTCGCAGTTCCCTGCTTGCCGGTATCATCTCCGGCTATGAATATCAGCCTGCTTCTTTTTACGGAACGGGAAAGCGTATCCGTAAGTTCTTTCGGGGAAACTGCGGCATACACTTCGTTAAGTGAGAGTGAGATATCCGACAGCTTATCGGAAAGCAAATTTTGTATTTCGGAGGTTTTTCCGGATCTGTAAAAAATCACTTCATAATCCAACTTTTATACCTCCTCATTTTGTGTTGTTTCTTCGTTATCGGACGATTGATCCTCATTTACCTCCGACGACGTTTTGACGGTATCAAGCTCTCTTGTGGCATTGCCGATATATTCCTTTATTTGATCGATACTTTCGCAGCTGTTTATAAGCTCCTCATATTTGCTGTATATAGAATATATTTCCACCTGCTGATCTTGAGCATAAAGGTTTATATCAAGATACGAATGTATAGTGTTTATAGCGTTATTTCTTTCTTCCTCAAGTTTTTCCGTATCTGTACCCGTTGTTGGTTCTTCGACCGGCGGTTTGCGTTCCTCGTCTATCATCGCAGATGTCTTGACTTTATCAAGTTCTTTTAGGGCGTCACGGATGTAGTTGTTTATTTGTTCGTTACTTTCGGATTTGTTTATATAATCCTTATAAACGTTGATAATATTGTCTATCTCTTTCTGCTGCTCCGTATAATAAAACTTTTTATCCTTATATGAACTAATCCTATTTATCGCCGTATCTTTTTCTTTCTTAAGGTTGTTGACATCTGTACCCGTTGTGGGTTCTTCAACGGGAATGGAAGATTCTGCTTTTGACGATTCCGGTTTTGACGATTCCTGTTCAGACGGTTTCTGTTCAGACGATTCCTGCTCAGAGGGTTTCTCCTTGTCCTTTTCTTCAAAGGTCTTTATTTCGGAAATTTTGGAAATTGCGTCCTTTTTGAATGTCTCTACTGCCTCAACCGTTTTTGCGGAGTCGATCTTACTGTTGTATTCTTTAATGAGAGATTCAACTTCCAATCTTTCCGCAGTATAGTACTTGTTGCCGGCTATCGAATCCTTTATGGCGGTTTTAGCACTTATCTTTGCATTGCTAAGCTCCTTTTTGGAAACTTCTTTATCCGATTTTTCCTGTTCCTCGGATATTTCCTTTGCGGTCTTTATTTTAGAAAATTCTCTGTAAGCCTCGTTATACAACTCATTGACCTCTTTGCCGCTTGTTGCGTCATTTATGAGTTTCTTGTATTTATCAAGAATATCATTGAGCTTTTTCTGATCGTCCTCTAAATACTTGTTTGAGGAAATGTAGTCCTGAAGTCCTTTAAGTGCGTTTTTCTTACCCTCGTTAAGTACCTTTTCGAGTTTTTCGTCGTCCTTTTCCGACCATTTGGAATTTTTGCCGTCATACCAGTCTATTTTACCCTCATTGTATGCCTCTTGGAAAGTGGTTACATCGGGTTTTGTTCCGCCTCTGACGTTATACCATACATCGGGATACAGCGTATCGGGATTGACTTTCGCCTTTGATACATCTACTTTGGCATTTTCTCCGTCACGCACCCTTCTCGCAACAACAACAAACCTAAATTCCGAAAAATCATAGGTGCAGGTCGACAGAGTGACTAAGGTGTCGTTTTCGTTTACGTCAACGGGGCAGTCATAAAGCGACCTTTCACGTATCTGATATACAAAATTCAGGAAGTCATAGTCACTGTCAAAATCGCCCCTCAAATAATTGAAGAATTTTCCGTGTTCCTCAAGAGTGTTTGTTTTAAGAACGGATATAATTTTCCATTCACTCTTTTCGTATATGGTATTGAATGTGAAAGTCGGAGTTTTTTTGTAGAAATCGAAATCTTCGTAATTAAGAATATTGGCAAACATACGTCCGTCCTGCATATGATGACCGTGGAGTATGAGGTTTTTGGAGTCAAGCGAGCTGCGATAATCCATGAATACAGTTCCGTAAACATCATAATTTCCATAGAAATCTCTGTAAAGATAATATTCATGATCCTCGTTTTCCGGCGGCTGAACAACAACATAGTCGATTCTTGTATTCGGAATTTTTATCCAACCTACCGTATCTTTATTTTCGCTGAGCAGCTTACTGAAATCCACAAGCGTTCCTTGTGAACCGTCAGTCGGCTTTTTGGTGATTTCATTTCCTTCCTCATCTGTTTCTGTGGTTGATACAAGCAGCTCTCGTATGCTTCCCGTTGTATTATCGTTTACGGCAGGACGTATAACGAGTATATTTACAAGCATACTTGCGGAAACAATAAATGTTATGATTGCAACTATCAATACGACCTTTCTTATAACATCAAAAGGCGTATCACCCGAACATGGGATAAAACGCTTCCAGAACGAGTTCTTTTTCTTGGGGTTAAGAGCCGAGCAGCATACATCATACAATATCGAATCAAACTCTTTTCCCGCAGCCTCCTCGGTAGGGAGTAATATAATAAGTACACCGTTATGTGCGACAGAATATGCAATAATACTTTTGCCGTCCTGCTGTTCGGTTTTTGTGATATTTTTATTTTCGTTAAAAACGATTTCCTGCGTATCATCGCCGATTTTAAGCGTTACATCATTTTCGCCGGATATTGTGTTTTCCGACTGCTCCGCCGGATTACTGTCATCTTCATTGTCTATAAGCGTTATCTCCTCACCCGAATCATCAATCATCAATGCGGGAGAGGATTCGATTATGACATCTTCGGTGGCTGCATTTTTGCTTTGAGTTTTTTTGACCGGCTTAGATGTGCTGTCTTTCGGCGGCACGTCACGAACCTCTATGGTTTTTGGTTTTTCGTTTATGCCGAGCTGTTCAAGCAGTTTGACGGCATTGTCTTTGTCATCGGAATTTAAAGCATCTGCCACGATGACAAGATCTATCTTGTCATCACCCGATTTTGTTTCTTTAAGAGCATCCGAAATGCTTTCTGCGGTCATATTTATTTCTGTTTTGTACATGATATTTATATCTATATCACTAAGCAGTTTGACCGTCTTTTCAAAATCGTCACTATTTGTTTTTGCAAATGCTTTTCCGTCCTTCGGCAAATATAATTCGGCATTCATAAATGATCACTCCTGACGTTTGAATACTTAAATTTCCGTAATCCTGACATTTTCGACCGCTTCGATTATAAGCGGCTCATAATTGATTTTGTTCTGCTCCGATATAACATTTTCGATAACGGGCCGTGTTCTGGGGTGTTTAGGTGTAAATACCGTGCAGCAATCCTCGTATGGCTGTACAGATATATCAAACGTATCTATTTTTCTTGATATTTCTATTATTTCTTCCTTATCCATACCTATAAGAGGTCTGAAAACGGGCATTGTGCATACGTTATCCGTACAAGCTATTGCTCCTATTGTCTGGCTTGCGACCTGTCCCAGACTTTCGCCCGTGATGAGCGCCCTGCACTCGTTTTTCAATGCTATCTTTTCTGCAATCATCATCATAAATCGGCGCATTATTATGGTGAAATATTCTTCATGGCACTTATCACGTATCTCTTCTTGAAGTTTTGTGAACGGCACGGTGTACATTTTCATTTTTCCGCTGTACCTTGAAACTCTTTTCAAAAGCTCAACAACCTTTTCTTCTGCCCTTATACTTGTATATGGGGGACTCGCAAAGTGTACGGCTGTCAGCTCTATTCCTCTTTTCGCCATCATAAATGCGGCAACGGGGCTGTCAATTCCTCCGGATATAAGTATTGCAGCCTTTCCGCCCGTACCTACCGGTATGCCTCCCGCACCCCTATGCGAACCACAGTGTATATACGCCGCATCATCTCG
Organism: uncultured Clostridia bacterium; assembly: GCA_947589415.1. Taxonomy (GTDB): domain Bacteria; phylum Bacillota; class Clostridia; order Oscillospirales; family Acutalibacteraceae; genus UBA1213. The sequence goes on from CANQBP010000002.1 coordinate 140,605, forward strand.
TATTTCTACCATGACAACGGCGTCCGGGTTATGTACGTCAACGGCAACGTTCGGGTAAAGCTCCGCAAGATATCCTCCGACCTCTTTTGAAATTTGAGGTGAATTAAGCGGAAAGCTCTTATCGGAACGTTTTGCCTCCGCCTTGAAACTTCTTATTGACGAAAAATCATCTTCAAGATATTCTCCTGCGGTTTTCTTGATTTTTTCTATATCTTTTTCACATACACAAGCACGGGAAAAAGCCGCTATTCCGAAAATTTTTGAGATACATTCGGCAGCCGTATCCATATCGGTGTCCTCGTTTAAAGGAGTTACGGTTACGGTTGATTGTGAGTTTCTCACCTTGAAATTTCCAATCGGTCGCAGCCTATGCTTAATATTCTTTATAAGCCTGTCCTCAAAATTTTTTCTGTTAAGTCCTTTAAGGACTATTTCTCCGAGTTTTATTAAAATTACTTCTTTCATACTGTTTTATATCACCCTCTACAAAGATACACAAGTAATTCTATCACATTTTTTTACTTCTTGCAAGAGTCAAAAGAGCTTCTTCCAATGATTTTATAAGAATATCAATATCTTCCCTGTTATTTTCCTCGGAAAAGCTCACTCTTATCGCAGAATCCGCAATTTTATCGGGCAGACCGAGTGATTTAAGCACATGACTTTTCTGACCTTTTGCGCAGGCAGAGCCGCTTGAAACATATATATGTCTTTCTGCGAGAAAATGAAGAACGGTTTCGGAACGCAGTCCCTCTGCCGAAAAATTGATTATATACGGAATACAGTCATTGTCCGAATTTATAACAATGCCTTCGGTTTCCGAAAGTCTTTTTCGGCAGTAGAGGTTTATTTCCTCTATATGCTGCAAACGGTTCTTATTTTTGTTAAGTTCCTCAATTGCTGCGCCCATAGCACATATTGCGGGACACGGTTCTGTTCCGGGGCGTATTTTTTTTTCTTGAAGTCCTCCGAAGTGTATCGGAAGAATACGCACACCTTTCTTTATATACAGTGCGCCGACACCTTTCGGGGCGTGTATCTTATGTCCGCTTACCGTCAAGAGGTCTATACCGAGTTTTTTCGGGACAACGGGTATTTTCATAAATGCCTGAACCGCATCAACATGGAAAAGTGCGGGCGAGTTTGCCGACGTTATAATTTTTCGCACACATTCTATCGGCTGTACGGCACCGGTTTCATTGTTTACATACATCATGCTTACAAGCACGGTATTACTGTTTATTGCGGATTTAATGTTATCACGGGGAATTTTTCCGTCATTTCCCGGTTTCAGGTATATTACCTCAAATCCCTCTTTTTCAAGTTCCTGCATTGCTTCAAGAACAGACGAATGTTCTATTTCGGTTGTGACTATCCTGTTTCCCCTTCTTTTTAGAGCATGGGCAGCGCCGATGACTGCAAGATTATTTCCCTCCGTACCTCCGGAGGTGAAATATATTTCTGTTTTTTCGGCACAAAGCTGCTCGGCTATGATATTTCTTGCCTTTTCCTTTTCATGTTCGGCTTCAAGACCTTTTGAATGAAGTGAGGAGGGATTTCCGTATATCTCTGTCATCAGCTGCATTGCCTTTTCGGCAGCTGCACGGCACACACGGGTCGTGGCACTGTTGTCAAGATAAATTTCTTTCAAAAAAAACACACCTTTTTAAATTATTTAAAAATTTTTTATTTACCTGTGCGATCTTATTTGAACGCTCATGTATAAAACAGTTTTTGTACGGAAAAATAATTAAGAATAATTATTTAAAACCATAAAAAAGGACTGTATTATTTATGAATGTAACTATCGAAGAATATTCCTCAATGGTAAAAAAGGCATCTCCGAACAGCCGTATAATACGTGACTGTCTTGGGGCATTTTTTATCGGCGGTCTTATATGTATCATCGGTCAGGCAATGACGGACGGATACAGTCTTATAGGCTATGATATCAAAGACGCACGTTGTCTTACAAGTGTTACTCTTGTGTTTCTCGGAGCATTATTTACCGCTTTCGGCTGGTATGATAATATAGCCAAAATAGGCGGTGCAGGTACACTTGTTCCGATAACGGGATTTTCTAATGCGGTAGCATCTCCCGCCATGGAATTTAAAAGCGAGGGTTATATACCCGGTCTTGGGGCAAAAATGTTTATTATAGCCGGCCCCGTTATTGTTTACGGTACTGTTGCATCGGTTTTGTACGGACTAATTTTATTGATAATAAAATCCGTATAGATTGCTGTCCCGATTTTTGTCTGCGGAACAGCGGCAATATATTTTTGACTGCCGTTCCGCTTTATGCGGGTCGGAGATAAAAGTTATATAAATACAAATTTTTCTTGTAAAATAAATAAGATTATGGTATTATATATCTAAGATTTGCGCAAAAGATAAATTCTTTTGGAAAGGAGTAATTTATATGTATGATAAGATACTTTCGTCGTTATCCTACGGTATGTTTGCTATCGGTGTGCGCGGGGACAAAGCACCCAATGCCTGCATAGTAAATACCGTAATGCAGATTTCGTCACTGCCTATGACAATAGCCGTGAGCGTAAATCATAGCAACTATACCAACGAGTGTATTAAAAAGTACGGCGAGTTTACCGTGAGCGTATTGTCCGAAGAAACGACAGGTACGGCTATCGGGGCGCTCGGATATACTTCGGGAAGAGATAACGATAAGCTCGCTAACGTCAAGTATAAGGTATTGCGGGAGGGCGCACCGGTTATTCAGGAAAATATCTGCTGTTGGTTTCTCTGCAAGGTGGTAAACGTTGTAGAAACCGTAACGCATACTATCTTTATAGCAGAGCCGAAAGCGGGAAGTGAAAAAATCAAAGGAAAGCCCATGACATACGATTTTTATAGGAACGTTATCAAAGGAAAATCCCCGAAGTATGCACCCACCTACATTGAGGAGGAGGTAGAACGTACGGAAAAGTACGTATGCAATATATGTAAATATGAATACAGCGACGACCTTGTTCCTTTTGATGAGCTTCCTGACGATTGGGTTTGTCCGATATGCGGCGCACCGAAATCCGTATTCAAAAAGGAATAGTGTCATCTTTATTCAGTTTATCATAAAGTGGTGCAAATGTCAAGAAAACTTGTCAAATTTCATTTTAAACTTGTCATTCTTAATTCTATTAAGGATTTTTAAAAAATACAGGAATGTGGAGAGGTTAATTATGACAGTAAGGGAAGTACAGGACGAAATTGTACGATTGAAAAAGAAAAACGATATATGCATACTTGCGCACAGCTACCAGTCGCAGGATATAGTTGAGGTTGCCGATTTTGTCGGTGATTCTTATGCGCTTAGCAAAAAGGCGGCATCGGTTGACAATAAAAATGTGCTGATGTGCGGAGTAAGGTTCATGGCGGAAACAGTAAAAATGCTGTCCCCGGAAAAGAGAGTTATCCTTTCGAGTCCCTCGGCGGGCTGTCCGATGGCGGAACAGATGGATAAAGAGCTTATTATCGGGGTTAAGGAGAAATTTCCGGATTATACGGTAGTTGCGTACATAAATACTACGGCTGAACTTAAAACCGTATGTGATGTATGTGTAACATCATCAAGTGCGGTTAAAATAGTCGGTGAAATAGAAAATAAAAACATATTGTTCATTCCCGACTGTAATCTCGGAGCGTATGTGGCTGAAAAGCTGCCGCAGAAAAATATAAAACTCCTGCAGGGCGGCTGTCCCGTTCATGCTGCCGTTACGGAGCGTGATGCACTTATCGCAAAAAAGCTGCATAAGAATGCTGAAATGCTTGTGCATCCCGAATGTATGCCGTCTGTCGTTTCAATGGCGGATTATGTCGGTTCGACATCGGGAATTATGGAATATGCGAAAAACTCCGATAAAAAGGAATTTATAATCGGTACGGAAAACAGTATATCGGAGCATTTGCAGTTTGAGTGTCCCGATAAGAAATTTTATCCTCTCTCTCAGGGGCTTATATGCAGGAATATGAAATCTACCACACTTGTCGATGTGCTTAATTGTGTTTGCGGAACGGGAGGGGAGGAAATTCTCCTTGATACGGAAACCATAACAAAGGCAAGAAAATGCATAGATAAGATGATAGAAATGGGTGGCTGAAGATATATGTACGGACGTGCTTTTTGCGGCAGCCGCCGGAAGTGCCGTCCGTTTCCGTTATGTTTAATCAAACGTCTTTCAGCTTTATAGTTTTTTCCGTAAATGTGATTTTAAATTTGACCGTATGCGCAAATTGTGCAATAATTTGTATTCATTGAATACCGCACCTTGAAAAACAGTACCTATATGTGTTAATATCAATAAGAAACAGAATTGATTGTTGTGTTTACGGTCAAATGCGGGGCGGTGAAGAAATGAAAAAGAACGATATCATTACGGTTAAATCTACACTCGGAAAGAAAAATAAAAAAGGGGTAAAACAGAAAAGGCAGATCAATGCGCAAAATCGTGATTTTTCCATGAATGAGAAAGATCTTGGCGGGTTAAAACGTGCAATGGTAATATTGCCCATATTGATAATAGTTATAATCGTTGCACTTCTTATTGCAGGGATAAATCAATATAAATCAATGTTTGAAGTGAGCGGCGGAGAGAGTTCGGTTCAAAACTCCGACTCAGAGGAAAACGGAGATTATGACGAAAGTAAGCTGTTGTTGCTGATATCCCCTGATAATCCTCTTTCGTCCGACTATAAGACGGATCTTGTTTCATACGGTAAATACAAATTTGACAGATGTATAATTTCCGACCTCAATAAAATGATTGAGGCTGCCGATGAGGACGGTATATCGCTGGTCATCAGCGGAGGTTATGTGTCTGCCGAAGTACAGCATGAGCTGTATATGGACGAGGTAAGACGTCTAATGGCAAGAGAGGGATATGGTGAGGCAAGAGCGTTGGAGGAAGCTGAAAAAACCGTGCCTATGGAGGATCATTCGGAGTTCCAAAGCGGGCTTGCCGTGAAATTCGGCACAACGGACGGAGAAAACTTTGATGGCAGCGATGCATATTTGTGGCTGTATAAAAACTCGATTAAATACGGTTTTATATTGAGGTATCCGAAAGATAAGGAGGGGGACACGGGTTTTGAATTTGATCCGACCCACTTCAGATACGTAGGAAAGCAAAATGCGTCACGTATGCGGTCAATGGATATGACACTTGACGAATATCTCATATATCTTGACTCAAGGGCATAGATTTGTTTTAAAGTTAATTTTATATATAGGAGAGTAATTTTTATGTATGAACCTAAACCTATTGATACCGATGATGTTGAATTGTCGGAGGAGCTGTTGGAGCTGACGGAAAAAATAGCCGAGAATGTTCACAATGTATGGTCGGCAGGAAGAATTGCGGATGGTTGGACATACGGTGATGTGAGGAATGATATCAGTAAGGAAACACCGTGTCTTGTTCCTTATGATGAGCTTTCCGAAACGGAAAAGAGTTATGATCGCAATACGGCTCTTGAAACGCTCAAGGTGATTATAAAATTAGGGTACAAAATCGAAAAAAGATAAAATTTAATTAAAAATAAAGGGTTTGTCAATACGTCGATCATGATCGAAATGACAAACCCTTTTTTATTTATTGCTTACTCTGTCGTGCTGCTGTATTCCGCTAATATATTTTATCGGGCAGCCTGCTTCGTTCAGCCTATGCAGGAAACAATCTCGTCCCTCATTCTTACGGCTTCTCTTCTTGCAGCTTGTGCGTATTCGTGCGGGTCGCAGTTTTCTTTTTTCCATGCACACATAATTCCTCTTGAGGAATTTATTATCGCCCCTTTACCGTTTTTGTCAAATGATGGGGCAACATCTTTTGCGCCTCCGCCCTGTGCGCCGTATCCGGGTACAAGGAAGAAAGTGTGGGGGAGGGCTTTTCTTAATTCACCGAGCTGCTCCGGATATGTTGCACCGACAACGGCACCGACGGCGGAATATCCTAAAGCGGTGACAGTATCCTTGCCCCATGTTTCACACATATCCCCCATGGTGCGATATACCGTTTGTCCGTCATCGAGTTTTTTGTCCTGTAATTCGCCCGATGAGGGGTTTGAGGTTTTTACAAGCACAAATATTCCCTTATCGTCAGCCTTGCATATATCCAAAAGGGGTTTTATTCCGTCTGTTCCGAGATATCCGTTTACCGTGAGCGCATCTGCACCGAATGCTTCAATTTTTTCTCCCTCAATATCCGTATGTCCGATATGGGCAGCGGAATATGCCTGCATTGTTGCCCCGATGTCATTACGCTTTGCATCCGTGATAACAAACAATCCTTTTTGTTTTGCATATTCTATCGTTTTTGCAAGAGTACGTACACCCTGCCAGCCGTACATTTCGTAATAGGCCGATTGGGGCTTGACTGCCGGAACAACATCACACAATGCATCAATAAGACCTTTATTAAAGGCAAAAATTGCCTCTGCCGCACCTTCGAGTGTTTTTCCGTACTTCGTATATGCCTCCTCCTTAATATGGTCGGGTATATAATCGAGCTTCGGATCGAGTCCCGCAACCGTGGGATTATTTTTTTCGCTGATTTTTTGAATAAGTCTGTCGAATGACATTTTGTTTTCCTCCGTTTCAATTAAATTTCATTGAACACAATTTTTCCTCCGCAGACGGTCAGCTTGACCTTTGCGGAAAGTGTAAGCCCCTTAAACGGGGTATTTTTTGATTTTCCGTGCAGCCTGTCGGGGTCAACAACGTGATCCTCACGGGCGTACAGCATAAGATCGGCAGGTTTTCCGACAGTCAGTGAGCCTGCCTGTATTCCCAGTATTTTGGCGGGATTACATGACATTTTCCTTATAAGCTCTTCCTCGCTCATATACCCGCCCTTGACAAGTACGGTATATGCTGCCGCAAAAGAAGTTTCCATTCCGATTGCGCCGTTCGGGGCGGAAACAAAATCGGATTTTTCTTCGGGTGTATGCGGAGCGTGGTCTGTCGCTATTACGTCTATCGTACCGTCGCATAATGCTTCGATCATGGCAAGTCTGTCACGTTCGGTGCGCAGCGGGGGATTCATGCGATAATCCGCATCACGTTTAAGAAGTTCGTTTTCCGTCAGCATAATGTAGTGAGGTGCTGTTTCGGCGGTCACTTTTACGCCTGCCTTTTTTGCATCTCTTATCATGTTTGCTGAAGTATATGTGCTGACATGACATATATGTATCGGAATATCGTATGCCGCCGCAAGAGCTATTTCCCTTGCGGTTCCCGCATCTTCGGCGGCACGGGGCATACCCCTGATACCGAGCTTTTCGGATATTTCTCCCTCGTTTACCTTGCCGCCCGCAAGGTAAGGATCTTCACAATGTGCCGTTACCGGTATTGAAAGCGCAGCGGCTTTTTTCATTGCATTAACCATTATTGCGGTATTTTCGACAGGTCTGCCGTCGTCGGAAAGTGCGGATATGCCTGCACGGTAGAGTGCATCAATATCGGTGGGCTCACGGCTTTTAAGACCTTTTGTTACAGCACCGACAACATAAACGTGCGCATCGGCATTTTTGGCTTTATCGAGTATATATTTTACGGTTTCGGGACTGTCGGCTGCGGGGTCTGTATTAGGCATGGCGAGCAGGCTCGTCACACCGCCCGCCGCAGCAGCTTTGCACCCGCTTATAATATCCTCCTTATGTGTTTGTCCCGGATCTCTGAGGTGTACATGGAGGTCTGTCAGACCGGGGACGGCGGTAAGACCTGATGCATCAATAATAATCATGCCGTCATCACCGTCCGCAGCTTCCAAAGGGGCAAAAAGTCCGTTTTTTATGAAAATATTTCCTATGCCGTTTACCGAATTTTCGGGGTCGATTATATGTGCGTTTTTTATCAGAATACTGTTCATAAAATTCACCTTACCCTTCGTCATCTGCGGAGGAGAATATTTTACCGAGTGAGCGTTTTATTCTTTCGCTTAATTTCGGTGAGGATTTTTTGTCTATTTCCTTTAGTGTCATTTCACCGCTTCCCGGAGCAAACGGGTCAAGTGTATCGTCCTCGGTATTGTCATAGTAAGATGACGTATCATATTCTGCGGGTTCGCTGATTTCCGCGACGGGTTCTGCCTGCGGTTGGATTTCCTCATTTTCGGCAGACTGTTTGTGCATTTCCTCAATCAGCTTATTGTAGTCGTTTGCATTAACGCTTTCAAGTCTTGGTATCGAGGTTAGGGGAGTAATATTTCCGACATAACTTTCCGAGGGTATAATTGCTCTTTCAAATATTATGCCCGTGTCACGCTCGAATACAAATTCGGCTGCCGGTGTTTCGGCATCGGGTTCTTCTGCTTTCTCATTTACTGTTTTGTTCATGGTTTCCTCCGTACTTGTGTCCGTATCGGTCTTATTTGCGGTTTCTTCCGTATTTGTGTCTGTATCGGCATTTGCGGTTTCTTCCGTATTTGTGTCTGTATCGGCAGTATTTACGGTTTCTTCCGTATTTGTGTTTGTATCGGTAGTATTTACGGTTTCTTTCGTACTTATGTCGGTATCGGCAGTATTTACGGTTTCTTCCGTATTGCTGTCCGTATCGGTCTTACTTGCGGTTTCTTCCGTACTTGTGTCCGTATCGGTCTTATCTGCGGTTTCTTCTGTACTTGTGTCCGTATCGGTCTTACTTGCGGTTTCCTCCGCATTTGTGTCCGTATCGGTCTTACTTGCGGTTTCTTCCGTACTTGTGTCCGTATCGGTCTTATTTGTGGTTTCTCCCGCACCTGTGTCCGTATCGGTCTTACTTGCGTTTTCTTCCGCACCTGTGTCCGTATCGGTCTTATTTGTGGTTTCTTCCGCACCTGTGTCCGTGTCGGTCTTACTTGCGGTTTCTTCTGTACTGCTGTCCGTATCGGTCTTATTTGTGGTTTCTTCCGCACCTGTGTCCGTATCGGTCTTACTTGCAGTTTCTTCCGCACCTGTGTCCGTATCGGTCTTATTTGTGGTTTCTTCCGCACCTGTGTCCGTATCGGTCTTATTTGTGGTTTCTTCCGTACCTGTGTCCGTGTCGGTCTTACTTGCGGTTTCCTCTGTACTGCTGTCCGTATCGGTCTTACTTGCAGTTTCTTCCGTACCTGTGTCCGTGTCGGTCTTACTTGCGGTTTCCTCTGTACTGCTGTCCGTATCAGTCTTACCTGCGGTTTTCTCCGTACCGCCGTCCGATACGGCCTTATTTTCCGTTTTTCCGTAAACTCCCGAACTATCGGATTTTGGTTTAACTTCGTCCTTTATACTGCCTGATGCCGCTTTGTCCTCCGATACGTTTTTTCTATCCGTCTTATTATCCGTGCTTACCGTATCTTTTGCATTTGAGATGATTTCCGAAACGGTTTTAGCGTTTTCAACGGTATCTTTAGCTGTTTCCGATGCGGCTTTTAATGCGGTATTCGCTGCGGTTTCCGCTGCAACCCCTGCAACCCCCGCAACACCCGCAGCAGCTCCGATAACGCCGGTCGGGTCTGCCGAATGCTGCGACTTTTTGTTTTGTTTGTCGTTTTTGTTTGATTTCTTCTTTTTCTTCTTTGATTTGGATTTTGTTTCCGAAGAGGACTCACCGTCCTTGATTGTGATTTTTACGGGTTTGCCCGTTTCGTCACTGACAGAATCTATAACTGTATCTCCATCTTCATTCTTCTTAACAGACAACTCTATATGATTTGACTTCGGAGCATCGGCGGAACGATAGATTTCAGTGCCGTATTTCGTTGGTTTATTTGTGTCGTTTAACGGATCGTTTTCGGGTTCGGGACGGCGGTATTTGAATTTATCCTTAAAGCTGTTTACAAACTTATTTGTACTTTCCTTTTCATCTTCGACAAATTCGTCCTCTTCAGCTTCTTCGGGCTCGAACAGTTTTTCCGTAAATATACGCAAAATTCCTTTCTTTTCGGTACTGCCGCTTTCCGTTTTTAAATCTTCGGGTTTACTTTCGGCAGTACTTTCATTCGGTTGTTCGATATCGACCGACTGCTCGGTTTCGGCTTTCATCTGCGGCTGTTCGGTTTGCTTAGTCTTTTCACCGGATATATTCGGCATGGGGGAAGTCCTTGTAATTTTTACAACTGCCTGCGCAGATATTTCCGGTTCGGGGATTTTCGGGGGAGCTTTGGTTATAGTTATCTGCGTTTCGTCATGCAGGGTTTTTTCGTAAGATTTTTGTGACTTATCTGCGGCGAAAAAGCCTGCGGAAGATTTTATTACAGGGTCAACTGCGGCTATCGTATCTGCTGCAGTATTTTGTTTTGCTGATGCCGGCTGCAGCTTGCCGAAATGTTTCTCAAACTTTGATACCGAATCGTCTTTGTTTACGTCTGACGGATTTTGAAAATTATTTTTTCTTCCCTTTCCGAACCGCTTTTCGTATTCGGAAAGTTCCTCTTCGGGCGTATCACTCACATTTTGCGGAATATCTTCCTTGCTGTCTTGAGTTACGGCGGCAGAGAACAGATCCGTTTGTGTATCGGAAATTTTGTTTTCTTCCTGCGTTTCGGGTATATCCCCGACTGATTTTATATCATTTTCCGTACCGAAACCGTTCCCGTCCGTGCTGTCGGATTGGTCATCTGCAAAAACTTCTTCTCCGATTTGCTCTATTTCGGTTTTTGCCTTTGGAGTATTCTCGGCAAAAACAACAGTATCTTCGTCAGTTGTTCCGTCAGTATCGGAATTTGATTTTTTTGCGTTTTTTAATTCCTCCGCACTTATATTTGACAGCTTGGCAAATTCGGTCGTTACAGACATTGCGGGCTGTTCAACGGCTTCCGCTTTTCCTACGGGTGTATATGGATTTTTCGGTATCGAAAGCTCTGTTGCGGAGTCAAGTCTCGGAATGTTTTTCGTTTTTTCTCTTAGTTCCCTCTCCTCAAGAACCTTTTCGTTTGTAAAAAGCACATTTTCGTCCTTCGTTTCAAAAATCGAGGAATCGTAAGGCTTTTCTTCAATTTTTTTCTCGCTGTCTTTATTTATTTTAACGTCTTCGGTTTCGTCATCGACGGGTATTTGTGTGTTTGGAGTCTTTATGATAATATCGGAGTCGCCGGTTTTATGTACCTCACTGTCGTCTTTCAATGCGGCGGCAAGACGGGACTGGCGGTATTTTGTTCCGACTATTATCATTGAGGCAAGCGCAGCAAGTCCTATTACAGAGGCGATAAGAATTGCCATATATCTCGGATCAAGATCGGTAACGTCTGCAAGACCGGCATCGGATATCTCAACGGGAGCTTCAATGCCTGCAAAAGTTGTATTGTTCATTATTTCCTTAACGAGTTTTTGTGTGTTTTTACTGAACTGTCCCGTATGGGATTGAAAAGTAATTATGACGTTTTTCCCGTTTACAACAGTATATTCCTGCACACCGTAAATTTCTGTATCACTCGATTTATATTCCGTGTCGAGTGTCAGAAAAAGAGTTCCGTTATACGTATTTTTTGCGCAGCCCGTTGTATAGTCACTTTCTAAAAGTGCATTCGCTACTTCTTCAAGCTCGCTGTCCGAAAGAGATAACAGATTGTCTATGGTTTTAGTTCTGTCATTTTCGGACATTGTCACGTTTATATCAAAAGAAAAGTCTTTGGTGAACGCTTTTAAAAGAGTTCCGTTTTCCGAAAAACTCTTCTTAACTTCTTCGGCAGTCGTTTTTGCGGCACTGAGCGCAGGATCGTTTTTGGCTATATCGGGAGTCAGAAAATACATATCCGACGGCAAATCTATTGTCATATCCGCATTTTTTAATTCAAATGACTTATAACTTATCTTTTCGGGGTCAAAAACCGAACTTTCGGCTGTTGCAACGGAGCTTTCCTCCGGTTTGCTTTCCGAGGAATTACCGGACGTTTGTATGCTGCTTTCGTCCGTGGGCACGGCAAATGCTGTTGTTGATACGGTTAATGCTATGAGTGCTGCCGTAAGCAGCGCAGTCAGTCGTTTCATATATATATCTCCCTCCGCAGTATAGATATTCATTGTAAAATCGGCATATATATTTAATTATACTTTAATCGGCTTAAAAATACAAGTGTATTAGTGAATATATCCGTACAAATACTATAAAATGACAAGATTTTTACGGAAAACATTTCTTAGTCCGTTCGGCATGAAAACAAGTTATGTTCTGCCGGGTCATATTTTTACAGTATTATTGTGTGATAAGGGGAGTGTATGTTGACTTTGTTATGATGTTTAAATATAAAAATGTTGCGTTACAATGTAACGTCGATGTAACATCAATGTAACATCGGCTTAACAAAAATCCGAAAATGGTAACGGCGGATTTTATACTGCCGGTAATTATTTAAGTTACAGATTTTTTTCCTGCTCAAATTTTGAGTTCGTTTTATTTTTCCTATATGCTCATAGAATTTTTTTAACTCCCAAAATATATATGTTCGCAGCAAAAAAGCATAATTTTACCCCGTCAGGTCATATTTTTGCCGTATAGGGGTGTAATATGGGGAGTGTATGTCGGATTTGATATAATGTTTAAGTATTAAGGTGTTGTATTATATAATGTAACGTCAGTCAAACAAAAAGGTGTAACGGCGAATTTTGTGTTGTCGGTATTTATTTAAGCCGACGTTTTTCCGCTAAAATTTTGTACCCGATTTTTTTTCCTATATGCCCATAGAATTTTTGTTTAACCAAAAATATATGTTTACTGCAAAAAAATGCATAATGTTACCCCGTCAGGTTATATTTTTACCGTATATGTATGTAATATGGGGTGTATTAGGGTTTGTTATGATGTTTTAAAATTAAAATGCTGCGCTGCGTTACAATGTAACAAAAGAATTTGAAAAATGTAACGCCAGATATAGAGAAAGAGATAGATATAGAGATAGAGATAGATATATATGCGTACCGCACGGACACAGTTTAAAATGAAAAGTCTATTGTGCACCAAATATGACCTTGACAAAGCATGGGGATTATGGTAAAATGTACGCAAGCTAACAATCAGCTTGCTAACTTTAAACGGTTAGCGATTTTTTTGTCGGAGGTGAAATTATGAATGTCCCGAAATTTGTCGGCGTGGAAATAAGTAAGACGAACAATATGCTTAAACGTAAATGCCGTGACAACGGGTTTACGGACGAAATTGATGAGATTACCGGTAAAAGCGGTTGGATAATCGGCTATCTTGCGGAAAATGAAGGGAGGGACATATTTCAAAAGGATATTGAGGAAAGATTTTCCGTTAGGAGATCGACCGTATCCGGTATGCTTAAACTCATGGAGAAAAAAGGGCTTATTGCGAGGGAAAGTGTTGATTTTGATGCAAGGCTGAAAAAACTGGTGCTTACTCCTAAAGCACGTGAAATGCATTGCAAAATGATTGAACAGCTTAACCTGACCGAAAGAAAGCTGAAAAGAGGAATTTCCGATGAGGAGCTGGAGGTGTTTTTCGGGGTTTTGGAAAAGATAAGGAAAAATGCAGAATGAAATGGAGGTAAAATTATGGTAAGGCTGCTTGCTAAAAGTATTCGTGAATATAAGTGGGCGACCGTTCTTACGCCTGTTTTTGTTATACTTGAAGTGGTTATGGAGGTGTTGCTGCCTTCTCTTATGGCAAACCTCATAGATTACGGCGTCAACGGTAACAACGGAAAAGGCGATATGGACTACATCGTCAAAACCGGGCTGATACTTGTTGCCGTAGCTTTTGCGGCATTGGTGTTCGGTGCATTGTCAGGAAAATTTGCGGCAAAGGCATCAGCAGGATTTGCGAAAAATTTAAGACATGATATGTTCTATAAAATTCAGGATTATTCATTTTCAAACATTGACAATTTCTCTTCCTCAAGTCTTGTTACAAGACTTACGACAGATGTTACAAATGTGCAAAATGCCTTTCAAATGATGATCCGTGTAGCCGTACGTGCGCCGTTTATGATGATATTTGCCATGGCGGCATCATTTAATATCAACTCAAGTCTGTCATGGACGTTTGTTATATTCATACCGTTTATAGCTCTGGCTCTCGGTATAGTCATGCGTCTTGCTCACCCTATCTTCACAAGAGTGTTTAAAACTTATGACAGACTCAACAATGTGGTGCAGGAAAATCTTCACGGTATAAGAGTGGTAAAATCATTCGTAAGGGAAGACCATGAGGTTGAGAAATTCGGGAAGATTTCTAATATTATCTACAAGGATTTCTCAAAGGCAGAAAAAATTATTGCGTTTAATATGCCGGTTATGCAAATAAGCGTTTATGCCTGTATTTTGATAATATCGTGGTTTGCTTCACAATTCATAGTCGGCGGAAGTATGACTACGGGCGAGCTTGTCAGCATGATGACATACGTTATGCAAATTCTTATGAGTTTGATGTTTATATCAATGACAATGGTTATGATAATCATGTCAAAGGCTTCCGGCGACCGTATCGCAGAGGTGCTTTCCGAGGAAATAGATCTTAAAAATACCGACAAACCGATTGAGAAAGTAAAAGACGGAAGTATTGTATTTGACAATGTGAGCTTCAGCTATTCCCAAAATAAGGATAAGTTGTGTTTGAAAAATCTTGACCTCAAGATAAAATCGGGTGAAACCGTCGGAGTTATAGGCGGTACGGGTTCATCAAAATCAAGTCTTGTACAGTTGGTTCCGAGATTGTATGATGTTACCGAAGGTCGTATCCTTGTAGGAGGAGAAGATGTCAGAAACTATGACATCGAGGTGCTTCGTGACAATGTGGCAATGGTGCTTCAGAAAAATGTGCTGTTTTCCGGAACGATAAAGGAAAATCTGCGTTGGGGCGATCCGAATGCCTCCGACAGCGATATCGTACACGCCTGTAAGTTGGCGCAGGCAGATGATTTTATCGAGCGTATGCCCGATAAATATGACACGTACATAGAGCAGGGAGGTACGAATGTATCCGGCGGACAAAGACAAAGACTATGTATAGCAAGGGCACTTCTTAAAAAGCCGAAAATACTTATTCTTGACGACTCGACAAGTGCCGTTGATACAAAAACCGATAAGCTGATAAGAAAGGCGTTCCTTGAGGAAATACCCGATACCACAAAAATAATTATTGCGCAGAGAGTTTCCTCCGTACAGGACGCAGACAAAATAATCGTTATGGACAAGGGCAGAATAGATGCCGTAGGAACACATACAGAACTGCTTGAAAGTAATAAGATATACCGTGAAGTATATAATTCACAACAGAAAGGAAGTGAGGAGAATGGCTGATATGAAAAAGGGACAAAGACTGAAAAATCCGGCAAAGGTAATAAAGAGGCTGCTGAGTTACCTTAACGGATACAGACTCAAATTTATAATCGTTTTGATTTGTATTGTTTTGAGTGCCGCAGCAGGTGCGATGAGTTCTATGTTTATGCAGACACTCATAGATGATTATATAATTCCGCTTTCGGGTTCGGATAATCCCGATTTCAGCAATCTTTTAAAAGCCATTCTCGTTATGGCGGCGGCTTTGCTTATAGGTGCGCTTGCAGGTCTTGCGTATAACAGAATTATGGTTGTTATATCGCAGGGAATACAGAAAAAGATACGTGATCAGCTTTTTGCCCATATGCAGACGCTGCCTATAAAATACTTTGATACACACGCACACGGGGATATCATGAGCCGCTATACCAACGATATAGATACACTTCGTCAAATGATGTCTGCAAGTCTGCCACAGATGTTTTCATCGGCAATTACGATAATTACCGTATTTGTTGCTATGCTTATGCTTAATCTGTATCTGACGCTTTTTGTACTTCTGTTTGTGGCTCTAATGCTTTTTGTGACAAAAATAATTGCAACGGGAAGTGCAAGAAATTTTGTTGCCCAGCAAAGAGAACTTGGAGAGGTCAACGGCTTTATTGAAGAAATGATGAACGGTCAGAAGGTTATAAAGGTATTTTGCCACGAGGATGCAACAAAGGCGGAATTTGACAAGAAAAATGAAGCATTGTGCCGCAGTGCGACCGCCGCTAATACCTATGCCAATATACTTATGCCGATACTGAATAACCTCGGAAACCTCCAGTATGTCCTTATTGCAATGGTGGGAGGGGCTTTGGCTATTTTCGGGATAACACCGATAACACTCGGAATTATTGCCGCATTTCTGCCGCTGTCCAAAAACTTCACAAGACCTTTCAGCGAAATATCGCAGCAGCTTAATGCCGTTATAATGGCACTTGCGGGTGCAGAAAGAATATTTGAGCTTATGGACGAGGAAAGTGAGCATGATGACGGATATGTGACACTTGTAAATGCTAAATACGATAAAGACGACAATATTACAGAGTCCGAAGAACGTACCCAAATGTGGGCATGGAAACACCCGCATGGTGACGGTACAGTAACCTATACAAAGCTGAACGGCGAAATCGTTATGAGAGAAGTTGATTTCGGCTATGACGAGAACAAGATAGTTTTGCATGATATTTCCCTTACTGCGGAAAAAGGTCAAAAGGTTGCATTTGTCGGAGCAACGGGAGCAGGAAAAACAACTATAACAAATCTTATAAACAGATTTTATGATATTGCTGACGGTAAGATACGTTATGACGGGATAAACATAAATAAAATCAAAAAAACGGATCTGCGCAAATCGTTGGGGATCGTTTTGCAGGACGTTCATTTGTTTACGGGAACTGTCAGGGAAAATATCCGTTACGGAAAGCTCGATGCATCGGACGAAGAAGTCATTGCCGCAGCAAAGTTGGCGAATGCACATGATTTTATATCAATGCTTCCCGACGGATACGATACGGTGATTACGGGTGACGGCGGTCAGCTTTCGCAGGGTCAATGTCAGCTTATTTCGATAGCAAGGGCTATAATTGCAGATCCGCCCGTTATGATACTTGATGAGGCAACATCAAGTATTGATACGAGAACGGAGGCAATCGTACAAAAGGGTATGGACGGTCTTATGTACGGAAGAACCGTATTTGTTATCGCACACAGGTTAAGTACGGTAAGAAATTCGGATATGATCATGGTGCTTGAATTGGGCAGAATTATTGAAAGAGGTACACATGATGAGCTGATAAAACAAAAGGGTAAGTATTATCAGCTTTATACCGGTGCATTTGAGCTTTCGTAAGCATTATACCGAAAGATCGGATTTCGTGCGTTAGTGCATGATATCCGATCTTTTTTATTTATAATATATTAGTGTACATAATATTGTACAATGAAACTTTCTTTTTTGAAATGTGTTGATTTTTGTGTAGTGTAGTGCTATACTGAAAAAACAGGTATAACCGTGTAAAATTTTATAAAGAAAGGACGTAGGTTTATATGTCTGTTTTTAGGAACAAAACCGTTATGGCGGTCATGGCGCTTGTGGTAGGCTTGATTTTGGGTGTGTTGGGATTTTTGGAAATGTCAAAGCAGAAAGATGTTAAAAACTTTAATGAGCTGTCCGAAAATCAACTTGAACCGGGGTTGTTGGTCGAATTTGAAATATCACAAGACAACCTTATAGGTCAGTTCGGATACAGGGATAACGAAAAATATTACTTTATCGTATCCGATAATCAAAAAATAATCACTTTCAAAACAGCGGATAAGCAGCAAAAGGATCTGCTTTTAGGCATAGAGCAGGGAAAGAGTCAGAATGTTTCACTGACGGGACAGCTGTCCGGACTTGAGGACGATGAGAGAAAGGTTGCCGTTGAGGCTTTGGTGGATACGGGTTATTTTGACAGTATGACGGCATATCAGTATTTGACACCGTATAAAATCGGAAATTATAACAGAAGTACCCCGTATATAATGCTCGGTATAGGCGGCGGCGCACTTCTTATAGCAATTATACTGTTTATTCCTTTCGGAAAAAAGAAATCAAGCTATACCGGAAGTTCAAACAGTTATTACAGTAATGTGAACCAAACGTACAGCGGCTACGGTAATACGGACAGTTACGGAAACGGAGTGTATAACGGCTACGGTAGTACGGGAAGTAACGGAAGTGGAACGTATAACGGCTACGGTAGTACGGGAAGTAACGGAAGTGGAACGTATAACGGCTACGGTAGTACGGGAAGTAACGGAGGAGTAACGGATAACGGCTACGGTAGTACGGGAAGTAACGGAAGAGTAACGGATAGCGGCTACGGTAGTACGGGAAGTAACGGAAGAGTAACGGATAGCGGCTACGGTTATGCGGGAAGTAACGGAGGAGTAACGGATAACGGCTACGGTAGTATGGGAAGTAACGGAGGAGTAACGGATAACGGCTATGGTTATACGGGAAGTAACGGAAGTGGAACGGATAACGGCTACGGTAGTACGGAAAGTAACGGAAGAGTAACGGATAACGGTTACGGTAGTACGGGAAGTAACGGAGGAGTAACGGATAGCGGCTACGGTAGTACGGGCAGTAACGGAGGAGTAACGGATAACGGCTATGGTTATACGGGAAGTAACGGAAGAGTAACGGATAACGGCTATGGTTATACGGGAAGTAACGGAAGTGGAACGGATAACGGCTACGGTAGTACGGGAAGTAACGGAAGAGTAACGGATAACGGCTACGGTAGTATGGGAAGTAACGGAAGAGTAACGGATAACGGTTACGGTAGTACGGGAAGTAACGGAAGAGTAACGGATAACGGCTACGGTAGTACGGGCAGTAACGGAAGAGTAACGGATAGCGGTTACGGTAGTACGGGCAGTAACGGAAGAGTAACGGATAGCGGTTACGGTAGTACGGGCAGTAACGGAATAGTAACGGATAACAACTACGGCAGCAGTAACAGTCTTTACGGCGCAGGCGGTTCAAACAATATTTATGGCGGTACGGGAAGTTTCGGAAGTACTTCCGATACATTCGGCAGTGGCGGAAATACGGTGTCCGATGAGAATAAAACCGATGACAAGGACGACAACAACAATCAGTTCCCGTACATAAAAACATTTTAATCAAAATGTTGCAGGCGGATCATAATAAATGCGGGTGTTATGTCAGTAATTAGGCATAGCACCCGCAAATATATATACCGCTATGTCGGTATTTTCAGACAGAATAACAAAATACCGTATGCCGAATATTTTTTGTGCATAAAAAATCTGCCCCCGCTTTTAATGTTAAAGCGTGGGCAGAAAAAAGGGAACAAAAATAAAGAAGTTATTGTCATAAGTTATTCTTAATGCAGGAGTCACATATTATTTTGCCGTCAGGTATCTCCCTGCCGCAAAAAATACAAGTTTCCGTTTTGGGATTACTGTTGTTCGATATTCTTGTAATTTCGGCGGCAAGCATTTTATTACGACTCCTAAGTTTTTCTATAATCTGTTCATATTGAGTAATCCGTCTGCTCTGAAAGATACCCAAAATCATTATAAGGAAAAAACCGCCGAGTATAAATCCTAATATAAAAAACAGCAAATTGTCCAATTTGTTTTATGTCACTCCGTTTCTTTATCCGACGTTTGCAGTATCCCGCTTTGGGACTCCGAAACGCTGTCGGATACGGCAGTATTTTCCGCATTATCGGATTCGGCCGTCGGCATTTCTTCGGTATTTTCCGTTGTTTCCGAGGTCAAGGCGGTATCTGTTTTTGATGTTCCGTCAGAATTTACTGCTGTCGTTCCGTTCTCGGATTGTTCGTCCTTTGATGTTTCCGATTTCGACAAAACTGCCGACGGTTCGGAAGTTTTATCTGCGGCGGAATTTTCCGTTTTTTCGGCAATACTGCCGACTGTTTCCTCCGACGGCTCGGACGAAACGGGCGGAACATAGTCTTTCGGCGGAATACGGAGTATTGCTCCGACCTGTATATTGTCTGTATTTTCAATATTATTATATGCGGCCAATGCCTCCAAAGTGACGTTAAATTTTTCGGCTATGTATGAAAGCGTATCGCCGCTTTTAACCTGATATACCGTGTTAGGCTTTACTTCTTCAATGCTGGGTGGTTCTTGACTATTAACATCACCAGCCGGAACTTTGTTCGGTATTACGACCTGCCATGTTGGGGAAAGCTTAAATTCTTTTGAATACTTTGCAAGGGTTGTAGATAATGATAAAGATACCAAGGTTATTATAAGGAAAAGAAGAAATGCTGAAACACAAAAACAAGTCTTTATATTAATTCTTGTTGATTTTTTCACTGCTCTAAACCTCCTTAATTACTTTGATTTGCTGTTATAGTAATGGACGGTTCATTTGTTGGATTTCTTATAGTTATAGAATCATATTCGTATTCTGAAAAGTCATAGACAATTGCACAGGTATGTTTTTCTGAAACTCCAGCGTTCATATGCAACACGTCGCTGTTTTTTAAATAATAATTTGCATCCACCG
Organism: uncultured Clostridia bacterium; assembly: GCA_947589415.1. Taxonomy (GTDB): domain Bacteria; phylum Bacillota; class Clostridia; order Oscillospirales; family Acutalibacteraceae; genus UBA1213. The sequence goes on from CANQBP010000002.1 coordinate 160,913, forward strand.
TACGATAAGTTGCTATTGGCATTGGTACATCGCCTTGGATTACACTTGCACTATCTCCGGTCGATAGAGTTGCTTTCTCCTCACCGTCAACATAGAGCTTTGCTTTCACCTGATCGTAGAGGGATGGTAATACCAATTTGAAAGCTAAGTCACCCAATGGACCATCCATATCGACAACTAATATTGCACGGAACGTAAGGTCACAGTCCATATCAACCTCGGAAATATTTCCGTTCACGTCTTCATTGCTGACTGTAAAGGCACAGGCTAAAATTTGGTTATCACCTAAGTTAGTGAGGTGTTCACTTTTGTATGCTTCTGTTTCCTCCGGTGTCATTTGTTTTGCTTCAAACGCAAACTGTGCCGCCTGAATCGAGAAAGGCCCAACGGTAACCGGGGGAGATATATATTTAGCATAAGTCCCTGCCGCAGACATCATAAGAGCGGCAAATACAAGAGCAAAGCAAGTTAATGCTCTTAGTGATTTCCTCTTTTCCGGCTTTTTTAAATACTTCGGACGGTATCGCCGAAAAAGTTTTGGCAGTTTTATATCCGGCTCTTCTGTTTGAACAGCCTTTTTTTCATTATACTCTATCATGCGTTTTGCCCACCTTTCTAATTAAATAACCGGGGAGAAGAATTAAAATTCCCACCGCAAGCAGAATCGAGCATATCCCCGGAGGAGTACGGAGCCAATAGAGAAAACTTCCCACACCGGGCAGGACTGCCTGTACCTTTCCTTTAATTTGTGTTGGTGGAAAAGGGGTGTCCTCGGTATTGTTTGCGTCGCCCTTTGTGACAGCCTCACTGTCTGTGAGGGAAACAAGGCGGTGTGTTATAAGACTTCCGTCATCATCTTGATATATCACGATATCTCCCGGTGTGTAGCTGTCCTGTTTTTGTGTTATGAGCAGTGAGCCGACGGGCAGAGTCGG
>CANQBP010000003.1 GCA_947589415.1 uncultured Clostridia bacterium
ATTTTTTATTCCAACAGAAAAAGAAATAGTTATATATTACTCAAAGTATATTAAGGATCTGCTGCACTTGGCATATCAGCATTTTTTTCGGAACGTTGGTAAACCGCAGAAGCCACATTAACCGGGCATTTTTTCTTCTGTTGGCAAAAAACTTACTGACAATGATGACGATTGTTAAACGGTAACAACGGTTTATGCAAGCCGTTTTTTACGTAAAAATAAACAACCCCCGACAAAGTCCGTTAATCTCTGTCGGGGGTCGTCTTGTGCAGCTATACCCCTTTAGCTGTGATTTGAGTATAGCACAAAAGGGTAGGAAAATCAAGCGAAAATAGGAAAAAGTGTTCGTAAAAGTCCTTGCAAAAATCATGGAAAAAAGTGTTCGTAAAGTCTACGAAAAACGGCATTTTTTCATAGAACTTTTGATGTCCGTAAAAGTACACCTTTGCGAACAGGATAGGAGGGAAAAATATGGGAATATCAAGAACGTATTACTATGCCCGTGTGAGTACGGGTGAGCAGAATTTAGACAGACAAATTGAAGCATTCCGTAAAATTGGTGCGGATGAGAAATATATTTTTACCGATAAGGTATCCGGAAAGGATTTAGATCGTCCGAATTATCAGATTTTAAGAAATAACATTCTTCGACCCGGCGATACGCTTGTTGATAAGTCCCTCGACCGTCTGAGCAGGAATAAGTCAGACATTAAGGCAGAGCTTGAGTTTTATAAGAAAAACGGTATCCGTGTAAAGATAATTGATTTGCCTACGACCATGGTTGATCTTGACGGTCAGGAGTGGATCATTGACATGGTAAATAATATCATAATCGAGGTTTTATCCTCTATCGCCGAGCAGGAACGTGCCACAACAAAAAACCGTCAAGCAGAGGGTATTGCAGCTGCTAAGGCGGCAGGTAGATCGCTCGGACGCCCCACGGTCGAACTGCCTGTGAACTGGGATGAGATTTATACTCGGTGGAAGCGAAAGGAGATATCCGGTAAAACTGCGATAGAGTTATCGGGACTTAAGCGTACCACATTTTACAAACTCGTAAAAAAATATGAGCAGGACAGCAAGTGGATATAGCATAATGGCTTTGGGACTTCAAGTCCCATTTTTGCTTGAAGGGAGGTGATAAGTATGAAGCTGAAAAAAATAATCGACTTTTTGCAGACCGAGTTTTATTCTTCGAGTGTTACATTGATGTCATTTTATGCATTATTGCTCGTAGAGATGGCAGGCATTTTATTCAATATTCCCGGTTTGCAAACCATGTTAAACAGCAGCGATGTAACAACAGCTAATCTCCTGTTATTAGGACTGTTGTTTGCTGTTATGAACATAGGTATTGTCGGCGGAATTATCTTTTTTCATAAAAGGCTGCACAAGATTAAATGTGCAGTAAGATAATTCCTCGGTGCATGGGAGTTGAAGTCCTGTTTTCTGATTGAGGGGAGGTGAACGAAATGTCAGAACAGAAGAAAAAAATCAATCCGATCTTGAAGTTTACGGCAATCATAACAACAGCATTGATGTTTGTTGCTCTGCCGTTTTTAGGTAGCGGTTTAGCAGGCTGTTGTATAAACTATGTGCTTGGAAACTATGCAAGTATGGATTGGAAATTATCTGCACTTGCAGTTATCGCAATATTACTCGGCATTGAGTTGGTCATAGTTCCTGCAAAAACTATTATCAATGAAATTATGCACAATATAACAAACAAGAACCAACCCAATAATTAAAGTAGGTGCTAAGTAAACTTGGGACTTCGAGTCCCACATCAAAACCGCCCCGAAGTCTGGTGACCGTGGGGCGGGAAACTTTTTTGAAAGGGTTTTTAATTATGTTTATTGAAGAAAAGATGAAAGTATGTGCCGTTGGAAACGATGGCAGAACGTACTCAGGAATCGTATACAAAATGATAAGCTCAAACACATTGATATTTTATAGTGTTGTGGACATTTTATCATCCTTAATTCCATATGCACCATGACTATATATTATATGGCTTCGTAATATGGGACTCCAAGTCCCACCCGTTGTTATATTGTAATGTTCATAAAATTTTCCGAACAAAATTACTGTAAAACATTGACATCAACAACTTGTTGTTGTAGAATATATGCATAATGATTTTTAAATGGGGCGACTCGACGTCCGAAAATCGAGATCAGTATGAGTAATTCCCTCCTCGGAGGGTATCAGATACACTCGGTGAGGTTTAAATTGCATACATTCAAGCCGTATGCACAATATGTAGCGGTTGCAACTTGCGTATTCCTACATATTGCGAGAGATCGCCCTCCGCAGGATGCATAGGTTAATCCTGTTGCAACTCGCATATTCCTACATATTGCGAGGTTGCTTGTTATTTAGTTTTTGGTTTAAGAGCAGTGTAAATTTAGGTGGGACTCCAAGTCCCACCCGTTGTTATATTGTAATGTTCATAAAATTTTGCGAACAAAATTACTGTAAGATATTGACAAACGGCTTTGAAAGGTGTATAATAACTACAGTAGGTAATAAAAAAGACACCTACAGCCCATCAATTGTCGGCAAACAATCAATGGGCATACGCCGAAAAGGTATAGAGATTACCTCACGACTTATAGATGCCATTCTTAGGCTATTATAGCCTATTTTGGATAAAATGTCAAGTGATAGTGCCTTTTTGATGAAATGAGTGGGGCGTTATGACTTGGCATATTTTTTATTTTTCTTTCAATTTGCGGATTACATCTCCACAATTTATGCCAGCATAAATAAAATAAACCGTATATAATGCTATCGCTATGTAAAGCATGGACACACCCCCCTATCTATTATTTTTTTATTTTTGCTTTTACGCAGTCGCATTTTATAAAATTAAAACGTGATTGCGTAAGAGCAAATCATAACACAAAAAAGCTTTGCTCTTAAACCTAAAATTTAATAAAAAAAGCAACAAGACGAAAATACAAAGGTAAGTAGGATAACAGTTATGCCAAAACGCCAACCTCTCATGGCCGAGCGAGCCAATCAGATGTGGACTCCTGATTGATAATTTCCGAACACCGGGTAAGGATCTAATCCTGTTTAATACGCAAATCACAGTAGTCGTAGAGCTAAACGATGACTGTCGGGACGACGGGCAGAGTGCAAAACCTGTAAACCGCTGCATTGCGTTGGCTGGCTATACCACGAACCTTTTTGCAGGATAAAATAGTCTTGTGTATGCTTTAAAGGCAATTTTTCGCCAAAGATTGCCTTTTGTAGAAGGCATGAATATATACATACCCTCTGCGAAGGGCGATCGCGGTATTTATGGGGCGACTCGACGTCCGAAAATCGAGATCAGTATGAGTAATTCCCTCCTCGGAGGGTATCAGATACACTCGGTGAGGTATAAATTGCATACATTCAAGCCGTATGCACAATATATAGTGGTTGCGAGGGATATTAAACTAAGATATTGCGAGAGGGTGTGTATAATAAAAATGACCCGGACGGGAATCGAACCCGTGTTACCGCCGTGAAAGGGCGGTGTCTTAGCCGCTTGACCACCGGGCCGGATAAATAGCGGTAGTGGGACTTGAACCTACGACACTCCGGGTATGAACCGAATGCTCTAGCCAGCTGAGCTATACCGCCGAATTTTTTCTACTGTGACAATCAGCTTTATTATTATAGTACACATATGGTTCTTTGTCAAGTAAAAAATAAAATAATATTCCGATTTTTTTATACTCATAGTATTTATTTGAATGATTATACTTAAAAGTATAATTATTTTTCAATAAAAACTTTTTTACATTTTGTAATATAGTGTATTTTTTTAATTTCAAAATAGAATTACACATTTTCAACATCGAAATGTTGAAAATGTTGAAAACTTATCCACCGGCTTGTTGAAACAGTATATATTGATAAATTGGAAAAAAAGTCAAATAAAACACAATATATAGAGTTTTTGTAAAAGTCAAGGCATATTTTCGGGTAATATTTGTCTTTAAAAATACAATCGGTAAAATCTTTTTAACACTTTCAACTTTTTGATGTTGAAAACTTTTCGGTTTTTAACAATTACTATCTGTAAAATACTCCTCTTTGAGGATTGAAAGTCTGTCCAAATTATAATATACCCCGTTTTTTAATAATTCATTTCGCATTGTACCCTCAAATTTCATACCTATTTTTTCCATTACCCGCCGTGATGCCGTATTGCTGCTCATACATATACCGGTAACCTTTTCAAAATGCATAAATTCAAAGGCGAATTTAATCATTTGATATGCTGCTTCGGTCGTAAAGCCCATATTACGGAAGTCCTTATCTATATAGTAGGATATGTCGGCGTGTTTGTGTGCAAGGCTGATGTTTATGAGTCCTATGTTGCCGAGGTAACGACCGTTCGTTTTGAGGAACATACCCAATTCAAAGGCACGCATATTTGCTATATTTTCTCTTATAAGCCGAAAATATTTTTTGGCGTACTTTCGTGTATAATCTTTTGGTATTCCGTATGTTGTCGCAAATATTTCGGGTTGGCTTGTAACATTTATATATTCGTCGAGATCGGATTTTTTATATTCTCTTATTACAAGCCTTTCAGTCGTAAACTGAAATTCATTCATAATACTCCCCCAAAGTAAAAGAAAAATTTATATGCCCGACCATTACGAATAACGTTTATGGTTGGGCATAAAATTCTGTTTATGTTTATATTGAAAAGTGTACGAATATCTTTAATTTTGCTGATATATTCAACGGTTCTGTCTGAAACGACAAGATCACCGACAGCAGACCATTGTATAAGTGCCGAGTAAGTTCTTTATGAGCGAAAACTCAAATACGTTAATGCCCGTCCGATTATCCGTTGTAGGAATAGTTGGGGGCTTCTTTGGTTATTTGGATATCATGGGGGTGACTTTCCCTCAAGCCTGCACCCGTAATTCTGATAAATTTAGCTTTATCATGCAGCTCTTGTATGTTTGCGCAGCCGGTATAACCCATGCCTGCACGTAAGCCGCCCATAAGCTGATACACGGTATCCGAAAGCGGACCCTTATAGGGTACACGTCCCTCAACACCCTCAGGTACGAGCTTCTTGTTGCCGGATTGGAAGTAACGATCGGCGCTGCCCTTATCCATAGCCCCAAGACTGCCCATTCCACGATATACTTTGAACTGTCTGCCCTGATAGATCTCACTGTCGCCGGGGGATTCCTCACAACCCGCAACAAGTGAGCCGATCATTACAACGCTGCCGCCCGCAGCAAGTGCTTTCACAATATCTCCGGAATATTTTATTCCGCCGTCTGCAACTACCGGTATTCCATGTTTTGAAGCCTCGTATGCAGCATCGTATATAGCCGTGATTTGGGGAACACCTATGCCGGCAACTATACGTGTAGTACATATCGAACCGGGGCCTATGCCCACCTTAACGCAGTCTGCTCCCGCATCTATGAGAGCTTTCGCTGCCTCGGCCGTTGCGATATTTCCTGCAACCAGCTGAACGTCCGGAAATGCTTTCTTTACTTTGGCAACGGACTCAATAATGTTGTTGTTATGACCGTGGGCGGAATCAAGAACAAGCACATCTACTTGTGCCTTGACAAGCTCCTCGACTCTTTCAAGCACATCGGGAGTTCCTCCGATAGCCGCACCGCAGAGAAGTCTGCCGTTTTCATCCCTTGCGCTGTTGGGGTACTGAACGGACTTTTCTATATCCTTTATGGTTATAAGACCCTTGAGTATTCCGTTTTCGTCAACAAGCGGCAGTTTTTCTATTTTATGTTTTTTGAGTATAGCTTGAGCTTCCTCAAGTGTTGTTCCGACAGGTGCTGTAACAAGTTTTTCTTTTGTCATAACGTCGGCGATGCGCTGACTGTAATCCGACTCATTCATAAAACGAAGATCACGGTTGGTTATAATGCCTACAAGTTTGCCGTTTTCACATATCGGCACACCCGAAATTTTGTATTTCGACATCAGCTTATTTGCATCGTCAACGTAACGGTTAGGTGAAAGGGAGAACGGATTTACGATAACTCCGTTTTCGGATCTCTTGACCCGATCAACGGCGTCAGCCTGTTGTTCTATTGACATATTTTTATGTATTATTCCGATACCGCCCTCTCTTGCTATTGCTATCGCCATTCTTGTTTCTGTAACGGTATCCATGGCCGCCGTAATAAGCGGAGTGTTGAGCTTTATCTTTTTTGTAAGATGTGTGCTGATATCAACATCTTTAGGCTGGACATTTGACTCGCCCGGAATAAGCAGCACGTCGTCGAAGGTAAGACCTTCTTTTCCGAATTTCTCATTGTAATCTGCGCTCAGCATTCTTAATTCCTCCCCGTATTATCTTTTTATATTTGTTTATATAGTATTATATTATACAATATATAAAACGCTTTATAGTTCTTTTAATGAAAAAACGTTTTTATTTTCATTATTTTTTTATGCTGCAATTTTCAAAATATACTGTTAAAATTAACAAAAATATGCTATCATATTAGTGAATATATAAGGGAAGGTTGTGGTTGTCATGAAACGGCTTGAAACCGAAAGCGGCAGGAGGATCAACTATAATTCGGGAATACCCGCACTTGAAGATTATTATTACAGACAATATGAGTTGATAAAAAAAGGCAGTGACGATCTTGCAACGCTGGAGCTGGTTATGCTTGGCAGCGCACTCGATTTTATCAGCTTTGCCAAAAAGTCGTTTGGGATCACATTAGGCTCGGAGGACAAATATATAACATCTTATGATGAAGTACTCGATGCCCTCAGCAGAGGTATAATAAAGGAAAACGTGTACGATAATATAGCCAAAAATGCAGGGGCATATCTCGGATTTCTTATAATCGCAAATATAGGCGGGGAATGGATAGATACCGAAAGCGGCCCCGCAGTCAAAATTCTCGGCAGGGAAATTTATACTGCGGATTTTGCAGAAAAACGTCTTATGAGCGAAAGCGGTCTGAATGCTGCGGAATATTACAATACGGTAAAGGCACTTAAACAACGATAATTAAATAAATGTATAACGGAGGAAATTTATAATGGCAAATCATAAAACAGACAGAGTGTCTGAAGATATACAAAGAGAGCTTTCGGCAATTCTTAGGGAGATGAAAGATCCGCGTCTGCACGACGGTATATTAAGTATAGTGCGGTGTGATATGGCAAGGGATAATTCATTTTGCCGTGTATATATCAGCTCCATGAAAGGTCTTGAAACGGCAAAGACTGCGGTTAAGGCACTGAAAAATGCGCAGGGGTTCATAAGGCATGAGCTTGGCGTGAGGCTTAAATTAAGATACGCTCCCGCACTTGCTTTTGAGGCTACCGATTCGATAGAATACAGTGCAAACATATCAAGAATACTTATGGATATAGATGCAAAAGCGGAGGATGAGAAAACAGATGAAAACGATAACTCTTGAAGATGCGGCAAAACGTTTGCTTGAAAATGATAATTTTATAGTCCTTATGCATTCATCGCCCGACGGAGATGCTGTCGGAAGTGCATACGGACTTTGCAGTGTGCTGAGAAGTATAGGCAAAAAAGCAAATCCCCTTTGCGGAGATAAAATACCGGACTGTTATTCGTGTGTAACGGACGGTTTTGAACTTGAAGAATTTGACGGAAAATTTATTGTGAGCGTTGACCTTGCATCAACCTCACTTTTAAACGGAAATGCGGAAAAGTATGCCGAAAAGGTTGATTTATGCATTGATCACCACTTTTCAAATACAGGATATGCAAAAGAGGGCTATGTTGACGGGAATGCATCGTCGTGTGCAGAAATCATAAAAAATCTTATTGATGTTATGGGTCTGAATATTACGAAATATACGGCAAATGCCCTTTTTACCGGTATTTGTACCGATACGGGCTGTTTTAAGTATTCATCGGTATCGCCCGAAACTCATAGAATTGCGGCTGACCTTATGGAAAAGGGTGCTGAAAGCTCACGTATATGCAAAATTATGTTTGATACCAAGACGAGGGCGAAGCTCGAACTTGAAAAAATGGTGCTGGAAACACTCGAATACTTCGGTGACGGTAAGATAGCCTTTATACAGATAACGGACGAGGCTATGAAGAAATCAGGGGCAGATACGGGGGATACCGAGGGTATAGCGAGCATACCGTGTCAGATTAAAGGCGTAAAAATAGGAATCACGATGAAAGAGAAAGAAAACGGTGAGTACCGCTTTTCGGTTAGGACTGACGGAGAATGTGATGCCTGCCGTATATGCGGTAATTTTGGCGGCGGCGGACATAAGGCGGCGGCGGGGTGCAGTATATTTAAAGAGCATGACGCCGCAAAAGCCGATATGATTTCTGTTTGTACGGCAGCACTCGGAGAATAAAATATGAATGGTATAATAGTGATAGATAAGCCGAAGAATTATACTTCCTTTGATGTGGTTGCCGTTGTGCGGGGGATACTCCGGGAAAAGAAAGTCGGACATAGCGGAACTCTTGACCCGATGGCGACAGGAGTGCTGCCTGTTCTCATAGGAACGGCGGCAAAGGCGCAGTCATTGCTGCCGGATACGGAAAAGGAATATACGGCGGGTTTTCGTTTGGGTATAACTACGGATACGCTTGACATTACGGGAAAGATACTTTCCGAAAATAAATGTTGCTTCAGCCGGGAGGAGGTAATGAGCATACTCCCGCATTTCATGGGAAATATAATGCAGGTGCCTCCCATGTATTCTGCTGTTCAGAAAAACGGAGTAAGACTGTATGACCTTGCAAGGCAGGGAATTGAAGTTGAGCGTGAGGCAAGACCTGTCAATATAAATAAACTCGAACTAATTTCGTTTGACGAGAAAAGTCAAAGCGGAAAATTGGTTATATCCTGTTCAAAGGGGACATATATACGGGTAATATGTGACGACATAGGAAAGGAACTCGGCTGCGGTTGTGTTATGACCGAACTCAAGAGGACGAGGGCGTGCGGTTTTTCGGTCGAAAATGCCGTAACTCTCGAAGAACTTAGGGAAATCAGGGAACAAGGCAGACTTCAAGAGTATATTCTGCCCGTCGACAGAATATTTTCACACCTGACAGGGGTAAGAGTAAGCTCAAAGCAGGCAGTCCGTTTTTGCAACGGCGCACCGCTCGATCTCGAAAGACTTAGCGGAATGGGAAACAGGCGCAACGGGGAGCTTATAAGGGTTTACGGTGATGGCAAATTTCTTGGTCTGGGAATTGTGGAAACAGAAAAAAATCAGCTCGGTATAAAGAAAAGGTTTTAATTCGGAGGAATTTCAGATGGGTGAAAATTTGCGTGCTATGAATAAGCGTAACGGGAAAATAGAATTGATGAGGTTTTTATTTTCTGTCATGGTAGCGTTGTATCATTTAAAATGTATTTTGAAAGATGATTTGACGGTATTTTCAAACGGTTTTATGGCAGTAGAATTTTTCTTTATTGTATCGGGTTATCTTATGGCAAAATCGCTTTCAAAGTATAAAGGCAGACCGAACGGAGGGATAGTTAAAACAAGTTTGGTTTTTGCAGGCAAAAAGTATATTTCAATTATGTATTACTACGTTGTTTCCTGTATAATTACTTCCATAGCATGGATACCGTATTTTCACCTTACAATTGGACGATGGGTAATGAAGGTGTTTGAGTCAATTCCGAATTTTCTTTTGCTGCAAATGTTCGGCTTTGAAACTGCGAATTGGTGTGTGCCGACTTGGTATCTTTCGGCGATGGTTATTGTTATCTTTATTTTGACCCCCATACTTATAAAATACCACAAAATATATTCCGTGTATATCGCACCCGTGCTGTCGCTCTTTTTGTTAGGCTTTATGTATAACCAATGCGGTACTTTTAATCATTATACATGGGACGGGTATATAAATTTTGGACTAATTCGTGCTTTTGCCGAAATTTCATTGGGCTGCACCTGTTATTATGTAGTTGAGAGCGGTGTTTTAAAAAGGATAAACAAGCGGTTTTTGTCATTTATTGCATTGGCGGCTTATTTTATTTCATTTATTTTTATGATTGGCGCATACAAAAGTAATGTGCAGTTCAGTGTTATAATACTTTTAATAATTGCCGTGATAATTACATTCTATAACAAGGATACATTTACGTCTTTAAATAACAAATTTATATATTTCCTCGGAAAATTGAGTTTCCCTATATATCTGTGTCATTCCGTGTGCAGATTTTATATCACAAAGTATATAGACCCCGACAGTATGCCCATTTATCTGTATATCTTTATATATCTGATACTTGTTGTTGTCCTTTCAATCATATGTATGCTGGGAGGGGACGGACTAAAACGGCTGTTTAATAAATTATCCGAAAAGCAAACGAAACAATCTGATTTACAATAGAAGTGGTACGCCGAACAGAAACGGAGGACTTGTTTATGGAAGTTATTGGTGATATTGCTTTAATCATAATCATTATCGTTTTGATTGTTGTGGCTGTTAGAAATGCAAATCAAAATTATACTATCGGCGGAGGTATGTTTAAAAACAGTGATAATAACCTGAATAAAGATGAACATATGGATTCGTCCGACTATAACTACTATGACAAAGACGGTAAACTTAAATAAATCGGGAGGCGGCAAAGATGTTGTATTTACGACCATACAAAAGAGATGATGCCGAAACCATTATAAAAGCTGTAATCTTGAAAGGTAGGATACAGGTATGGAAACAATTTTTAACTGCGAGGCAAAAAAAATAGACAGTAATACGAGCAGAGAGGAACTTACAAATCTTTACGGGCGGGCTGTTGATGAGGGCAGACAAAAAGGCTATACTCCCGTGTTTGTTGTGGTAAATGATATGCTTGAGGAAACGGTAGAGGCGCAATTTGGCAGCATAGGAAGTGCGGAGGAATATGTAAAATCTGTTTTGTCCAAAAGCCATTCAAACGGTAAGGAAATATTTGAACGGAGATATTCAGATATCGTGGAACGGTACGGCGATGAGCTTGAATATATCGACCGTGATATGCTTGATGAAATGCTTCCTATGCTCGGAAATGAACAGAGTACGATTATGCCATCTGTTTCCGATTATGAGGGCAGCTTGTACCTTGTGCAGATCCCGACTCTAAATCCGTATGAAATTTTTGCATGGCTGCCGTTCGGAGGGTGGAATGAATGTCCCGATACCGATGATATGATATCTATGTGCAAATATTGGTACGACAGCTATGGTGCAGTACCCGTGATCGTCACCTGCGATACTCTCACATTAAGGATCGATGAGCCTTTAACCGACATGGAAACTGCACTTAATGCCACAAAAGAGCAATTAGCATTTTGTGAGGATATTGCTGATTGTGCAGACGTTGAGGCACTTATAGCTATGACATATAATAAGCATTACTGGTCTTTTTGGTGGGATTAGCGGGCGGCGTGCCGCCGCTGTCCATTCGCGTTTTCGTTCACTTGCGTTCACTTTGCTTATAGTGGAGGGCAGTCTGTTTCCGCGATAATCAGTCTGCCTGTCGGAATGCATAAGATAGTATCGAGAGCGGCTCTCCGAGCCGATCCGCATTTTTTATTTCAGAACTTTAACAATAGACTTATTGCTCATTGTTTGAGAGAATATACGGTCGAGCAACAGAGTTAATGTTTTGAGTAAAAGTAATTACGAACGGATAGTGCCGGCACGGCACCGGCGGCACGCCGCATACTGTATAAATAAAAAGAAAAATATTGGAGAATAATATGAAAGTTTTAACGGAGTTGGTACGCTCGGAAAAACCTTCCTCGGTCGCACTCGGCTATTTTGACGGAGTACATCGGGGTCATGCCGCTGTTATAAGCGAGGCGGTACAATGTGCAAAGGAAAACGGGTATATACCTGCGGTTTTTACCCTTTTGCAAAGTCCTCGGACAATTCTCAAGGGTGAAAAAAGCAAAAACATAATAACGCTTGATGAAAAGCTCGGTATTCTTGAATCTATGGGCGTTGAGTTGGTTTATCTTATTGATTTTGCCGGAATAAAAGATATCACGGCGGAGGAGTTCGTGCGTGATATAATATACGGCTGCTTTAATGCACGCCATGCCGCCTGCGGATTTAATTACCATTTCGGAGCAGGAGCAAAAGGTCACGGTTTTGAACTCGGAGAAATGTGCAGAAAATATAATATAGGTGTATTTGCAAGGCAGAGAATAACCATGGGGGGAAGTCCGATAAGCTCAACAAGAATTAGGGAGTGCATAATAAGGGGAGATATACCCTCCGCAAATGAAATGCTCGGCAGACTGTACGGTTTCCGACTTCCCGTTGTACACGGCAGACAGCTCGGCAGAAAACTCGGAACTCCCACAATCAATCAGGAGTTTCCGCAAGGGTTGGTTTTGCCGTTATTCGGTGTTTATGCCGCAAGCGTATATGTTGACGGAAAAGAATACTACGGGGTCACAAATATCGGTATAAAGCCCACGGTAGGCTCGGATCAACCGCTTATGGAAACGTGGATACCCGACTACTGCGGCGGAGAACTTTACGGGAAAACCGTCGATATACGTCTGCTTGAAAATATACGTGAAGAAAGAAAATTCTCTGATATAGACGCACTGAAAGAGGAAATTATTAGAAACGGAAAAAAGGCAAAGGAAATTTTCCTGAAATACAAGAAATAATAATATAATATACGAAAAACTGCCGTGCAGATTTGAGAGGTCTGTACGGCAGTTTTTTGCTCTATTCAATTATTTTGAGAATTTATCATTTCCTTCCGTATTCTATCGACTTGTCATAGAAATGACACCCAGACATGTAATAATAGAAATTATATTTGATTTATTACGTTCTTTTGCTAATAAAAAAGGGATGCCATTGTGATAAGAGCCATTATTACATACATAATTGCTTTTATATTATCCGGAACGTAATACACTATATATTCTCTCCATCCGGTTTCTACTCTGCTTTCTAAATTCATCATTCTGATTATGAATAATATCGGCGCATTTGCAATTGCTAAAAATAACGATACCATCGTCGTCCCGTGCATCTTTTTATTTTTGGTTGGTGAGTGGGCAGGTACAGAATAGTTATTTTCATTTATCGGTGTGCTGCAATAAGAACAAAATCTCGCATTAGCATCAATTTCTTTTCCGCAGTTTGTACAAAACATAATAAAACCTCCACAAATATAATAATTTAACTACATAGGCATAAAATAGTCTATACAGTTTATTTAATTCTATCATATTTGCCTATATAATTCAAGTAAATTTTAATTATATGGAGGAATTTTTTGTGGATTACGGTAAAATCGGAGAAAATATCAGAAAATATCGCAAAAACAGAGGAATGTCGCAGGAACAGCTTGCCGAAAAGGCAGGTATTTCGGTGACACATATGAGCCATATAGAAACAGGGAATACAAAATTGAGTTTGCCTGTACTTATTGATTTTTCAAAAATCTTCGGGGTAAGTATTGATGAGCTGGTTTTCGACAGAAAATATACCGAAAAAAATATGGCAGTAGAGGAAACTTTACTTATACTTAACCAATGCTCAAATGAGGAGGTTATGGTATTAACCGATATAATAAGAAGTGCAAAATATGCAATGGACAAGTATCTTAAATAACAAAACGGGTATCACATTGTATAAATATTTTCCGCTTTCAATTTGTACCGCCGTGATGTTGAAAAATTCGATAATATATGATAAAATAGGTTTATCAAAATACCGAGTTTTTCGGAGATGGGTGGACAGAAATGGCAGTAAAAAGAATTTTTGTGGAAAAACGCAGCGGCTTTGATGTAGAAGCGTCTAATCTTACGGCGGATCTGCAAAAAAGTCTGGGACTTACCTGTGTGGAAAAGGTAAGAATTATTAACAGATATGATATAAGCGGCATAGACGGTGAGGACTTTGAAAAAGCAAAGAAAACCATACTCAGCGAAACAAATGCCGATGCGGTGTACGATGAGGTGCTGCCCGAAAACGGCGAATACCGTTTCTTTGCTATGGAATACCTGCCTGGGCAATATGACCAAAGGGCGGATTCGGCGGCTCAATGCGTTCAGTTACTTACGCAGGGCGAACGTCCGCAGGTCGTTTCGGCAAAAATCATCGGCATTAAGGGAAATATAACAGATGAGGATTTCGCTAAAGTTAAGCATTACCTTATTAACCCCGTAGAATCACGTGAGGCTTCATTTGATAAACCCTCTTCTCTTGATATGAGAGCTGACGTACCGGCAAATGTTGCAGTCGTTGAGGGCTTTACAAAATGGAACGACGAGGAAATGAAGAATTATTTTGACAGTATGGGATTTGCCATGACTTTGTCGGATCTTAAATTCTGCCGTGATTATTTCCGTGATGATGAGCATCGTGACCCGACCGTTACGGAGCTTAGGGTCATAGATACTTATTGGTCTGACCATTGCCGTCATACAACATTCCTTACAAGACTTGAAAAAATAGAAATAGAAAAATCCGAGCTTACAAAAACGATAGAGGACGCTCTTGAACTTTACCGTGAAAGCCGTGAGGAGGTTTACGGTAAGAACAGCGACAGAGATGTTTCTCTTATGGATATGGCTCTTGTCGGTATGAAACTGCTCCGTAAAAAGGGACTTATACCCGACCTTGACCAAAGTGATGAGATAAATGCCTGCTCGATCGAAGTTCCCGTTACAATAGACGGCAAAACCGAGCAATGGCTTGTACAGTTTAAAAATGAAACACATAACCACCCGACGGAAATTGAGCCGTTCGGCGGTGCTGCTACCTGCCTCGGCGGTGCAATACGTGATCCGCTTTCGGGAAGAGCTTATGTATATCAGGCTATGCGTGTTACGGGTTCGGGTGATCCGACCGTACCGTTTGAGAAAACAATGGCAGGCAAGCTGCCGTCACGAAAAATTACTACCGGCGCAGCGCAGGGATACAGCTCCTACGGAAACCAGATAGGTCTTGCGACAGGTCAGGTGACGGAGCTTTATGATCCCGGCTATGCTGCTAAAAGACTTGAGATAGGCGCAGTTATCGGCGCATCACCAAAGGAAAATGTGGTGAGAGGTGTGCCCGCACCGGGAGATATAATAGTTCTCCTCGGCGGAAGAACAGGTCGTGACGGCTGCGGAGGTGCAACCGGTTCGTCAAAAGCACATACAATGGATTCAATAGAAACCTGCGGTGCAGAGGTACAAAAGGGTAATCCGCCCACCGAAAGAAAAATACAAAGACTTTTCAGAAACAAAAAAGTTTCAACCATGATAAAACGCTGTAATGATTTTGGCGCAGGCGGTGTGTGTGTAGCCATAGGGGAACTTGCGGACGGTCTTACGGTCGATCTCGACAAGGTTACAAAGAAATATGACGGTCTTGACGGAACAGAACTGGCAATCTCCGAATCGCAGGAAAGAATGGCGGTTGTGCTTGATGCGAAAGACGTTGATAAATTTATTAAAGAGGCGGATAAGGAAAACCTTGAAGCCGCTGCCGTTGCCGTGGTTACGGAAAATCCCCGACTTACGATGAAGTGGAGAGGCGATGTCATAGTTGACCTTAGCCGTAAATTCCTTAATACCAACGGTGTGACACAAACGGCGCAGGCTTATATTACTGCCCCGAAATCGGACGAAAATTACCGTACAAAAGCACCCGAATGTCTTGCGGGAAAGGATATTTCCGAAAGCTATAAGGCAAACCTCGGCAGACTTGAAGTTTGTTCGCAAAAAGGTCTTGTTGAAAGATTTGATGCAAGTATCGGTGCGGCTACCGTTATGATGCCGTTCGGGGGAAAAACACAGCTTACACCCGAAGAGGCTATGGCTGCAAAAATTCCTCTGCTTGAGGGAGAAACAGATGATGCGACCGCAATGTCGTACGGATATATTCCGGGAATAGCAAAGTGGAGTCCTTTCCATGGTGCGGTGTATGCGGTAGTAGAGTCATTGTCAAAACTCCTTGCAATTGGTGCTGACCCGCTTACCGCAAGGCTCACTTTCCAAGAGTATTTTGAAAGACTGCACGATGTACCGTCACGTTGGGGTAAGCCTGCCGCAGCACTTTTAGGTTCACTCGCTGCACAAATAAAAATGGGACTCCCGTCCATAGGCGGTAAGGACAGTATGTCCGGTTCGTTTGAGGATCTCGACGTACCTCCGACACTTGTCAGCTTTGCCGTTGCTATGACTAAGGCATCAAAGACGGTTTCTGCCGAATTTAAAAAGGCGCATTCAAGAGTTATATATGTTCCTGTTCCCGAAGATAAACAGTCTGATATGCCGGATTGGGAAAAACTCAAGTCAATGTACCGTGCCGTATATAAACTTATGAATGACGGTATGGTATTGTCGGCATCAACCGTAAAAGAGGGCGGTGCTGCCGCTGCTGTTGCAAAAATGTCGTTCGGTAATATGATAGGCTTTGAATTTGCAAAAAATCTTACCGATGATGAGCTTTATGCCCCGCTTTCCGGTTCGCTTATACTTGAGCTTGCAGACGGTGCGGAGATCGACAGCGGCATACTTTACTATGAACTCGGTAAAACAGTTAATATGCCTGTTATAAAAGTAAACTCTGCCGAATTTGATATAGAGGAACTTATTTCAATATGGGGGTCAAAGCTGGAGGGAGTGTTCCCGACAAAAGCTGTATGCCCGAAGATGAGCCGTGACATACCGCTTTATACGGAAAGAAATACCTCTTCGCCAAAGATAAAGACTGCTAAGCCTAAAGTATTTATACCGGTGTTCCCCGGAACTAACTGCGAGGTCGATACTGCAAGGGCATTCGCAAAGGCAGGAGCAGAGCCGGAACTCCTTATAGTGCGCAATCTTACACCGGCTGCTATTGAAGAAACAATAGAGGAAATGGTAAGGGTAATAAATAATTCGCAGATGATTATGATTCCGGGCGGTTTTTCGGGAGGCGATGAGCCTGACGGTTCGGGTAAATTTATAGCAACGACATTCCGTAATCCGAGAGTGAGTGAGGCTGTTAATACACTTCTGAAAAAGCGTGACGGACTTATGCTCGGTATCTGCAACGGTTTCCAAGCACTTATTAAGCTCGGACTTGTTCCGTACGGAGAAATAAGAGAACTTAAAGAGGACGATGCTACACTTACCTACAACACCATAGGCAGACATATTTCACATATGGCTTATACGAGAGTGACCTCTGTAAAATCACCGTGGCTTTCGGGAGTTAATGCGGGGGATATCTTCTCGATACCGATTTCTCACGGTGAGGGTCGTTTTGTTATCAATGATGAGCTTCTTGATACGCTTATTAAAAACGGTCAGATTGCAACGCAGTATGTTGACCTTGACGGTAATCCCTCGGATAGTATAGAGTTCAATACGAACGGTTCTGTATGTGCGATTGAGGGTATAACGAGTCCTGACGGCAGGGTTCTCGGAAAAATGGGACATTCCGAAAGAAAGGGAGATAATCTTTATTTCAATGTTCCGTTTGAAAAGGATCAGAAACTGTTTGAGAGCGGAGTTGCATATTTCTTATAAAGCGGCGTGCCGCCGGTGCCGTGCCGGCACGGTCAATCCGTAATTAGTTTTCTTAGGAAAATTGGTCTATGGCTCGACCATAAATTTACCCGATGAACAAGCGGCGTTCGCCCGCCGTAAGAAAGTAAAGGTAGTAAAACGGCAGTTTTAGGTCAAGCCTTTTTGCGGAGTGCCTCCGCTGTCCATCCCGGCATTCGCCGGGGTTGCTCCACCGTGGGTTTAAATTGCCGAAAAGCTGATTGTCCCGACATTTTGTTTGCCTGTCGGAGTGTGGCAGAAAGTATCGAGAGCGACTCTGACGAGCCGCTCCGCCGTAAGAAAGTAATGGTAGTAAAACGGCAGTTTTAGGTCAAGCCTTTTTGCGGAGTGCCTCCGCTGTCCATCCCGGCATTCGCCGGGGTTGCTCCACCGTGGGTTTAAATTGCCGAAAAGCTGATTGTCCCGACATTTTGTTTGCCTGTCGGAGTGTGGCAGAAAGTATCGAGAGCGACTCTGACGAGCCGCTCCGCCATGAGAAAGTTATGACAATAAAGCGGTAGTTTTAGGTCAAGCCTTTTCCAAAAGGCTTGCGGTTTCCAAAGGCAGAGCCTTTGGTCGCCGTCCGCAGACGGCGAAATCTTTAGCGTGAGAAGAGCTCGGCAAGGGTGAATTTCAAAAACAGTCCGGTGGACTGTTTTTGAAAGAGGGACGCCCTGCGATAGAGGGCGTCCCTACTGACGGTTTTGAATATTTTATCTCGCCGCGAATAGCGGCGACAGATATTCCGTATAATTTATTGTAATTATGCGGTATTATGGAATTATGCAGATATATGGATAAAAGTAAATGTATTTAATCGAGTTACTAAAGCTAAAACAGACATTGTCAAAATGCAAAAATTCAAAAAAGGCAAAAATGTAAAGTAGGGACTTCAAAAGCAAACGGTCAGCGGATTTGTTTTCGCTGACCGTCTATTCTTTTGGGGTTGTTATCCCAGCTTGTTACCGCAATTTCCGCAAAATGCTGCACCCGGATCGTTTTTAAAATTACAAACAGGGCAATTTGCGGGAGTGACAATTGTTTTAGGTAGATTATCCAAAGGTTGAGGTTGTTCTATCTTGTATCTGGTCAACACGCTGTTTTCGGCAGATTTTCCGGCTAAATTTATTAAGGTACACCCTATAATAGCAACCATGAAGGAAAAAATACATAAAAATATTTTTAAAAAAATGAACATCACATACGTTGAATCATAATAATTAAGCTCCTTTGAAAGGCTATAAGTTGGAGGTTTGGATTGTATTGTTGTGCATAAAATCAATACAATTATGAGGCCAATCATAATACCTACTTGACTTAAAACAACTAAACTTTTGATTTTTCTGATTTCTTTTAACACTAATTTCACCTCCTTGAATAAAATACACTAAAATGTAATATTAAATTACACCGTTAATGTGATATAATAATTATACCTTTTTTGTATATTTTTGTCAAGAGTGAATTTCGAAAACAATCCGGCGGGCTGTTTTTGAAAGAGGGACACCCTGCGATAGGCGTCCCTACTGACGGTTTTGAATATTTTATCTCGCCGCGAATAGCGGCGACAGATATTCCGTATAATATATTGTAATTATGCGGTATTACGGAATTATGCAGACATACGGATAAAAGTAAATGTATTTAATCGAGTTACTAAAGCTAAAACAGACATTGTCAAAATGCAAAAATTCAAAAAAGGCAAAAATGTAAAGTAGTGACTTCAAAAGCAAACGGTCAGCGGATTTGTTTTCGCTGACCGTTTGCTTTTTTGGTGGGTTGTTATCCCGTTTTTTTACCGTAGTTTCGGCAGAATAATCAATTTTCCGGATTTTCCGAATTGCAGGTTGTGGAGTGTCTTGCAGGAGCATCATCAGATTTTTGAGTATTTTCGGCAACATCGAATAATTCGAGTTTGTAAAGAATTAACCAACTGTTTTCGGCTGTTTTTGCAAGGAAACGAATACACGTTGATACTGAAAATCCGATTATACACGATAAAAAAAATATAGTTGTCTTTATCTCTTGTGAAACCGTAAACATACTGTCGGTGCCTGACGTTTCCGATTTTGTAAATGCACACACACCGATAGCTATCAATAAAAGTAAAATAACAATATTGATTACGATTTCGGATTTTTTTATTTTATTGATCTCATCAAACATAAATATCACCTCCTGTATAAAATATACCAAAATGGGATATTTTAATTATACCGCTTTGGTATATTTTTGTCAAGGGTGATTTTATGTTCCGCTTGAAAAAATTAAGAAAAGAAAGACATATTTCGCAGGTTAAACTTGCAATGGAGTTGAATATGTCGCAAAATACAATAAGCCGATATGAAAACGGGGAAAGGGAGGCAGGTTACGAAACACTTATAAATATTGCGGATTACTTTAATGTTTCAATTGATTATCTCCTCGGAAGAACAGAAAACCCGAAAGTAAACAGGTGAATTTCAGATTTGTACGGCAGTATGGCAGAAAAACCGAAAATCCGGTTGTGTACGGATATTTTACTGCCGTATTTTATCATACGTGAGGTTTGCTATATGTCGGGAGTACACGGTTAAATTTATTTTTATTTTATGTTGTTTTTATATGCGATTTGCATTATAATAGTACTTGTGTAACGGGTGGTAAAATGTGCCGTCCGTATATAAAAATATTGGGAGAGGTAAAGGAATGGATTGGACGGAAATAATCGTAACTGTTCCTGTCGGGGATATCGAAACAGCGGGAAATATTGCGCAAATGACCGTTCCCTACGGAATATATATTGAGGATTATTCGAGCCTTGAACGTGAGGTGGCGGAAATAGCCAATATCGACCTTATAGATGAGGAACTTTTGAATAAGGACAGAACCCGCGGAAAAATACACCTGTATATAAGTCCCGAAGAAAATCCGTCGGAGGCCGTGTCATATATAAAGGAACGGCTCGAAGCACAAAATATTTCTTATGAGATAAGTATGGGAAGTTGTGATGTGGAAAGCTGTCTTGAAAGCTGGAAAAAATATTTCGTTCCGACAAATGTCGGAGAAAAAATTCTTATAAGACCGATTTGGCATGATGATTATACTGCCAACGGCAGAATTGTGCTTAATCTTGAACCCGGTCTTGCTTTCGGTACGGGTACGCACGAAACAACAAGATTGTGTCTTGAGGCACTTGAAAAACATATCAAGGGCGGAGAAAAAATACTTGATGTCGGCTGCGGAAGCGGTATTCTTTCGGTTGCCGGCTTACTTCTCGGAGCAGATAGCGCAGTCGGAATTGATATTGATGAAATGGCAGTAAAAGCGTCAAGAGAAAATGCGGCACTTAATAATGTTCAGGACAGATATACGGGAATAAAGGGAAACCTTGCGGATAAGGCTGAAGGAACATATGATATAATTTTGGCGAATATAGTTGCCGATGCGATAATTTCACTTTCGGCGGATATAGAAAAGTTTATGGACAAAAATACCGTATATATCATGAGCGGAATTATTGACATAAGACTCGATGACGTGCTTTCCGGTCTGCCCGAAAGTATGACCGTTATAGAACAATATGAGGAAAAAGGTTGGTACTGCCTTGTGGCAAAAATGTCATGAGGTGTGTAAATTTTATTTTTGGAGGTCATTTGTAATGAAAAAGAAAAAAGATATTTCCGGCTTGATTTTTTCGGCAATTCTTGTTACGGCATTTGTTGTATGCTCTTATTTTTTCACAGGTATTATAAAAGGTGCAACGGGTCTTGACGATACGGTTAAAAAACTACTTACCGAATTGGTATTTGTTGTATTCGGACTTATACTCTTTTATGCAACGAGAGTGGGGGACGGAAAACAGGTAAAGAGATTTTCACTTGCGGCTCTTATATTGCTGGATTTGCCCGCCATATACATTATTCTTGCAAGTGCAGCACCGGGAATACCGTTCCCGTTTGATATTGACAGTTGTACCGAAATGGTGCAGCTTGCCGCTGTTGCACTCGGATATGGTGTACCCTATACATTCTTGAGCGGATATGAACTTGAGGCTTATGATGATGATAAAAACAAAACCGAGGGTGAGGTTAATTCAAAATCGAATACTGATGATGCAGATGAACAAGATAATGAAGATGATAATGAATTTGCTTTTGATGAAATGCCTGCGGCCGAGAAAATGGCAGAAGATGTAAAGAGCGAAGAAATCGAAGAGATTGAAGAAGTATCCGATACAGCTGACACGGCGGACTCTGACGGGGAATAAAACCGCCGCCTGACGGGAGATAATAATTTATATTGAAATAAGAGGTGTTTATTATGGCAGAGAAAAATATTAACGAAGAATGTACACATGACTGCGGTTCGTGTTCGGCAGATTGTTCTTCAAGAGAGGGAAACCTTAATATGTATGAAGAGCTTGCTCCGGGAAGTACGGTCAAAAAAATTATCGGTGTCGTGAGCGGAAAGGGCGGAGTAGGAAAATCTATCGTTACATCACTTATGGCTGTTATGTTCAGCAGAAAAGGTTACAGAACGGCAATACTTGATGCCGATATAACAGGTCCGTCAATTCCGAAAGCGTTCGGAATAAAGGAAAATGTGAGGGGAACAGAGGACGGAATGATTCCCGTAAAAACTCATGGCGGGATAGATGTTATGTCGGTAAATCTTCTGCTTGAGAGTGATACCGACCCCGTTTTATGGAGAGGCCCTATCCTTGCGGGAACTGTTAAGCAGTTTTACAGTAATGTAATATGGGATAATGTTGACTATATGTTTGTTGATATGCCTCCGGGAACGGGTGATGTTCCGCTGACGGTGTTCCAGTCGCTTCCGCTTGACGGAATAATCGTGGTAACATCACCGCAGGAATTGGTTTCAATGATAGTTGAAAAGGCAATAAAAATGGCCCGGCTTATGAATATCCCGATACTTGGCGTCATTGAAAACATGAGCTATTTCGAATGTCCTGACTGTAAGAAAAAATATTATCCGTTCGGG
This sequence comes from uncultured Clostridia bacterium, assembly GCA_947589415.1. Classification (GTDB taxonomy): domain Bacteria; phylum Bacillota; class Clostridia; order Oscillospirales; family Acutalibacteraceae; genus UBA1213. The sequence goes on from CANQBP010000003.1 coordinate 22,516, forward strand.
AAAAGCAAACTTGATGAAGTTGCAAATCAGTACGGAGTAGATATACTGGCACGTCTGCCGATCGACCCCGAAAGCGCAAGGGCCTGCGATGAGGGTAAAATTGAAAGTATTATCAATGAGTCTGCCGCCGCTGCCGCCGACAAATTAGAGGAAAAGCTGAAGTAATGGTATGCGCATCCGTATAGGAACGATATACGGATGCTTTTGGCATATTAACGGATTGCACACACGACAGAAATGTGCTAAAATTATGGTGCGGCGAATAAAAGCATGGATATTATTTCGACAATGCGGTAAAATTCGCTTTGAAAACTACTCTCTGACTTGTTTTTGCAGGTCTTTTAAAATTTATTGAAAGAAGCTGAAATAAATGGAATATATATTTTCCGATAAGGTACAAACCCTCAAGCCGTCAGCTATAAGGGAAATTTTTAAATATGCGTCAGACCCGACGGTCGTTTCACTTTCTGCGGGAAATCCGGCACCGGAAGCGTTCCCCGCAGAAGAAATAGCAGACATATCCGATAAGATCCTTAGGGAAGAACCTGTTGCCGCACTTCAATACAGTGTGACAGAAGGATATCCCCCGCTTAGAAAAGCCGTATGGGATTATATGCAAAAAAAATATGCCGTTGGAGGAGATGACGACGATATACTTATAACATCGGGCGCACAACAAATTATGGATCTGTTTACAAAATCTGTGTGTAATGAGGGTGATGTTGTAATTTGTGAAGCTCCGAGTTTTATAGGTTCGCTTAATTCGTTCCGCTCATTTAACTGTCGGCTTTGCGGTGTACCTATGGAAAGCGACGGCATGAATATTGAAATTCTTGAAAAAGCACTTGCAGCCGAAAAAAATGTTAAGTTCATATATATTATTGCCAATTTCCAAAATCCGTCGGGAATTACGACAAGTTTGGAAAAACGTAAGGCTATATATGAACTTGCCAAAAAATATAATGTAATGATACTGGAAGATAATCCGTATGGGGAGTTGAGGATAAGCGGTGAGGACGTTCCATGCATAAAGTCGCTTGATAAGGACGGGATAGTGGTTTATGCGGGGTCATTCTCAAAAGTTCTGTCGCCGGGAATGCGTATCGGGTTTGCTATTGCACCCAAAACCGTTTTGCAAAAAATGGTGGTGTGCAAACAGGGTGAGGACGTACATACCAATTCATGGGCGCAAATGGTGGCATACAAATTCCTTACCGAATATGATTTTGAGGCGCACCTTAAAAAACTGCGTGAGATATACAGGAAAAAAGCAAATTTCTGTATGAATCTTTTGGATAAATACCTCGTTCCTTCGGGAATAACATACGAAAAAATACAGGGCGGTCTGTTCATATGGTGCAAACTTCCCGATAACGCTAAAATAACTATGTCTGAATTTTGCACTAAGGCTGTGCAGAATAAGGTGTGCGTCGTTCCCGGAAATGCTTTCCTTACAAATGAAAGTGAGCAAAGCAGTTCTTTCAGAATAAATTTCTCAACGCCGACAGACGAACAACTCGAAAAGGGAATAAAAATATTGGGTAAATTAGCCGAGGAGGTACTGTGATATGCAGGAGGCAAATAAGGAAAATGAAATAAACGAAAGAAAAAAAAGAATCTTTAGTGCTATACAGCCGAGCGGAACTATTACGCTCGGAAATTATCTCGGTGCGCTGCGAAATTGGGTGAATTTACAGAATGATTACGAGTGTATTTTTGCTGTTGCCGATCTTCATGCCATTACTGTAAGACAGGATCCCAAAGCATTTAAAAAGAATATACTTGAGGCTTATGCGCTGCTGCTTGCCTGCGGAATTGATACCGATAAGAGTATGTTTTTTATACAAAGTCATGTCCATACTCATGCCGAGCTTGCATGGCTGCTTAATTGCTACACGCAGTTCGGTGAGCTTTCGAGAATGACACAATTTAAGGATAAGTCGCAAAAACACGCCGATAATGTTAATGCGGGACTCTTTACATATCCCTCGCTTATGGCAGCGGATATTCTGCTTTACCAAGCTGACCTCGTTCCTGTGGGGGCAGATCAGGTGCAGCATCTTGAACTGACAAGAAATATTGCTGAAAGATTTAACGGGGTATATGGAAAAACCTTTACCGTGCCCGATGCTTATGTCGGAACTGTGGGGGCAAGAGTAATGTCGCTGCAGAATCCAATGAAGAAAATGTCTAAATCCGACGAAAATGTTAATGCGTGGGTGGCTGTGCTTGATAAACCCGAAACAATTATAAAGAAATTTAAGCGTGCCGTTACCGACAGCGATTCAAAGGTGTGCATCGGTGAGGGTAAGGACGGAATTAACAATCTTATCGGTATAATGAGTGCGGTTACGGGCAAAACTGCCGATGAGATTACTGAAGAATTTGAGGGTAAGGGATACGGTGATTTTAAGAATGCGGTCGGAGAGGCTGTTATAGAGGAGCTTAGACCGATACAGAAAAAATTCTCGGAATATATCGGGGATAAAGCATATCTTGAAGAACAATACCGCAAGGGTGCGGAGTCTGCATTGAAGCTCTCTCAAAGAACACTGGATAAGGTGATGAAAAAAATAGGATATCTGCCGAAATAATGTGTTTGACGAATCGGTTTTTTGGAGGGAGTGAAATGTTTTTCTTTTTGACACATACGGCATTGCTTCTAAGCGGAATTTATGAATGTTACAGACTGTTTGATATCATAGGTTCTTACGGCGATATATCCGAATCCTTATCGGAAATATCGTCTGACAGTGCTGCGTATGAACAGCTCCTCGGAGTACAAAACGGCATGATAACAGAGGCGGTTATATGCGGAGTACTTTTGCTCCTGACGGTTATATGCCTTATCTTATACATAAAAAATATTCTGCTAAGAAGTCTTTTTGCTGTTTTTAACAGTTCTGCGGGGGATTTTATAAGAACAACGAACCGCAGCGGTAACAACTCAAGCAGGAATATCGGAAAGCGTAATGCTGACGGGAGTTTTATTAAAACCACAAATAACGGTAAATTCGATAAAACGCAGAATGATAAAGAGGGTAGTGACTGACATATATACCTGCCTGATTTTTATGTGGGGGTGAAACTGTGCAAAAAAGCGGAAGTCGGAGTTCAAGGAAAAAACTCATGATGATAGTGAACCCGAGATCGGGCAAACATAAATTGAATATTTCCACGGGTAAGATAGCGGAAATATTTGATAAAAAGGATATAGAAGTGGCTGCGTACTTTACATCTCCGGAGTATAATGCCGACTATCTTGTAGAGGAACATATTAGTGAGTGTGACATGATAGGCTGCTGCGGTGGTGACGGAACAATAAGCGAAACCATATCCGGAATAATGCGGTCTGACATAAAAAAACCTCTTGGCTTTATTCCTATGGGAACAACAAACGATCTTGCAAGAAGTCTTTGTTTGCATACAAACCCCGTAAAGGCGGCAAAAACTATTGCTGCGGGGGAGATATACCCTTTTGACATAGGCAGCTTTAACGATGAGTATTTTGTTTATATAGCGTCATTCGGCGCTTTTACGGAGGTGTCATACGCAACCCCGCAAAAAGCTAAAAATATTTTCGGCAGACTTGCGTATATTTTCGGGGCAGTTAAATATCTTCATAAAATAAAATCACATCATGTCAAAGTTATAACTGACGACAGGAGCTGCGAGGGAGATTATATTTTCGGTGCGGTGACAAATTCGGCTTCCGTTGCGGGATTGTTTAAATTTGAGGATGATATGGTGGATTTCTCCGACGGGAAATTTGAAGTTATATTGATAAAGCAGCCGAAAAATATTATGAATGCGCTTGCAACGGTTCTATCAATGCTTAATAAATCATACGGTCATGAAAATATAATATTGTTCCATGCCTCCGAAATAAAAATAACTTCCGAAGAACCTCTTGATTGGGCTGTCGACGGTGAACATAAAAATGGGGGAAAAAATATCAATATAAAAAACAACCGTTGTGCCGTTAATATGATCATGAGGAAACACGGCAGGCATTAGTACGGTTTTGTTGCCTGCAGAATAATTTTTGACAAGTTTAAAAGAAAATTTGACAAGAATACTTGACATTTTGAAAAATCTATGCTATCATATTAACCATAAGATATGCAGACGGAGATACTGTTATGGACAGAAAGGAAATTCTTGAAAAAAATAAGGAAAAGAACCGCAGTGGTCTTGATGAAAGAGAACAGCGGGTTTATAATTTTTCTTTCGGCGTCGGTGCTGTTATTGTTGGGGTTCTTTGTCTGGTATTCAGTCTTTATAAGGCGTTGAACCGTGAGCCGTTTTATGAGTATGTCGTAATTATAACGGCGTATTTATGTACAGTCTTTATTTATCAATTTAAAAATCTGAAAAGACTCCGATATCTTATATCGGGTATAGTAACAGGAGTTGCAGCGGCTGTCTGCATGGTCTTGTTCTTTATGGTGTGAGAAAATGAACGATATAATCTTTCAGAACAGACTGCGTGTGGCCAGGGCGGAGAAACGAATATCACAGGGTGAGCTTGCCGAAACGGTGGGGGTTTCAAGACAGACCATCAGCTCAATAGAAAATAATCAGTTTTGTCCCAGCGCAAAGTTGGCTTTGCTTTTGTGCATAGCTCTTGATAAAAAATTTGAGGAGCTTTTCTTTTTTGAAGAAAGCTGAATTTATTTGTTTATAAGTTTTAATCTTCATATACATTCCTCCTAAAAACGGTCAATCCCTCGGTGTGTGCCGAGGGATTTGCCGTTTTTGTTCTTTAAAGATGTTCTTTGAGGATTTCTGCATCGAGAATTTCAATTTTACCGTAACCCGTCTTAACTGCGCCTATTTTTGCAAGGTCATTTATGAGCCTGCTCACGGTTACTCTTGTTGTTCCTATGATACTTCCTATTTCTTCGTGGGTTGCCGATATTATACTGTTATTGTTTTGCTTTGTACATTCAAGTAAAAATTGGCAAAGTCTGACCTTAGCACTCCAAAAAGCAATGGAGTCCAATTGTGAGGATAGCAGCCTTATTGTATTTGATTGAAGTCTTAGAAGTTCAAGGGCAGTTTGGGGTTTGCGGCGTATAATGTCGGTAAGCATATTTTTGCTGATGAGAATAAGCTCCGAGCGTATCACGGCTTTTGCGGAGGACATTCTTTCCCGTCCGTCAAAAAATGAAGCCTCACCGAATACCGCACCCTCTGTTATAACAGACAGTGTTTTTTCCGAGCCGTTTTCGGACGTTATGAATATTTTTACCCGCCCCTTTTTAAGATAGTAGAAATAATCGGGAGAGTCGCCTTGAGAATAGATTATTTTTCCTATATCGTATATTCTCGACATGGGCATGGATTCCAATATATCGGTAAGCTCATTTGCCTGTGATATTTTACCCTTTTGGAGGTACATTGTCGGATTTTCCTTTGGCATTGATATGCTCCTTTCTTAAATATTATATTTCACGAAATTTTATTGAATATCTCAAATTGTATCATACTTTACATTCTTTTTCAAGGTAATGTGAGATAATAGGTGAAACGGATACAAATAAAAGAGATGATGTAGCTTGGAAAAGAAAAAAAGGAACGGAAAAGTGGATTTTCTTAAATTTATTTTTTCTATCATAATTATAACATACCATTTTAATAATTCTGTTGAATATCCTAATGAATTGTTTCACAAGGGATATATAGGAGTGGAGTTTTTCTTCATAACATCAGGTTTCCTTTTTGCAAAATCACTGTCTAAGCTCCGGTATAATAATGACAGTCTTATGAAAGACAGTATGGGTTTTATGAAGAAAAAGTATTTGTCCCTTTTCCCGTACCATTTTTTCGTATGTGCTGCGACCATTATATACAGTATTATAAATTACCGGTGGGCATTTGGGAAAGCCATTTCAAAAATATTTAATGCCATTCCTGATATATTGCTGCTTAGAATGGGTGGCATAGGTACACTAAGTCTGCTGGGGCACGAATGGTATTTATCCGCAATGATAATAGTTATGTTTATTCTCACACCGATAATTATTAAGCATAGGGATGTATTTATACACTATGCTGCACCGATTATGGTTATTGCATTTGTGGGATATCTGGCACATAATTTTTCGGATATAAATGTTGTAAGTGATTGGAACGGTCTGTTTTTTTGCGGGTTGCTGAGGGCTGCGGCAGAAATCTCTCTTGGCTGTATATGCTATGCTGTGTATGAAAGCAAGTTGCTTGATAAGATAAATAAGGCTGTTCTGCTTATTGCTGAGGTTTTGATATATCTGATTGTGATATTATATTCAACAGGATATTTTTCGGGTCTTACAGATTATACAGTGATGTTCCTGCTTGCACCCGCCGTTACAATATCATTCAGCCAAAAGGCTTCTGTCGGATTTTTGAATAACAGGTTTATTTCTTTCCTTGGAAAACTTAGTTATCCGATTTACCTCACACAGATGATAGTACGACAGTTTACAAAGGCGATAAGTCCGCAAATCGGATATTTTGCACATCTCGGCATATATATTGCAGCCGTGATAGCGGCTTCTCTCATTTGTATGTATGTAACGGACGGTTTCATAAGGATTGTAGGAATATTGAAAAGTAAGGCAAAGCAAAAGAATTTGCAGGCATAAATTAACGCCCGTAATTATAGGTGTATCGATGCCTATTGTTTTATGTTATTGCTTCTGATAATTCAAACATATAAAAAAACAAGGAGGATATTTTTATGGGAATGACAATGTCACAAAAGATACTTGCGGCTCATGCAGGTCTTGACAGCGTAAAGGCGGGTCAGCTTATCGAAGCCGAATTGGATATGGTTCTCGGAAACGATATTACATCGCCTGTTGCTATCAACGTATTTAATGACGGAGGGGCAAACGGTGTGTTTGATAATACCAAAATAGCTATGGTAATGGATCATTTCACACCGAATAAGGATATCAAGGCAGCCGAACAATGCGCACAAGTAAGACGCTTTGCAAACAAGTATGACATCAAAAATTACTTTGATGTGGGACAAATGGGAATTGAACACGCACTCCTTCCCGAAAAGGGTCTTGTCGGGCCCGGAAGCCTTTGCATAGGTGCGGACAGCCACACTTGTACATACGGGGCACTCGGAGCTTTTTCAACAGGTGTGGGTTCAACGGACATGGCCGCCGGAATGATAAGCGGAAAGGCATGGTTCAAGGTTCCGTCTGCCGTTAAATTTGTTCTCACGGGAAAACCGTCGGAATATATAAGCGGAAAGGACGTTATACTCCATATAATCGGTATGATCGGAGTGGACGGCGCACTTTACAAATCAATGGAATTTTCCGGTGACGGTTTGAAGTATCTTAATATTGACGACAGACTTTGCATAGCCAATATGGCTATCGAAGCAGGAGCAAAAAACGGCATATTCCCTGTTGACGATATTACAAGGGAGTATGTAAACGGCCGTTTTAAAGGTGAGGCAAAAGAATATTGTGCCGATGATGACGCCGAATATGAGGCCGAATATATTATAGACCTCGGCAAGCTGCGTCCCACGGTCGCATTTCCGCACCTTCCGGAAAATGCAAGAACGGTTGATGAGATCGGAAAAACTGAAGTTAAGATAGATCAGGCTGTTATAGGATCGTGTACGAACGGAAGAATTACGGATCTTCGTGCTGCGGCAGAAATTATGAAGGGCAGGAAGGTAGCAAACGGTGTGCGCTGTATTGTTATTCCCGCAACGCAGAGCGTATATCTTCAGGCTATGCGTGAGGGTCTGCTTGAAACGTTCATAGAAGCAGGTGCTGTTGTATCAACACCGACCTGCGGCCCGTGCCTCGGCGGATATATGGGAATATTGGCAAAGGGTGAAAAGGCTGTAACGACAACAAACAGAAACTTTGTCGGCAGAATGGGTCATGTCGAATCCGAAGTATATCTTGCATCTCCGGCAGTTGCCGCGGCGAGTGCGGTAACAGGATATATAACGGATCCGTCGGCACTTGGAAAAGACTGATTTATATTGTTGGAAAGGGGTGCTGTTATGAAAGCACAGGGTACAGTACATAAGTACGGAGATAATGTTGATACAGATGTAATAATTCCGGCACGATATCTTAATACAAGTTCACACAGCGAACTTGCCTCGCATTGTATGGAGGATATTGACATAGATTTTACCAAAAGGGTAAAAAACGGAGATATCATTGTTGCCGAAAAAAATTTCGGCTGCGGCTCTTCAAGAGAACACGCACCGATTGCTATTAAGGCTTCGGGAATAAGTTGTGTTATTGCCTCCACATTTGCCAGAATATTTTATCGTAATGCCATAAATATCGGTTTGCCGATACTTGAGTGTGAGGCGGCATCAAAGGAGATCAAGGCAGGAGATGAGGTGAGTGTGGATTTTGATACGGGCATCATAACCGATATCACCACGGGCAAAACCTATCAGGCAGAGCCGTTCCCGCCGTTTATACAGAGTATAATAGCTGATGGCGGACTTATTAGTCATGTAACTAAAAATAAATAAATAAAAAGAGGAGCTTTTGCATTGTGTTTTGTTTAAACACACCCGCAAAAGCTCTTTATTTTTTTGAAAATCAATAACCGAAAAAAAGCGTATGATTTTCTCGGCTCGGAAAATACCGCAGAACAGACGGATTCTAAATTACCCGGTGTTTTTGCCTATTGTACAGCTAATTTTTTTTTTACCTCTCTTAATATGTTTGTGTCATTTTCGTGGCGGCACATTTTCATGGCATCTTCTATGCTGACCCACAAATAATAATCTATTTCGCTTTGCTGCATACTTACAACACTTTTTTCTGCCTTTGCCAAAAAGAACACGGCAGTCTTTTGAACTTTTCCGAAAGGACGGTAGCAACTGATTTGACGGAAACCGGGAACTAATTCGACATTCAGCCCGGTTTCCTCCTTAATTTCACGCAGGGCAGTCTGCTGTTCGCTTTCTCCGATTTCGATATGTCCTTTTGGAAACGTCCAACACTTCCCGTTATGGTTTTTGACAAGAAGAACTTTTATGTCATTTCTTTCGTTTATCCTGTAAATTACCGCGCCGCACGATTTTTCATATATACAGTTTATTTTTTTGAACGGAACAGATGTGCCGCAAAGTCTTTCGGCTATATCGGGTTCATAGAACACTTCGTCAACAGGAGAGGCTATAAGACGTGTTTGAGAGCTGCTGTCCCCCATGGCGCTGGCTATGATGGTACAGTCAATTGTACCGTGCAGCTCCGAATCGGTTATAACATAGACCTGACGTCTGTCATAGCTGTCTACTATGTATCCGGAATACAGTTTTTTATCGGTAAGTGTACCGAATATTTCTATTGTGACATTGTTTCCGAGCAATTCGATACACCTCCGTTTTTAATACTCCTCGATTTTTGACTTATTTCAAAACAGATTTAAGCTCGTCCAAACGGACTTCCGTATTGGCAGACATAATGCTGCTCAAAATGAGAACGTCCGTGTATTTGTTTTTCTTTATAAAATCTATTATATTTCCTTCGTAGTATGTGGGGTCGATAATATATACCTCATCAAAATCGTTGACTGTAAAGGGAGCAAAGGCACAGCCGTAGGAATCCTTTATTATACAAAGTTTTCTGCCCGTTTTCTTATCTGTCTTTACATCCATATAGGGATTATTTCCCCATATAAAAGCACTGTATGCATTGGAGCCTTCCGCAAAGGTCGCAATAAGTGAAACCTCCTGTGGTGAGTTCTTACCGTTCTCAAGGAGCGTGCAGGTGTAATTTCCCGGAATGGTGTAATACTTCACCGTGTCGGGATTTGATGAAAGCTCTTTGTTGCCGTTCGGTTTGTCATCGGTTTTGGTTGAAACAAACAGCGAACCGGTGAAATCCTTTATTTCACCCGACGGCAGTTTCTTTATGTCAAGTCCGTCAACTCCCGCAGCTTTGCAAAAATCTTTATATGCATAATAAGCACCCAAAGCTGTCCAGTTGTTATCTGTTTTGAAATATATATATTCGTCCTTATGCTCTTCAAGTGATTTGGCAACATCTATCGTTTTAATGTTTTTGTCTAAAGACGAATATATCAGTTTTATGTTGTCTTTCTCGTCATTTCCCAGATCCTTGTATTTATCCGGAAGTCCGAAAAGTCCGTGGGTAGGTGCAACAATGCTGTAAACGTTTATCTTATCTCCCAATGATTTCTTTATACCCGAAACGGCTGCGGCATACTCTTTGGCACTGCCGTCAGTACCGTAGAATATCTCATATCCCTGCTTGTCATATACAAAGACATTTCCGTCAAAAGACCCTTTTATATCCTTTTCGGGAGCAGATGCCTTAACTGACGATTCAGCAGATGACTGTTTCGGCTTTTCCGATTTTTCCGCATCGGAGCTTTCGTTTTTCGGAGTATCCGATGATTTTTCGGAAACCTCGGTTTGAGGCTCCTGTATATTTTTGCCGTTGAATAAACCGAAGTGTACGCATACCCAGACAGCGGCGGCTGCAAGTATAACACATACAGTAACTATTATAATTATTGTTTTCTTTCCTCCGCCTCCGCCGGAATCGTGTCGATAACTTCCGTAGCCGTACGAACGTGAACGGTAGGAGTGATATCCGTAAGAAGATCTTCTGCCCATTTCAATCCCCTTTCATACATTGATAGAATTATACTTATCATCATTATAATCTATAATGTAAAAAAATACAATTCGATAATACTACAAACTTAAGCAATAATTTACAAAATATTTATGCAAGTGTTATTTTTCGTTGTTTTTATTTTAAAATGCTTGACAAAGGATACTATGCGTGGTATAGTATTATCTGAGGTGAGGTATGAGGTGGATATACAGCTGAAAAGAGGCTTGCTTGATATATGCGTATTGGCGGCAATAAAAAATGAGGATTCATACGGGTATAAAATCATCAAGGATATAAAGCCGTATCTTACCATATCCGAGTCAACACTTTATCCTATACTCCGTCGTCTTGAAACGGCAGGCTTTCTGACAGAATATTCTGTTGAGCATAACAGCAGACTGCGTAAATATTATCATATAACTCCGGCAGGAATAGAAAGAATAGAGATTTTTGATGAGGAATGGCAGGAAATACTGGCTATACATGATTTTGTCACGAGGGAGGATAAAAAGAATGACTAAAAATGAATTTACAACTCAACTCAATAAGCTGCTCGGAGGATTGCCGCAGGAGGATATCGAAAGGTCGATAACATTTTATTCCGAAATGATTGACGATAGTGTTGAGGACGGCATGAACGAGGAAGAAGCTGTGGAAGCTCTGGGAGATATTGAGGATATCGTTATAAATATTAAATCGGAAAATACCGGTAAAACAGAGAAAACCACAGAAATAGGTTATGAGGCGGAAAATATGTCTGTAAAGCCGAAAAAGGGCAGAATTTCAAAGGAAAGGCTTATTGCTGTTATAGCAACCTTTCCGTTCTGGATAGGTATAGTTGCCGGTCTTTTCGGTGTATATATCGGACTTTGGGGTGTTTTTGCGGGCTTGTGCGGCGCAGCAATAGGATTTGCGGTTGGTGCTGTCGGAGGATTGATCGTTTCACCGGTACTGTTTGTATCATCGGTATATACAGGCTTAATGCTTGTGGGTTGTTGCTTTATGCTTGGAGGTTTGGTTTTGCCTCTTATTCTTGCATTGAAAATGATTGCCAAAGGTCTGGTTGAGCTTTTTAAATTGGCTATTAAGGGCGTAAAAGCATTACTTATCACTAAGGAGGCATAAAGATGAGCAAGAGATTTAAAAAAGGATTGATAATATCCGCTGTTATTTTCGGTATCGGACTTATATTATGTCTGGTTGTGACAATACTTATAGGTTTTGATTTTTCAAGGCTCAGCACTGCGGTACATGAGAAAAAAACAAAGGTTATAAGTGCGGAATTTGATGAAATAAATATACAGGACATAGAAGACGGTGTGGTACTTAAACCGTCGAACGATGGAAAATGTAAAATTATATATTATGATTCAAACAAAATAACACATAGCATAGATGTATCGGAAAACACACTTGAAATACGCAGTGAATATAAAGATTGGACATCCTATATTTTTAATATAAATATAGGACGCGTTATGACAATATACCTGCCGGAAAAGGAATATGAAAGGCTTTATATTTCAACAGTCGGCGGAAATATAAATATGGGAGAATTTGAGTTTGAAGATATGGAGCTTAATACTGTCAGCGGAAATGTTGACGCTTATGTATCGGGACAGCTTGATATATCTACAACAAGCGGAGATGTAAACGTCAGGGGAAGAGCGGACGATAAGGCAAAAATTTCAAGCGTAAGCGGTAATATAAAACTTGACAAATTTATATCCGAGTCACTGTCGGTAGATACTACAAGCGGAAATGTATATCTTAATATGTCCGATGCGGACAATATAAATATTTCCACCGTAAGCGGAGATGTCAGCGGCAATCTTATAGGTGATAAGGAAATACAAACAAATACCTTGAGCGGAGATGTCAGCGTACCGATGTCGGTTAAGGGCGGGGATTTGTGCAAAATAGAAACGACAAGCGGTGACATTGAATTGAAACAGAAGTAAATCCCGACAGCCCTAAATTGCTCGGAACGGATTTAATGTTTTACACTATGGTGATGTTGCCGAATGAAAGCGGAAAATAAGATTGTTTTTTACCGTTAAAGTACTGCTGCGTGACAGTCAGGTCTTGCATAAGTACAAAATCAACAGATAAATACAGCGGCGGGCGGTTTACGTAAATCAACTTTAAGAAAATAAGCCGTTCGCCGCACAAAACTGCCAATCGGCTTATGAACTTTTTATAAAAACATACTTTTTCAGACAGATAAACCGTGGGAAACTCTTTGTTTAACGGAGAGTTTTCCACAATTCTGCCGATTTGTAAAATTGATTTGCGGTATATGACACAAAAGCTATTGTAATTTGGAGAAATTTGAGGTATAATTGGCATTGTTAAATGATGCGTCAGCATATATTTTATAAAGATTAAAAAATCGGAGGAAATAAAAATGCAGAAAAAGGGTGAATTGGTATCGTTCAGACCTGATATCAAGGTCGTAGACTGTACACTTAGAGATGGAGGACTTGTAAATGATTTCGCATTTACCGATGAATTTGTCCACGATCTGTACAGAACAAATATCGAAGCAGGCATAGACTATATGGAGTTTGGATACAAGGCAGACAAGGATATGTTTGACGAGAAAAAATTCGGAAAATGGAAATTCTGTAATGATGATGATATACGCAAGGTCGTTGGCGATAATGATACGGATCTGAAAATATCCGTTATGGCTGATGTGGGAAGAACGAATTTCAAGAGGGATATAGGTAAAAAGACGGACAGCCCCATTGATTTGGTGCGTGTTGCAACCTATATCAATACTATTCCCGCAGCTATTGAAATTGTTGAACATTGTAAAAAAATGGGATACGAAACGACCATAAACATTATGGCAATATCTAAGTCTAACGACAGCGATCTTGAGGACGGACTTGAGATTATCGGTAAAAGCTGCGTTGATACGGTCTATATCGTTGACAGCTACGGATCTCTTTATCCCGAACAAATGCGCAGGCTTGCCGAAAAGTATCTTGAAATGGGCGATAAATATAACAAAAAGATAGGTGTCCATGCGCATAACAATCAGCAGCTTGCTTTCGCCAATACAATAGAGGCTCTTACAATGGGAGTAAGCTATCTTGATTCAACGGTCAGCAGTATGGGACGAGGTGCGGGAAACTGCCCGACGGAGCTTCTTTTAGGTTTCCTTAAAAATCCCAAATATCATATTACACCTGTGCTTGAATTTATTGAGAAGCACATAAATAAACTTAAAGCGGACGGAATTGTATGGGGCTATGATGTGCCGTACCTCCTCACGGGCAGACTTAATCAGCACCCCAGAGATGCAATTCAATTTACGGCGGACAAGCGAACGGATTATGCTGATTTCTTCCGTTATCTCTATGATAAAGATGTTTTTTGACATTTATGCCGTTGTCGGCTAAGGAGAGTATTATTATGACGCTTGAAAAACTTCTTTCAAAACTTGACTACACACTTGTTTCGGGTAAGACGGACATGGAAATATCCGATATTGTATATGATTCAAGAAAGGTGACTAAGGACTGCGTTTTTGTTTGTCTTGTGGGTTCTGCCGTTGACGGTCATAAGTTTGCGCAAACCGCCTCGGATATGGGGGCGGCGGCGGTTATCGTCAGCGAAGATATTGCCTTGGACGGTGCAGCTGTTATTAAAGTCGGGGATACCAGAAAAGCACTTGCAGAAATGTCTGCGGAGTATTTCGGTAATCCTGCCGAAGAGCTTATTACTGTCGGAATTACGGGAACTAAGGGAAAGACCACAACCGCATCAATGGTACATTCCATTCTTGAAAAGGGCGGTATCAAGACGGGAATAATAGGAACGCTCGGCATAATAATAGGAGATAAGCATATAAAAACTAATAATACAACACCGGAATCATATGAAATTCAAAAGGCTATGCGTCAGATGATTGATGACGGCTGTAAATGTTGTGTTATGGAGGTTTCGTCACTCGGAATAAAGTGGCACAGGACGGACGGATTTATTTTTGATTACGGCGTATTTACAAATTTCTCCCATGACCACATAGGCGGGGTGGAACACCCGACAATGGAAGATTATCTGCATTGTAAGTCATTGTTATTCAAACAGTGCAGGGTCGGTATTATGAATACAGATGATTTGACATATGAAAAAATGCTTGAAGGTCACACCTGTTCGGTCGAAACATACGGCTGCAATAGTGATGCGGAGCTTAGGGCATCAGATGCAAGTCTTATATCACGTTCCGGTTATCTCGGCGTACATTTTAAATTGAGCGGAAGTATTTCCATGGATATAGACGTTGCAATACCGGGTATGTTTACCGTGCATAATGCGCTGGCTGCAATAGCCGTTTGCAGACATTTTGACGTGACGGAAAAGAATATATATGACGGGCTTAACGAAGTTAAGGTCAAGGGCAGAGTTGAAAGCGTTAAGGTGCCGGGAAACTATACATTACTTATAGATTATGCTCATAATGCCGTAAGTATGGAAAATATCCTTACTACCCTAAGAGAATACAGACCGAACCGACTTATAACTCTTTTTGGGGCAGGAGGAAACAGACCGAGGGACAGACGTTTTGAAATGGGTGAAATATCCGGAAAGCTGTCCGATCTCTCCGTTGTGACAGAGGATAACTCCCGTATGGAGGCTGTTGAGGATATAATTGCAGATATAAAGGTCGGACTTGATAAGACCGACGGAAAATATATAACCATTCCCGACAGGACGGACGCTATACGATATTGTATGGAAAATGCACAAGATGGTGATATTATTGTGCTTGCCGGAAAGGGTCACGAGGATTATCAGGATAAAAACGGTGTCAAGACTCACTATGACGAACGAGAGGTCATAGCCGGAATTTTAAAGGAAATGTCGGAGAGTGTGTAATGAACGGTAATGATATTTTTATAATCGGTAAAAATCTGACTGCAAAAAAGGTTGCCGAAGTTTTGGGAGGAGAGATCCTTTGCGGTGCTCCCGAAGCGGAGATAAACAATGTACAGTTTGACAGCAGAGCTGTCTGCGAGGGTTCGCTTTTCGTCCCGATAAAAGGAGAAAAGGTCGATGGCCATAAGTTTATTGAGGACTGTCTGCAAAAGGGAGCAAGTGCCGCTTTGAGTGAGGGTAATGTTCCCGAAAATACCTGCGGTAAGGTATGTATCAGGGTCGATAATACCCTTGATGCCCTGCAAAGGCTTGCCGCTTGGTACAGAAGTCAGTTTTCCCTGAAACTGGTCGGAGTTACCGGAAGTGTCGGAAAAACGAGTACAAAAGAAATGATTGCCGCCGCACTTTCCGGGGGTCTTGATGTTATGAAAACTCAAGGCAATAAGAACAGCCAGATAGGTATGCCTTGTACAATGTTTGATATCAAGGAGGAAAATGATGCGGCAGTTATAGAAATGGGTATGTCCGAGTTTGGCGAAATGGACAGGCTTTGCGATATTGCAAGACCCGATATTGCCGTTATGACTAACATAGGCAAGGCACATATTGAAAATTTGAAAACTCAAGAGAATATTATGTCCGAGAAGTTCAAAATCACGAAACACTTTGGTAAGGATAATATTTTATTCCTTAACGGTGATGACAGGCTTTTGAAAACACTCCATAATAAACAGGTTTTCAAAACGGTTACATTCGGCTTTTCCGATGACTGCGATTATAGGGCGGAAAATATAAGGACAGAAAACCTTAATACCGTATTCACGTTATGCAGGGGCGGAAAAACTGAGGAAATAACGATACCTGCACTCGGCGAGCATAGTGTAAGAAACGCACTTGCGGCAATAGGGGCAGCCGAAGCGTTGGGACTGGATATTCTGCAAATACAGAAAGGTCTTATGACTTACAAAAATGCCCCGATGCGTCAGCAGATATACAGACTTAACGGGATAACGCTCATTGATGACAGTTATAATGCAAGTCCCGAAGCCATGGTCGTATCTCTTGATGTTTTGAAAAGTATTTCTGAAGGCAGGTCAATAGCCGTGCTTGCGGATATGCTTGAGTTGGGTGACAGTGCGGAGGCAGAGCATTATTCGGTTGGAAAGGCACTTGCTCAAAAGGGTATAGACTGTCTTGTTGCTGTTGGGCCGATTTCACGAAATACCGCAAAAGGAGCAGAGGACGGCGGGTGTACAAATGTATATGCTGCCGCAACGAATGATGAGGCATATGAAAGGCTTGCGGGGCTTATCTCAAACGGCTGTACGGTTCTCGTAAAAGGCTCAAGGGGTATGCATACGGAGGAAGTTGTAAAGAAACTTCTTAACGCTTACGATCGCTGACCTGAAATAAGTTATTAAAAAAGAGTTGTTGACAGGCACAAAAGCCTGACAGCAACTCTTTTTCTTTATTGTTTATGTGTCATGCGAACGGTTCTCGACCGAGCGTACACAATGTTTTTGTCTGTTTTGACTAAATTTAAAATGCGGGAAGTCAGCATACCCGATAACGGACGAAAACGGTGTACGGAAAACGTCGATATCTCGTTAATCCTTGAAAAGATTTTTTACCTTGTCAAAGAAACTGGAACGTTTCTGATAATTCTTACCGGTGCAGGTTTTATCAAATTGTTCAAGGATTTTTCTTTGTTCCTCCGAAAGGTTTTTCGGGACTTCAATAGTTATTTTTACATATTGATCGCCCCTGCCCCTTGAATTGAGGTGCTGTATGCCCTTGCCCTTGAGCTTGAAAATATCGCCCGGTTGTGTTCCGGGGTGGACGGTATAGCTCGATTTTCCGTCAAGAGTCGGAACGGTCATTTCATGTCCGAGAGCTGCTTGTGCAAATGTTATAGGAATTTCGCACCATACATCGTCGCCCTTACGTTCAAAAATTTCATGCTTTTTGACATTGACATACACATGAAGATCTCCCGACGGCCCGCCGTTATATCCGCTGTTTCCGTGACCGCCTATATTCAGTATCTGATCCTGACTTATTCCTGCGGGAACGGTTACGGTTATTGTCTTTGAAGAACGTATCCTGCCCACACCTGAACACTTCGGGCATGGAGTTTCAATAATTTTGCCTTTTCCCTGACACTTCTCACACGTCTGCGTTGTTTGTATCTGTCCGAAAGGAGTACTTTTTCTTACCGTAACCTGACCGTTACCGTTACACTGCGGACAGGTCTTGAGGTTTGTCCCTGCCGCCGCACCTGAACCCGCACATGATTTGCAGGTTTCCACTTTTTTGTATGTAACCTCTTTTTTGCAGCCTTTGGCAGCTTCCTCAAAGCTCACTGTTACACTTGCCTCAACATCAGAACCTCTTCTTGGAGCATTTTGATTTCTCGGACTTCTTCCGCCGCCAAAACCGCCGAAAAAGCTGTTGAAGATGTCACCGAGATCTATATCCTGACCGAACGGATTTCCTCCTCCGTATGCGGCAGAGCCGGCACCATAGTTCGGATCTACTCCCGCAAAACCGTATCTGTCATATCTTGCACGTTTATCTCTGTCCGACAAGACTTCATATGCCTCGTTTACCTCTTTGAATTTGGCTTCCGCCTCTTTATCACCCGGATTAAGATCGGGATGATATTTTTTTGCCTGTTTGCGGAATGCCTTTTTTATTTCATCTTCCGAAGATCCCTTCTGTACGCCGAGAACCTCGTAATAATCTCGTTTATCTGCCATTATACCACCCCGAATAAATAATAAAGACCATATTCACAAATTGTTTATTTGCGACCGCCAAAAGGGGCTGTCGCTTTAAACTTCGATAAGCAAAGCAGATAACCCCTTTGTTTCACCATTCACGGTCTTGTTGCTTCCCGTTTTTGCGGGACATACTCTCCGACCGTTATGACCGAAAAATTCTTACGGTACGGATCGGATATTTAGTTATTATTATCATCAACGTCCGTGTAATCCGCATTGTACACACCGTTGTCGTTCTGCGGTGCCTGTTGAGCGGCAGCGCCTTGTGCGGCAGCATCTTGATACAGCTTTTCCGATACGGCATACATTGATTTCTGAAGATCATCCTTTGCGGACTGAATTACATCAAGATCCGTTCCCGAAAGTGCTGTCTTAACGGAAGCTACTTTCTTATTGAGTGTTTCCTTATCCTCATCGGAAATATGATCACCGTTTTCGCTGAGGAGTTTTTCAACCGCATATACAAGATTTTCGGCATCATTTCTCTTATCAACAGCTTCTCTGCGCTTTTTGTCCTCTGCGGCATACTGCTCGGCATCTTTTATAGCCTTATCTATATCATCTTTGTTCATGTTTGTGCTGGACGTTATTGTTATATGCTGCTCTCTGCCCGTGCCGAGATCCTTTGCTGAAACATTAACAATACCGTTTGCATCAATATCGAATGTTACCTCGATCTGCGGAACACCTCTCATAGCGGGAGCAATTCCGTCAAGCTTGAAAAGACCGAGCTGCTTATTGTCTTTGGCAAATTCTCTTTCACCTTGAAGTACATTTACCTCAACCTGTGTCTGATTGTCAACTGCTGTGGAGAATATCTGACTCTTCTTTGTCGGTATGGTTGTATTTCTCTCGATAATTTTTGTCATAATGCCGCCCTGTGTTTCAACACCGAGTGAAAGCGGTGTTACATCGAGGAGGAGAAGTCCCTGTACATCACCTGCAAGAACGCCTGCTTGAATAGCTGCGCCTATGGCAACACATTCATCGGGGTTTATACCTTTGAACGGCTCTTTGCCGATAAGTGATTTAACTGCCTCCTGAACTGCGGGTATTCTTGAAGAACCGCCGACCATAAGAACCTTGTCTATCTCGTTTATGGAAATTCCCGAATCCGAAAGTGCCTGACGAACGGGGCCCATTGTTTTCTCCACGAGATCAGCGGTAAGCTCATTGAATTTTGCTCTTGTAAGAGTATAATCAAGGTGTTTCGGGCCGTTAGCATCTGCTGCGATAAAGGGAATGTTTATCTGGGCCGTGGTAATTCCGGAAAGCTCAATCTTAGCTTTTTCAGCCTCGTCTTTAAGACGCTGCATAGCTGTTTTGTCGCCCGAAAGGTCAACGCCCTCATCGTTCTTAAAGCTCTGTACCAACCAATCTATAATTTTTTGATCAAAGTCATCTCCGCCGAGGTGGTTGTTGCCTGCCGTTGCAAGAACTTCCTGTACACCGTCGCCCATTTCTATTATGGATACATCGAATGTACCGCCGCCGAGGTCATATACCATGATCTTCTGATCGTTTTCCTTATCCACTCCGTATGAAAGTGCGGCAGCGGTAGGCTCGTTTATGATACGCTTAACATCAAGACCGGCTATCTTACCCGCATCTTTTGTTGCCTGACGCTGTGCATCGGTGAAGTAAGCGGGAACGGTTATAACTGCCTGTGTTACCGTTTCTCCGAGGTATGCCTCGGCATCTTTCTTGAGCTTTGTGAGAATCATAGCGGAAATTTCCTGCGGCGTATAATCCTTGCCGTTAAGGTTTACCTTGTAGGAAGAACCCATATGTCTTTTAATTGAAGCTATGGTGCTGTCGGGATTTGAAACAGCCTGACGTTTTGCAACCTGTCCGACAAGTCTTTCTCCGTTCTTGGAGAATGCTACAACTGACGGTGTTGTTCTTGCGCCTTCGGCGTTGGGGATAACAACGGGTTCGCCGCCCTCTATAACCGCAACGCATGAGTTTGTTGTACCGAGATCGATACCTATTGTCTTTGCCATAATTATTACCTCCGAAAAATTATTTATATTATTGTCATTCGGCTAATATGCCGATATTTCGTGTGTCAGAATTTATTTAATTTGATATTACCACCATTGCATGGCGTATTATTTTATCTCCGACCTTATAACCTTTTTGATAAACAGAGGCTATGTAATCCTCTTCAAGTTCATCGTCGTCAACCTTTGAAACGGCATCGTGAAGCTGCGGGTCAAATTTTTCCCCTCTCTCACCGAACTGCTCGACATTCAGTTTCTTGAAAGCATTTTCAAGCTGCTTGCTTATCATGTCCAGTCCTTTCATAAATTCATCGCTTACGCCTTCCGTTGAAGTCAAAGCAAGGTTAAAGCTGTCCGCAACGGGGAGAAATGCCTCGACTGTTGTTGCAAGGGCATTATCGAATGCGGCGAGTTTTTCCTTTTCGGTTCTCTTGCGAAAATTATCATACTCGGCTGCCATTCTCAAAAACTGGTCTTTCTGCGTGTCAAACTCCTCTTTGAGCTTGTCGTATTCCTCCTTGCTCACCGTTTCGGGAGCTTCGTTTTCGGCTTCGACATTTTCCTGTTTTTCCTTATCCTGTTCAGCTTCAGCATTTTTTTTCTTGGACAAGATACATTCTCCTTTCTTATTATACCTTTATATGCTTACCCGTATTCGATCAGTTCCGAAAGCATATTGCCCACAACATCGGCGGTATATTCAAGAGTCGATATTATTCTCGGATAGTCCATTCTCACCGGACCGATAAGTGCAAGAACTCCGCTGCACTCCGGAATTGGCGAGTAATGTGATACTATCACGCTCAGCCTTGACAGGGCGGGATTATTCATCTCACTTCCTATCAATACGCTTGCCTTTGAGTCAACGCTCAAAAGCAGTCTTTCCAGCTCTCTTGAGTGACTCAGCAGCTCCATGACCCTCTTTCCGTCCGCCGAGGCAAGCTCGGACATCGTGAAAAAATTTGATTGACCTCTTACGGCGGCACCTGTTTCCGCAGCGTCTTTAGCCGCATCATTAACGGCAACGAGAACGCTTGTCATAAGCATTGACATTTCACCCAGAGAGGCTGCCGTGCTTTGCATAAACGCAGGGGTAACGTCCGTTACGGAAATCCCGGAAAAGCGTTCATTCATGGTTTTTTCAAACATCTCTATAAGCTCCGGAGTCACAACAAAGTCGCATCTGAACAGCTTTGTTTTTACCGAGCCGGTAGATGTTATGAGTACTGCCATCGCCGTACATCTGCCTGTCTGAATAAACCTGATTTTTTTAATGACCGCAGTTTCTCCGGAAGGGGAGGTCGCCACGGCCACGCAGCCGGTTATTTTCGACAGCACCGCAGCCGCACCTTCAAGCAGATGTTCGGGAACATCGGAATGAGCATACAGTATATCATATATATGTGTCTGCTCGTATTTCGTAAGCGGAACTTTTTTCATGAGCTTGTCCACATATATTCTGTAACCCAATTCGGTAGGAATACGGCCGGACGACGTATGCGGCTGCTCAAGCAATCCGAGAGAAACAAGCTCTGCCATATCATTTCTGATAGTAGCAGAGGAAACATTAAAATCCGGATCTCCGCACAAAGCCTTAGAGCCTACGGGTTCGCCTGTTTTTATGAATGCTTCCACGACCGCTTCAAGAATTTTCAATTTTCTTTGAGTCGGTTCCATTCAACCACCTCTTTGTTAGCACTCTCAACGTTAGAGTGCTAATATACCTATAATGTACCACTATTTTCCGCAATTGTCAATAAGCAATTTGCATGAATATATGAATTTGTTCTGTACGGGAGTAGGTATTTTACTGTTTTTACAATTGTTTGCATTAGTACTTCGTTTTATGGGACAAATTTTTATGTTATTCGATTTATTTGTATAAAAAATGCTGACAAATCGAAAATAGTGTGATAAAATATAAAATGCCGGAAGGGAGGATAAATATGCGGATAACGGAGAAGTATATGACCGGAGGATTGTTTTCGGCAATATGTTCGTATTCTATGGGTGAAATGATTGGAAAAGCAGGAAACGACTGTTTTCTTAAATATGATGAAAAGCCGAGAATGACCGAGTTTGCCGTACTTAGCGAATATGAAAGAAACGAAATAGGGAAATTTATGCCCGTAAGCTGCGTAAAAAAAGGAAAATACATAAAAATCTGATGAAGTCGATCGTACACCTCTGTATAATCATAATCACGGCAGCTTCAAAAAAGAAGTGCTTTAATATGTTTGGCGGAGAGTGGGAAAAGTATGCGGTTACAGATGTTAAAATATTTATTACGGCTGAAACTGTATGTTTTGGTATCTGATTTTTAGATTTTTTTAATGTAATTCGGAAAAAGTGCTTGACAAAATCCATTTGTGCAATATATAATAAAGAAAACCCATAATTGCAAAGACTTTGAAGGAAACAAGATACGGAATGTTGTGCTAAGAGAGTTGTCGGAGGGTGTAAGACAATGTCAGCGTCCGTGTGTATAGCTCATTCCTGAGTTGACTGTTCGATAATGTAGGGCAGTACGCATGACAGCGTTAAAGGTCACGATCTTGTTGGAGATCTGTAAGGGATACGTATGAATGTGTCCGAAAAAGGGTGGTACCGCGTGCATTATGCCCGCCCCTTGTCGATATGACAGGGGGCGGGTTCTGAATTTATAAGGAGGTAATTTTTATGAATGACGGATTTAAAAAATATACACCGTTTGAGCAGATAAAACTCAAGGACAGAAAATGGCCCGACAATACCATAACAAAGGCGCCTATATGGTGTTCGGTTGATCTTAGGGACGGAAATCAAGCACTTGTTACTCCTATGAATATGGAGCAAAAATTGGAATTTTTCCATGCACTTGTCGATATGGGTTTCAAGGAGATAGAAATAGGCTTCCCGTCGGCAAGCGAAACCGAATATGACATATGCCGTGAGCTTATAGAGGGCGGTCATATTCCCGACGATGTATCAATACAGGTATTGGTACAGGCAAGAGAACACCTTATACGCAAAACCTTTGAGGCTGTTCGAGGGGCAAAAAATGTAATAATACACTTCTATAATTCCACTTCTACCCTCCAGAGAAAAGTCGTTTTCAAAAAGGATATGGACGGCATTATAGATATAGCCGTTGAGGGCGCAAAGCTCATCAAGGAGCTTATTGACGACTACGACGGGGATACTAATTTCAGACTTGAATATTCTCCGGAAAGTTTTTCGGGTACGGAGGTGGATAATTCCGTTAGAATATGCGAGGCGGTAATGGATATTTTGCAGCCGACAAAGGAAAATCCGATAATACTCAATCTTCCGAATACGGTTGAAATGTGTACTCCGAACACCTATGCTGATCAGATAGAGTATTTCATAAGACATCTTAAAAATAGGGAAGCGGCTGTAATCAGTGTGCATCCGCACAACGATAGAGGTACCGGTGTTGCGGGGGCAGAACTCGCATTACTTGCGGGGGCGGAGAGAATTGAGGGTACTCTTTTCGGAAACGGTGAGAGAACAGGAAATCTCGATATCGTAACGGTAGGACTCAATATGTACACACAAGGGATCGACCCGCAGCTTGATTTCAGTAATTTGCCGAAATACAAAGAAATATACGAACGGTGTACAAATATGAAAATAGGTGAAAGACAGCCGTATGTCGGGGATCTGGTATTTACGGCGTTTTCCGGCTCGCATCAGGATGCCATAAAGAAAGGGTTTGACTATGTAAAGGCTACAAACAGCGATAAGTGGGAAATTCCCTATCTCCCGATAGACCCTGCTGACGTGGGCAGAAAATATGAAGCCATAGTCCGCTATAATTCCCAATCGGGAAAAGGCGGTGCTGCCTTTATTATGGAAACCGCATACGGTTATGAGCTTCCGAAGGCTATGCACCCCGAATTTGGTGCATTGGTAAAAGCGGAAAGTGACCGTCTTGGCAAAGAGCTTTCACCGGCGGATCTGCTTGATGTATTTAATAAAAACTATTTGGATATCGAGCAAAAGTTGTGGCTTGTACATCATGTCATAACCAATGTGGGAGTTGACGAGGCAACATTTAAGGGAACGATACACCTTGTTAAGTCCGACAGGGACGTTGATATATACGGAGAGGGCAACGGCCCGATCGATGCTTTTGTCAATGCTCTCAAATCGGTCGGAATTGACGGCTTTGAGGTATTGTCCTATAAAGAACATTCAATTTCAAGCGGTTCGGACTCAAAGGCTATATGTTATATGCAGATGAGAAAGCCGAACGGCAAGATCGTATTCGGAGTGGGAATTTCCCACGGTATATTTAAGGCATCTGCAAGAAGTTTGCTTTGTGCTATCAACCGTTCCGATTGTGAGATAAAGGTAAACGGAGAGGTAATATAAAAAATTTCCCCCGCTTAGTGAAATGACCCCGAAAAGTCAGACAAATGCGGTAATGTCTGATAAGGGGTGCATTTCATAAAGCGGGGGAATATTTTCGATATTTTATTTATCATTCTTAAACGGTTTTACCTTTATTCCGTATTCCGAGGGAAGCCATTCCTTGCTGTGAGGCAGGCATCTCCTTTCGATTTCTTCATACAATACATATAATGTCTGTACTCCGTTTTCCAATATGTAATAGTGCCTTACATACGGTATAAGCAGTACCAAAAGAAGCACAAACAGAATGAGCAGCGCTATACTTGAGTAAAACACCAATACAAGCAAAACCGCAACCGTAACTATTGCGAAAAGGAATGTTACAAGAAGATGTATGAGTCTTTCATGCTGCCAAAATTCAATTTCTCTGAAAAGCTCCTGTTTTAAAAGCTCGATATCTTCAATTTTTTTTCCGCTGTTTATAAGCTCATACAGACTGTCTATATAAGCCTTCAGCTTATTTCCCATAACCGTTCACCTCGGATATCAAATACTTCTTACGGGTCTTTCCATTATATATTCCTTGCATACAAATCCTTCGCCGATGTCGGTGTCTTCCGATTTTATCTTACGGAAACCGAGATGCTCATAAACATTGATTGCAAAGTTATTTTCTCTCTCTACCCTAAGACGTATTTTGTTAATATGCGAAAGACCCAATTCGGGATTGGAAAAAATGGTATCAAGGTATCTGATTGCCCTTTTTGCCAGTCCTTGTCTGCGGTATTCAGCCTTGATGTAAAGCCTCGCAAGAAATACATATTCATCTGTTCTAAGCATACACATATATCCCGCAAGCATTTCGTCTGCAAGCAGCATATAGTATATATACCCCTCCGAAAGCTGTTTTCTGAGGGCCTCCCTCGACTGATATTTTTTCAGCATATAGCTTATCTGTTTGGGAGAAAATATATTTTTATAGTAATTATGCCAAACATTATTAGCCGCCTGTTCAACCTCAATTATCTGTTTTTCCGTTGCCACGGGCATAACATCAAATCTCATACTTCACCACTTATTTCAATATACGGAATCGAAAATATCCGTGCCGTTAATTATTGTTTTTTTCTATCTTTCTCCTCTCGACCCTCGTGTCTACATGAATGTCCTCCGACACGCTGAGGTTGAGCGGAGCTTTTTTATTATAGGGATACGGCTCTGTCTTGCCGTTAAATTTATATCGGTAGAAAACATAGAATACGGCAGCTCCCGTGCCGATAACGCTTACTGCGGCAGTTACGAGTATGACCTTTGTCATATTTTTATCCTCGTCTGACGCTGAAAGCGTGTGGTATTGTAAATTTACGTTTTCATCATCTGCCGTGTTGTTTTCCCCTGCGGCGAATGCCGTGAACGGGAATGATAGGGTCAGCACGATAACGGTCAACAGGAGAGAAATTTTTATAAATTGCCTGCAATTTTTCATATCAGCCTATCCCTCCCATCAGAAAAAAGGTTATAACCGCAAGAAGCACAAATATGCCGACACCGAATAGTGCGAGCTTTCCTTTAGCAATCGGCAGCGCACCAAAATTTTTTCCCGTCTGTCCGTTCATGGCATACATATACATTTTATCTCTGTATTTGAATGTCATCATCCATACGGGCATAAGCGCATAGTCCCAATTCTCACTAATGGTTCTTGTGTTGAAATGGTCTACCCTGACGGAATCGTATCCGTTAATAGTGTCACGATATATTTTTTTCGCATAATCCGCAAGTGCATTGTCAACCTCGGATTGAAGCTGTTCTCTTTCAAGATCTCTTTTTTCTGCAAGAAATCCCGAAAGATATGCCATTGTAAACGGGCGAAATTCTTCATCGTTATAGGGATTTACATATTTAAGTATATTCTTGTTGTTCTGTTCGGAGAGCGCAGACTGGGGATATCCTTTAAAGTTTATAACACCCTCACGGTGTATCTTATATATCTTGGTTTCCTTATATTCGTAATCCCCTTCAGTCCACCGTCTTACTTTTTCTCCGGTAGCCGTCATTCCTCCGTCTTTATCCGAATCTACCAGCCAGTACGGATAATACACGCCCTTCATCATATCAAGCTGGGCACTCGAAACAAAGTCTTTCGGCAAAAACCATTTTTTCTTGCAAAAATCAAGAAATTTTTGCTTTGCCTGTTGTTCGGATATTTTGAACGGGATAACTTTATCGGGCTTAAATTCACCTTTTAACCTGTTCGTAAGCACTACCGGATTGTGACAGTACACGCAGAAAGAAGCTGCGGTATTTTCGCTTTCGGCTATTATCTCCGCCCCGCAGCTCTCGCAGGTAAAAAGGGCAGTACCGTACAGTTGATCTTCTTCGCTTAACTCTTCGGATTGTCTATCCTCATCGAGTTCTTCCTCCAACTCCCCGAAGTGCTTTTTTAAATCTTCCTCGGTAAATTCGCTGCGGCAATACTCACAATAAAACTTCAGTTTAGATGCATCGTATTGAAGCGGCCCGCCGCAGTTTATACATTTATACGACAATGTTTCCATAATAGGAAGGTTCACTCCTTTTCATCACTTCCTCTCGGCACGAATGAAAGAAAGTGATATCCGTATTTGTCAGGGGACGCCGTCTTTTATAAAGCGTCCCCTGTTTTTTTATAAATACGAATTATACATAATCCGCTCCGTTTATCGGATCTCCGCACTCAGGGCAGAATTTAGGAATAGGCTGACTCATATCGGGTTCATAGCCGCATTTGTCACATTTTATCTTCTTCGGCTTCGGATCGGGGCGTTTTGCTCCGCACTCTGCGCAGAACTTGCCTTTATTAACAACTCCGCATACGCAAGTCCATTCATCTGACGAAACAGGTGCCGGTTTGGGTTGTCCGCATTCCGCACAGAATTTTCCCGTGTTTCCGGTCTTGCCGCATGAACAGGTCCAACCGTTTGATGATGCGGCGGCGGGTTGTTGGTTAGGAGTTTGTGCGGGCTGCTGCATTTGTTGCTGCATAGGCTGTTGCTGCATAGGCTGTTGTTGCTGCATCATGCGCTGCTGCTGCATTTGCTGCTCCATTTGCATTTGCTGCATATTTGTGGAAGATGCAGCCTGCATAAAGCCGCCCGAAGCATTCATACCCATGCCAATGCCCATAAAGCCTGCCATTGCACCGTTTGCATTAGAACCCGCATCTCGGATACCTTCGGATATATTCTTCTGCATAAGTGTTTCTCTCATGCCCGCATTGTTGTATATGGCAACCTTGTTTCTTTCCTTGAGGAGTTCTTTGGTTTCCTCGTCGGGAGTAATGCTGATACCTATTTGCCTTAGTTCTATGCCTCTTTCTTCTACCCATACATCGTGCAAAGCAATCTTGAGTTCTTCACGAAGCTCCGGAAGATGTGTGGAAACCTGCGAAACCTTTACGCCCTTCATGGAAAGTCCGGCAAGAGCAGGTTCAAGAGCCGAAATTATTTCAAGGTCATATCTTTGGGACATAAGGGTATCCATTTTCACAACTTCATTATTTATGACACTTGAAGTAGCTATAACCGTTTTGTAAAATTTCAGCGGGTCTACGATGTCAACGGAAAACTTACCGTGCGCACGAACGCTTACGTCAATATCGTATGCTGCGTCATAGAAACTGACGGGATTTGGCGTTCCGAACTTTATACCCTCCATAGGTTTGAGGTTAATATAAACTACCCTTTGAGATGTAGGTGTAACGCCGGAAAACTTAAATCGGTTAAACGTGTCCTTGAGGGTATCTCCGAACTGACCGTTGAAAAGCGACGGAAGTGAAGAATTTTTTACCTCGAAGTAACCCGGTTCGGCAGTATAATCCACAATAGCTCCGCCGTCAACAAGGAGCATCATCTGATTATCATAGACTTGTATTATAGAGCCGTTTGAAACCGTATTTGCTGTGCCCTTGTGATTTGTATTTCTCCCGTCATTTCGTGCCTTGCTGACACCGGGGCACATCACGGTCGTTGCATCCATATCACCCGGTTCGATAACCTCCAGCCATGAGTCACCAAGTGTTCCGCCGACCGCATTCATCGCTGCCTTAATAATTCCCATTTTAATGCATCTCCTTCATTTAGTATAATTTTTGTGTCATATTATTTTTTTCCTTGATATCCGTAAATGACCAGCCGAAAACATCTTCGGTCATATTTTTAAACGGCGTACCGCAGAAAAGACATTTTTCCACATTTGCCGAGCTGAGAGGTGCGCCGCAGTTAGGGCAGTTAAGCCCGATAACGTCAGTAACACCGGCTTGTCTTGCAAGTTCGCTGTCAAGTATTCTCGCATATGAAACAACATACACCGTTTCCTCGGCTTTTTTGTCACTGCCGCTCACGATTTTGCCTTCCTCGTCCCGTGCAAAATTCAAATATCCCACAGCAGACTGAAATCTTATAATTACCATTCCGTGTTCATGGACATATTCGCTTATAACCGTGCGATGTACTACCACATTGTCGTAAAACACATTCATGTTTCTCGAATCGAGATCCTCAATTATCCTTTCCGCCCTGTCAATAAGAGCAGGTGAGATCGTGAGTTTCTTCAACGGTGCGGTATCTTTGCTCTCAATTGAATTGAGATATGCCTTTATAACGGTTTCTACCTGCGGTATGACGGATGCAAGACGAAATTGGGGATATTCTTCAAGTATCTTAGGAAGATATATTTTGTCCATTCCGTTGAGGGAGGCAGGATTTTTCCCTACATCATTAGACCTTTTGAGATCCTCTATAAAATTATCCGCATTCAGCTTCAAACCGCTGTCTTTTTCAAACCTTTTTATTTTTCTCCATACAATGAATACAATTCCCAAAACAATCGCTACGGGAAGTGCAAAAAGCACACCCGCCACAATCATACCGATCGTATTAGCGTCCAACCAGCACCACCCCTGTAAAATTGTCGAAAAATCCCCCGGCACTTCTCACTTGTATTATACTATCTTTCTATCTTTTTTGCAACAGAAAAATATATAATATATCAAAGTTTTACGGTAACGATAAAGCCGTCATAATTATTGCCCGATATGGTGTATTCGTGTTCTTCGGGCACGGGTATTCGGGTACTTCCGTTCTCGTCAGCCTCTGCAAAATATACACACCAATGATTACCGTCATGATCCTCTGCGGATAAAGGTTCATCGAATTTGTGCTTATGTATAATATCAAGATATTCTTCGAGAGTGATATTGTTGTCGGAAATATATTGTGAGTGCGGAGTACCTACATATCTGAAGTGCCACGGTTCGGGTGAATATCCGGTTATATCTTCCTTTCCTTCAGGGTATCTTATTATAAATCCGTAATCCGAACAGTTTTCATTTATCCATGAATATATACCTTCACCGCTGTAATCTATTCCGTTGCCCCCCTCTATGTTCAAATCAAGATCAAAAACATAACCCGTTTGATGTTCGCTGTAACCGGGAGGAGCTACCCACTTTTCCGCATTTTCCGAACCTATACTGGAAATTTCCTCATTATAAATCCCTACCTGTGTATCATAACTTCTGAAACCGCACGCCATCATTATATCCGTTTCGCCGTAAATATTATAAAAATCGTCAAGCATCGAATTAACGTTGTCTACAATCGATTTGTCCAGACTTACATATTTATCCGTAACAACGTAACTGTTCGATTTCGTTTCAAATATGGACTCCGCATTTTCACCGTCAAGGCGGCAGGAATAATCTTTATTTACAAGTATAAGTTCACCGTAGTGTATGTCATCATATGATTTTGTGACTTCCGTCATTTTTCCCAAAATATCGGCAGCGGAAGTCTTGCCCCCCGCAGCGTTTGACGGTGCTTTACTTACGTTTGAAACTTCAGGCTCCGAAATTGTGCTTGAAGCAGAGCTTTCATCGGATTTTTCGGAATCGGGCGATGTGGTATCGGAGGGTGTTTCGGAGGGTATTTCGGGTTGAGTTGCCGTTGCTATATTTCCCGATAAAAGTTGTTGAAAGTACACAACGGTAAACAGCATACAGGAAACAATCAGCACGGTAAACATTATAGCTACCTGCTGTTTGAACGGCACCGGTTTATCAAAATCTATTTTCAGTATCTTAGGCAGGTGTATCATCGGCATAACTTCTTTTCATTAGATTAAAGTGTATTCGTCATTCGGCGACAAAATCTTCATTATATATAATATATCGAAATTACACTTAAAATCAAGATTAAATTATGACCAACGCAAAAATAAATTTATTAACATAATTGTGTACTATTGATAATAACGCAAATTGGGCAAAAATCGTCACCAATGCCTTGGCGAAAGGTTTTTACACATAAAAAAGTCTTTACAATACGGTGCAAAGAGAGTAAAATATTCTTAACGGAAATGACAAGGAGTGATGTTTATGAAACATTTTAATATAATACGTAAAATATTGATGCTTTTTATATGCGTATGTACAGCGGCGGTCTTTACATCATGTTCGCAGACAAATACGGATAAGGTTAATTACAAGACGTCCCTTACGTTTTCACAAACTTTTTCGGGAACACGTTCGTTTACCGCAACATATCCCGCTTCAATAGCTTCTCCCGACTCCGAAAGGGCAGAAACGCTCGACAGACTGATACATGATTCATGTCCGGCTTCCCTTGCACATTCGCTTGATACTTCATCGGGACAGCTTGCTTACACGTTTACGCTGTCTTTTTCCTCATTTTCCGACTATATGTCCAAGCTCACGGATATTCTCGGCACACGCCCGTCGGTTACATTCGCAAACCCCGATACTCCCCTTACAAAAGGCTGGCGCATAGAGGAATCGTTCCAAAGCTCACAATTACTCGATTGGCTTACAAACGCTGCCCATGCGCAGCAAATATATGATTTTGATATCCCGTCCGAGGAGCTTTCAACTTCTGTTACTTTTAACTCGGAAACCGTGACAACTGCTCCGGTTATATCGGTAAACAAGCTGAACGGACACCCGATAAAGTCCGTAAAAATATCCACGGTAAACAAAAAATCAACTTTTGACCGTACATTTGTCTTTACACTTTCGCAGCAGACATTCGATTCCCTTGGCGATAAGATCTCCGATTATTTTTCCTCCGTTACGGACAATACCGCCTCGACATCATGGCAGATCGAAAACGGGGAGTACACGTACACGGTAGGTTTCAGCAATATCACACTTAAACAGCTTGAAGGATATACCAACAGACTGTTTTCTACTGTTTACGGAGATACTTCGTATGTGGACAAAGACAAGGGTTCAACGCCGCTTGCGTACCAAAATTCTTTTACGGAAACTATTGATTTTTCAAGTTATGTCAGTGACAATAATACCGATGTTCCGATAGAATATACCTATACGACCTCCGATAAATCAGAGCTTGACTCATGTCTTATATATTCCGGACTCGAATGGGTCAATGCCTCGGATTTTACGGCAGATAACGACCCCGGAAGGGTTATAGGCATATCCGCAAAACAACCCTCACTTACCGTGCGTATAAATGACGGAAAGCAATACATACCCAAAATGATAGATATATCCTTGACACCGCTTGATAATGACACTATCAAAAAAACCTTCAGTTTTTCGTATGATGTCAGCGAAAACGGATTTGAGGCATCAAATTATACCGCCTCATATTTTGAAAATCTCGGAATTTCATCGGAACAGGTGTCCAAAGATAATACCGCTTCATGCAAAATAGAATTTACCGGTACTCCTGCCGAGCTTAATTCCAAAATCTCCAAAGTTTTCGGTGACGGTAATCTTATAACGTTTTCCTCCAACGTCCCGTTTATGACCATGCGCACCACTAAACATATAGAGGATACAGTTGATCTTTCCTCCGTTCTGGTCGGAGAAAATATTGATACTCCGGTAAATTATACACTAATCTCACGGGACGGCGAAATTGCACGATCACTTGCCCGCATAGGTGAAAATCCCGATGAAACCGTGTATGCCGATAAAAATGATAACGGTTCGTATTCGGTACTGCTTGCGGGTGCAAAGGCCGTGGTAAGCTCCGAAGTGTCTGTTTTGAATGTGTCAGACGTTATAGTCTTTATCACGATTTCGGCTATAATTGTACTTCTTGCTTTGGCGGTTCTGTTTTATCTGCGCAGCAGACAGCCTGCCCTATCTTCACTTCCCGAAGGCGGCAGCTCAAAACTTGCAAAAAAGGAAAAAACACACGCAGAGCTTTCAAAAAAGAATTTAAAAAAGAGGAGAAAGTAGATAATGAAAACAAAACTTTGTATATTTGACCTTGACGGTACGCTTACGGATTCCCTGTATGATTTGGGGGCTTCAATGAATTATGCTATCGGAAAATACGGGTTTCCGCCCCGTTCTGCCGAGGAATACCGCCGTATGGTCGGAAACGGGGTATCTGTGCTTGCCGACAGAGCCGCAGGACTCGATGCAAATTCCGATCCCGATTTAAAAAAAGCAATACTTGAAGTTTTCTACGACTATTATGAAATTCATAAGCTGGATCATACACGTCCCTATGACGGCATAGCCGAAACCGTTGAGGAACTTGGCAGGCGCGGAATAATGCTTGCGGTCAATTCAAATAAAAATGATAATTTTACGTATGATATAGTAACATCGCTTTTCGGAAAAGACAGATTTTTTGATATCCGAGGAAAGCGTGAGGGTGTGGGAACAAAACCCGATCCCGCTGCCGCACTTTCCATAATTGAAAATGCGGGAGTAAGTAAAGAGGAGAGCGTGTATATAGGCGACAGCAATGTTGATATGCAAACCGCCAAAAATGCCGGAATTAAAAGTATCGGTGTGAGTTGGGGATTTCGTACCGTGGAGGAGCTTAGACGGGAGGGAGCGGATAATATAGCCGTTAAACCTGCGGATATAATTAAATTTATTTGAAAGAGGTACAATATGCAGCAGAAACCTAATACCAATTATCAGCTTATTCTTGATAAAACACTTGAACGTATAACAAACGGGGGAGTACGTCCGACTCTGCTGCTGCATAGCTGTTGTGCGCCGTGCAGCAGCTATGTCCTTGAGTATCTCAACAAATACTTCAACATTACCGTGTTTTATTATAACCCCAATATTTATCCCGAAAGTGAATATATGCGCAGGGTGAGTGAACAAAAAAGATTGATATCGGAAATGTGTCCCGAAGTCGGTTTCGTTGAGGGAAAATATGAACCCGAACGTTTTTTTGAAATTTCAAAGGGACTTGAAAATGAGCCGGAACGTGGGGCAAGGTGTTTGAAATGCTATCGGCTCAGGCTCGAAGCCGCAGCAAATGAGGCTGTATCACGAAAAAGCGACTATTTTACGACTACACTCACTATATCTCCGCAAAAAAATTCTTCCGTGCTGAATGAAATAGGAAAAGAGGTAAGCTCAAAGTACAATGTGCCTTATCTTTATTCGGATTTCAAAAAAAGGGGCGGATACAAGCGTTCGATAGAGCTTTCGTCGGAGTATGACCTGTATCGACAGAATTTCTGCGGGTGTATTTACTCAAAAAGGAAAGTGTAAACATACAGACAAAATTACTGCCGCATCGGGTTTAATCGGTCCGATGCGGCAGTTTTCCGAATATTTGTGTTATTGCAGCTTCGATTTCCGAATTTTTGCTGCGGCAGTCCTGATGTGTGCGATAGTCTGTTACGACCGAAACAAGGATCGTTTACGATACCGCCGAAACTTACCCGTTTGCGTTCGATCCTCCGCCCGTTATATCATTAAAGAAGTCATCAACACCGCTTGCCTGCTCGTCAAATGTACTTTTTAAATCGCTTGCTTCACTCATCATGCTTGTGATCCCTTCGTGCAGCTCGTCCTGTGCCTCCTTATACTCGTTACATGAGCAAAGCATTACACACATTACTGCGCTGACAATGATAACCGATGTCACAAAAATAAACTTTTTCGTATTGCTCACCCCCCCGCCTTTTACGTAATCCTGCAATTAAACTATATCATACAATAAGAAAAAACGCAAGAAATAAACCGACGGGGGTTTATTTACCCGATAAAAAATCGGCCGAGCCGTAAGACTTTGCCGATTTTACATTATTCAATATATCAGTGTAGGATCCATATTATTTCCGTCAAGTTTGACCTCCAAATGCAAATGGCAGGGGTCTTTAGCCTCCGACGGAATTTTTCCGACATATCCTATCGTTTCTCCGGCTTTGACAGGACTGCCCTTTTGCGCTATGGAAGTGTCGGTCACACCGCAGTAAAGCGACTCATATCCTCCGCTGTGTTCGATTTCTATAATATTTCCGAGCAGCGGATCGGTATATAAGTCCTTCACCGTGCCGTCCATGATTGCACGTACGGGTGTACCTTCGCCGGCACTTATATCCACACCGCCGTGTGTGCGCCAATCTCCCATTGTATCCGACTTCAGCGGATTTTTCGGACTGAACGGCTTTATAACTTCCCCTTTGTCAACAGGCTCTGCCGTCGCGGGACTTGACTGCTCGGCAGCCGTTTGACGAACGGAAGATGATTCATCTTCCGAAATTTGTTCGCTTTGTTCGGAAACGGTTGAGGATACGCTGCTTTCCCGGCTGACTGTCGACAGCTCTGTTTTACTGCTTTCTTCCTCTTCGGTTTTTTCGTACTTCTGACCGCTGACCTCTTCGTTTACTTTGGTATTTTCCGATTCCTGCATACTGCTTTCCTCCGAAGTACCGTTATATTCCCGTATGCTCCCGTAAGTAGTCAATGCCGCACCTGCAACGGCAACAAGACATACCGCAAGAGAAATATAGAAACCGATGTTTTTCTTCGGGGATTTTTTATAATTTCTTTCGTTCTTCATGTCTAACATTTATTGCACCTCCGTCTTTATTGTTGACGGAGGCAAAATAAACTATTCATTCAACTTTAGTTTTATAAAACCAATAAAAGTAAATTTTACGCATTGTATATTATTTTATAAATATACAATGCGTAAAAATATCGGTTATTTATCTTCATCATCGGAATATTCGGCATCTACATAATCATCGTTATGCTTGTCTGCTCTTGTGACTGCGTTTTCGATCTTTTTGAAAAATTTTGAAACATAAATCATGGTTATAAGATCCCATATACCGTCAAATATAAGGGATATGCCGATAAATATCATAAGGAAATTTGCCGCACCGAAAGGATTAAGAAAGGCTATTATGCTTGCGGCTATCACAATAATCGCACCGATCGCCTGTACCGTCCAGCCTTTGGATTTCAAACGTGCAAATTCAAGTGCATACTGAAGTTTCAGCACCGCACCTATGAACAGTATCATTGTAAGAACTATTGCTATAAAGGTTGACAGAAATTCCGGGACGATGAGTATATAAATACCGAAACAAAGCAGCGCGCAGCCCTGCACAAGAGAAAATGATCCGAAAAATTCATTTCTCACTCTGAAATACTCTATGATTTTGAAAAGTCCCCAAACTCCTAATATGCCGCCCAGTATGTAGCATATGATTTTTCCCGAAAGTGTCGGAAAAATGACAAGGAACAGGCCTAAAAGGACAATGCCTATGTTCAGGATAATGAATTCCCTTGCTACTTCTATCGTTTTTTTCTTGACTTTGTTCATGGATATACCTCCCATTATAATTTCATGATTTATTATAGCACAGATAACATAGAAATAAAATATGCTTTTCTTCTTATTTGTATAAAATTAGCAGACCTTGAACACAAAGCATAATATGTAAACAGTAAGACGGTCTTACGATATTTTAATTTTAGCTTGGAGCTGTGCAGGTTTGAGTATATATGAAATGTTTGTTCTTGCCTTTGCTCTCAGTATTGATGCATTTGCCATAGGGGCAAGCTGTGCGTTCAGGGGAATAAAAAATCCGCCCGTGTCGAAGCTCGTTATATGTACCGTGTCGGTTGCCGTTACGGCTGCGGCGGCTTTTATAGGTGGTATTTTAGGCGGATTGATGCCGGAATATATCGGAAAAATGATCGGTTCGGTTCTTCTGATCATACTCGGTATTTATATTGCCGCAGGTGCATTGAGGGAAAACGCAATCGGGAAAAGTAAAGACAACGGAGGCTCACCGCTCGGTGCGGCGGCTAAAATCCTCAGAGATCCCGCCTCGTGCGATATGGACAGATCCTCTACTGTTGATGTCGGGGAAGCACTCTATATCGGGGCGGCTTTGTCCGCCGATTCGTTTTCGGCAGGTATAGGGGCGGGCATAGGAGGCGCTGTTCTTGCAGTTCCTATATTGTGCGGTTTGTTTCAGCTGTGCCTTTTGTGTTTCGGTGAGATTATCGGCAAATATATGAAAAAATTCTGCAATATAAGACAGATTTGGTTCAGCTTATTATCTGCCGTTATGCTTGCTGCAACAGGTGTTGTACGATTATTTGTATAACAGATATTTTTGCGTAAATAATTATTACGGGGAATAATAAATTTCGCCTAAGAATTTTAAGGGTTTTGCACAAAATGAAATGTTAAATATTGTATATTGATACAGAAAGTGAATTTTGTATATTTTGACATATTTTTTACAACAATTATTTTGCAGGTCTGAAAAACTGTTTATACAATATATTTTTTATTGCGTGGCGGGTTGATATTACTTTAAATTGAAGGATTTTATATAGTAATTTTATACAAAAGGTATGTGTGTAAAATCAATAAAAACTAAGGCAATTCAGTGGCATAATGACGAATTTGAAATATTTCGCTGTTAAAATCAATAAAAAAATATAAACATATTTGTATATATGGATAAAAATGACAATTCACCATTGAAATTACTCTCTCCATATGATATCATTATTACAGTGGTTTGCGGGTGTCCGTTTCCGTGAAGGGGAGGAAACAGCGGTTGACATTCGTAACTGTAAAGGCACTTTTGTGCGTGATAAATGATTTTCTATTTTAGAAAGAGGGAGTACAACAATGATAAGTAAGACAAAGAGAGCTTTGGCAATCACTCTTACGGCTTTGATGGCGGCTTCGGCACTTGCAGGATGCGGTTCGAGTTCCGGCGGCGGAGGAACTCAGAATTCTACGCCTGCCTCAACGCCTGCCGAGGGTTCTGCAGCTTCACAACAGGGAGAAGTATCCGTTCAGGATATGAACGATCCCGGTGTTAAGCAAACTATAATCAGTGCTATGGAAGCAGAAGCTGAAGAAGCCGGAGAAAAAGACGATGACAGCGGTAAGCCCGTAATCAAAATGGTAGTTTGGTGTTCGGGAGATGATAAGACTTTTGAAAAAACTCTTGTTAAGGAATTTGAGGAAGAATACGCAAGTGACAAATATGTGTTTAAGATCACGGTAAACGGCGCATACGGTGAAGATAAAGCGGGCGGAAAGGTTATTGAAAATCCGAAAGAAGCAGCAGATGTATTTAACATGGCTGACGACCAGCTTTCACAGCTCGTTACCGCTAAGGCTATCGCCGAAGTGGGTTCTCTCTTCCAAGGAAATGTTGTTGCTAACAATACGGAAGATGCAGTCAATGTATGCTCGGTAAACGGTACTCCGTATGCTTTCCCGAAAACATCGGATAACGGTTACTTTATGTACTATGATAAGAGAATTTTCAAAGATGACGAGGTTGGCTGCCTTGACGATATGATCAAGAAGGCTGCTGAGAACAATAAGTCGGTATATTTAAACATTACCGGTCCGTGGTACATGACAGCATTCTTCTTTACCGCAGGATGCGACATTACTTATGATGTTACAACAGACAAGCAGGTTGCAGCATTTAATACCGACGCAGGTCTTTCGGCAGGTAAGGCTATATGTCATATTGCCGAGAGTCAGGGCAACGGCTTTGAGGGTTCGCCCGGAACTGTCGGAGATAATGCATTTGTACAGCAGGGCTTTAAAGAGGGTACACTTGCAG
The DNA here is from genome assembly GCA_947589415.1 of uncultured Clostridia bacterium. Classification (GTDB taxonomy): domain Bacteria; phylum Bacillota; class Clostridia; order Oscillospirales; family Acutalibacteraceae; genus UBA1213. The sequence goes on from CANQBP010000003.1 coordinate 61,093, forward strand.
CAGCAGTTATCGGAACATGGATGGGTCCGGTAATCAAGGAAGCTATCGGTGCTGAAAATGTTGGCGCTGCTAAACTGCCGACGGTTCTCATGGACGGCGAGCAGAAACAGCTTGATTCATTCGGCGGATATAAAGTTGTAGGTGTAAACCCGTACTCGAAGTACACCGTATCTGCTCAGACACTTGCATATTATCTTACAAACGAGAGTTCACAGCTCAAACGTTATCAGGAAAGAGGTCTTATCCCGACCAATAAGAAGGCACTTGAAGATGATACAGTAAAGAACGATCCCGCACTTAAGGCTATTGAAGCTCAAATGCCTTATGCACACCCGCAGGGAACCAGTGTCGGCGGTACTTATTGGGCAGTTAAGCCTGAAACGATCGGCAGCAATGCTTATGACAAGAAAGGTAAGCTCACCGATAAGGAAATTCAGGATATACTCCAGAACATTGTAACACAGCTTGAAGGTTCATGAGCTTTTTAACTCGATTTTGTTTGCTTTAGTGATAATGTTCGATATGAGCAGCTTGTGAGATTAAACGGGCTGCTCATATTTAAGCAAACCGAACCAATGACACATAAAGACTTCCTGTATATCAGCAAGGCAAGTGTCAATTTCAATAATTAGGCAAAGGAGTTGTATATGAATGAATTATCTTGATTATGTCCAGATGACGACAGGTCAGAGAATTGCTTACAGGATAAAGTCATTTTTCACGGGTATTCCGGGAGCATTGGCTAAGCTTGTAAAGATTATTGCAAATTTCTTTGTATCCGTTTTTGGTACGATCGGCAGAGGTTTTAAAAACTACGGTCAGAGGTTTGTAAACGGTGATGCCGGAACAAAACTGTCCTATATCATTATGGGTGCGGGAAACTTGCTTCATAAGCAGATTGGAAAGGGTATCCTTTTCCTTGCTTCAGAGGTTGCTTACATATTTTTTATGTTCGGCTTCGGTGTGAGATATATTTCGGAAATTTTTTGCAACGGAGTTGTTGTTGACGGAGTTGTTGTAAACGGTGTTATAGGTAACGAATCACCTATCTATGAAACGGATCCGCTCGGTCTTGGCAAGAAGATGATAAATAGAGATACTGTTGATGATTCTAACCAGATTCTCCTTTTCTTCGTTCTTACCGTTCTTGTAACTATTGCTTTCATTGCTATTTATGTTACAAATACCAAGAGTGCATATGCCGTTCAGCAGGTGGCACAAAGCGGTAAGGCTCCTATGGGAACAATTCAGGAATTGAAAATGTTCCTCGACGAGCGTTTCCATGTTACACTTATGGCAATTCCGGTTATTCTTCTCCTTATATTCACGGTTCTTCCTATTATATTCACAATCTTCGTTGCATTTACTAACTATGATAAGAACCATCAGCCTCCCGGAAATCTCTACTGGTGGGTTGGTTTCAGCAACTTTGCTGACGTTTTCTATACGAACAAGATGAAATCCGAAACATTCGGAAAGATTCTTTTGTGGACGATTATTTGGGCATTCTTTGCAACATTCACAAACTATATCCTCGGTATAGTACTTGCTCTTATGATCAATAAGAAAGGCATAAAGTTCAAGGCATTCTGGAGGACAATGTTCGTTATAACTGCCGCTGTTCCGCAGTTCGTAACTCTCCTCGTAATGAGAATACTCCTTGATGATAAGGGTGCTATCAACAATATGTTGGGTACCAATATACCGTTCCTTACGGATATGAGCGGTGTGTGGCCGAAAATTACAGTTATATTAGTAAATATGTGGGTCGGTATCCCGTACACAATGCTTATTTCTTCCGGTCTTCTTATGAATATTCCCGAAGATCTTTACGAAAGTGCACGTATCGACGGTGCAAATGCTTTCCAGCAGTTTACTAAGATAACTTTCCCGTACATTTTCTTTGTAACGACTCCGTATCTTATCACCAGCTTCGTAGGAAACATCAATAACTTCAATGTTATCTACTTCCTTACGGCAGGCGGTCCGAACTCGGACAGCTATTACCAGGCAGGACAGACAGACTTGCTTGTAACATGGCTGTATAAGTTGACAGTAAACAGTTCGGACTTCAACCTTGCGGCAGTTATAGGTTTGCTCGTATTCGTTATATGCGCAGCAGGATCACTTATCACCTTTAATATGTCCAAGGCATCAAAGAATGAGGAGGAATTCTCATGACAAATACTCAAAATGCTGCAATGAAATCAGGATATGCAGCAAAAAGAAAAGCAGCAAATATTGTAATTTATGTTATTCTTTCCGTAATGGTAGTTATTTGGCTGTTCCCGATTGTATGGCTCGTTATGAGATCGTTCAGCGGTGATAACATGATTGCTCCGAAGGGATTTTTCCCGACAGAGTGGACGTTTGATAACTACATCAATCTTTTTGCCGAGTGGGACGCAGATGCTAACGCATGGGTTACTCCGGACGTTTTCCCGTACGGAAAATGGCTTCTGAATACATTCATTGTTGCTGTTTGCTCGGCTGTTATATCCACTCTTATCATTCTTATGATAAGCTACGCATTCTCAAGACTTCGTTTCAAGACCCGTAAAACTTTCCTTAATCTTGGTCTTATCCTCGGTATGTTCCCCGGCTTCATGTCAATGGCTGCTACATACAACATCATGGAGATCTTCGGTCTTAAACAGTCACTTGTAGGTCTTGTTATCGTTTATTCGGCAGGTGCAGGCTTGGGCTATCAGGTATCCAAAGGCTTCTTTGATACTATACCCCGTTCACTTGATGAGGCTGCGAAAATTGATGGTGCGACAAGAAACCAGATATTCTGGATTATCATTCTTCCGCTTTCAAAGCCGATAATCGTTTATACGGCGCTCACAACATTCCTTTCTCCGTGGGCAGACTACATCTTTGTAAGCTACTTCATGAAGGATAATGTGGACAATTACACGGTTGCTGTCGGTCTTTACAATATGTTGGAACCAAACTATATTGCAAATTATTTTACAAGATTTTGCGCGGGTGCGGTTCTTATTGCAGTACCGATTACGATACTGTTTGTAATTATGCAAAGGTTCTACGTTGCCGGCGTTACAGGCGGCGCTGTTAAGGGCTGATTATTTGAAAAATTGAGCAGGGATGCTTTTGCCTCCCTGCTTCATTTGTATAAAGGAGAAAAATTATGATAAAAAAGAAAATTCTTTCACTTTTGCTCGCAGGAGGTATGATGTCATCGGTTGTGCTTTGCGGCTGTTCGGGCAATAACAATAATACGCAGTCGGATACATCATCGGCTGCAGGCGGTTCCGCAACAACTGCCGGCACTACTCCTCTTCCGGAGGACGGCGGTTTTAAAACCGTATCATATGAGGCATCAAAGGATAAATATAGAACTTTTTATGAAATTTTTCCGTATGCCTACTATGATTCCGATGATGACGGTATAGGCGACCTCAATGGCATTACTTCAAAACTCGATTACCTCAACGATGGCGATACCTCTACTACCGATGACCTCGGTGTTGAGGGAATTTGGCTTATGCCGATTATGCCGTCACCGTCGTACCATAAGTATAATGTTTCCGATTACAAGAATATTGACCCGGCATACGGAAACCTCGATGATTTCAAAAAACTGGTTGAAGAATCACATAAGAGGAACATAAACGTTATTATTGATTTGGTTATTAACCACTCATCAAGACAGCATGAATGGTATCAAAACGCTATTAAGGAATTAGAACAGGGTAAAACCGACGGTTACGCCCAGTATTATCATTTTAAGGAAAATAACCAGGAGGCCGGTTGGCAGAAAGCAGGTGTGGGGGATTGGTATTATGAGTGTCAGTTTGATGCCGATATGCCGGATCTCAACCTTACAAACGATAACCTTAGAAAGGAAATTGAGGATATTGTAAAATTCTGGCTTGATATGGGTGTTGACGGTTTCAGACTCGATGCCGTGTTGTGGTATGAAAGTACGGGAAATGATGATTCCGTGGCGGATCTGAAGTGGCTGTACGATTACGCAAAGACTGTTAAAGATGATGTTTACATGGTAGGCGAATGTTGGGACGGTGCCGGAACTATCTCTAATTTCTATAAATCCGGTGCAGACAGCTTTTTTGATTTCGCAGCGCAGGGACCGAGCGGAAGAGTATGCGATGCCGTTCGCTCCGAGGACGCACAAGGATATGTTAAATCTCTTGTCACATATGAGGACATGATAAAAAAGAATAATAAAAACGCTATCAATGCACCGTTTATATCCAACCATGATACAAGCAGAAGTGCGAGCTTCCTTATGACGATGACATCTCAAAAAATGGCGGCGGCTATGTATATGCTTTCTCCGGGTAATGCTTTTATTTATTACGGTGAGGAGATTGGTATGACCGGAGGTTCGGAAAATGACCCCGATAAGCGTACCGGTATGTATTGGTCGGCAACGGATAAAAAAGGTTATGTGGAAAAAATTCCGGGCGCAAATAATAAAAACGTTCCCGATAAGGCTGTCGATGAGCAGCAAAAGGACGATGATTCACTTTTGAGTTTCTACAAACGTGTTATTGCACTCAAAAACCAAAATCCCGAAATTGCAAGAGGCAGTCTGACCGCTGTAAATTCCGACAATAAAGCGATCGCCGGATATGTTTGCGATAATAACGGCTCGAAAGTTCTCGTTATATTTAATGCGGGTGAAAAAGCCGGTACGATAAATATTTCCGAGGACACCTTTAAGGTCAATGAAGTTCGCGGTTATGTTATTGCCGACACGGAGGAGGAAGGCCCCGGCAGCGGAGCTGCAAATATAGATGCTCTTCTTGGGGGCGGAAGCTCTAAAGAGAAGTCTGAGGAGGAAAAGGAAAGCGGAGAGTTTTTAGTAAACGGACAGGAAATAACTCTTCCGGCATATAGTGCAATCGTTCTCAAATAACAATAATTAAATATTATCGTATTTTCCTCGGTGTTTTTTAAAAATTCAGGGTTATCGGATAAGCTGTTGGTGCGTATCCGATAACCCTTGTATTATTATGGAAATGTGTGCCCCGACCGTAATACCCGATACCAAAACGAAACTGTTATATTAAACTTAGTTTTTTGTAAGTTCGGGTATATTTACTTGCTCGTCATTCAAAAACCCATTGCAAAATTTTTTAGCTTTTGCAGTAAAAAAATATTATCCTGTTTTGTCATTTTCATAACAGACCGCACGAATCTTTCTTGCCGACAGAGTTTTTCTTGACTTTTAACTCATGAAAATAATTAGAGAAAATTTAAGTGTGCTGTTTTTCTGTGAAATGTACTCCGCAAAGCGGCACGGCGCAAAATTTGAATAATAACAAAGGGGTCGCTGTAACGACGATCCCTTTTGTTGTGAAGTACATTATGATATTTGAGAATTTTTGTGGAAACGATATGGATTTTGCTGTGCTAAAACGTCGGCTTAGGGTTAGCAGCAGCGGTATGCAATCATCTTACTTTTGATCACAAAAACTATATTGTCGGCTGTTCGGTAACAGCGACTCAATATGTATGGTGAAACATAACGGTCGGGTGGGGTGTCTGCCGACGTATCCGTTAATTTATTCACCGTCATGCAATACCTTATTTATCAATTCGGTATGGGAAATAATGCGTATCCATTTTTGCTTTACGCGGTTATACGGATTTTCTACTATCCAAATACTTGCCGCCTCCCACAAGGAGAAAGCACCGATTGTAGATATTATCTCGCTTGTAAGAAGAGAAATATGTGAACCTGCCACCAGACCTAATATAATGAAAAAAACACCTATTCCGAACATCCAAAGCTGTTTTTTCATATTTGTACGCTTTTGTCTTTTCAATATAAAACTCTGTTCGTTAAGATATTTGTCAAATGTTTTTTTTAAATTGTCCATATCTATGGGTTTATCCGATATGACGATTATTACAAGCCTGCCTTTTTCATTTTTTTCTTTATAGCGGGTAAAAATGTAGTCAATAACATCATCGTTGAGGGTCAGTCGTTTGGGGTCGAGTGAGCAGTAAAGCTCCGACTCGTCACTTATTTTGATCTCAATTTCAAATTTATTTTCTGTTTCACGGTTTTCCGCTGATTTTTTACTCATGTATTACTTTCCTCCTGTTTGCCGACCGTATTTTTTATCAATTTTTTGTCGAGTTCTGTGAACGCAGCCTTATATATCGGTCACTTCCGTCCGCCTTTGTGTTTCCTATACTATTTTACAATAGTCTCAAATAAATATCAATATCTGTGCATACTTATATTTTTGCCGCTCGGCTTAATGAAAAATTACTTACGGGATAAATACGGCAACTCTGTTTTTACACTCGTTGGAAAGTCCATGCCATTTCCTCGTTTTTTAGAGCGTTGGCTAATCCTCGTTTATTGATATGCCGATATTCGACTTTACAAAATAAATCTCATTGCAGTTGCTGTAACACCAGTTGCAAGTGTGCCGTCGGAATTTTTGGCAGTAGGTATTCGGTATTGAGAAACTTGTGATTTGTGACATCATATATCATCTTGACACAAATTACGGTCAATGCTATAATAAATCAGGTAGTCGCAGCGACGTGCGTATTTTTTCGTAAACAAACGGGTCGGTTAAGACCCCGAACGGAAAAATTCCCGCCCTCAATATACGAGTTTTACTCGGGGAGATTGTGTGTGTTTCCCCGAAAAGCAGCGGGAAGTGTATCACGGAGCTTGTTATACCGCAAAATAAAGAGGGGATTTGAAATAATGGCTAAAAACAGAAAGAAAAAAGGTCCGGCACCAAGAAAGAAAACGCCGATATCGACCGATAAAATGCCTAAAAAACAGCAGACAACGGTCGATGAAAAGGAAACGGGTAAGAAACTTAAAACGGGAATAATTACCGCAATCGTTATTGTAGTGATTATAGCTGTCCTTTTAATATTTGCGCTCGTGTTGTCAAATAAGGGCGTTTCACAATCAACGGAAAATAGTAATACACAAAGTTCTCTTGCATCAGGTGAAACCGTGATAGACGAAACCAAGACTTATTATGCGGACATTGATATAAAGGATTACGGTAAAATAACCGTGGAGCTTGACTATGAGTCTGCTCCGAAAACCGTTGAAAATTTTGTAAAGCTCGCAAATTCAAAATTTTATGACGGTCTTACGTTCCATAGAATTATAGAAGGCTTTATGATGCAGGGCGGACAGGCAAAGGAAGGTATGGAGGAACCCGAAACGATTGTCGGCGAGTTTTCGGCAAACGGTTTCAATAATACCATTTCACACACAAGGGGTACTATATCTATGGCAAGAACCGGTGCGGATATGAACAGCGCATCATCGCAGTTCTTTATCGTACACGAGGACAGTCTGTTCCTTGACGGACAGTATGCCGCTTTCGGTCATGTCACGGAGGGTATTGATGTTGTCGATAAGGTTTGTACGGACGCTAAGCCTACCGATGATAACGGTACTATACCGGAGGACGAACAGCCGATTATAAATTCAATAACCGTGCGCACGGTGGATAAATAACCGATAGTATATGCTTGTTTTTGCCGAAGGTGTTATAGAAATTATAAGGGGTGTCTTTGAGGGGCGCCCCTATTTCGTTGACTGCGGTTTCGGAACTGATTTGGTCTGTTAATTCCCACTCAAGAGAAGTCCCCGGCTTTTAGCAAGGTGCGGCAGAGGAAGTATGTCAATTGAAATAGTAAATTTTTGATTTTTTGCGGGGATATATAGAAAAATCATTTGATTTTTTGTGCAATATGTGGTATAATAGCCGTACGCTCTTAAATTGGGCAAATAAAATATCGGGGGTATATCTATGGATAAATTGATAGATGTTACAAGAATGGATAATTATTACGAACAAATAGTTAAAAAGAAATTTACCGCAAAACAGCTTGTAAGTCTGGTGGGATCAATATGCGGTATTGTTCTCGTGATCGCATTGTGTGTTATGTTTTCGAGTAAATATTCCTTTTTAATACCTGTTTCTTTGTTACTTTTATGTTTGGGTATATGGCTTGCCGTTTATCTTGTAAGAAATTCGGGTATAGAATACGAATATACCTTTGTGACGGGAGAAATGCGTATAGAACGTATAAAGGGCAAGGCAAAACGCCGCAATATAACGGTATTCGACATAAAAGGAATTGACGATATCGGAAAATACTACGACCGTGAAACAGGCAGGCGCAACGTTGAACCGTCAAAATACAATCTTGTGCTTCATGCCGAGGAAAACAATACAAGTGATGCCACTTATTATGTTTTGATACATGATAAGATAAGACATAAACCCGCACTTCTGATTTTTACACCGAACAAAATGACTCTTGAAAAGTTAAGACCGTATCTCTCGATCGAGCTTAAAAAGAAATTTATCACGCTTATGAAAAGTGAGGACGAGTACGCAAAAAGTGCGGCGGTCAATGCATAAATAAGGCTGTAAGATGTATTGTTGCATCTTACAGCTCTTTTTTACTGTTGTTTGAAAAATTCTTTTATATCACTGTTTTCTATTCTGTGTATAAAACATTCACCTATATCTTTAAGGAAAATAAAGGATATTCCTTTTCCGCTGCTTTTTTTATCACCTCTTGTTGCTTTGAGTATATCACTGACGGAAAATTCCGTGGCTGTTGTCATATTATACTTTTTAAGGAGGTTATATATTCTTTTTGAGGTTCCTGCCTCCGTTATGCCCTTTTTTTCCGTTATGTCCGTTATCAGATAAGCCCCAAGACCCACGGCCTCTCCGTGAGTTATGCCGCTGTAATCAAAGAGCTTTTCGAGTGCGTGACCGAAAGTATGCCCAAAATTCAAAATTGCCCTTTCGCCCTTATCAAGTGCATCGTTCTCGACAACATTACTCTTGATCGAAATACATTCGTATATAATATCATCAATAAAATCCTCTGCATTTTCATTTTCGAGCCTTTCAAAAAGGGTCTTGCTGCGTATGCAGCCGTATTTAATGACTTCGCCCATTCCGTCGTTAAAAAATTTTTTCGGAAGAGTAAAAAGCGTGTCGGGGTCAATAAGCACGGCTTTCGGCTGCTTGAATGCTCCGACAAGATTTTTGCCGAAAGGAAGATCTACGCCTGTTTTTCCCCCGACGGAGGAATCAACTTGTGCGAGCAGGCTTGTGGGTATCTGAATAAAATCTATTCCCCGAAGATAACTTGCCGCTGCAAATCCTGCCATATCCCCGACAACACCGCCGCCAAGAGCAATTACTATGTCGCTTCTTGTTATGTCATTATCAAAAAAATGATTATACATCTGTTCTATCGTCGAAAGTCTTTTTCGTTCCTCACCCGCTTCAAATACGAACAGCGAAGTTTCAAATCCGTTTTTTTTCAGGGCTCTCTCTACCCTTTCCGCATAAATCGGGGCTACGTTGCTGTCGCTTATTATCACGGCACGTACAGCACCGGAAATTACCCTTGCGTATTCTCCCGCTTTTGAAAGTATTCCTCTTCCAATGTAAACGTTGTAGCTGTTTTCTGTTTTTACGTTAATAATTTTCATTCTCCAAAACTCTCCTTAATATTTCGGCTTTTTGCAAGAAGTCCTTCAAGAGCTTCCCTGTCACCGCTCTGTATTGCTGATTTTATGCGGTTGAGGTTTTGCGTCAATATATCTATTTCCTCTATGAGCGGATCACGGTTTTCAAGAAAAAGCTCCGTCCATAGTTTTTCATTTATATTTGCTACCCTTGATACGTCACGGTAGCTCCCTGCCGAAAAGCCTTTATGTTTCGGACAGGTCGGACTCATAACGTATGAACAGGCTATGACATGGGGGAGTTGTGAGGTGAATGAAATTATTCGGTCATGTTCTTCGGGCGTTGAATAAATTATCTGTCCGAAACGGAGTTTTCTCATAAGATTACCCACCGTTTCAACCGCACCTTTTTCAGCATCACAAGGAACGATAACACAACTTGCCCCGACAAACAAATCAGGCTCGGAAGCGGAAAATCCGTTTTTCTCCTTTCCTGCCATGGGGTGACAGCCTACAAAACTGAAACCGTATTCCTCGGAAACGGCGGAAAGCTCACGGCACAGACCGGTCTTTATGCCTGCACTGTCGGTTACAATACAATTCTGCGGGATAAGTTGTGCATTATCTTTAACAAACCTGACCGCTGCATCGGGAAATGTTCCGAGTATCAGCATATCGGCGCTGCTAAGCGACTCTATACTGCCAATTTCATCTATTGCACCGCAGGCAAGCGCATCTTCAAGAGGTTTACGGCTGCGGTTTATACCTGTAACATGATAATCGGTATATTTTTTTATTGCTTTTGCAAAGGAACCGCCGATAATTCCCAATCCGTATATTACAATTTTCATCAATTCGCTGCGGAATTAAAAATCCCGAAACTCCCTCCCTATATCTAACTAAGAATATTATATCACCTGCGTGATATATTTGCAATAATTTATATAAGACATACTGCAAAGTCCCGACGGTTCGGCAGTTCCAAAACCGTCGGGACATAAAGCCCGAATATTCTATCTTTCATATCCGTCAATATACTCTTTGAAAAGTTCAAGATATCTTTCGGCAATTTTGCTGAGATTTCTCTCGGAAGAGCATATATATCCGACCTCCATTATTTCCTCACTTTGCAGAGGTATGGCGATTATATCTGTTCCGTTTAGGTCACTGCTAAGTATCCCTGACGAAATTGTATAGCCGTTCAGACCGATAATTAAGTTAAAGAGTGTGGCACGGTCTGAAACTATGATCGTCTTAGGACTCTTTATAGTGCTGTGGAGTTCTTCGGAAAAATAAAAAGAATTGTTTATTCCCTGATCATATGTAAGTCTGGGATATTCAATCAAGTCCTCCATACTCACCGAGTCTTTGACTGCAAGCGGATTATTCCTGCTGACAAATACATGGGGAGAGGCTGTGAATTGCGGGATAAATTTAAGCTCCGTTTTTTGCAGGATATGCTGTATGACTTCACGGTTAAAATTACTTAAATATATAATTCCCAGTTCGGATCGTTGGGTGTGAACGTCCTCGATGATATCATATGTCCGCATTTCACGGAGAGAAAATTCGTATTTGTCCTTTCCGTACTCTTTCACTAATGCGACAAAGGCGTTCACCGCAAATGCATAATGCTGCGCTGATACGGCAAATACCCGCCTTACGGGTTCGCCGTGTTTATAGGTGTTTTCCAAAAGCTCCGCCTGTTCGACAACCTGCCTTGCATACGACAGAAATTTTATACCGTCATCTGACAAAATAACCCCACGGTTATTCCTTAAAAATATAGTTATTCCCATTTCCTGTTCCAGATCGGATACCGCCTTTGACAGACTGGGCTGCGTGATAAAAAGTTTCTGTGCTGCCATTGTAATTGAGCCGCATTGTACAATCTCTATTATATATTTTAATTGTTGTAGAGTCATCAAAGGTACTCCGTTTCTATACGTTAATTTCTTCTCTGATTTCCTTTGCCGCACTTACAAGATTTTTTAGTGAAGCAACGGTTTCGGTATATCCTCTTGTTTTTAGACCGCAGTCCGGATTTATCCATAGTTTTTCCGGCGAAATTTTGAGAAGCATCTTTCGGATCGAATTTTTTATCTCCTCCTTAGACGGTATCCTCGGTGAATGGATATCGTACACACCCGGCCCCGCCTCCGTGCGGAAATTATTTTCTTTCAAATCATCAAGAATTGTAAGATCCGACCGTGATGCCTCAAATGTTATAACATCGGCATCCATATCGTCAATTTCCTTTATTATATCCGAAAACTCACTATAACACATATGAGTATGTATCTGTGTTTCGGGTTTTACTCCGCTGTGTACCAGTCTGAAAGCGGGTATCGCCCAATCAAGATAAGATTTTCGATCCGATTTTCTTATGGGTAGCTTTTCACGCAACGCAGCCTCGTCTACCTGTATTATTGAAATTCCGTTTTTCTCAAGATCATTTACTTCATCACGTATCGCAAGTGCTATTTGAAATGCACTTTCCCTCAAAGAAATATCTTCACGGGGAAATGACCAGTTTAGTATAGTAACAGGCCCTGTCAACATTCCTTTTATCGGTTTTTCTGTAAGGCTGCGGGTATATGACGACCATTTTACCGTCATGGGTTTTGCTCGTGAGATATCTCCCCATATGATAGGAGGCTTTACGCAGCGTGTGCCGTATGACTGTACCCATGCCTTTTCCGTGAAAACATAACCGTTAAGACATTCCCCGAAATACTCTACCATATCATTTCTTTCAAATTCTCCGTGTACAAGAACATCAAGACCGATTTCTTCCTGTAACTCAATACATTCCGCTATTTTCGCTTTAATGAAATTTTCGTACTTCTCTTCACTTATGTCGCCTTTGCGGTAGGAAGCACGTATCTGGCGTATTTCTTCCGTCTGTGGAAATGAGCCTATGGTCGTTGTCGGGAAAAGAGGGAGTTTGAGGGTACGTTTCTGTATTTTTTCACGTTCCGAAAATTCGGGTGATCTTGAAAAATCTTTATCGGATAGTGCAGCTATGCGTTCTTTTACCGCTGTATCATCTTCCGTGCGCTTCCTGCAAAACAGCAGGGTGTTCTGTATAAATTCGTTTGTCTTATCGGGACTGTGAGAAGTGATAATCAATTTAAGCTCGGCAAGCTCCGAGAGTTTTTCCTCCGCATAGGCAAAATACCTTTTTTGGCTTTCGGGCAGTTTGGTTTCGTTTTTGAGTGTGTATGGAACGTGCAAAAGCGAGCATGAAGTTCCTATTACCGTGTCAGCACATATTTTCTGTAATTCCGATACTGTATCAAGTGTATGGCGGTAATTATTTTTCCATATATTTTTACCGTTAATTATTCCCGCAAATAATGTCTTATCATTCGGAAATCCTTTTTCTCTGACTAACTCAAGGCTCTTTGAACCCTCGACAAAATCAAGCCCTATGCCGTCAAAATCAAGACTGCATACGTCCGCATAACAATCCCTTATATCACCGAAAAAGGTTTGAAGGATAATTTTTGTCTTTCCCTTTTTCTCAAGAATTTTTTGATACAGATCTTTAAAGTGTTTTATGTCCGCTTTTGTCATATCTCTGACAAGACAGGGCTCGTCAAGCTGAATCCAATCAGCTCCCAAGCTGCCGAGTTTGTTGATGATCTCAATGTATGTTTCCGCAATTTTTTCGGAAAGCTCCCATTTATCCTTATTGCCCGCATATTTTGACAGCATTAGGAAGCTGTATGCGCCCGTCAAAACAGGCTTTGTTTTAATACCGTTTTCAAGGGCTTCACTAAACAATTCAAACGGTTTGTTCCCGTTAAGTTTTATTTCCGTCGCATCGTCTATTTCCGGTACCATATAGTGATAATTTGTATTAAACCATTTTTTCATTGCCAGCGCTTTGACATCACCCGATTTTCCCTGATATCCTCTTGCCATGGCAAAGTATGTATCAAGCTCCGTTAACTTCAGGTCAAGATAACGTTTCGGTATTACATTTAGCAGAAATGCCATATCAAGCATACCGTCGTAAAATGAAAAATCATTTGACGGTATGAAGTCTATGGAGTTCCTGCTTTGTATCTCATAAGCCGAAAGACGAAGTGATTTTGCTGTGGTGTTAAGTGCATCGGCAGTAATCTCTTTGCGAAAATATTTCTCGCTTGCAAATTTAAGCTCCCTTTGTACACCAATTCTCGGATATCCTATAACAGATGTTTTCATATTATTCATGCCACCTTTTTGTTGTTTCGTAGTTATTGTAACATTTTTTTTAATATATGTGGTAACATCTGTTTTTTGTGGCTGAACATAGTTTTAAACTATAACCGCAGGAAAATTTTTTCTTATCTTTCGTACCGTGTAATGTCCCGCATCGAAAATAGAGCTTTTAACCTGACATCAGCATATTCCCCCACCTTTTTCGGACGGGGGGGAATATAGTGTACATCAATTCAGAATATTAAGCTCGTCGCATTTTGCAAGCTGATAAATCGAGAGCTCACTTCCGTCGAGATCTTCACGGTGCATATCTATACCGTTTATCGTACTGTTTTCATAGGTCGTATAATAATAAATACCTTTGTCCGTGTTACAGCATGAGGTATATATCGTATATTCAAATCCGCCCGCTACCTTACAGCAACCCTTTTGTTGTGCAGCAGAACCGAGAATGTGAAAGAATTGATTTACACTTTCAATTTCGGAATCTCCGGATATGGAATTGAGTTTAGTAAACGCCGCCTTTACAAAGCGTGATGCCGATGATAAATCTCCGGGTAAACCGAAACTTCCCATGCCTCTGCTGTATGTCTTGAGCGGTATATCGGGTGAAAATCTGTTGGTGGGGTCTTCACGGGTAAGACCCATATAGTTTGCCAGATTGAGCATCTGAAAATCAAACGTGGGGTTATTCGTCATTACGCCGACAGGATTGTCATATATTTTGAGTCCGTCCTTTACAGACTCGACAACAATACTTTCGCTGCTGTCGGAGATTATCCAATGGAGAGGTGAGAGCGGGAGCTGTTTGCTGAAGTTCTCGTCCAAAAGATTTATGTGTGAAAGTTTCTCTTTTGCTTCGCCGATATCGGCGCACTGACCGAGTATCCAAGGGATAAACTCAAACGGGGTGATATTGTCCTTATTCGGCTCTTCCGACTTATAATCCGCATTTCCGGGAAAATTAAGACCTGCCATACTAAGTCCTTTTTCGTTTGTTGCATCATAATACAACGGATAATTCTCCTGAACAAACGCCATTCCGATAATTGCGTAATGCGTCTTTATATTACCCGCTTTGCGGAAATTAAACGGATAATTTCTCGGTGTTACGGTTACTGTCTGATTATACGAAAATTCATAATCAAGCGTCCTTCCGAAATAATGGTCTTTTGTCTTGTAGGTTGCTGCTGTACACATAGTCTTTTCCTCCTGCTGATTTTAATATTATTTTTTAAATATCCCTGCCTGTTTATAAGGGGCGTGTGCTTACCTGTGCATAGAAAGTCATTCGTTTCCCGTTTGACGGTACCAAACGTACCGAGTGCAGACGTATTGTTCCCGTGCGTTTACGGTTTTTGCTTTGATCTTACCGTACTTGATCATGAGGTCAAAAACAAAGAAAATTTCCGTTTATAATCTTAATATCCTAACTTGACATATTATGTCCGAAGGAAATATAATAGTAAATGAAAACCAAGGTGATAAAATGATACAGATAAAAAATCGGTCGGAATGTTGCGGGTGCTGTGCCTGTGCGGTAAAATGTCCTCAAAAATGTATTCAAATGGTATCGGACAGCGAGGGATTTATCTATCCGTATGTGAATGGCGAATTATGTATAAACTGCGGCTTGTGTGAGAAAACCTGCCCCGTTCTTAACTGTCCTGCAAATGAAAAAATCCGCCCATGTGACAAAACATATGTTTCCTACTGCAACGTTCCCGAAATAAGACTCAACAGCTCATCAGGCGGTATATTTTCCCTGTGTGCAGAACAAATATTAAAGAAAAACGGTGTCGTTTTCGGTGCGGCATTTGACTGTGATTTTTCTGTGCATCATATAAAAATAGAAAAAATTGATGATATTAAGCTACTGCAGGGCAGTAAATACGTGCAGAGTAAAATCGAAAATACATTTGAACAGGTCAGGGCGGCACTTTGTGACGATAAATATGTCCTGTACAGCGGCACTGCGTGTCAAATATCAGCACTTAAACAATATCTGGCAGAGGATTTTTGCAGGCTCTATACCGTAGATGTTCTTTGCCACGGTGTACCGAGTCCGCTGCTGTGGAAAAAGTATCTTGAGGAAAAAGAAACGGAATTTTCTTCAAAAATAAAAAATATAAATTTCAGAGATAAAAGCAGCGGTTGGAAAAGCTACTCGGTAAAAATAGAATTTTTAAACGGCAAAGTATATTCCCGAACCTTTGATAAAGATGTTTTTATGAGGCTGTTTTTGAGCAACATATGTCTTAGACCGTCGTGCCATGATTGTAAATTTAAAAGTGCGGACAGAATGTCGGATATAACTGTGGGTGATGCTTGGGGAATCGGCAAATGTATGCCTGATATGGACGATGATATGGGAACATCTGTGGTTATCGTACATAGCGGTAAGGGAAAACAGCTTGCGGAAAGCATAACGGACAGAGTGACTGTTAAATCCTGTGATACCGATATTGTCTTACCGCCCGATGCCGACTCAAGAAAGTCTGTTATGCCGCATAGGAACAGACAAGTGTTTTTTCGGTATCTTGCAGACGGTTACGGTACTAAAGAGTTGGCGGTGCTGATAAAAAAACCGCTCTCAACTCGTTTTAAGGCTAAAATTATTAAATTGTTAAGGTCTGCAAAAAGATTATTCCGCATTAAAATAATCAGTTGATGCTCAAAAATACCGAAATATTCAATTGAGCCTATTTTAGTATATCATTTTTTATAATATTTGACAATATCTGCCGTGTAAATTTTTTGAGTTTTTGTAATAATTTCATATAATTTTCAAAATGTAATTTTTTTTAAAATATCTATTGATTTTTGAAAATCTTTATGATATAATAAGTACTGTTGTTGAGAGTTCAACAACATGATGGGAGCATAGCTCAGCTGGGAGAGCATCTGCCTTACAAGCAGAGGGTCATAGGTTCGAGCCCTATTGTTCCCATTTTCTTTTTGCCCAAATGCGCCCGATTTTATTTTCGGGTGCATTTTATTTTTTAGCTTTCGGCAAATTGCTTTTGTACAAAATTTTATACCCCCCGTTTAAAAACGCTGCCGCCGAAAAATTAAATGTCACTATGTACAGAAATCCCGTCCGACAAATCAGAGAAAACTCCGCAAAAGTGATAGCTGTTTTATGGACATTTCCGTATATTTGTTGTATTATATAGTTATATAAAAATGAAAGGGGAAATGCAGATGAATCTGTTTTACCTTCTTAAGCCGAAAACTACGGTGGCTTATCTTAATAAAACGAGCAGCATAAGGCAGGGTCTTGAAAAAATGCGTGTACACGGCTATACGGCAATACCCGTAATTGACGATAACGGGGAATACATAGGTACGGTAAGCGAGGGCGATTTCCTGCGCCATATCCTTGAACACGGTAATGAGGGTATGGGGGCGGTTGAGGAATACCGTATCATAGATATAGTTAATGAGGATAGAAACCACCCGGCAAAATCAACCGTTACAATGGATCAGCTTTTGCTTATGGTTATGGATCAGAATTTTGTTCCTATAACAGATGACAGAAATGTGTTTATAGGTATTGTGACACGGCGTGATGTTATAAAATATTTTTATGATAAGGATAAAAAAACGGAAAATAAACAGTAAACGAACAATTCTGCGAATAAGTCGTGAAACCCGTAATTGGCGGGGCAAGGTTTAAACGAATTACGGATATTATTGAATAAGCGGCGTCCTTTGTGTAGAAAAATGATTGCGTTAATGACGAGGGAACTGAAATAACACGATTTACTGTAAAGAATAAAAATTTACTTTGAGGGAAATATATACATTATGAACATGATTTTTGACACACATTCGCATTATGATGATAAGTCTTTTGACGGGGACAGAGATACTCTGCTTGCCGATCTGTTTGAAAACGGAGTTTGTGCGGTTGTTAATCAGGGAACAGATGCGGATACTTCACGTTTCGGATTGGAGCTTGCAGAAAAGTATGACCATGTCTTTGCGGCGGTTGGTCTGCACCCGGAATGTCTGAATGAGAAAAGTACGAGGGATCTGGAGGAAATAAGAAATCTTGCACAACATAGTAAAGCGGTTGCAATAGGCGAAATAGGACTTGATTATTACTGCGATACGGATAGGGAGCTGCAAAAGCGCATTTTTACGGCTCAACTTGATATGGCAAGAGAGCTTGATATGCCCGTCAATATACATGACAGAGAGGCACACGGCGATATGCTCGAAATACTAAAAAAATACTCCCCGACGGGCATACTACATTGTTTTTCGGGAAGTGTTGAAATGGCAAAGGATATAGTCGAAATCGGAATGTATATAGGCGTGGGCGGTGTTGTGACCTTTAAAAATGCCGTGAAAATAGTTGAAACCGTTCGGAATATACCGCTTGAGAGAATTGTGCTTGAAACGGATTGTCCGTATCTTGCACCCGTACCGTTTAGGGGTAAGAGAAATAATTCGTCGTATATTAAATATATAGCCGAACGTATAGCGGAAATTAAAGAAACAGATGTAGAAAAAGTACTGGAGATAACAAAAAATAATGCCGAGTGTGTATATAAGATAAATAACAAAAAATAAATATACTTTCTGTATTATATACTGTTTCTTTACAATTTGTAAATAGAGGGGTGGAATCTATGAAAGCACTTATAACCGGCGCAAGCTCCGGAATAGGCAGGGATATAGCCCGTGCGCTTGTATGCAGAGGTTGGGAAGTGATACTTGTCGCAAGAAGAGCCGAACGGCTTATGGAATTAAAAAAAGAGTTGGGGAAAAAAGCTAAATGTGTCCGCTGCGATTTGTCACATGAAGAAGAATGTATAAAACTGCACGAAGTCCTGAAAAAAGAAGATGTTGAAATGCTCGTAAATTGTGCGGGCTTCGGACTTTGCGGCTTCTTTACGGAAACCTCAATGGATAAAGAGCTTGAAATGATAAACACCAATATAAAGGCTGTCCATATACTTACGAAGCTGTTCCTTCAGGACTTTATGGCAAAAAATAAGGGCTACATTTTAAATGTTGCGTCTGTTGCAGGATTTTTTTCCGGACCGATGATGGCAACATATTATGCTACAAAAAATTATGTCGTAAGTCTTACGGGAGCAATTTATGAAGAACTGAAACGACGCGGGAGCAGCGTTAAAATAAGTGCTTTTTGTCCGGGGCCTGTTGAAACTGAATTTAACAAGGTTGCCCGTGTGAAGTTTTCTACTGCTCCTATTGACAGCAAAACAGCCGCTACGGCAGCTGTTGACGGTGTTATGAACGGGAAACTTTATGTTATCCCTACATTAAAAATTAAGTCGCTTAAATTTGTAAAACGTCTTTTAAGTGATAAAACTATAACACATTTTTGCTATACTTTCCAAAAGAAAAAACGATGACACTTACACAAGTTGAAAAGGGTGAGTTTATGCTTAAAACCGAAAGGGCAGAAGTAATGAATTTCCATAACGCCGTTAGAGGGGCGAGAAATCCCCTCAACAGTTGGGATCGCTCCGACAGTTATTTTGACGAAAACGGCAAATTTATACTCGGAGAAAATGATCTGTCGCTTGCAATACGCTTGAGAAAAGCCGGAAGTGACCATAGAAAGTTCATGCGTCAGATATTCGTTACGGTTGATATTACCGCACCTCTGTATTGGTGGAAGGAATTTGATACATATAAGGTTGGAACCGTGGCTAATTCCACAAGTACAATGCACAAGATAACATCGGCTCCGTTTGATATTTCGCAGTTTAGCTGCGACAAAATGGACGACCCTACTATTGAGTGCATGAAAAAAATAATTGAATACCTTGAAATATTAAGACAAAAGTACATTGATACAAAAAATAAACAGGTATGGTATGATATAATACAGCTTTTGCCGTCAAGCTACAATCAAATGAGAACCTGTACTATGAATTATGAAAATCTTATCGCTATTTATAATTCAAGACATAATCATAAACTCGATGAATGGCACGTGTTTTGCGATTTTATAAGAAAACTGCCGTATGCCGAGGAAATTATAATATGTGAGGAGCAATAACTCCGAGCCTATGGAAACAGTATCCGAAAGGTTACTGTTTCTTATTATTTTATGTCAAAATTGTAATTTATTGGCTTTGATTTGATTGCAAAATTGTTTTTGAACTTACCGTAAAATTATGCCCTTTTGTCGTACTATGTCATTTGTGTGCGAATTTTTTATCGTAATTATGCGATTATTGATAAATGAAACAGCACTTTCGTTATATTTGTTTTATTGCATAACCGTTATTATTTTGTATCCTATTATTTAAAAACTGTAATTTTTTGAAATCTTTTTAAAAAAATATATTCGATAATTTGATTTACTTATTCACCTCATGCTGATTAAATAAATCCGAATATAATCGCATTTTTTTCTATAACAAGTATATTTTTACGGTTTTTATATACAATAAATTGTCTATAATCTGTTGGTTACAGAGTTGTAATACTAAATTTCCGCAATTTGCACATAAATTAAAAACTAATATTCTTATGAGGAACTAAAAAAGCGTTTTTATGGTTGAAAAATGTATTTTTTCGTATTACTGTCCGTCAAAATGCACAAGATGACGAGCTTTTTTTTGTTTGACATAATTAAAAGTCGGGGATATAATATCAATATCAACGAAAAAACGCACTTGACTGACTTTCTGTTTGGCGGTGCGGAACTAAGGAGATTTAATAATGTACACCAAGAAAAAGAAAAAACGGTCGCTGCTTAATAAAACTTTATCTGTTGTTATGACATCTGCCGTTTGCATTGGAGCAGTAGCAACCGTATCGGCTTTTACCAAAACCGTTACCGTAACCGACGGAAGAGAAGTTGTTGAAATCGAAACACCTAAGCCGGACAGTAAAGAGGTTTCTGTTGTAGAAGATGAGATCGGTCAGTCAATGCTCTCTGCGTTCAGTATTGATGCTGTTCAGGAAAGTGAAGTTGAGGAGGACAGCCTCGTTATGGTAAGCACCGACATCGGTACGGCATTTGCCGATTTAGATGAGGTTTCCGAAAATGAAATTAAAATTGCCGAGTGGCGTTCGATAGTTATTGAACTTAGAGGAGAAAAACTCGAAAAAGATGTTCCTGCGGGAACTGTTGAAGATGCTCTTGCATATCTTCAAATTGAACTTTCAAAGGACGATCAGATAAATACGGATAAAAGTACGGAACTGACAGACGGTATGAAAATCGTCATTGACAGAGTAACCTATAAAAATGTAACAACTACCGAGGTCGTTGACTACAAGACTATAAATAAGGATACATCAACGCTTTATCAGGGTGAAAGTTTGGTCGATACATACGGCGTTGAGGGTGAACGTACCATTGTTACGAAAGAAAAATATGTAAACGGCAAAAAGGTTTCCGAAAAACAAATCAGCAATAAGATTACAACCGAACCGATCGATGAGGTTATTCTTAACGGAACTGCCGAAAGAGAGCCTGTTACCGTGAATACTTACAGCGGCGATATGCTGGTCGATGAGGATCAGGGAACTATAACGGATATATACGGCAATACCGTTAATTATACCGAAGTTATAACCGGTTCGAGTACAGCATATACGGCTGAATATGGCGCAATCTGTTCAACAGGCCGTTTGGCAAGGTATGGCGTCGTTGCGGTCGATCCCGACAGAATCCCCTATGGCTCTATACTATATATCGTTTCCGATGACGGATTTGTATATGGATATGCTGTTGCCGGTGATACGGGCGGATTTGTTTATAACGGCACAAATACAGTTGTGGATCTCTATTTCCCCACACTTGACGAATGTAATAGTTATGGCAGAAGAGGTATAAGTGTTTACGTTCTTGATGGAGTGTCGGAGGACATCACATATTAAATTATATGCTTGAGGGATACTTTCGGGTGTCCCTCTTAATTTTTTATAAATCTT
The DNA here is from genome assembly GCA_947589415.1 of uncultured Clostridia bacterium. Classification (GTDB taxonomy): domain Bacteria; phylum Bacillota; class Clostridia; order Oscillospirales; family Acutalibacteraceae; genus UBA1213. The sequence goes on from CANQBP010000003.1 coordinate 82,718, forward strand.
TATAGGACATGATACGATGTTTGTTTACGGAAATAATTAACCCTATTAACAAAAAGACCGCTGTTCGGGCAAAACGCAAACCGAACAGCGGTCTTTTATATTATCGGAGTGGGGAGACTCGAACTCCCGGCTTCCACATCCCAAATGTGGCGCCCTACCAACTGGGCTACACCCCGATATATCTCAAACTTCATCAATTATAGTATATATGTATATATTTGTCAAGTGATAAATTATCCCGTGATTTATTCCGCTTGAATTTAATAGAAAAATTTATTTTTTTAAATGTTGACCTTACGGGGTCAATTTTTTCTGCTTTTTCCCCTACTGTTGAAAGGGGGTATGATGTTGAACAAAAAAGAAAAAGGGCTTTCTTCGAGAGAAAAACAGTTTTGCTGCCTTTATGCCAACAGCGGGAATTTTAAAGAGGCAGCACTCCGTGCCGGTTTCGGTAATCCCGATAAAACGGGGGCGTCCCTTCTGTTGAGGGAAGATATAAACGACGAGATAGAAAGGATATATAAGTCCCGTACAAAAAATTACCGCCAAAGGGCAAGAGCAGGATATGAAAGGCTTGCCTTTGGAAATGTTTCTGATGCGGTAAGACTTATGTTTGACGATAATCCGTCGGAAAAAGCACTTGAATCCTATGATCTTTTCAATGTTGCCGAAATTAAAAGACCTAAAGACGGTGCAATGGAAATTAAGTTCTTTGACAGAATTAAGGCACTCGAAAAACTTGAATTTGCCGAAGAAAGCCAACAAAAGGGTGTATCGGATTTTTATAACGCTCTGATGGGGGGAATTAAAAATTCCGATAAGACAAGTAATGACTCCGCAGAAGGAGATGATGTTTCAAAGGAGGAAATTATTTGAAATTTACGGCTTTTTCCGAAAAACAACTCAAATTGCTCAGGTGGTGGTGTGACAGCTCTGACGGGGCGGAGAGGGACGGTATTATATGTGACGGTGCAGTGAGGAGCGGTAAAACGTTGTGTATGAGCGTTTCGTTCGTTTCGTGGGCAATGCTTAATTTTGACGGCGGAAGTTTCGCCGTGTGCGGAAAGACTATACGTTCGGTCAAGAGAAATTTGGTCGTTCCTCTTATAAGCGTACTGACAGATCTGGGGTTTGATGTTAAAGACAAACTTTCGTCCAATATTCTTGAGGTGCAAATCGGAAACAGAAAAAATATATTCTATCTTTTTGGGGGTAGAGATGAAGGCTCTGCCGCACTTATACAGGGTATAACACTTTGCGGAGTGCTTTTCGATGAGGCAGCACTTATGCCGAGGTCTTTTGTTGAACAGGCTGTTGCAAGATGCTCCGTCGAGAGATCAAAGTTATGGTTTAACTGTAATCCCGAATATCCGCAGCATTGGTTCTGTACCGAGTGGGTAAAAAAGGCAAAGGAAAAAAATCTGCTGTATATGCATTTTACTATGGAGGATAATCCCTCTTTGTCAAAGTCTATGCTCAAACGTTACCAAAAACTGTATTCGGGGAGCTTTTATCAAAGATATGTTCTCGGAAAGTGGACTGCAACGGAGGGACTTGTATATCCGTTTATGTCGGACGGGAAAATGCTTTATGATGTTCCCAAAAACGAATTTGATAATTTTGTTATTTCGTGTGACTATGGTACGGTAAATCCGTCATCTTTCGGCTTGTGGGGTCTTAGCGGAGGAATATGGTACAGAATCGGCGAATACTATTACAGCTCACGCAGAGAGGGAATCTCACGCACGGACGAAGAACATTACAAAGGGTTATGTGAACTTGCCGGTTCGAGAAAAATAGCCGAGGTTATCGTTGATCCGTCCGCCGCCAGCTTTATAGAAGTCATAAAAAGACACGGAAAGTTTAAGGTCACTGCCGCAAAGAATAATGTTACAGACGGAATAAGGCAGGTCAGTTGTGCGCTTAAACAGGGGGATATCAGAATTTGCAGATGCTGTACGGACTGCATAAGGGAGTTCGGTATGTACCGTTGGGACAGCGGAGGCAGAGATTCACCGTTGAAAGAAAATGATCATGCTATGGACGATGTGAGGTATTTTGTTGCAACATTTCTGAACAGATATGATGACAGTATATTTGCGTTTGCCTCCGAAAGATAATATAACCTGAAGGAGAAGTGATAAAAAATTGAGTCGGTTTAAGAATAAGAAAAACGGTTTTGCCGTGCAGACAGCGGGAAATGAGGATCATAAACACCCGTTCACCTGCATAAGGGATTACAGTCCGCTCGGCAGTTTTGAAAAAAATCTTTATCGCTCACTGAGAGAGTCTATTCCCGTAATTGATGCGGCGATATACAAAATAATTAGACTTGTCGGCAGTTTTAACGTAAAATGTTCCGACAGGCAGGCGGAAAGAAGTTTGAAAAACTTCCTCGAAAATGTAAGAGTCAACGGAATATCGTACGGGATCGACAGCTTTATTTCGCAATATCTTGAACAGCTGCTCACATACGGTACTGCCGTAGGGGAAATTGTACTCGGCGCGGACGGAAATATTGCCGCACTCTATAACAGCTCGCTTGATAATGTTGAGCTTAGCAGCGGTGTAAATCCTTTTGATGTACATATTGAAACGATAGATGAAACCGGTACAAGGCAGCTTGTAAAATATCCCGAACTTATTTTGTGCAGCGTGATTATGCCCGAAGCGGGCAGGCTGTACGGTACTTCCGTATTGAGAGGACTTCCGTTTGTGAGCGACATATTTTTGAAAATTATAAATGCCGTAGGTACAAACTGGGAGAGAGTCGGAAATGTGCGTTTTGCCGTTACATATAAACCGAATGAAAATGACAGGGGAAATACAAAAGAAAAAGCCATGATGATAGCATCCGAATGGAGCAAGGCAATGAAAAGCAGAGAACCGAGGGATTTTATTTCTGTCGGTGATGTCAGCATTAAGGCTATTGGCGCAGATAATCAAATACCTGACAGCGAAATTCCCGTGCGTCAGATACTCGAACAGATAGTGGCTAAGCTGTCCATTCCGCCTTTCCTGCTCGGACTTACATGGTCATCGACAGAAAGAATGTCCTCACAACAAGCGGATATCCTTACAAGCGAACTTGAATATTACAGACGTGTGCTTAATCAGAGTATAAGAAAAATATGCTGTACGTTTCTAAGACTCGGCGGTTTTGATGAGGATATGGAAATAGTATGGGAAAATATAAATCTTCAAGACGAAGTCGAGCTTGCACAAGCCAGACTTTACAACGCTAAGGCTGAAGAAACGGAAAAACGTATAAAAAGGGAGAATGTATGTGGAAAATGAAAGTAATAATCTGAAATCGGGCGAACTCGAACTTATCAACAGATATGCCAGACGAGCCTTGAGGGAAGATGAAGTGTATGTATTTTCTGTTGTTTTGTGCGATAACGAAATAGATAGAGATTTTGAAAAATTTTCCGATTTTTCATTGAAAAAATTGGAAAAACTGTTTATAGGGGTTACGGGGGTGCTTGACCATGACCCCAAGAGCAATAACCAAACCGCAAGGATATTTTCGTGCAAAGCGGAAAATGTGGCGGGGAAAAAAACATCGGACGGGCATCAGTATATCAGGCTTTCGGCAAGAGCGTATATGCCAAAAACCGAGGGCAATAAGGACTTTATTATGCAGCTTGACAGCGGTATAAAAAAGGAGGTAAGCGTAGGTTGTTCCGTGGCGAAAAAAATATGTTCTGTATGCGGGTGTGAAAACGGCTCGTGCGGACATATAAGAGGCAGAAAATACGACGGTGTTCTTTGCTATAAGATACTTGATGAACCTACCGATGCTTATGAATGGTCATTTGTCGCTGTACCGTCACAAAAGGCGGCAGGGGTTATTAAATCATATAAAAAAGGAGAGAACAAATTGGATATTGAAAAAAGACTTTTCAGCGGTGAGGCGGAAACCTTTAGTGTTGATGAAATGAATATTATTGCGGAAAAATTCCGTGTGCTTCAGGAAAAGGCCGCCGACGGCGAGGCATACAGGAGAAAACTTGAGGCGGATATAAATAAACTTGCTGCATTTACTCTGCCTCAGCTTAAAAGAGATGTGCTGGATTTTATTATCGGCAAAATGAGTGCTGTCCAGCTTGAGAACTTTAAAAAGGCTCTTTCCGAAAAAAAGGACAATAATGTTCCTGTTAAGCCGCAGCTTGCAGGAGCAGCGAAAAATGTGAGAATTGATAATAATGCTTTTAAAAATATTTGAGGAGGATAATATATGAATGTTTCATTTAACGGCTTCGGGGAAAATGTTGCTACATTTGAAACGGAGGGAAGTGTCAGTGCAGGTATTCCCGTTATGATATCGTCAAGCGGTAAGGTGAAGGCTGCAAACGGCGTATTTTGCGGAATATGTGTGGGGGAAAGAAACGGCTATGCTGCCGTTCAGCTCAGCGGTTATGTAAAGGCGGCGTTTGATACCGAACCCGCCGTAGGATATACAAAACTGATCGGAAAAAACGGTAAGGTCAGTACAGATGAATCGTCCGGAAGAGAATACCTCGTTGCAGATGTGGATACGGCTGCAAAAACAGCGGGAATTATACTTTGATTTGAAAGGAGATTATTACTATGGCATATTATGATACTATCAGACTCGAAAAGGGTATGTATGGCAACGGAACTAAATCTTTTACTCAAGTTCTTGAGGAACTTGATCCCTCGGAAAACTATAAGGGAAGTGAGCTTGAGGGACTTGATGCATATCAGCGTCAGCTTAAAAGATATGATATAAGAGTCGGAGGCGGAAACTCCGATTGTGTGCAGAAGTTTTTCCAAACCTCGGACAGCGCTGCTCTTTTTCCCGAATATGTGTCAAGAGCCGTGAAGCAGGGAATTGAAAGAGCCGATGTTCTTTCGGATATTATTGCCGTTAAGACGATTATTGACGGTATGGATTACAGATCCGTGGTTTCTGCCCCGTCTGACGATGATAAACAGCTTAAACCCGTTGCTGAGGGAGCTTATCTCCCGCAGACTACTATCAAAACAAGCGGTCAGCTTGTTAAACTGCAAAAGAGAGGGCGAATGCTTGTAGCATCGTATGAGGCAATTAAGTTTCAAAAACTGGATCTCTTTACTGTTACATTAAGGCAGATAGGGGCACATATTGCCCGTGAACAGGTTAAGGACGCTGTTAATGTTCTTATAAACGGTGACTCCACAAGCGGGGCTGCGGGTACGGTTGCTTCGGCATCTTCGGGAAGTGTTTCGTATGGGGATCTTATAAAACTTTGGGCTGAAATTTCTCCGTATGAAATGAATACACTTCTTGCACCGACTACTGCTATGACAAAGCTGCTGTCAATGAGTGAAATGAAAGATTCCAATGCGGGACTGAATTTCCACGGAACCGGAAAAATGATAACCCCGCTCGGTGCTAATCTTATACATATACCTTCCATTCCCGGAAATAAAATAGTGGGTCTTGATAAAAATTGTGCCCTTGAAATGGTGCAGTCGGGAGATGTTATTACAGATTACGATAAACTTATAGACAGACAGCTTGAAAGAGCTGCTATAAGCTGTATTACGGGCTTTGCAAAAATATTCCCGGACGCTGTTAAGGTACTTGCCGGCTGATTGGGGGAATAACGGTTGAATATAGAGGAGATAATCAGAATATTCTGCCGTCTGTCAGGTTTGGATTGTGAGGAAGCGGTTGATTTTCGTTTTATGTGTGATACGGCATTGAGCTATATTTTATCAAGGATAAAAGCCGGTACCGATATAAAGTGCTATGGCGGCAGAATCAATTTTGCCGCCGCCGCCCTTGCATACTACCGATATGTTTTATGGAGTCTTACGGACGGAGTGGTAAATGAAGTTAAAGTCGGGGATATAAGCGTTAAGCATGAAAAAATCAGCGAACTTAATGCTGCCGATAAACTTTGCAGAGAGGCTTTTTCCGATTTAAAGGATATACTCACAAACGACGATTTTGTATTTAATTCATTTAATTGACACATCGGGGGCGGATATGAAAAAAATAATTGAGAAGGCTATTGAAAATCTGGGGGAAGTTTGCTGTATAAACGGAAAAAAAGGGTATGCGGTAATTATGCCCGTAAGATATTCCTATAAGACAGACGGCGGAGTGGAATCACTTCCTGACGGAAGAGGAGATCCCGAAAAATATTTTATCTATTGTAATGCCGAGTCGGCAAGGGACATACACTATGGGAATATTGTCAGTGGAAGTGAAAATGCATACTATGTACTGTGGAGCGATGAAGTGAAAAGCCGTTATGGGGATTATGTCAAAATCTGTGCAAGAAAAATTAAAAGGGGGGACGGATATATATGACGTTTGCGTCTGAAATGTATTTCAAGGCTTTGAAAGACCATGCTTTTTCGGAAATGCAGCCGGTACTTGAACGGCAGGCGGGAGTTCTTCCCTTCCCGATAGAAAAACCTTATGTCAGCTTCGGGACAGAAAGTGAAAGCGGCGAATATCTTTTAGGAAGTGACGGCGGCATGGTTGCCAATGAAATAATGACTGTAAATGTTGCCGTCAGCGAGGAAACCAATGAAAATTATTGCAGAGAATGTGCAAGAAATGCTGCCCTTGCAATTATTTCTCTTGATACGGAAAAAAGAATTATTTCCGTGTCAGCGGAAAACTGTAAATATAATTCTGCGGCGGGGGTCTATGTTGTAAAAATAAAATTCGGACTTCGTGAGGTGAGAAAAAGCGGGGGGTGATCGATCATATATACTGAACAAGAGAGCGTATGCGGCAGAGATGTAAACATATATATCGACGGAAAAAAGCTGCTTCAGGTCGAAAGCATGGAAATACGAAAAAAATCGGAAATACACAATGTACGCTCATGCTTTGTCGGGGAAGATATTGCGCATATAAGAAAAAGGTGCGTTTATAAGGCGGTTATGACAGGAATTTGTTTTAAGAAACCTTTTGAAAATTGCTGCTTTGCAGATCTTGATAATTTTACCATGACCGTGGAAATAGACAAAAAGAGATACATTCTCGGCAACTGTATGTGGGACGATTTCTATGCGGCAGCAGACAGGGAAAAATTCAGAGAACATATCAGCGTTATTGCTATGAATATGAGAACGGAGGATATATGATTGAAACTGATGTTAAACTGACAGATGATATGGCTGCCGAAATCGGAAAGGATAAGACGGCAGAATTGAGAAATATATCGGAAATGTTAAGGTGCGATATGTTGAGGTATAATAAAATTCTTAATGCCGAGGAGGAGATAAATGAGGACTGACGAAAAAATGAGCTACAAAAGCTATGTGTTTCCCGTTAATCCTTCATTGATAAAAATAAGTCATGAGAGAAAAATAGCTAAGGCATCGGTTTTTGACGGATACGATATAGTAAACGATATGGGCGGATCATACAGGATCATTAGCGGGGAAGGTGAATTTTTCGGCAGCCGTTGTGTCGAGGATTTTCTTGCACTTAAATCCGTTATGGACAGCGGCGGCGGGGGAATGCTTTATCTTCCCTCGCAAAAGCCCATATATGCCGTGTTTGAACAGCTTGAAATGACAGCGCAGGATATACAGGGGGTAATAAAATATAAATTCAAATTCATTGAGAGTTTTGAAAAACACCGTCAAGAGCGTTTTTTGTACTGCTATGGCAACGGTAGGGATTGTTTGTGGGATATTTCATATAAGTACTGTGTGAATATTGATATTCTTACGGAGCTTAATCCTAATATAAAAAGACCGGATATACCGATATTTCCGTGGGAGAAGGTGAAACTGTGCTGAAATATTTACTTACTGATGTCAATAAAATTCAAACGGAATTGAGAAATCCTCTTAGTATGAGTATTGTTTCATCGGAAGATGCGCCTGCCGACAGCTTTAGAGCTGTGTTTGCCGTTAGCGGAAGTATTCCGGAATTATATTCCGTAAAGGTCAGCAGCGGTTCGGAGGTAATATTTTTCGGTTTTGTAGATGAGCAAAGCGAAACCGCTGCGGGTGACGGAATACTGCTTGAGGTTACTGCCAGAGGCCCTGAAGCGTTATTGTTGGATAATGAGGCACTTCCGCAAACTTATTGTATGCCTACTATGAAGATATTGTTTGAAAGACATTTTAAATCGCTGGGATTTGCCGGGGTCGAGGGAGGAGAAAAGGCATTTCCGGGGGATCTTGTTATTTCAAAGGGAATGAGTGAGTGGCAGGTTTTGAGTGACTACTGTGAGAAATTCTGTAAGAGCAAACCGTTTGTCAGAAGTGATATGGTTATAGAAACAGGCGAAAACCACAAGCCGGATACGATTTATTTGGGCGGGAATAATTCGTTCATAAAAATTCGCAGAACATTAAAACGCTGTATGCCTGTGTCGGATATATATGTCAGAACCTATAACGCAGGAAAGTATGAGATGTATTTCGGAAATGAAACTGCGGAAAAACATAAAATAATACGAAAAAGGTATTTTAATTGTGCGGACAGCAAATACAGGTCTGTTCTTTATGCCGATAATATTATAAAAAATTCTAACAGAAAATATGAGAGTTATGATATAGATGCAGGGGGGATTATCGGCTGCCGTGTGGGGGATATACTGAAACTGGAAAACAGGCGCAGGGAAATGATAATAAACGAACTTCACTATATTTTGGACAGTAAGGGAGAACATACAAGAATTTATGCGGAGGTGATTGTATAATGTGGATATCAAAAAATATAATCGAACGCTCCGGCGTGGGGACAGCAGCATCGGGCGTGGTAGGAAACAGTGCAAATTTGAGGGTCTCTGCCACATCGGGATACGGTATCGAAAAATGTGCCATGATTACACCGCCGGGGATATACAGTATTCCTACGGGCAGACAGCCGCTGGTTGTGCTTCAGACGCAGAACGGCCCTGTTTGTATAGGAATGCGAATGGGTACATATTACGGAAATATTGAACCGGGAGAAATTGTATTACAATCACACGGCGGGGCGCAAATCAGGCTCTCCAATGACGGCAAGGTATATATAAACGGCAGGGAGGTTGAATGATATGGATATGTCGCTGAATGTTAGCGGAGATTTTGATACCGATATTCTCGGCAGACCGTATGAAATCGACGGAACGGAGGAAATTCTGCAAAAGGTATATATAAGTTTATCGGCACACGGGGAATGTTTTATATATGACCGTGATCTTGGGGGGCAACTGTATAAAACGGATATTTCTTCGGAAAATGCCGAGAAAATGCTTTATGCCCGTGCAAAGGACTTGACGGAAAATATCACGGGTGCTGAAATTTGCGGAATAGAAATAAGAAACGGGGATACGTATGCCGTGGTTAGCATAGAGGGTAAAAATTATGATGTTGCCTTGAGGAGGGGTTGAGTTGGCGTACAGTTATAATGAAATACTTGAAAGAATGGAAAATAAATACCGTGAGCTGTCGGGACATGAGGCTGCGGAATGTGGGGATATAGGGATAAGATTAAAACTTCTTGCGGGGGAGCTTTATTCTTTGGGAAACAATATGGATTGGCTTAAAAGGCAGATGTTTTTCACTACTGCTACGGGAGAACAGCTCGATATGTATGCGATGCAGAGAGGTATTAAAAGAATAAGAGGAAACAAGGCAAGCGGTGAGTTGGCAATTGTACTTGATACTCCGCTTGACTATGATATGGATGTTCCTAAGGGTACGGTTTGTACAACAGCGGACGGAGGACTTAATTTTGTTATAGATGAAACCACAACGATAAAAAAGGGTACTGCAAGGACGATATGTCACGCCTGTGCCGAGCATAGCGGAAAGAAGTATAATGTCAAGAGGGGTTATATCACCACGATGGTTACATATTTTTCCGTGGGAATGTACCTTGAAAATGCAAGCGTATTTTCGGGAGGTACGGACGATGAAAGTGATGACGAATTGAGGGAAAGAATAGCCGAAAGCTACAAAAATATATCAAACGGAGCAAATACGGCATATTATAAAAATCTTGTTGAGAGTATTGACGGGGTTCAGTCGTGTGCCGTTATTGAGAGCAAGGCGGATAATAGTGTCACCTCGATTTACGTTGCCGGCAGGGGCGGATTATGTACATCAAATTGCCTTTCAAAGGTGGCGGAGGCGATAAAAACGGGAAAATGTATGGGTGAAACCGTTAATGTTTTAAATGCGAAAACGGCTGCTTATAATGTTAGTGTCAAAATAGAGGTCAAACCCGGTTATGTTGGGGATAAAGTAATTGAAAGTGTTGAGGAGAACATAAAAAATTATTTTAATTCGCTGCGTGTGGCACAAAAGGTAATTCTCGCAGAAATAGGACGTGTTCTTATGGATACCGATGGTGTTGAAAATTATACTTTTAGTAATATGCAGGACGGAAATGCTGACGAATCGGTACTTATGGTTTTGGGCAGTATGAATGTGAGTATAATGTGAGGTGAGAGGTTTGAGTGAGTTTGAAATGATGTCCGAAAGGCTTTTGCAGACAGGTCTGTACGATATATCCGAGGGCAGTATGATATATGCCGAAATTATGGCGTATGCGGCAGGATTGGATCTTTATTTTGACGAGCTTGAGCGTATCAGAAGTGAGATTTTCTTTGATATTTCGGAAGGGAGTGAGCCGGGAATATTTGAAAGGCTGGTTTCCGTATGTAATACCGATAAATCCCCCGAAGGCAGAAGAAAAAGTATAATGAGCGCACTTTCCGTGACTAACAAGGATTTTACACTTGAGGGAATGAAAAAAATAATGGGGATATATAACATAGACGGTGATATTAGCGAGCAGGACGGAAATATTATTATAAACTGCAAAAATAAACTCAGTGAGGGTGAGGAGAAAGCAATTAACGAGAATATACAGCGATTTGCACCGCTGCATAAAAAGATTTATGTATTCGGTGCAGCATAGGTTATAAAATACAACAAAAAGGACTGTCCGTCAAAAACGGACAGTCCTAAACTTTTTACTTTTTACTGTTGCTTGAAATCAGTTCTTGGAAGAAGCCTTTTTAGTCATAACAACAGCAGTACCGAGAGATGCAAGAACAACAGCTACAAGAGCAATAGCAGATGTTGTATCACCTGTTGCGGGAGTTGCCGTGTCCTTATCCTGTGTTGTATCAGCAGGTGCTGAAGGTGTTTCAGCAGGTGTCGATTCAGCAGGTGTCGATTCAGCAGGAGCTTCTGTTGAAGGCTCTTCTGAAGACTCCTCGGTTGCAGCGCCGCCTGCGGGTGTTACTACGAGATCCTTAACACCGCCTGCGAGAAGAGTGAAGTCGGGATCAGCATCCTCTTCAACTTCTTCTGCCTCAATTGCGAGGGGATCGTTCTTGTTTGTGTCAAGATATGCTGTGAAAGAAACGTGGTCGCCTACCTTTACCTGATCACCGGGGATACCGTAGTTGTACTGGCTGTTGTATGCGCCGTTCTTACCGTCGTAGTTGCCCCAGCTATCTGTCCAGTCGTTGTTTGTACGAATCTTAAACTGGATACCCGTTCCCTCAGGAGCAGGCTTGCCGTCGCAAGTCCAGTCGGTGATGTAACCGTCAACTACGTCAAACTCTACCTTAGCTTCCCAGATGCCTGTGGACTCGTTGTAGGTCATGGGGATATCAGCACCGGCTTCCCAACCGCCTGCAGCGAGGTCGCCTGTGAATATACCGCATACACCCATCTGGACTGACGAATTCTTGAGTTCGTCAACATTTGTCAATGCAGAAGCACCGAAAGCTGCAGAAGCAGCCAAAGAAGCAACGAGTGCCGAGCAAACAGCTACTTTAAGTACTTTTGAATTTCTCATTGTATAAATCCTCCTAAAAAATATTCCGATACCATATCCGGTACCTTTATCACGATTGTACCATGTTTACAGCCAAAAATCAAGAGATATTTTAAAAAACCGTTATGTAAAATCTTCTATAAACGTCATTTTTAAATGATTTTATTGATTTTGCATAAATCAATCTCACATAAATAAGGATAATTTTAATTACAAATCTAAATTTTTGGTTATTTTATATGACAATTTTGATATATATTCGTATAAAACAGCATGGTTTAATTATTTGAAATAAAATATGCGGATAAAATGCATAATTATTCGGGATATATTCAAGTATATTTTGGATAATTTATATGAAAAGTTATACTAAAAAATTAAATTTTGGCGGTAAATTCCTTGGCAGAAATTTGATTTATTTCCGGATAGGAAATAAATGACATCAATCGTTATTCCGTCATATACATTAAATTATGATAAAAACGGTTTGAATATACGTGGGAAAAACGGCAATAATATAAAAGCAAACATTTTAACTGACGCAAAAGCGGCAGCAGAAATTTTGTGTATATTCCGAATATTATGATTTGCGGGCGGGAGAACCGACTTGCAGGAAACGGAGGAAATTATGAAAGATCCAAACAGAAGTATCGAATGTACAGTAGAACAATGTCAGTATCATTGTACTGATTGTGACTATTGCACCCTTAATACCGTTAGAATAGGCACACATGAATCCAACCCCACGGAGGAGCAATGTGTGGATTGTATGTCATTCAGAGTAAAAGACTGACAGCATGATTTCCGTCAGCCGTCATATTGTTTTGGCTGACGATTTTTAGATATTACAGTACAGCCATAGCATAATCGCACGTATTATGTTATGGCTCTTTTTTTAAAAATGCGGTTGTTCAGGCAAAAAAACTTTTGACGAGTGCAATTATAAAATCCGCAGCATACACGGTTGCGGCGAGTATAAGAAGAAAAGCCGCAAATGAAAGAATACGCACTATTCTTGCCTTTCCCGGTGAAAGTTCCTCGTCGGCACGGGCAGCTTCTTTTTTGGCACTATCTATTTTTTTTATTCCGTCATCATCAATATCGGGAATATTGTCGTTTTTGATTGCCCCTATTCCGACAAGTATATCCAATGCATCGGAATATGCGCTCACGGGAACGAATACGTCGCAGTTTTCCGGAGGTGCGGAATTTAAGATCCTTATACCCGTTTCCTTTTTTTCGTTTTGGTACGAATACGGTATTTCCTTGCTTTCAAGAGCCGCACGTATTCTTTCAAGCTCAAAACCGTTAGCCGTTACAATATGAACGGGTGAAAAATAGTTCGGATCTTCTATCAATTTCCTACCGCACGACGGACAGGAATCGTTATCCTTATTAAAGTATAGTTTTTTGCATTTTGAGCAATATTTCATTTTTGATTCTCCGTTCGGGATTGAATTTTTATAAATTTTATTATATAACAATTTGTATAAATGTCAATCATTTTACAAAACGGATTTCAACAAAAGGTCAAAAAATGTTGAAAACTCTCCTTTTGAGGGGGAAAGGTTAAATTTTTGTAATAAAATTGTTACATATTAGAAAGTAAATATTAACAAAAACAAACATGATTTTATGTGTAGTATGCATAATTAAAAAACTAAATAAGAATTATTTCGGCAAAATTCTTTAAATGTCTGCCGTCAAAATGCATAAAAAAATCCAATTTTGGAAATTAAATAATAAATATATCCGCAGTTTTGTCTTGCAATTTTAATTTTTCCGTTGTATAATCAAGATAAAGTAAAAGCCGTGGGGTGTTTTGCCCTGATTGGTTTTACGAAAAAATATTTTTTTAGGAGGACAAAAAAATGCAAACAAAGAAGATTATCAGTATTGCTTTGACAGCTGCTCTTGTCAGCTCGGTTGCTGCTGTTGCTACACTGACAGCATCTGCTGTTGACCCTCTGCCGGCTGATTTTACAAAGGCGAATCTCGAAGGTCACACAATGGGTATTTGTGGAACAGTCAACGAGTGGGGCAGTGCGGGTGTTGATATCCCGATGACTGATCCTGATGGTGACGGAATTTATGTCGGTATGACTGCTCTTCCGAACGGTGATTCTCAGTATAAGATTCGTCTTGACAATGATAGTGGTTGGAGTTACAACTGGGGTGCCTATGAAGAGGACAATGATCGTACATTTGACAGCCAGACCAACTGCACTGCAACTGTAGCTGGTGAATCAGCAGACCTTATTCTTGCACTTGATACGACATCTAACGCAGACGCTAATGTTTGGGATGTTATTAACAAAACATCAGAAAATGCTACGTTGAGTGCATACAGCATTGTGGGTTCACCCACAGGTTGGGCAGCAGGTGCTGATATTCCGATGTATGAACTCAAAGAGGGCAAGTATGTCGGCATAATCAAGGGTGCAACTGATTCGGTTATTGACGATGTAGGCACTATGGGTGTATCATTCAAGGTTAGAGATACTCAGGGCGGCACAATTGAGTGGAATGATACCAACAGTTGGGGTGTATATGAGGCTGATCATGATCGTACGCAGAACAGCCAGACTAATTGCATTGTTCAGCTTGGCGAAGGAGTTACGGCGAATATCGTTGTTGAGTTTGATACAACCGGTGAAGATCCAGCTATCTGGCCCCTTTCTTACACAGTTGTAAATGCTAACACTCAGGAAATAATTGAGAGCAAGTATACAGGCAGCACGGCATCCGATGAGTCTTCAACAGAAGAACCCTCAACAGACGAGCCTTCAACTGATGAACCGTCAACAGACGAGCCTTCAGTTGACGAGCCTTCAGCAGACGAGCCTTCAGCAGATGAACCGAGTGAGCCTTCACTTGGCGACAACTATGAAACACAAATTTCAGACTACATCTTCTATGATAATAGTGAAACACAGTGGACAACAGTACACGCTCATTGGTGGAATTCCGACTATACAAAGATAGTTGACCTTGAGGGTAATCTTTGGCCGTCAGCGCCGCTTGATGCAGACGGCAACCAAGACTTCGGCAATGCATGGCCGGGAACAGAAATGACTCAGATCCCCGGTACTGACATTTGGCAGGCAAGAGTACCGTTTGGCGCAACAAAGATTGTTTTCAACAATGGTATGACTGATGATGAAGCAGCTGCTATTGATGATGCAGCAGTTCAGGCAATAGCTGACGGTGATAAGAGTATTGCAGCATTGTCGGCAGCAGGTGTTGCTATGCAGACCGGTGACCTTGAATTCGATTCAACAGCTAATGCAGGTCAGGTTTATAAGATCGATTTGGCAACAGAACCGACAAGCGCACGTGGTCAGTGGAAGAACAAAAAGTGGACATTCGGTGCAGGTGCATGGGACGCTTATACAGGTCTGTACACTTCCGAATTACTTAATGAGGTTACTGTAAGCGGAGATCCTTCGGTTGGCGACGAACCCACAGAGCCCAGCGGCACAAATCCCGGCGGTAGCTCAACACCCGGCGGAAGCACAGGTACAACACCCGGCGGAAGCACAGGTACAACACCCGGCGGAAGCACAGGTACAACACCCGGCGGCACAGGTACAGCTCCTCAGACAGGCGATGCAACAGTTCCCGCAGTATTTGCAGTAATAGCTGTTGCAGCTCTCGGTGTAGTTCTTGTAGCTGCAAAGAAGAAAGAAAGAGCTTAATCGTTGAGTTTTAGGCTTCAACTTTTGACAATGTGATATGATTATTCGGCGGATATGTCTTTTTGATGTATCCGCCGTTTATTTTTTGTTTTTATGTATAAATTTCCTTGAAAAAACAGAAAATATTTTTGTTTAACAAATCAATTAACAAGGAGTTTTATATATGAGAGCAACAGGAATAGTAAGAAGAATAGATGATTTAGGCAGGGTGGTTATCCCAAAGGAAATTCGCCGTACGCTAAGAATACGTGAGGGAGATCCGCTTGAAATATATACTGATTCGGGAGGAGAGGTCATTTTCAAAAAATACTCTCCCATGGGAGAAATGTCAACTTTTGCCGAACAATATGCCGAGGTTATAAACAGAGTATCTAAAAGTCCTGTTATAATCACGGATAGGGATCATGTTGTTGCCGCATCGGGCGTATCGAAGAAAGAGTATGTTGACCGCAGAATATCATCCGATCTTGAAGATATGATAGAAAACAGGAAAAATTTTATTGCCGAAAAAAATTCGACGGTGCTTATGCCCGTAGAAAATATAGACAGATGTGCATCTGTTGCATATCCAATCATATCATCGGGGGATATAACCGGATCGATCGTTATGCTTTTACCGGAAAACGGTGCGTTTCCTTCAGAGGGAGATATGAAGCTCATACAAGCAGCAGCGGATTTTTTAGCAAGACAAAATGAACAATAGTATATATTGAAATGTAATAAGGTAATATGTGGAGTGGTTCTTGCGGGTCACTCTTAAAAAATAAGAGCTGCACCATAGGGCGTTTGAGTTGAGTGTGACGTTATATAAAAATTTACCGTTGATAAAAGGTCTGCCGCATTAAGTTTTTTAGGACTTAATGCGGCAGACCGACTTTAGATTGCCGAGTATTTACCGTTAAATACTGCGTATTATTTAGTATTATTAGGCTGATTTTTGTCTTTTACCCTGACGGCCTCTTCATCGGCGTGTCTTATTTGCGCACGTTTTATCTTTCCGCTTATCGTTTTCGGCAGCTCGTCCACAAATTCAATTATCCTCGGATATTTATAAGGTGCGGTAGACTTCTTTACGTGGTTTTGCAATTCCTTTATAAGTGCTTCACTTGGTTCATAACCTTTTTTGAGTACTACTGTTGCTTTAACTACCTGTCCGCGCACAGGATCGGGCGCTCCCGTTATTGCACATTCTACAACCGCATCATGCTCAAGCATTGCACTTTCTACCTCAAACGGGCCTATACGGTATCCCGAACATTTAATAACATCATCGTTTCTGCCGACAAACCAATAATAACCCTCGCTGTCACGCCATGCCATATCACAAGTATTATAACATTTTCCGAGAAGCAGCTCCTCTGTCATTTCCGGATTTCTGTAATAGCCTGTAAATAAGCCGACAGGCGGATTGTTTTTTACGTCCATAACACAAATTGAACCCTCTTCGCCGACTCCTGCCTCATTACCGTCATTGTCAAGCAGCTTTATATCATAGAGCGGGGAAGGCTTTCCCGTTGAACCGATTTTTATTTCGTCCCACTGGAAGTCCGCCATAAGTACACTGCCCTCGGATTGACCGAAACCTTGGTATATGTTATGTCCCGTGAGCTTAAACCATTTATTGTTTACCTCCGGGTTAAGAGGCTCACCCGCTGTTGCCCAATGCTGTATTGATGATAAATCATAGGAGGCAACGTCCTCCAAAAGCATAAAGCGGTACATTGTCGGAGGTGCGCAAAATGTTGTCAGTTTATACTCGGACATTTTTTCAAGCAGTTTTGCAGGAATGAATTTGTCAAAATCGTAAGCAAAAATAACTGCTCCGCAGATCCATTGTCCGTATATTTTTCCCCAACCGAATTTTGCCCAGCCGGAATCCGTAACGCTCATATGCAGCTTATTTTCCTGTACCTGCTGCCAGTATTTTGCCGTAACAATGTGTCCGAGCGGGTGCGAAAAACTATGCTGCACCATTTTGGGCATACCGGTTGTGCCCGATGTGAAATAGACAAGCATAATATCGTCTTTGGTCGTTGCATCTTCACCCGACGGTCTTTCAAAAACATCAGACTGTTTCTCGATCTCATCTTCAAAAAACTCCCAACCGTCACGCTTTTCCCCGACAACGATACATTTTTTCAATGTGGGACATTCGGGAAGGGATTTTTCTGCTTGTGTTATTACAAAATCATCATTTACGCAGATAATGGCACGAGCCAACGCAGCGTTTGCACGGTAAATTATATCCTTACTCGTAAGCTGAAGTGTGCCGGGAATGGTAACGGCTCCGAGTTTATGGAGTGCAACGGCGCATACCCAGTATTCCCAGCGTCTGCGCAGGATAAGCATAACAACATCACCTTTTTTTATGCCTATGCTCTTAAAGTAATTGGCGGCCCTGTTTGAAAGAAGGCTTATATCCTTGAATGTAAAAGTTTTCTTTCCGCCGTGGTCATCACACCATACAAGTGCTTTCTTATTTTCGTCCTGTTTTGCCCATTCGTCAACGATGTCAAATCCGAAATTGAAATTTTCGGGCACATTTACCTTGTAATTTTTCTTAAAATCCTCATACGAATCAAATTCGATGCGGGGTAAAAATCTGTCCAACAGCATTTTTTCTTCTCCTTACTTATTGATATTTTGGCCGTAATAGCATTTTACCGTTCTTAATAACACAATAATGCCATTTAATTGTAAAATAATAATTTTATCGGCTTGCTAAATATGATAACACGTTGTTTTTTCTTTGTCAAGATTACTTTTATGCATATAATAGGCACTATAATATTATATCGGTAAAAATATATATTTTTATTCGTATTCTAACCTTTTAAGCTGTACATTTTACCGCCGTAAATCCGTTCGCTTATATCCCCTCCGATAATTCTGTCATCGAAAATAATAAGGTTTAAAACACATTCTTTTTGACTTTCCGGGGAGATAATCTCATATGAATTTAGCGTACAGTTTTGAGCTTTATATTTTTCAAGATCAAGACCGATTTGTTTTTGAAGGTCATTGTACTGCAAATAAATATCATTAAAGTTATCGGGAATAACTATATTTTTCGTATAAACGGGTTCGTCAGCGATTTTCAGCCCGAAAAAGTCGGCAAATTTTGAAATATCGCTTTTAGTTTCCGCTTTGAGGCAGTATTTTTTTCCGTCAAATTCGGCGGTATAAGGATCATCACGGAAAATAGCAAACATCACGGCAGCAATCAAAATAATTATAAAAATTCCTATAATTACAAGGAATTTTTTACTGCCAAAAAGTTTTTCGGATATAGTAAAAATAACCAAAAATTCAATCTCCTTTTCTACACGATAAATTTAAAAATTTTCGCAGTGAATAGATATATACGAATAATGCATATAATAATCGGGTAATAATAATTCCCGAAGTAACGGAAATATTATTACACTGAATTTCTGCGAAAATATAATGAGGTGAAAATTGTGTCGCAAAACGATTTTTATGATCAGGACGGTTTCAGTGCAATAGGCACACCGTTTGACCCGTATGGAAATGAACAGGACGGAGCTGTTATGAACGGTAGGATAATGCCGTTTCAGTTCAAGTACCCTATTTATCCTTATGCATTTACCATGATAAGAAATACCATACCCGATGATTTTAACGGTTCAGAGTCACATGAAATATGACTTGCATCTATGCCCGAACGTCGAATAAACGCACGCATAGTTTTAAAAAGTATGACCATGCAAAAACGGTAAAAATTACGGCAGGAATAATCTTGAGCGGCTCAATGAGCTGCTCAAAATTTTTTTCGCACTAACCCCATGCGATCGCTTATCACGCCGTATTGACATGGGAACAGGATTATTATATAATTAACTTTGTAATATTATACTGGCTCTGGAGGGTAATATATGAGCAAAATTCAGCAACTGATAATAGATTACGGGAAAAATAAAAACAAAAATACATACCGTGATATACTCACGGAAATACAAACGGGAGAGGTTTTGTATTCTGCGTTTTCTCCGAGGACAAGGGGACATTTTGTTGATTATGTTGAGGGGATACCGTCTGCATTTCTCTTTTCGGAAAAACAGTATTGCGAAGATTTTTGCCGCCACATGAAAGAAAGCGGACATACCGTCGGAATTGCCGAATGTAAAAAAGACAGCCGCCTGAGTATGCTTTCGGATTACCATAGGAGCGGTATAGAATCCGTGCTTATTGACAACGGAAAGGCGCATATTCTTGTGCCGCTCGGTGATCTCATAAATGTGCCGGATTTTTCAAAAGTGCCGGAGAACCAACGACCCGTGATAAATCCCACGTTCGTATGCAGTGCAAACAGATTTTTCCAGTGCATAGAAAATAAAACCGTTACCCCGGATAAAGAAATAAATTTTTTGTCTGATGCATATAATGCAAGGTACATCATACCGATAGAGGGTAAACTCGAAAATAATAAGGTCAATATTCCCTCAATCGGCAGAAATGACGGTGAAAAGGTCATACCGTTTTTTACGGATATAAACGAATACAGAAAGCTCGACCCTGACAGTAAATTCAATCCTTTGCCGGTCACGTTTGCACACATTGAAAATCTTTGCAGCGAGGGTGAAACGGTCGTTATCAATCCTTTCGGCTTTAATTTTACAATTACGAAGAAAACTTGTGAAGCAGTTCATAAGGCGGTCAGTCTTGCGCCCAAGACAAACAACGAGCGTGCGGTAATATATACGCTTGAGAATGTACCGACCGATATAACAAACAAAATAAGTGAATTATGCGATAATGACGGAAGAATAGTCAGAGCCTTTATTAAGGGCATAAGGAAAAAAGGCAGCAGTGAATTGCTTGTTACACTTGACTGCGGTGAAATAGCGGATAGTGAAGTTAGGGATATACTTGAGGAAATAAAGACCGAAACGGAAAAATACACGAATAAACCCGTAAATTTTGCGTCAGCCGGCAGTTATATAGGAAAAGTTGCCTCTGCCGAAACAGTGCCGTTTTTTGAAAAATTTATTGTAGATGTGAGCATTCCGCCCGAAAACTTCGATGTGGAAGAGTGAAGATGATTTATACAGCTAAAATACGGCTGCGGAAACCGTGAGTTTTGGTTAAACTGAAAAGATTACGATATATGCTGCCAAAAGCTGATTTTTATTGTTTCGGATATTCAGCCGATGACCTTTGCACCGATTTGACGTAACCTTATTGATGTATGTGTTGTAATGATTGGAACGGTAAAATAAATTTTGGAAAAATTCCTGCTTATAATTGACTTATTATGAGTTTTGAATTATAATTAAATGGTATCATTACATAATAATGCGGGATTGTATTATTTCCGCAGCGTAAAAATATAAATGGAGGCTTTTAACTATGAAAAGAGTTTACAATTTCTCGGCAGGTCCTTCTATGCTGCCGCAGTCGGTTCTTGAAAGGGCAGCAAATGAAATGCTTGATTATGAGGGCAGCGGTCAGTCCGTTATGGAAATGTCACACCGTTCAAAAATTTACGGAACTATTATTGAGGGAGCAGAGGCTCTCCTGCGAGAGGTTATGAATATTCCCGATAACTACAAGGTGCTTTTCCTTCAGGGAGGCGCATCAACGCAGTTTGCGGCTATTCCGCTTAACCTCGGTGTAAACAGCGGCAAGGCTGACTATGTTATAACGGGTCAGTGGGCAACAAAGGCACAAAAAGAGGCAGCAAGATACATAGATGCAAATATTGTTGCTTCGTCAAAGGATAAGACATTCTCATATATTCCCAAGCTCGATCCCGATACATTTACAAAGGATGCGGACTATTTCTATATCTGCATGAACAACACGATTTACGGAACAGTTTACCATGAACTTCCCGAAACGGGAAATGTGCCGCTTGTTGCGGATATCTCGTCGTGCATACTTTCGCAGCCGATAGATGTTTCAAAATTCGGCATACTTTATGCAGGTGCGCAGAAGAATATGGCTCCGGCAGGTCTTACCGTTGTTATAATACGTGAGGATCTTATCGGTCACGCTAAGGATATAACCCCCACGATGCTTAATTACAAAACTCACGCTGATAACGGTTCGATGTTTAATACACCTCCGTGCTACACCATTTATATAGCTAAACTCGTTCTTGAGTGGATAAAGAACGATATCGGCGGTCTTGAGAAAATGAAAGAAATCAATGAGAAAAAGGCTTCAATCCTTTATAATTTCCTTGATAACTCTAATCTCTTCAGGGGCACGGTTGTACCGGAGGATCGTTCACTTATGAATGTTCCGTTCGTTACGGGCAATGAAGAGCTTGATGCTAAATTTGTCAAGGAAGCAACCGAAAATGATTTTGTCAATATCAAGGGCCACCGTACGGTAGGCGGCATGAGAGCATCTATTTATAACGCTATGCCGATAGAGGGTGTAGAAAAGCTCGTTAAATTTATGGGTGAGTTTGAGGCTCGCAACATATAATAAAATTTATTTATTAGGGTGATAGAAATGTATAATGTTAAGACACTTAATAAAATCTCTCCCGTAGGACTTTCACGTCTTGGGGATAATTATACAGTAGGCGATGATGTTCAGAACCCCGAAGCAGTCCTTGTTCGTTCAGCATCAATGCATGATATGGAACTTCCCGAAAGTCTGCTTGCTATTGCAAGAGCAGGCGCAGGTGTAAACAATATTCCGCTCGACAAGTGTGCGGAAAAAGGTATAGTTGTATTTAACACTCCCGGAGCAAATGCCAACGCTGTTAAGGAGCTTGTTATGACGGCTTTACTTCTCAGCAGCCGTGATGTTATGGGCGGTATTGAGTGGGCTAAAACGCTCAAAGGCAACGGTGATGCCGTAGGCAAAATGGTAGAAAAGGGTAAGAGCAAGTTTGTCGGCCCGGAAATAAAGGGTAAGACACTCGGCGTAGTCGGTCTTGGAGCTATCGGTATCCTTGTAGCAAATGCTGCTGTTGCACTCGGCATGGAGGTTATCGGATATGATCCGTTCCTTTCGGTCGATAATGCACTTAGAATTTCACATAAGGTAAAACACGTTGTGTCGCTTGACGAAATATTTGCGGAAAGTGATTATATAACGGTTCATGTTCCGCTCACTCCCGAAACAAAGGGTGTTATCAATGCCGAGAATATAGCGAAGATGAAAGACGGAGTGCGTATAATAAACTACTCCCGTGCAGATCTTGTTGTATCATCTGATATTATTGAGGCTGTAAAGAGCGGCAAGGTGGCAAATTATACCACGGATTTTGCGACGGACGATATACTTGATGTTGATGGTATTATAGTAACGCCTCATCTCGGCGCTTCAACACCGGAGTCGGAAGATAACTGCGCTAAGATGGCTGCCGATGAAATCAAGGATTATCTTGAAAACGGTAATATTACAAATTCGGTCATACTTCCGACGGTATGTGTTCCCCGCACGGGTGCGGCAAGAGTTTGCGTGATACATAGGAATGTTCCGAACATTCTTACAACAGTTACGGCGGCTCTTTCCGAAACAGGAAATAACATTGAAAGCCTTGACAGTAAATCCAAGAAGGATTATGCATATACAATACTCGATACGGCGAATGCTGTTGATACTGCGGCAGCGGATAAGATTGCAGAAATTGACGGTGTTATTCGTGTGAGAGTTATCGGCTGACAAAAACAAAAGTATATATGCACCCGAGGCAATCCGTTTCGGGTGCATTTTGTAATTACGAGTAAAATATAAACTATAAGTATATTATACTTATAGTATAATAGAGAAGAGGAGAGAATAAGATGTCAGCAAGAAAGGTAAGAACAAGATTTGCGCCAAGTCCGACGGGGTTTATGCACGTCGGTAATTTAAGGACTGCACTTTACGAATATCTCATCGCAAAATCACTTGACGGTGATTTTATATTAAGGATAGAGGATACCGACCAAGAAAGGAAAGTAGAGGGTGCGATAGATATAATTTATGATACGCTTAATTCGGCGGGACTAAAGCATGACGAGGGCCCTGATGTGGGCGGTGAATACGGCCCGTATGTACAGAGCGAACGCAAGGATATGTATGTTCCGTATGCTGAAGAGCTTATAAGAAAGGGCAAGGCTTACCGTTGTTTTTGCACAAAGGAAAGACTTGACAGTTTGAGGGAAAATTCAGATGATCCCGGAGCAGGTTATGACCGTCGATGCCGTAATTTGTCGGACGAAGAGGTGAAGGAGTTGCTTAACAAGGGTACACCTTATGTTATAAGACAAAAAATGCCGCTTGAGGGAACAACGACTTTTGATGATGCGGTATATGGCACTATATCAG
The DNA here is from genome assembly GCA_947589415.1 of uncultured Clostridia bacterium. Classification (GTDB taxonomy): domain Bacteria; phylum Bacillota; class Clostridia; order Oscillospirales; family Acutalibacteraceae; genus UBA1213. The sequence goes on from CANQBP010000003.1 coordinate 106,481, forward strand.
TTGAAAATTCGGAACTTCAGGATCAGATACTTATAAAAGCTGACGGATATCCTACTTATAATTTCGCAAATGTGATTGATGATCATACAATGAATATAACTCACGTTGTAAGGGGAAGTGAATATCTGTCCTCAACGCCGAAGTATAATCTTCTTTATGAGGCATTCGGTTGGGAGATACCGACTTATATACATCTTCCGCTGATAATGGGAAAAAATGATGACGGTTCTATATCTAAGCTGTCAAAACGTCACGGGGCAACGAGTTTTGAAGATCTTGTAAAGGCAGGATTTTTGCCGGAGGCTATTATAAATTACATAGCGCTCCTCGGTTGGGCTCCGAAGGATAACAGAGAGATGTTTACGCTTGAGGAACTGGTAGAGAATTTCACGATAGACAGAATAAGCAAATCACCGGCTGTATTTGATTATGACAAGCTCGAATGGTTCAATGCGGAATATATCAAGGCAATGACTGTTGAAAAATTTGCTGAAGTTGCAGAGCCGTATTTTGTAAAGGTGCTTGGCGAGAAGCCTCTTGACAGGGTCAAACTTGCCGGAATTTTACAGCAGAGAACCGTAAGGCTTACGGAAATTCCCGAAAAGATAGCATTTTTTGCCGAGCAGCCGGAATATGAAAAGGATTTGTTTGTCAACAAGAAGAGTAAGACAAACCTTGAAAATGCACCCGGGCTTTTGAGAGCAGGCATAGAGGTACTTGAGGCTTTGGAGGAATGGAATCACGACAGCATACATGATTGTCTTATTGGTCTTGCGGAAAAATTAGGAGTAAAGAATGGTACGGCCATGTGGCCTGTAAGGATTGCGGTATCGGGAATGACAGTAACGCCCGGCGGTGCGGTAGAGATACTTGATATACTCGGCAGGGAGGAATCACTTGCAAGGCTACGCAATGGACTTGACAAGCTACAAAATTGAGTCCTTTGGCGGCGGCGGCGTGCCGCCGCTGTCAATTCGCGGGGGCGCTCACTTACGTTCGCTTTGTTTTTTGTGGAGGGGGTAGTCTGTTTCCGCGATAGTGAACTTGCCTGTCGGTATGGGAACGAAAGTATCGAGAACGGCTCTAACGAGCCGCTCCGCAGTAAGAAATTTATGGTGAGCAACATTAGTTTTAGGTCAAGCCTTTTTCAAAAGGCTTGCGGTTTCCAAAGGCAGAGCCTTTGGTCGCCGGCGGCGTGCCGCCGCTGTCAATTCGCGGGGGCGCTCACTTGCGTTCGCTTTGTTTTTTGTGGAGGGGTAGTCTGTTTCCGCGATAGCGAACTTGCCTATCGGTGTGAGTAGGTCTGTATCGTGAGTGGCTCTTACAAGCCGCTCCGCAATAGGAATGTTATTGGATAAAAATGCAAGTTTAGGTCAAGCCTTTTTCAAAAGGCTTGCGGTTTCCAAAGGCAGAGCCTTTGGTCGCCGTCCGCAGACGGCGAAATCTCCAATCCTCCACGCCTGGGCAAGGGGTGAATTTAAAAACAGTCCGGTGGACTGTTTTTAAAGAGGGGACGCCCTGCGAGAGGGCGGCCCCTTGTCAATGCCTCAGCGAACCAACCTCGGCGGCGAGCCGCCGACGTCAATTCGCAGGGTCGCTCACTGGTGTTCGCTTTGCCTTTTGTGTGGGGGAGTCTGATTTCGCAGTAACCAACTTACCTGTCGGTAATGGTTGTGTGTAAAGCGGAAAAGGAATTTGTACATCGGGCAAACAATAGTTTCTATCAGATTATAAAGAGGAGAGGATTAAGAATGTCGGAAGAAAATAAAACGGAAGAGGTTGCAGCAGGCAACTTTATTGAGGATTTTATTAACGAGGATATCGCAGAGGGAGGTATGTATGAGGGTAAAACCGTGCATACACGTTTTCCGCCCGAACCAAACGGATATCTTCATATAGGTCATGCAAAGGCAATATGCATAGATTTCGGTATGGCTGAAAAATTCGGCGGAAAATGTAATCTGCGTATGGACGATACTAACCCGACAAAAGAAGATGTTGAGTATATAGATTCTATAAAAGAAGATATAAAGTGGCTCGGCTTCGATTGGGAGGACAGATTTTATTTTGCATCAGAGTATTTTGAGGAAATGTACGAATATGCCGTTGAGCTTATCAAAAAGGGACTTGCTTATGTATGTGAGCTTACACCCGAACAGGTGAGGGAATATAGGGGAGATCTTACAACACCGGCAAAAAGTCCGTATCGTGACAGACCGATTGAGGAAAGTTTGGATCTTTTTGAAAGAATGAAAAACGGAGAATTTGAAGAGGGAAAAATGACACTCCGTGCAAAAATCGACCTTGCAAGCGGTAACTTTAATATGAGAGATCCCGTAATATACAGGATAAACCGCATACCGCACCACAGAACGGGGGATAAATGGTGCATATACCCGATGTATGACTTTGCACACCCGATAGAAGATGCAATAGAGGGCATAACACATTCTCTATGTACACTCGAATTTGAGGCACACAGACCGCTTTATGACTGGGTAATAAACAATATAACAGCTCCGTGCAAGCCAAGACAGATAGAATTTTCAAGGCTCGGAATTAACAATACCGTAATGAGCAAAAGAAAACTCCGTCAGCTCGTTGAGGACGGTTATGTAAACGGTTGGGACGATCCGAGAATGCCCACACTATGCGGACTTCGCAGACGAGGATACACCCCCGCATCAATACGCAACTTTTGTGAAAGGATAGGCGTATCTAAGACAAACAGTACAGTAGAGTACAGTTTTCTTGAGCATTGTTTGAGGGAGGATCTTAATGAAAATGCTAAACGTGTTATGTGCGTTCTTAACCCGATAAGGCTTATCATAACGAACTATCCAGAAGATAAAACGGAAACATTTGAGGCGGAAAACAATCCGCAGAAGGCAGAGGACGGTATGCGTACCATAACATTCAGCAGGGAATGTTATATAGAGGCGGAGGACTTTATTGAAGAAAAAGTAAAGGGATATAACCGCTTCTATCCCGGAAATGAAGTCAGACTTAAATCTGCCTATATTGTAAAATGTACAGGCTGTAAAAAGGACGAAAACGGCAGGGTCGTTGAAGTATATGCGGAGTATGACCCCGAAACAAGGGGTGGAGATACGCCGGACGGAAGAAAAGTAAGAGGTACGGTGCATTGGGTAGATGCAAAAAATTACATTGATGCAGAAGTAAGACTCTATGAAAATCTGTTTACCGACCCTGAACCCGATGTCGGCGATAAAAATTTCCTTGACTATATCAATCCCGCAAGTCTTACGGTTCTTAAAAACTGTAAAATAGAGAGATCAGTAGAGGGAGCGGAATTTCCGACGTTTTATCAGTTCATGCGTATGGGATATTTTTGCCTTGATAAGGACAGCACTAAGGATAATTTGATATTTAACCGCAGTGTTTCGCTCAAGGACGGATATAAGAAAAAATAATAAATACGGGGGTGCGGATATGAAAAATTTGAGTGCGATAATACTTGCCGGCGGTGAGGGAAAAAGAATGAAATCCAACCGACCGAAAGCAATGAGCGAGGTTATGTTTCAGCCTATGCTGAAATGGGTAATTGATGCCGTCAGATCGGCAGGCATAAAGGATATATGTGTTATAACGGGAAGTAAGAGGGAATATGTTGAAGATTATTTGTCAAACCTACCCTTTAAAGTTGAAACCATATATCAGCCCGAACGACTCGGTACGGGTCATGCGGTTATGATGGCGATACCGTTTATTGAAAAACATAGGGGCAGTGATGTGCTTATACTTAACGGTGATTCGCCGTTTGTTGGTGAGGAAACGATAAGAAATGCGTTTGTTGTGCATAATCAGACGGGCGAAATAGACCCGGAGGTGTTCGATTGGGAAGAACCGAGAGAGCCTTCGCCGAACAGAGGCTGTACCGTCATATCCGCAGAGGTTGACGACCCTTCCGGATATGGCAGAATTGTGCATGAAACAGATGATGAGGTATTTTTTCATTTAAAAACCATAAAGGCAATAGTTGAGGAAAAAGAAGCCGATAATGAAATACGTAAAATAAAAGAGGTAAACTCCGGAGCTTACTGGTTTGAAGCCGATATACTCCTTGAGGCACTCGGAAAACTTCAAAAGAGCGAGAAAACGGGAGAGTTTTATCTTACCGATACCGTGGCAATAATAAAGGACAGCGGCAATGCGGTAATGTCATATAAAGCGAAAAACCCCGATACGGCACTCGGCGCGAATGACTGTATGCAGCTTGCGCAGCTCAATGAAATAGCAAGAATGAAAATCATTCGTAAGCACATGAAAAACGGTGTTAATATTCCCTGTACCGACGGAGTTATGATAGGAAAAGATGTTGTTATAGATTCAGGCACAACAATACTTCCGTCAACCGTCATAAGGGGAAAAACGCAAATAGGTTCATATTGTGAAATAGGCCCTGCCGCACTTATAGACAACTGCACAATATCAGACGGCATTTCAGTCGGAAATATAAATATCAAAGAACAGATTTTAAAGAAATAAGTATAAATGCAGGTAAAAATATTTATTCGGAAAAATTAGGGCTTTCAGACGAATAAGTGAAGTGTAGGGACTATTATCGGACGAGCGAAAAAATATGTAAGCTGTTTGTGCAAAATAAATTGAAATTTTCGCATTTTAAGCAAGAATTACATAAATGCAACAAAAGTATTTAAAAAGTTCCAATTATTTGACAAAAACTTGATTTTTCCGCAAATAGGTATTAAAATATTATGTAGCGGTATGGGGCTGACTTTTTGTTATGCTCCGCGGATTGAAAACAAATAATATAATGGGGGAAAAATCAAATGAATTTTCACGGCAAAGATATAAAGATCTTTACTTGCAATTCCAACAGAGCGGTAGCTAAGGAAATAGCCGATTGTCTGGGTATTCCGGTCGGCAAATCCGAGGTGACGTGTTTTAGCGACGGAGAGATTGCTGTTTCTCTTCACGAATCGGTAAGAGGTTCGGAGTGCTTTATTGTACAGTCGACCTGTACTCCGGTCAATGACAATATCATGGAACTTCTTATAATGATAGATGCCATGAAACGTGCTTCCGCAGCAAGAATAACAGCCGTTATTCCTTACTTCGGCTATGCACGTCAGGACAGAAAGGCTAAGGCCCGTGATCCGATCTCCGCTAAACTTGTAGCAGATCTTATTACAACTGCCGGTGCGGACAGAGTTCTTACAATGGATCTTCATGCCGCTCAAATTCAGGGATTTTTCAATATTCCCGTTGATCATATTGTCGGTGCGCCTATCCTTGCTAACCACTTTAAGCAGATGATAGGCGATAATCCCGATGACTATGTTGTAGTATCGCCCGACCTCGGCTCGGTCACAAGAGCAAGAAATTTTGCTACACGTCTCGGTTGCCCGATAGCTATAATTGATAAGCGGCGCCCGAAAGCAAATGTATGTGAGGTCATGAGCATTATCGGTGATGTTAAGGACAAAAAAGTTATCCTTGTTGATGATATGATAGATACTGCCGGAACTCTTTGCAACGCTGCACAAGCTGTCGTTGAAAGAGGCGGAGCTACGGAAGTTTATGCGGGAGCGACCCATGCGGTACTTTCCGGCCCTGCTGTTGAAAGACTGCAAAACAGCGTTATCAAAGAAGTCATTCTTCTTGATACGATTGCCGTGCCTGAGGACAGATACCTCGATAAATTCACAACTCTCCATGTAGCTCCCGTATTTGCAGAGGCAATAGAGAGAATTTATAACGATAAATCCGTATCTTCAATTACCGTTTGACAGATATATGCTGAAAATTACCCGACTGCGGCGTTATGTTGCAGTCGGGTATATTAGTATAAACTGCCGAAAAATATTATAGACATATCTGTAATTATTTTGATAGGAAAATGACTTTTTGCGGTATAATAAATATTAGACCCGATATCCGAATTAGTTATGATATACTTGTAAATAAGGCGGACGGGAGAAATATATTTCTGCGGCATTGTGAATATCTCTAAATGCACGAGAAATATTCATATACAAAATGTGATAAAATTAAGAATGAATTATATAAATATATTAAGTCTTAAATCCTGCGGTGATAATTTTGTGATACAATTTAAAAAATAAACAATAATGAAAAGGTGACTGTTAATTTGTTCCTATTTGTGCAAAACGCTAAATATACGGCATATATCTTGACACTCAATTTACCGTATGTTAAAATACAATGAGTGTATGTGATAATAGTATCTGTGTATTGCTGTTTCTTTGATATGCTTAGATTTAATTTTTGCATCACTTTTACATTTTGGCGTTTTTTTAATTCACGCGAATGCAGGCGTTTTTTTAAATCTGTGTATATTATTTTATCGGGAGTATAAGTCATGGAGAAAAATTGTAAATCTGAAGTCCGTTTGAACGGGAAAGTTATTTTTGTGACCGGCGCTGCCGGATTTATCGGTGCAAATCTTGTTAAACGTATTTGTGCCGATGTAAGTGATGTTACTGTTATAGGCATTGATAACATGAATGATTATTATGATGTCAGGCTGAAGGAAGAGAGATTGAAGGAATTGTCGGCATATCCGTCTTTTATTTTTGTGAAGGGGAATATTGCGGACAAGCAAGCGGTAACAGATGTTTTCAAGCAGTATAAGCCGAGCGTTGTTGTTAATCTTGCGGCACAAGCAGGCGTCAGATACAGCATTACAAACCCCGATGCATATATAGAATCGAACCTGATCGGTTTTTATAATATTTTGGAAGCCTGCCGACATTCCTATGATGACGGTTCGGTCGGAGTGGAACACCTTGTGTATGCTTCCTCATCGTCAGTATATGGTTCTAACAAAAAAATACCGTATTCCGTAGAGGATAAGGTGGACGATCCGGTGTCGCTGTATGCGGCAACGAAGAAGAGTAATGAGCTTATGGCTCATGCTTATTCAAAGCTGTATAATATCCCGTCGACAGGTCTGCGCTTTTTTACTGTTTACGGGCCTGCCGGACGACCCGATATGGCATATTTCGGTTTTACCGATAAGTTGGTCAGAGGCGAGGAAATAAAGATATTTAATTACGGAAATTGCAAGAGAGATTTCACGTATATAGACGATATAGTTGAGGGCATTGTAAGAGTTATGAAAAAAGCCCCGTCAAGACAAACAGGCGATGACGGACTGCCTGTGCCGCCGTATGCCGTATATAATATAGGCAATAATAAGCCGGAGAATTTACTTGATTTTGTAGATATACTTCAGCAGGAGCTTGTAAGAGCCGATGTATTGCCGAAAGATTTTGATTTTGAGGCTCACAGGCAGCTCGTTCCCATGCAGCCCGGAGATGTACCGGTTACTTATGCCGATGTGAGTGCGCTTGAGAGTGATTTCGGTTTTAAACCCGAAACGACTTTGAGAGACGGTTTGCGGAAATTTGCCGAGTGGTACAAAGATTTTTATGTGAATAAGACGTGCAGCGTTTGAAAATATAGGGGTCAGATACTTATTGTAAGGGGGATTTACGGTAATTATGAAAGATATCAAAAATTTAAAGATAGCCGTTGCAGGAACAGGATATGTGGGGTTGTCGGTTGCTATTCTTCTTGCGCAGAACCATAAGGTTATGGCTGTGGATATTGTACCCGAAAAAGTGGAATTGATAAATAAAAGGAAGTCGCCGATTCAGGACGACTATATAGAAGAATATCTTGCAAACAGAAAACTTGACTTGACAGCAACGCTTGATGCGGAGGCTGCTTATACCGATGCCGATTTTGTTGTGGTTGCAGCTCCGACTAATTATGATCCGGATAAAAATTTCTTTGATACATCGGCGGTCGAAGAGGTTATTGAACAGGTCATGAAATATGCGCCCGATGCCGTTATAGTGATAAAAAGTACCGTGCCGGTGGGATATACCGAGAATATACGAAAGAAAACCGGGAACGGGAATATTATGTTCAGTCCCGAATTTTTGCGTGAATCAAAGGCATTGTATGATAATTTATATCCCTCAAGAATAATTGTAGGCGCCGATATGTCGAACGAATATTTGAAAACGTCTGCGGAGATTTTTTCGAGTCTGCTCAAGGAAGGGGCAGAAAAGGAAGGAATAAACGTTCTTTTTATGGGTTCTACCGAGGCGGAGGCAGTTAAATTGTTCGCAAACACATATCTTGCCCTAAGGGTGAGCTATTTTAACGAGCTTGACACGTATGCGGAGATGAAAGGATTAGACAGCCGAAAAATTATTGACGGCGTTTGCCTTGATCCCCGTATAGGTACGTTCTATAACAACCCGTCGTTTGGTTACGGGGGATACTGTCTGCCGAAGGATACAAAACAGTTATTGGCAAACTATGCCGAAGTACCCGAAAATCTTATACAGGCAATCGTTGAAAGCAACAGAACGAGAAAAGATTTTATAGCCGACCGTGTATTGGAAATTGCGGGCGGTTACAAGTCTAACAGCAATTGGGATGCAAGTAAGGAGAAAGAAATCGTTGTGGGTGTGTACCGCCTAACAATGAAAAGCAACAGCGACAATTTCCGCCAAAGTTCAATACAGGGAATTATGAAGCGTGTGAAAGCGAAGGGTGCGGTAGTTATCGTATATGAACCTACGCTTGAAGACGGAACAACGTTTTTCGGAAGTAAAGTCGTTAATGATTTGGAATTGTTTAAAAAGCAAAGTATGGTAATTGTGGCAAACAGGTATGATGTTTGCTTGAGCGATGTAAAAGAAAAGGTTTATACAAGAGATATATACTGGAGAGATTGATGAGCATATGAAAAAGAAAAAGAAAGAAAAACCGACACTTTGTCTGGTATCCTCTTCGGGGGGGCATTGGGAACAGCTCCAAAAGTTAAGACCGCTTATAGAAAAATATGACGGTTTTATGGTTACGGAAAAAACCGAATTTGAAGCAGATGCAAAATATCTTATGATACAAACGGATTTGAAGGATAAGCTGATGATACCCAAAATGATAGTGAACGGGTTTCGTGCGCTTAAGATTTGGATAAAGGAAAAGCCGGATTTTGTGATAACTACCGGTACAATGGTCGCATACCCTTTCTATTTGCTCGCAGTTATGATGCGCAAAAAGATAGTTTTTATAGAAACTTTCGGCAGAGCCGATATGCCGACGGTTGCGGGCAGACTTATGGAAAAGCATACCGATTTGTTTATCGTTCAGTGGGAATCACAAGTAAAACATTATAAGAAAGCAATATACGGCGGTTGTTTGTATTAAAAAATGGAGGTTGGAGTATTGATATTTGTTACAGTAGGATCAAGAAACTATCCTTTTGACCGATTATTTATTAAATTAGATGAATTGTATGAAAAGAAAATACTTACAGATAAAATGTTCGCACAAATCGGTACTTCAAAATATCAACCTAAATATTACGAATATAAGGATTTTATCTCACAAGATGAATTTCTTGAAAAGATAAATGAGGCGGATATAGTTGTGAGCCACGGTGCTTCCGGTTCGATTATGAAAGCACTGAATGCCGGAAAAAAAGTTATTGCCGTAACAAGATTGGAAAAATACGGTGAGCATATCAATGACCATCAGATACAAAACAATGAAGCGTTCAGTTCAAACGGGTATGTTCTTATGGCTGATACGGAGCTTTCTGACCTCGGCGAATGCTTTGCCAAAATATATAATGGCAGTGACGGATTGAGAAAATGGGAAAATACCGATCCGAATCGTATTATCAATATGATCGATGATTTCATATGTAATAATTGGTGACGATAGGGCAGCTTGTGTTCGAGTGTGTTTTGAATGAAGTGTGTCGGGAATTAGACAGGAAATAAGTTTTTAGGAGAATGAATTGTGGGCTTTGTAGAAATTGAACAAACAGGAAAGAGAGTATTGGAACAGTTCCCCGTTGTAAAACGCTCAGCCAAAAGAGTATATCAGCTTTTTAGTGTTGCGACCTCAAATGAGAAGTTTAAATCCGAGGGGAATGTTGTAAGAGTAACACCGGACGATAAATTTGAATATTTTTACGGATATTACGATAAATCGCCCTGGGATGCAGATGACCGCTATATGATATGTCTGAAGGTAAAGCAGGCATACAAGTCTGTTGCACCTGCCGAGCCGGGAATTGTCGGACTTATAGATACACACGACAACAATCGTTTTTATGAAATAGGTATGACACATTCTTGGAATGTTCAGCAGGGTTGTATGGCCCAGTGGCTTGGGCCTGATTTTAAGAGCCGTATTATTTATAATGATTTCAGGGACGGAGCTTACTGCTCGGTCATATATAATGTTGCCCTTAAAAAAGAGGAAAAAGTATTGCCTATTCCCGTATATGACGTTGCAAAAGACGGCAGTTTTGCTTTGAGTCTTGATTTTTCAAGACTCCACCGTATGCGCCCCGGTTACGGGTATTCCAACATTCCGGATAGGACAGCCAAAGAATTGTGTCCCGACAGCCCGTGCATAAGGAAAGTGGATCTGAAAACGGGTAAGGTCGAGGATTTGTTTAATTATACCGATTTTGCATCTTTTGAACCCGACGAGAGCATGACGGGAGCAAAGCATAAGGTCAACCACATTATGATAAGCCCCAACGGAAAAAGATTTATGGTACTTCATAGGTGGTTTCAAAACGGCAGAAAGCATACACGTCTTGTCACGGTTAATGTAGATAAGACGGATATGTATAATTTAAGCGACGATGTTTTTGTTTCCCACTGCTATTGGAAAAATGATAACGAAATTCTTTCATTCCTGCGTAAGAATGAAAGCGGCGACCATTATTACCTTATGAAGGACAAAACTCATGAGTATCAGCTGCTTTGGAAAGAACTTAATACAGACGGACATTGCAGTTATTCTCCCGACGGCAAATTTGTTATAACCGATACGTATCCTAACAGAAAGCGTATTGCCTCGATATATCTTTGCAGCGATACGGAGAATACATCAAAGAGAGTTGCCCGTGTTTTTGCGCCGTTCCGTTATGATAATGATTGCAGATGTGATCTGCATCCGAGGTGGAACCGTTCCGGTGACAAGATATGTTTCGACTCGGTGCATGAGGGCAGAAGGGCGCTGTATGTGATTGATATTTCTAAATTGACAAGGGAAGAAGCTCCTGCGCCGGACATGAGTGTTAGTGTCGTTATTCCCACGCATAACAGAGCTGATCTGCTTCCGAGAGCCGTGAGGAGCGCACTTTCTCAAACATATCCCGTTAAAGAAGTTATAGTCGTTTCCGACGGTTCGGAGGACGATACCGACAAGGTTATGGAAGAATTGTGCGCAGAAGATCCGAGAGTGCAGTACGTTTCGTATCACCCGAATAAAGGCGGAAATTATGCACGTAATATGGGAATAAAAAAATCGCAGGGCGATGTTGTTGCTTTTCTTGATGACGATGATGAGTGGCACGAGGACAAAATATACAGGCAGCTTTCACTAATGTCATCGGATGAAAATATAGGTATAGTATGTACGGCTATAAACAATATCCATGTTTCGGAAAATGTTTCCAATGTTTTTATCCCGCCTGCTCCGTATGATTGTGAAAAGGAAATCCTCCTTAAAAACTGTATAGGTTCTACAACAACGGCAATGGTAAGACGAAAGGTCTTTGAACAGGTAGGAATGTTCGATGAAAAATTACCCGCTCTTCAGGATTACGATATGTGGGTAAGGATCTGTCAGAAATATAAGGTAGGCGTTGTTGACGTACCGTGCGTGGATTATTATAACTATGAAAACAGTTCGCAGATTTCGGGAAATACCAAAAAATATATTGAGGCCGAAAGGGCAATCACAACAAAATATGATAAGCTGATAGAGAATTTGTCACGTTCTGAAAAGGCGAAAAGAAAAAGCTATTTTGATATACTGATTTCAAAAAAAGGAATGCGAAACGGGGAGGCATCAATAGCGATAAAATACGGGGTTCGTTCGTTTTTTGTCCGTCCCGGTAAAAGTACGTTGATGTGTATGTGTGCATCGTTCGTACCGTACAAGGTTTCATTGAAAATTCGTCGGAAAGTATTGAAAAAAGGTTTGAATTAAATCTGTGGGGTAAATATGAAACTTAAAAATATCCAAAGGCTTCGTTTGCCGTACCGTTTCAAAATAAAATTTTTATGGGGAGCGTTGATTCGTCTTACCTCGTTTTTGGAAAACAGAGCAGTTGATAAAATAAAACCCCAAAAGATCAATGACGGTTTGAACGAGGACAAAGAGAAGGTAATTGTTTCTCTTACATCTTTTCCTGCAAGAATTAACAGGGTTAGTAAATGCATAAAAACTTTACTAAATCAAGATGCACATATTGACGGGATATATTTGTGGCTTGCGGAGGAACAGTTTCCCGACAGGAAACTGCCCGAAGAATTGGAGTCTTTGTGCAGGTACGGATTAAAAATTAGATACTGCGAAGATTTAAGGTCACATAAAAAATATTATTATACTATGCTCGAAGAGCCCGATGCGATTGTGATAACTGTTGATGATGATATTTTGTATCCGGAAGATACCGTGGACAGACTTATGAAATATCATAGGCTTTACCCTGATGCCGTGATATGTAATAACGGCAGGTGGATAGAATGTGAGGACGGAAAATATGTCCGTTATAAGCATTGGAAACGTTACCAGCCTATGAAGTGCAGAGAACCGTCGGCTTCCGTGCTGCCGATAGGTATGGGGGCGGTTCTGTATCCGCCGAACTCTTTGGATAAAGAAAAATTGTTTGATAAAAAGATGATAATGGAACAGGTATTATATACCGACGATTTGTGGTTAAAATATATGGCTGCAATAAACGGAACGAAAGCGCTGATGACCTCTCATTATTCTAAGCCGTTTGTTGAGATATCGGGCAATGATCCCGATTATTCTTTAAAAAAAATAAATGTGGATAAGGGAAATAATGACGAGGTTCTTAAATTGCTCGATTCCATCTATCCGGAGGTAGTTAAATGTATTCAGCAGGAGGAAAAGAGTTAAAAGTCAAAGTAAACAGGGTGTTGCTGTTGCTGTTGATAGTCGGAGGATACTGGTACAGATTATTTGAAGTTTCACCGACGCTGCTCGGTCATAGCCGATTGTACAGTATATTGGCGGTTTTTGTTTTTGTTGTACTCCTTACACAAAGGAGTACATATTTAAAGTTCAAGGCTGCGATAAAACGGAAAAATAAATTATCGTCAACGTTTTTTGCGTATTTGTTGATTGTGCTGTATGCCGCTGTTTCGGTATTTTGGGCGTATTCCCGTCATAATGCCATGATTGGAGTTGTTGCCTATCTTACGACCGGGTTGGTAATATTTGAGGCAGCGATACTGATAAATGATATTTCGGACTTTTATTTTTGCTGTAAAGTGTTGACTTTCAACGTTTTTATCATAGCCGCCATGGCAGTTTATGAATGTTTAACAGGCAGTTATATATTTTCCCTGACTTCTTCAGTGGGAGTTTTACAATGGATGTATGCAGGTTTACATTCCCCGATAGTGCAATATAACCACCCCAACAACCTTTCAACGGTATTACTGTTGTCTTATCCTTTTTGTGTTATAGCATTGCGCAGAGGTAAAACAAAGCATACATTGGCTTTGATATTTCTTACGATAGTTCTTTTTGTTATAATAGTAGCCTCTAATTCAAGATTTGCATTGGCAGTATTTGTGTTGTATTTTGTGTTTTCAATATTTTTTCTCGGAAATAAAAAGAAAAGATATTTATACGTGGTCATGCTGGTTTTGTTGGGGTTGTTTGCATTGATATATATGAACTCTATACTTAGCAGCATAGAATTTCAAGCTATGGGTTTAAGTGATGAAGCAAGACCTGTGATATGGAAAAATGCATTGAACAATTTTGTTAATTCCGGCGGATTGGGAGTCGGGGTAGGAAATGCCGAAACGGTCAATGCAATGACTGCTCATGCGGATTATATCGGAAGACCGTGTCATAACCAGATATTGGAAATACTTGAAGAGCTGGGCGTGTTCGGTTTGTTGGTTTGGCTGGTATGGTATGTTAATACATTTAAAAATTCGTACAGGGTGTTTAAAACCGAACGAAATACAGCAAGTATCAATGTGTTTATCTTTGTAATAATCTTTGTGCTTATGACGATACAGCAATCATCAATGCTCGGTTCATATTCCGTATGGCTGCCGTTTGGAATAGTTATCGGTTTTTGTAATTTACAGGAAAGAAAAATTATCAAGGGGAAATGATTGATGAATCCAAAGGTACACATACTGACGTTCCATAATGCTTTGAACTATGGAGCGGTTCTTCAATGCTATGCGCTGTACAAGACGATTTCGGGATTTGCTGATGTCGATGTTGTTGATTACAGATCAGATAAGATTGAAGAGAGATATAAATTGTTTTCAAAATCCAAATCGTTGAAATTCAATTTATACAGATTTATAACATACAATAAGATTTTGAAGAAAAGAAAGCTCTTTAATTCGTTTATAGATAAAAATATAGAGCTTACACCAAAATACGATAAGGCATCGGTGTATAACGGAAATTGGAATAAAAACGACAAATTTTGTGTTGGGAGCGATCAGGTATGGAATACCGTGCTTTCGCAGGGCGACGATACATATATGCTTGATTTTGCGCCGAACGGTTCTGTTAAGTTTTCTTATGCTGCAAGCGTAGGTTTCGATATAGACGAGGAAAGTGCCGGCTACTTTACCGATAAGCTCGCCGATTTTACGGCGGTTTCGGTAAGAGAAAAAACGCTGTACGAATCTTTTGTAAAATACAATATAAAATGTTCAAGACACGTTGATCCTGTTTTCTTGTTAGACAAAAAAGACTGGGAAGATGTCAGTTCACCGTGTGAGCTTGACAATCAAAAATTTGTTTTGGTCTATCTCCTCCAGAAGTCGGACATAATGCTCGAAAAGGCGAAAAAATACGCAAAATCAAGGAATATGCCGATATATTCCGTTTCTATGGCATTAAAGAGGGATAAGGACATAAATTATTTAGATGTGTGCAGTCCCGAACATTTTATCAGGTTATTTTTAAAAGCAGATACCGTATTTACAAATTCGTTTCATGGAATTTCGTTTTCTATACTGTTTAATAAGCATTTTTACTATGAGCTTCAAAGAAACGGTATAAAGACCAACAGCCGTTTATCGGATATTATTGAGATGTTCGGCTTGGAAAATCAAAATCTTGATAATTATGATGCCGCAGGTTTATCCGAAAATATAGATTATGAACGTGTTAATTCTATTATTCGTTCGGAGGCCGATAAATCAGTGGATTATTTGAAAAAAGTTATATGTGCGCAGAGCGGACTTTAAACAAATACGCTCCCCCGAAAGAGTCAGTACAAATACTGATAACCAACGGGGGAGCGTATTTTACGCGAAAATGCCGGTGACCGGACTTGAACCGGTACGGTATGTTACTACCGAGGGATTTTAAGTCCCTTGCGTCTGCCTATTTCGCCACACCGGCACGTTAAAATATTTCGACTACTCGTATATGATAGCATTTTCGGATAAAAAAATCAAGTCTTTTATTAAATAATTATCGAAAAATTAAATTGCAATATAGGATACAAGTGAAATTAAGCAAGTACTTAGCAGAAAATTTGTTAAAGATTCTTATGGGATAGTTATTGCTCTGATTTTCAATCATCTGATTAGCTTATTTGCGTTTTATGCTTTTTGTACTTTTGGCGGAGGTAAAAAAATAAAAATACCGTTGATATTTTTGCGAAAGACGACAAATATAAATTCGGAAGATATTGTTATGTGTATTTTTACTAAAAAATATGCGGGCAGCACAATAAAAAAGCGGAAGCCTTTTTAAACAGGTATCCGCTTTAATTTATGCCTGTTGTCATGTGCATTTGCCGTGCGACATATAAATTCGATTATACAGCCTCTGTTTCCGCCATGAAAGGAATTTGTATAATAGCTGCTGCCCGTTCACTGAAATCGACAATCTCATTAACGGCGGTTCTTGTAACCAATGTAAATTCTTTAAGATCTTCAACATCGGATTTCAGTTCTGCAACCTGATTTTCGACCGAAGCCACTTTGACCTTGAGTTCATCTACACCAAACCTAAGATCGGCAATGGTTGATTTCATTTCCGCAACGTCCTGCCTTATGGGGTCAAGTTCGGTGCGTATAATATTTTCTACCATAGGCTCAACGGTAACTTTTACAATTTCCATAATACTCTCTCGGAGCGAGTTCTCAACCGTTTCCTTCACAGCTCCTTTAACGGCAATCAGTAATTCGGAATTATCCATTGTTTTCGCCTCCGACGTTTTAGTTTCCTTATCTGCACAGATAGTATTTTATCACCATTTCGTACCAAAATCAAGGGCAATAATACAATAAATATCAATTTACCCCAAATGACTCGGCAACGGCATCAAGAGTTGCCCCCGCAATCGGGATAGCGACCTGATATCCCGAATTGCCATGTTCTACAACGACAGCGAAAGCAAGCGGACAGTCTTCATCTTTTGTAAAACCCGTTACCCATGCATGGGCTAAACCGTCATCACTTACTTCTGCCGTGCCTGTTTTTGCGCAAACGTCAAGATATTTTGAAAAGTATCCCTTTCCGTATTCGTTTTCGACGGTATAGTCCATCATATCTGCGATCGTGTCCGCGGTTTCCCTGCTCATCATGGTTTTTGACGGAGAGCTGTCGTCATGGTTAAAAGCTCCTCCAAAGACAGAGCTTATTTCCGTAATAAGTTTCGGTGTTACGGATTTTCCGCCGTTGGCTATTGCAGATGATCTTATAGCCATATTTACCGGTGACTCCAACACGGTATATTGCCCCACACCTGACCAAGCAAATGAATTTTCATCAGCCTTTGATATATCGTATGTGCTGTTGACGGTTTCTATGCCGTCAAACCTCCAAGAGGAGTTAAAGCCCATTTTTTCCGCCTGTTTTTGCATAATATCCTTTCCGAGGTCAACAGTAAGCTCCGCAAAATACGCATTACAGGAGTCCGTAATTGCACCGGTCATATCAATGTGACCGCTTACCGAATAGCAATTTATGGCTTTTCCGCCTATCTCCGTATATCCTATACAGTCATATTCTCTGTTAGCGTAATTTTTATCTTTTTCAAGTGCAGCAGAGGCGGTAATCAGCTTGAATGTTGAGCCGGGCGGATAGGCGGCTGATATGGCACGGTTGATATATGCGCCTTCATAGGCATCGTTTGTTTCGATATCTTCGGGTACATTTTCGGGGTCGTATGTCGGTGTACTTACCATACAAATAATTTCTCCCGTTTTGTAGTTATATACCATGACCGCCCCTTTATAATCGCCCAATGCAAGATATGCGGCTTTTTGAACCTCACTGTCTATTGTAAGTTTTATATCCGCCCCCTCTTTTATAAAATCCGGTGTTCCAAGACCAAGCACAAAGTTATATCCTGATAGCTCGGAACGGTAAATTGTCTGTATAGCCGTGGAAATATTTACGCTGTTATCTCCGACGACATGGAGGCAGGCACGTCGGATATCCTCATCTTCATTGTAAATTCTTTTGCCGTTTTCGGTTTTTGCGAGTACAACACCGTTTCTGTCGGTTATCATTCCCGCCGTTTCAAGACCGCCGCTGTCGGACAGGTGTCCGTTGTACGGCATAGAAGCCCATTCGGCAGAATGTGCGGCAAGGTTTATGATAAAATAGATAAGACCCGCAAAGAAAGCTATGGTTATCATCAATACCGGAAAGGATCTGAATCTGGTTTTTCTCAAGTTAAACACCCTCCTATATTTCAACAAAATCCTCGTCATATTTCTGTTTTTGCCGTGTCCTTACGGAAATTTTTTTCTGTTTCGGTTTATGTCGTGCATAGGTACGCTCATCTGCTGATTTTATGAAAGCGAGCATTCCCCAACAGGCAGCCATGCTTGTTCCGCCGTAGCTTACGAACGGTAATGTTACCCCCGTGAGGGGAAGTATATCCGTCACGCCGAATATATTCAAAGCCGCTTGAAAAACAAGCAGACCTCCGGCCGAGCAGGCGGCAATAGAGTAGAAAGTTGAGCGGCTGCGTGTGGTAACGGCTCTTGCGTAAAGCATAAGACCTCCGATAGCCAGTGCGCAGAGGAGTGCGATTATACAGCCGATTTCTTCACACATAAGGCAGAATACGAGGTCGTTTTCCGATGCGAAAACATATTGCAGACAGCCTTTTGAAAGACCGACTCCGAAAAGTCCGCCGCTTGCGGAATAAATAAGCGACCTCACCTGTTGATATCCGCCGGCAACATCGGCATAATCCCACACATGACCCCATGCCTCGAAACGTTCGGCAATATACGGCTTTACGGACAGCACGGTAAGTACGCCCAAAACAGCGGCAGTTATTGCAAGAACAACCGTTTTTATATCACCCGAACGCATAAATGCTATTATCAAAAATGTAACGAAGAATATAACGGCTGTACCGAAATCACTCATAAGAACAAGACAGCCGACACTTGCGGCAGACACGGTAATAAATGCCGCAAGGCTTTTTTTGGTTTGCAGCACATCGAGAGTCGAAGCTCCGACAAATATATATGCTATCTTAGCAAATTCGGACGGCTGTACCGACAGCGGGCCTATTATAATCCAGTTTTTTGCGCCGTTTACGCTTTTTCCTATGACAAGCGTAGATGCAAGCAATAATAAGGTCAGAATTGATATGGCAACGTTCCATTTCATTACCCTGTCGGGTATTTCTATGAACCAAAGGAGAAACGAATAAATACATAGTCCCAGAACCATTGCCCCAAGCTGCATATAGGCCTGTCGGCTGTCATGGGAAGCTGCAAGAATTATGCCGGTGCCGGAAAGAAAAAAGGCAACGGATTCAAGTTCAAAGTTAAGTCTTTTAAAGGCTGCACGTGAAATTCCGTAATAAATCCAAATCACGGCAATAAATACAACTCCCGGAATAAGTGCGTCCGTGTTTCCCATATTTATTACTGCCTGCAGAATTAGAAGTATCGTATATAGGGTGACAAACGATAATATTACTCCCTGGGGGAACATTTTTTTCTCGTGTCTTTGTTCTGTACTTACGGTATCCGAGGCACGTCGCAAAACGAGTGAGGTCGTTCCGCAGGTTATCGTATCACCGACTGCAACCTGATGTCTGCCGACGGTTTTTTCTCCGTTTACAAACACACCCGACTTTGAGCCTGTGTCTGTGACGAACCAACCGTCGTTACGTCGTAACAGAACAGCATGATCTCTTGATACTGTGGGGTCGGAAAGTCTTATATCAGAACTTCTGCTCCTGCCGATAGAGTTTTCCCAGTACAATACCGAGTAGATTACATGGTCTGCTTCGTTTTCCAATGTTATAAGTGCGTGTTCATCTCTTCTCCCCGCCCGTAGAGAATAAAAAGCCATTATTATTGCAGTAAGGGCTAAAAGCGGCTCGGCAATTCTTATTACAAATGATGCTATTTCTGCTATATGTTCCAAATCATTCGCCTCCGAAATATATCTGATATCAATAATAACATTTTTTTTGATAAATTACCATACGGATAGAAAAAATAGATAGGGATTTATTTTCGGTTTGGCTGTGATATACATTAAGATGTGCTGTTTTGTGAAAATTTATGTGCATATACGGAGATAATAAAAAGAAAAAATAAAATTCAGGCATAAAAATTTATTCACGCCTATTTACAAAAGTTAAAAATAAAGTATAATAGTATTGAGGAATATCGGAAAAGAATTTGCCTGTGAAAGGAGTTAAATATGAAAAAACCTGTATTTGTTGTTGTTCAGACTCTTCTCGCTGTTATACTTGCCGCTTCTGTGGGAACAGCCGCTTTGGTTACTTTGGATATTAGATCGGGCGGAAAAATACTCCCGCAGGAATGGTTCAATATTAAGAAAAATTCTGACGGTAAGTCCGACAGGAATGAAACGTCAGTTACCGAAACCGAATCGGAATATTCTTTTATCGAGGAGTCGATTGAGGATAAACCCCAAGAGAGTATTGCGCAGCCCCAGCAATCACCTGATAAGGAAGAATCGTCAAAGAAGGAAAGCAGCAGCGAGGAGTCCTCAAAAGCCGAAGAAAGCGGCGGCGTTAATGACGGGGAGGGTCTTATTCTTGAAGAGCCGAAGAACCTCAAGTCCAACCCGAAGGAGCTTACGAAATTTATCAATGACTACGGCTATGATTATGACTCACTCGGTTTTGACAGATTGATAGTGGTCGATACGGGGGAGAAGAGCAGCGCTAAAATCTATTGCTATCAGAAATCCTCAAAAAATTATTGGTGGAATATTGCCGGTGACGGTAAAGCCGTAACAGATAAAGGCTACATCGGAGAAAAGGGAGCAGATTTTGATATTACACCCGGTTCAAAAAAATCCCCCCTCGGTTTTTATGCGCTTGAAGAAGCCTTTTATATAGGTGAAAAACCCGACAGCACATATCCTATGTTTGAGATAACCGATGATACATATTGGGTAGACGATACCAAATCAGAATTTTATAACAGTAAGGTTGAGGGAACAAAGGATAAGGACTGGTCAAGCGCAAAACACATGATAGATGAAAAAGATGCGTATAAGTATGGAATTGTTATTGACTTCAATACTAACCAACCCGACAGCAAGCTGGCAAATTCCATATTTATGCATTGCGGAAATTCTGCCACGGACGGAAGTATAGCTGTTCCCGAAAATATAATGAAGGCAATCATTGAGTGGCTCGACAGCGACAGTAACGCATATATTTTTGTTTCGCCGTAACATCACGCAGCGGCTGAAAGGATATTAGCGTCAATCAACAGTATAATTCCCCCGCATTTCTTGTTTTACGTGAAATGCGGGGGAGTTTTAATTATGTATGTTCCCATTTACAAAAGAAAACAGGCAGATAACTGCCGAAAGACAGTTATCGTTTGATAAAAACAGTCCTTAGGGGCTGTTTTTTGTTATTTTGCCTATGTTATGACTGTTGCCGATGTTTCAAAAAAAATTACAAAAATATTACAAAAGCATTATATAATTCTTGCACAATTCTATTTACAAATAGTATGAGAATGATGTATAATATTGTCGAAGACTTGTAAAGGGGGTAAACGGTAAATGAAGAAAAATGTGTCAGAGGTTATACGGGCTGTACTTTCCTTTATATTTGCTGTATGTGTCATAATATTGGTATCGTTGACCGTGAATGTCGGATACGGAGGAAAACCGCTGCCGGAGGAGTGGATCGACACTACCGGGGCAAATGTAGAGGTTAAGTCGGATAAAAACGAAGATACATCGAATGAGGTTGAGTCGGATAAAAACGAAGATATATCACATGAGGTCGAGTCGGATAAAAACGAAGATATATCACATGAGGTTGAGTCGAATAAAAACGAGGATACATCGAATGAGGTCGAGTCGGATAAAAACGAAGATACATCGAATGAGGTCGAGTCGGATAAAAACGAAGATACGTCGAATGAGGTAGAGTCGGATAAAAACGAAGATACATCGAATTGGGTTGAGTCGGATAA
>CANQBP010000004.1 GCA_947589415.1 uncultured Clostridia bacterium
ATAGCCGATGCACTTATGATATCCCGTTATGATGCAGGACTTGCCGAACTTGACGAAAGTCAGCTTGCAGTTTCGGACGTAAATAATGACGGCGAAGTTAATATTGCTGATGCGTTGATGATTTCGAGGTTTGATGCGGGGCTTATAAATGAGTTGTGATGTAGAAATATAAAACTTCAGGCTTTTACGATTTGAAAACTATATCGTAAAAGCCTGATTACATTTTGGTTAGGCAAATAAAATGTGCAGTTTATTTTTACAGAGAACGAATACGATAAACAGTGAATTAGCGGTTTTAAGCTAATGGGAGTATTTTAAAAATTAGAGTACAGTAATTATATTGAATTAGTCGATTCCGTGCTTACGGCTTAACAATTTTTGAATTTCAGTATTACTAAGTTCTCTGCATTCGCCTTTCGACAGGGATTCGTCAAGAAAAACTTCTCCTATACGGAGTCGTTTTAAATAAATCACTTCCGCACCAATACTTTGAAACATTTTTTTGATTTGATGAAATTTACCCTCACATATTTCTACAAGTGCAGAGTTTTTACCCGTAATTTTCATTTCCGCCGGGAGAAATGAGATTTCGCCTGCCGTGATACCGTCGGAGAATTTTTTTACATCATCTGATGTGAGTTCTTTATCGCATATAACTTGATACAGCTTATATACATGACTTTTGGGTGCAAGCATTTTGTGTGCAAGGTCGCCGTCATCGGTTATAAGTATGAACCCTTCCGTATCTTTGTCGAGTCGTCCGGCAGGGAACAGACCTTCACGCTTAAGATGTTGTGGGAGCAGGTCTGTAACGGTCATGTTCCGTTTATCACGGCTTGCAGAAAGTACACCTTTCGGTTTATTAACCATTATGTAAAGATGTTCTTTATATTCGACCTTTGTTCCGTTTACGATTATTTCGGAATTTAAAGGGTCATACTTTTCATCAGCTTTGCGTACGGTCAGACCATTAACGATTATGAGCCCTTTCTTAACAAGTGTTTTGGTATCACTTCTCGAAGCAATATTTTGAGATGCAAGAATTTTATCTATTCTTTGAAGCGGCATATTATCCTCCTTATTACAGTCGGTAAGACCGAAATTTTCAAATAATATTTTATCATATTATCGTTTGAATAACAAATACCGTTTAAAATTTTTTTGCATATTATATCATAGGAGGGATCAAATTATGGAAAATACCATATATGTCGTTGAACCGGGGGACACCCTCGAAAAGATAGCGAAGAAATTTGGTACAGATGTTAATACTATTGCACGTTATAACGGCATTGCCGATATTAACGATATCAAGGCAGGGCAGATATTGAGAATTGCCCCGAAGTCGGCAAACAAGGCAGAATATACCGTTCAAAAAGGTGATACGTTATATAATATAGCAAAAATGTGGGGAACAACGGCAGAAAAGTTAGCAGAGCTTAATAATATTAAAAATCCCGATAAACTTGAAATAGGACGTATAATAAAGCTCCCGTATGATAGCGGAGATGACATATATATAGTAAAAAAAGGTGACACGCTTTTTGATATAGCAAAGATGTACAATACAACACCGGAAGCAATAGCGGATCTTAATGGTATAGCGGATATCAATTCCATTGAACCGGGTCAGATACTCAAGATGCCGACCGGGGACTATATGTCTGCAATTGACAGATATACCGTGCGCAACGGGGATTCACTTTGGAAGATAGCGAAGCGGTTCGGAACGACAGTTGTTGATCTTATCAATTTGAATAAGCTGACGACCCCCGATTTGATATATCCCGGACAGATACTGATACTAAGATAAAAAGAGGGAAGTGTATGCGGTTGGATTTTCGCAGACACTTCCCATATTTTTGCCTTGTTAATGGAAGATCGGACGGCAAAAATCATGCCGCTGATCCTTCATTTATTTTTTTATTGTTTTTATATTTTTTAGGAGATGAAATTAACATACCGAAAAGGTATGAGGTGATGCAAAGAATAATTTTTATGCAGACATCAAGCTGTACAATGCCGCTTTTCGGGAGAAAATTGAGAAGTAAACACGGGATAAGAATACATATTGCAGGACGGATAACGGAATCGAATACTTTTATTTTTAAATGAGTAACCTGCATAAGCCGTATCAGACTAAGAGAGGTATTTAAAAGCTCACTTGATATTATGACCGCAACAATGCCCGCAGGCCCGAAAACAGGCAGCAGAAAATATGTCAGTATCACTCTTATAATTGAGTCTATAAGATTACATATAAGATAGCTTGTCTGTTCGTTCAAACCTTTCAGCATACCGTCAACACTTGAATCAAGATACATAAGCGGAACGACAGGCGCAAGTGCGGCAATATAAAAACCCGCCTTTTCGGAATTATAAACCGCATTTCCAATGTCATAGGCAAAGAAGATAAATATAAACATAATAGGAATTGAATATTCAAGCGTTGCCGAAAACATTCTTTCCGCCATATGCTTAATACCGTTATTACGGTGCAGTATATTTGCTTGTGACATTTCGGGAATAATAAGTGAAGCAAAGGGTAATATAAATACCGATGGGAAAACGATAATTGTCATAGCCATTCCGCTGATGATACCGTATTCGGAAAGGGCAGAGCCGCTGTCGGCACCGTATTTCATAAGACCGGCGGGAATAAGTATATTTTCGATAGCGGACAGACCGCTGCGAAGTGCCGAACTTGCCATGCACGGCAGAGCGATAGGAACAGCGCAGGTAAAAAGGTGTTTAACCTTTTCACTCTTGCGATTTATACGTTTTTTGTCGGATATATACAGAATAAATGAATATATGAAAGAAATGATTTCCGCAGACGTCGTACCCATAGAAACCGAGCAGCAGGCATATTCCGTTGTTTTGGGAGAAAAAAAGGTAAATATACCGACGCAAACGGCAATTTCTACTGTTTGTTCCAAAAGCTGTTCACCCGCTGTACGGAGCATTTTCCTTTTGGCAGAAAAATATCCCCGCAATACGGCCGAAAACGCCATGAACGGCAAACTCGGTGCAAGAACTTTAAGGGATAAAACCGTTCTTTCGTCGTGTAAAAAGCCTGTACCGATCTTATCGGCGGAAAGGAAAAGGATAAAACCGAGGACAGAACTGAAAATAAGAGAAAAGATAAGGCACTTTTCCGTGACATATCCTGCCTTTTCGGGTCGGTTTTCGGCAATATAATCTCCGACAAGCCTTGTTACGGTTATCGTAAGACCTGATGTACATATCATAGCGAAAAATGTATATGCGGTAAGAATAAGCTGATATATACCGATTCCCTCGGATCCTATCGAATCGGCAAGATATACACGAAATACCATGCCGAGGCTTCTTATGATCAGTGCAGAGCCTGCCATTATAACTCCGTTTTTTAAAAACAATCTTTTTTGCATAAAAATTCACCCCGGATCAAGAGTAAAACAGAGGCGGAGCAATGCAGCAATGCCGCCCGTCCAAAGAAAATTAAAGCGTTTAATGATTAAACTTGACTTGATACTCGCTTTATTATAAAATTAAGATATGCAACAAAGAGGAAGCAGGGGAAAAATGTTTAGATTAAGAAGATTTTTGAAGGACTATAAATTACAACTGATAATAGGCCCGATTTGCAAACTGATAGAGGCAATACTTGAGCTTATGATACCCCTTATAACAGCGGATATCATAGACACGGGTGTTAAAAACGGTGATATGGGATATGTGCTTGCAAGAGGCGGTCTTATGGTGCTTATGGGGGCATTGGGACTCGGTTTTGCGCTTGTATGCCAAAAATTTGCATCAATTGCTTCACAAGGCTTCGGTACTAAACTCCGAAACGGAATGTTCAGGCATATAAATACCTTTTCCCATGCGGAGCTTGATAAAATAGGAACACCGTCGCTTATTACACGAATGACAAATGACATAAATCAAATGCAGCTTGCCGTGGCAATGCTTATAAGATTGGTAATAAGAGCGCCTTTTCTTGTTATAGGTGCGCTTGTAATGGCAATGCTGATAGATTTTAAGCTGTCGCTGATATTTATTGCCGCATCGTTGTTTATAGGTATTGTGCTATATACCGTAATGAACAAATCCGTGCCGTATTTTAAGCTGATGCAGAAAAAGCTCGACAAGGCATCGCTGATATCAAGAGAAAATCTTTCCGGAAACAGGGTAATACGTGCTTTTGACAAGCAGGAATATGAGGAGGAAAGATTTAATAAAAGCAATACGGAGCTTGCGGAAATATCCGTAAGAGCAGGAAAAATATCCGCACTCCTCAACCCTCTTACCTATATAATTGCTCAAGCGGCAATCATAATGATAGTGTGGTTCGGTTCTGTAAGCGTTAATATCGGGGAACTCCAAACAGGACAGATAATAGCCCTTGTAAACTATATGACGCAAATATTACTTGCTATGATAGTATTATCCAATCTTGTTGTCATTTTTACGAAAGCCGCCGCTTCCGCCTCCAGAATAAACGAGGTATTTGACACCAAACCGACCGTAACGGAAAAAGAAGAATCCCGTACGGATATTGATAAAAATGCACCTGCTGTCGAATTTAAGAATGTTTCTTTCGGTTATCCCGGAAACGGTTATGTATTGAAAAACATCAGCTTTGTTATAGAAAGGGGAATGACGGTAGGAATAATAGGAGGTACGGGTTCGGGAAAATCCACTCTTGTTAATCTTATTCCGAGATTTTATGATGCGAATGACGGTGAGGTTTTGGTATTCGGCAATAATGTAAAGGAGTACACTTTCGGTAAACTTCGCAGTAATATGGGTATCGTACCGCAAAAAGCAGAACTCTTTTCGGGTACGATAAAGGAAAATATGTTGTGGGCGGATAAGAATGCTTCGGACAGCCAAATAGACAAAGCACTTAAAACTGCGCAGGCGTATGAATTTGTAAATAAATTTCCGAACGGGTTAGAAACCGTACTTTCGGCGGGAGGCAGTAACCTTTCGGGCGGTCAGCGACAAAGACTTACAATAGCAAGGGCGCTTGCAGGCGACCCGCAAATTCTCATACTTGACGACAGCTCAAGTGCGCTTGACTTTGCAACAGATGCGGCACTTCGCACGGCTCTCGGAAATTTAAAGGGTGATATGACGATATTTACGGTATCGCAGAGGGTGAGCAGCGTGAGATATTGTGATATAATTCTTGTACTTGATAACGGAAAACTTGCAGGCTGCGGAAAACACGGTGAGCTTGTTAAAACTTGTGAGGTATATCGTGAAATATGTATGTCGCAGCTTGAAAAAGAGGAGGTCGAAATCTGATGGCTAAAAAGATCTCCGCAGGGAATGATACGAAACGTACGGTCGTAAGGGTACTCGGTTATGCCGCACCGTACAGAAAAAAAATAGTTGCTGCACTTATATTTGCCATATTTTACGTTGTATTGAATTTAACGGCTCCGGTACTTGTAGGTTATGCAATAGATAATGCGGTAGCGAGGGGAAAAGTTAATTTTGAAGAGATATTAGGGATACTGCTGATGGTGGGTATTACGGTTATTTGTTCATCGGTTTTTCAGTGGCTTATGAGTCTTTATACGAATTGCGTAGCCTACTTTACCATACGGGATCTGCGGCGGGATATTTATAAAAAGTTTAATACTTTGCCGCTGAAGTATATAGACGGACACCCGCACGGTGATCTTTTAAGCAGGATAGTAAATGATGCCGAAAGCGTGGGGGACGGTCTTTTGCAGGGCATAACACAACTTTTTTCGGGAATAGTTATGATATTGTGTACACTCGGGTTCATGCTGTTTCTTAATGTATTTATTGCTTTAGTTGTTGTAGTCGTAACTCCTCTGTCAATATTTGTCGCAGCGTTTATAACACGCCTGTCGCAGAAATATTTCAGGAAACAGTCAATGATACAGGGAAAAATCAGCTCCTATATTGAGGAATACATCGGGGGGCAGAGTGTTGTTAAATCATTCGGATATGAGGAACGCTCAATAGAAGAATTTGAAAAAATAAATGAGGAATTGAGGGTATGCGGTCAGCAGTCGCAGTTCTATTCATCTCTTGCAAATCCTTCGACACGTTTTGTTAATGGTCTTGTCACGGCGGCAGTAACCGTAACAGGTTCGATAAGTGCTGTGTACGGTCTGCTTTCTGTGGGTCAGATTTCCGCATTTATAACTTATGCAAACCAATATACAAAACCGTTTAATGAAGTTACCGGTGTAACATCTCAAATCCAGTCGGCTCTTGCCGGTGCGGACAGGATTTTTTCACTTCTTGACGAGCCCAATCAGACACCCGATCCCGATAATGCTGTGGAGCTGAAATCTTGCAGCGGAAAGGTAGATATCGAAAATGTTGAGTTTTCATATACTCCGCAAAAACCGCTTATAAGAAATTTCAATCTTCACGTAAAACCGGGACAGCGGATTGCAATAGTAGGACCGACAGGCTGCGGCAAAACAACGCTTATAAATCTTCTTATGCGTTTTTATGATATAGACAGCGGTTCAATAATGGTTGACGGCAAAAGCATATACAGCGTTACACGAAGCTCACTAAGGAAAAATTACGGAATGGTTCTGCAGGAAAACAGGCTTTATAATGCAACGATTCGTGAAAACATTGCATACGGCAGACCGGAAGCGAGCATTGAAGAGATAAAGGAGGCGGCGGAGAAATCCTATATAAGCGGATTTATAGAGAGGCTGCCGGACGGATATGATACCGTGATATCCGAAGAAGGCACAAATTTGTCACAAGGTCAAAGACAGCTGATATGTATAGCCCGTGTGATGCTGTGCAGACCGTGTATGCTGATACTTGATGAGGCTACAAGCTCAATAGATACACGAACGGAGGTCAAAATACAAAAAGCATTTGATAACATGATGAAAGGCAGAACCTGCTTTATAGTTGCCCACCGCTTATCGACCATAAAGGAAGCGGATCTTATTCTTGTTATGAAGGACGGCAATATCATCGAGCAGGGAACACATGACGTGCTTATGAAAAAGAAAGGTTTTTACCGCAGGCTTTATGACAGCCAGTTCAGCGGAGGCAGAAATACAAAAATATAGAAGAAATTCCCGCCTAAGCGGGAATTTCTTCTATGGAGGTACTACTATTGTAGAGATATTTACTGATAATCCACAACATCGACCCAGCTCTTAAGGAAAGCATCTTCTCCGGAAATCTTTTTGACAAGTTGTGATGCGGCAACTATCGGAAGCCATTGTTGAACATACTGTTTTGCCGTATCACTCTTGCGGCAGAAAGTATCCAAATACATATCGGCAAATTCTTTGTGTCTTAGGGCAAACAGAAGATATGTTCTTGCCGCATCGGCGGAGGCATTACCTTGAGTGGCGTGTGACCAGTCGATGATATGCGGGTTGCCCTCATTATCTATGATGATGTTAGAGGGGTTAAAATCACCGTGGCAGAGCTTATTGTGGCTCGGCATACTGTCAAGACGTGTGTGAAGTTCATACCTTATGGTAGCGTCAACCTGACCGCCGAGAGATGAAATTTTTCTGTTCATTTTATCTTTGAGCTTATTAAGCAGCGGAGCTTTGCAGCTTTGAACTTTAAGCTGAAGATTTACGAAATCATTCATGTATTTTTCTATATTATCGGGATCTTCCTCCATAATTTGTTCAAGGGTTTTTCCCTCAATATAATCCATAGATATCGTCCATTTACCGTTAATGACGGATACAGCCCTTAATGCGGGGATAGGGAGTCCTGTTTCCTCAACTCGTGCATGGTTAAGTGCCTCATTAAGAATATCAGATTTAGGAAATTTTTCGGAAAACTCCTTAATTACAATATCCCCGTCCCTATAAATTACTTTTTCTTTTCTTGTTGCGATTACATCCATTGTGTTCGCTCCTTTCGGGAAATATTTATTTAAAATAGCTTTAAAGTTATACTGTTATCAAGCTGTATATATTATACAACTATTTTTCTATAAAGTATAGATGAAAAATGCAATAAAATTGATGATTATTTTTAGCAAAATGCACAATTTTTTGTCAAATCGTGAGCGAAAGGCGGTATAAACAGCTTATATTGCAATGTAAATATTCAGAATTACCCTCACTTTCTCCGCCGAACAGACTGTCGGAAATCGTGTCTTACGGTTCATACGAAAATTATTGATATATTTATCTACCCGTGAATAAACATCTGCACCCAGTATAAATAACCGTCCTTTTCATAGCAGCCGACTGCAATCCCGTCAAATGTTTCCGAAAGTATATTGTTCCTGTGACCCTCGGAGTTCATCCAGCTGTTCATAACTTCCTCGGGAGTCCTCTGACCCCCGGCAATATTTTCGCCGACCGAAGTATAAGATATGTTGTTGTCGGCATAAATCGAAAAGCATGATCTTCCGTCGGGTCTTGAGTGTTTAAACAGTTTGGAAATTTCTTTAGCTCTCGTATTCGCCAAAGGTATAATATCACTTCGCTTTTTAACGGCGGGAAGTCCTCTTGACGTTCTCTCCTTGTTTACGAGTTCTATGACTTTGTCACAATATTGATTGTAGTTATTGACATTAGTGTTTTGGGTATCCTTGACCGTTATGCTGCACTTGGCGGTCACTCCGTTTTCCGTTTTTACTGTTATCGTTGCAGTTCCTGCTTTTTTAGCGGTTATTTTGGCTGTGGAATACTCGCCGTTTTCCACGCTGACGATATTTTCGTTGCTGCTGTTCCAGCTGAGTGGTATATTACTGTTTCCAATGTCAGTTTGTGCCGAAAGCGTATAAGTATCTCCCATGTGCAGCGTTATGTTTGTTTCATTAAGTCTTGCGGAGGTCGGCACACCCTCTACGTCTACCTTACAGTTTGCGGATATACCGTTTTCCGTCTTAAAGCTGATATTTGCCGTGCCGGGTTTCTTAGCCTTTATTATTCCGTTAGTATATTCTATAACAGATGCATCGTCTATATAATAGCTGTATGATTTATTGATTGTATCTTCGGGAAGAATTGTCGCATTAAGGTCGTATGATTGTCCGGTTTTGAGTGATACATGATGCGAACGCAGATGTATTTCCTTTGCTTCCTCTCTGTCCTCAACATAAGACGGCGGGGCGGGATTATCAGGTTGGGTCGGGTTTTGGTTTTCGGAAGGTGTCGTATTTCCGTTTGGTGATTCGTCGGGCGTATCGGTTTCCAGCGTTTGATCTCCGTGATTTTCGGGGTTATTCGTTGTATTTTCCTGTGGTGTATTTTCCGAGCCTGTTTCTGTGGATTGTTTGTCGGAACTTTCATTTTCGGAAGTCTTATTTTCCGATTTTTCGTTTTCTGAATTTTGTTTTGAAACCGAACTTTCATCGTCTGATTTTTCTTTTTCCGAATTTTCCTTCACTTTGCTTTCATTTGAAATATCGGAGGCTTCGCTGTTATCGGAAGATGAAGTATTTCCCGTTTGACCCGTGATGCTGCCGTCAGATGATGTTATTTCAAAATCGTCAATTGTTGATGAACCGTCGGATTCCTGTGAAACATCGAGGATATTGTTATCCGTATTTTTATGTACGATACTTCCGACATAAGTTCCTACTACTGTTACGGTCAAAAGAAGAGCCGCAGCTATACATATAATTCTTTCTTTTTTCATGGTCACTCCTCCTAATAAAATTTACAGATATAAAAATTAAGATGTACATTTATCCGGTTTTATTTTTGATATTTTTATGCGGGATAACACTTATAACTCCGAATATATGCCCGTATATTTTATATGTTTATCCGAAATTGGTCGAAAACACACTCAACCTCTTCAACAAGTATATCATATTTTGTATAAAAAGACAATAACAAAATTTTTTCTCTGCAAGTACATTTTTCATAAAAATAAAAAGTACGCAGCCGAAAAGCCGCGTACCGAAAAACGCATCATCTGTTATTGCTGCCACACAACTTTCTCAAATCCAAATGAAAATGAAAAGAGAGGATGCATTTTTACCGATTGTAAAAATTACATTTGGATAGACAATATTGAGCTGCGTGGCAATTATCATAGTACCACACTTTTTCACTTTTGTCAACACCATAAATAATAATATTATTATTTTCTCCCTAACGAATAAATATACCGATTTGTTAAAGGTGCGATTACCGACCGCCCGACATAATATTGGTTTTATTATCGTATAACCGAAGATTTCTGCGGTATAATTGAGAAAGGAGTTATCTTTCGCTTAGAGTATGGGCAAAAAAATATAATAATATACTGTCACTTAAAAGTCATTTAGGTATTATATTATTAAAATAACGAAAGAAAGGTATTGTATGCAGTCAAAAAATTTAAAGAGGGTTTATGTATGAAAATTATGAAAAAAATTGTTATAAGGGATCTGAAAATGAACAAAGTCAGATGTTTTGCTACATTTATAGCCATAATTCTTTCTATCTCACTGATAACCGTTGCTGTAAATATGGTTGAGGGCATTGAAAAAACCATGAATAACTATTTTCAAAAACAGTACGGTAATTACGACATAAGCCTGATTTTTGATCCTGCATACAAAGACAGCGGGAAAAAAATCAGCCTTAACAGAAATGTGCAGTCTTTATATATTAAAAGAAGAATAGGTTTGTCGCTCTTTGAAAATTCAAGATCAAATTACAGAAAAGCCATAGAAATAAGTGCATATAACAGAGAGGCATTCGGGGAATGTTTTGATTTTGCCTTAAAAGAGGGAAGATATCCCGAAAATTCAAATGAGGTCGTTTTATCCGAGAATTTTGTCGATTTTTCAAATAAGGTCTACCGTGTAGGGGATAAGATCACACTTGATATCGGCAGTTATTATACGGGAAAATCGGGCGATTACAATTTTGCACTTTTTGAGTCATGTTTTGACGATAATTTCAAATTTGTAAAATCGTTTACAAAAACCTATACCGTAACAGGCATACTCGAACGTGAGCCGCAGGAAGAATTATATAATGATCTCGAATATTACCGACAGGTCGTAAACATATATACCTGCGCCGAATTATCGGACGTTTTAGAAACGGCATACACGGTAACAAACCGTAAACCGCAGACTGATGACGAAAAATACCTCTTTCCGCAAAGGTTTTACATAAAGCTGAAAGGTACAAATGATATATCGCTTTCGTTCTTGTCCGACATTACCGGAATAGACGAGGATACATTAAATGATTATTTTTTTAATGAATATTCAGACAGAAACGGAACTGATGAGAAGCTGAACGGGTGTGATATGCATATATGGGGAGCTGAAATAAACGCTGATCTGCATAGATACAGTCAAATCGCAAACTCGGTAGTATTCTGCGCAGGAATTGCCGTTATCGTCATAATTATGATATCGAGCATATTTATAATAAAAAATGCATTTTCCGTTTCTGTAATCGAAAAAACAGTTTTATACGGAAGGCTTATATCAATAGGCGCAGCACCGATACAGATAAGAAACAGCGTCTTTTTTGAGGGCTTTATTTTATGTATTGCGGGTATTCCTGCGGGACTGATTATAGGGGCAGTCGGTGTCGCGGCTTTGTCGAGTCTTTCAAATATGTTTGTTCCCGATTTTCTTGACGGAACGATGTTGGAAACCTGTATATCTCCGCTGTCTGTTTTGCTTGCCGTTTTGCTCGGTTTTGCTACTGTATTTCTTTCATGTCTTTCCGCATCAATGAGGGCATCGGAAATTTCTCCGATAGAAGCTGTAAGGAAAAACCGTGATATAAAAGGGATAAATAACAAAAAACTGAAATGTCCGAGGTGGGCGGTGAAAATATTCGGCGAGGGCGGTAAAATAGCATGGAAAAATATGAAACGTAGCAGACGTCAATACCGTACAACGGTAATTTCCGCAGCACTCGGAGTCGGTATATTTATAAGCTCCGCAGCTTTTGTTGAATGTACGTCATATTTGTATAGTCAGGACATAAAGGACTATAAATACAATATCTCTCTCCAATCATCTTGCGGAATGTCTGATAATGGAACGAATACGCTTGATAAAATTGAAGATATTTATATGCGTATATCGTCATTTGATGAGGTTGACAATTATTATTACTGTTTTGAAAATAATGTGGGGGCATATACATATGACTTACCGAAATCCAAAATGCCGTCGGAGATGAAAAAGGCACAATGGTTCGATGAGAATATTCAGGGTGATATAGAGTCGGGTGAGTTGACGGGCGGTTTTTTCGTTTATGTTTACGATGAAATTACATACAGGAAACTGCTTGAAAAATACGGATTAAAATACGATGATGTTAAAGACAAAGCAATATTTGTAAATGTTGTTACTGCGGGATATGAGGATAAAAATGACAGTGAAAATCCGATAAAGGAATATAATTGCAGGATTATTGATAATCCGGTAGGATATACCGTGAATGCGGAGTGCTGTTATGCCGAAGATACGGGCAGACCGCATGAGATAAGTATTGAGATTGGGGCGGAAATTACCGATTTATCCGTGTTTGAGGATATTATGGAAACGTGGTGCATACCCAAGGGAGGATTTATCGTCACAACGGATTGGCTGAGAGAAAATATTAAACAGTATGATATATTTGGCAGTATGTTTCTTAATTCTTCTGAGCCTGCAAAAACCGAGAGAAGATTGAACGAATTTTCGGATTACATTTCCCTGAATAACAGGTCAAATGAAATGCAGATGACATATTCGTTTTTGTCGCTGATACAGTTTTTTGTTTACGGATTTATATGTGTGATCGCACTCATAGGAATTACAAATATGATAAATACAATATCAACAAATACAAAGCTAAGGCAGAGAGAATATGCCGTACTGCGATCCGTGGGAATGACTAAGCGTGAATTTAAGAGCATGACGCTCCTTGAAAGTCTTTTCTGTACAACAAAATCTCTTTTGGCAGGAATTATTTTAGGTCTTGCGGGAACGTTTATTGTCCGATATTTCTATTTCGGTTCTTTTTATCCGCAGGACAATGACATTCAATTACCGTTTATTTTCCCGTGGGCTGCAATCATTATAAGTATTGCTGTCGTTTCGATAACGATATTTACTGTAACGATGCTTTCCGCAAGAAAATCGTATAACCGAAATATTATAGAAACCATAAGGAACGATAATATTTGAATCAGGCTTTATTTATCAATTTTTAATATCAGGGAGGAATTTTCATGAATATAATGCATACTCTTACGATGAAAAGTCTTAAAATGAATAAGAGCCGTACTATTGCTACCGTGGTAGGAATAATACTGTCTATGACACTGATAACTGTTGTTGCGAATGTTATTTTAAGTCTGAAAGAAACCGAGGAAAATTATTTTACGAAGTACTACGGCAATTATGACATATCCCTGACGGGAAATATATCTGCCGAAAATGCGAAAAAACTTGAGTCTAACAGAGATGTTGACGGGGTTTATTTATATGAAAATATAGGGACTGCCGTTTTTGAAAATTCAAAATCAAATTTCCGTGATATGATAAATATAACGGCTTTCAGCAGAAATACTTTCGGTAAAGTTTTTGACAGTTCTCTTTCGGAGGGCAGATACCCGGAAAATCCCGATGAGGTTGTGCTGTCGGAGAATTTTGTAAATTATTCCGAGAAAAAGTATAATGTCGGTGACAAAATAACGCTGAATGTGGGAATAAACAGTTACTCAAGTTATGGTGAGGAATCAGGCGAATATGACGAATATCAGACATTTGATAAAGATGAGTTTGAGCCGGTATTCACTAAAACCTATACGATATGCGGAATACTTAACAGAGAACCGTTTGTTTATAAAGACAGAGAGTCTGCCGTTTATAACGGTTCAACGGTCAATATATATACATATACCGATTTTACGGATAAAATTCAGACTGCATACAGGGATAGAGATGATAATACCCGTGATGTATTTATAAAACTGAAGGAGGGCGGAAAGGAGAACGCAAAGATATTTTTGTCTGAACTGTTAGATGTTGATTTACAGGAATTAAAAAAAATCAATTCTGATTTGGTGATAGACGAGGACTTGGGCGGTAAATTATCCGAAAGCGAATTTCATATTTCATATGCGCAGATAAACGGAGAACTGTACGACAATATTTTAAGAATTCTTAATATAATATTTTATGTCGGTCTGGGATTTATTATAATCATAATGATATCGAGCGTATTTATAATTAAAAACGGTTTTCTTATATCACTCACGGAAAAGACGGTACTTTACGGTAAAATTTCGGGCATAGGCGCAACTCCGAGGCAGATTAGAAACAGTATGTTATTTGAAGGTCTGGTTCTCGGTATTATAGGCATACCTATCGGTCTTGTTACGGGTATCGGAGGAACAACGCTCGCTGTCGCTTTTTCTTCAAAAATACTTAGCGGCATAACCGGAGGAGTGGAGCTTATATTCGACATATCATGGCTGTCGTTGATACCGGCGGTAATACTCGGTGCGATTACGGTATTTTTTTCCTCGCTTTTTGCCGCCGTCAAATCTTACCGTATTTCTCCGATCGAGGCAATAAGAAGCAATAAGTACATAAACATAAAAAGAAAAAAGAAAAATCCCTTTAAATCTCCCGCATGGGTGGGCAAATTATTCGGTGCAGGAGGAAAAATTGCATGGAAAAATATGAAAAGGAGCAGCCGCCAATACCGTACCGTGGTCGTATCGTTAGTTGTGAGTATATCTGTATTTATAGGGGTGTTTTCGTTTGTTGATTACACAATATATAATTTGAAAAAAGTTTATACAGGTGATTTTAATTATAATATGACAGCATATATAAAGCAGGGCAAAACATCGGCAGATGAGCTTAGTTTCGATGAAAAGGAAAGTATTTTTCTTGATATTGCCCGTTCAAAGGAGATTAAAGAGTTTTGTTATAAATTTGAAAGTTGTTATGATTATTGTTTTGATATTCCGATTGATAAGATACCGAATAATATTATAAATTCCGATTATTATGATATGTTCATGAAAAATAATATTTGGGATAATACACTTCATAACACCGAAGCAAGAATTGTTGCCTATGATGACAACACATACAATACGATACTTGACAGACTCGGTTACAGATATGATGATATGAAAGATAAAGCTATTCTTGTGAATATAGACAGTGTCTATGATTTTGAGAATAATTCCGATGATGAATATATAACTGACAAATTCATGATTGATCCGATAGGCTATAAAATAAATTTGAAATTTAATGAAGCGGAGCAGAATGAAAGGAGTATTTCACAAAACGCCGAACAGCTTACTCTTGAAATAGGCGGAGAGATAACCGACACATCTGTCTTTGATGATACTGTTTTTTCCGAGAAAAGTAACGGGGGCGGTGAATTTTATTACAGAAGCCTTATTGTCAGCAAGGAGTGGCTGAAAAAGAATTATTACGATAAGGATAATCTTGATAATTTTATGTATATACTGTCCGAAGATCCCGATAAGACAGAACAAAGCATTGATATTTCCGATGATTACTTAACCGTTGAAAATTTTTACACAAGGCAAAAACAAACTAATTCCGTAATTATGCTCGTACAATTTCTTTTATACGGTTTTTTGTGTGCTATATCGCTTATAGTAGTCACAAATATATTCAATACCATAAATACCAATACGAAACTCAGGCAAAAGGAATATGCAATGCTGCGTTCCGTGGGAATGACAAAGCGTGAATTTAACCGTATGACAGTACTTGAATGTATGTTTTATACGGTAAAGTCATTGATTATAGGAATACTGACAGGTCTTGCCGTCACGACCGTCATACATTTCTGTTATCTTCATACATGGGACGATAGAAATAAAGGAACACTTGCTTTTATGTTCCCGTGGACGGCTGTTGTTATAAGCATATTGGTGGTTACTTTGTTTGTTGTACTCATCGCCGTATTTTCCGTAAGGAGAATTTATAAGCTGAATATCGTGGAAACAATAAGAAATGACAACATCTGATAAATTTTTTGTATGTGTCACTTAAAAGTCATTTAAGTATAGTATATTTAAGGTGTAAAATAAATACAGAAAGGTATTTTCGGGAGGTAAATATGGAAATTTTAAGAGTAGAAAAACTTGTTAAAACTTACAAGGAAGGAAAGGACGAATTTAATGCCGTTGACAATGTATCGTTTTCGGTGGAAAAGGGGGATTTTGTTGCAGTTGTGGGAGCAAGCGGAAGCGGTAAGAGTACGCTTATGCACATGATAGGCGGTGTTGACAGACCGACAAGCGGCAAAATACTTATTGACGGTAATGAAATCAATACAATGGATAATAATAAACTCGCTATATTCAGAAGGCGGCAGATAGGGATAGTATATCAGTTTTATAACCTGATACCGATACTGACTGCGGAGGAGAATATATCCTTGCCGATAGAGCTTGACGGAAGGAAGCCCGACAAGGAAAAGATAGAGGAGGTAATGGAGAGGCTGGGTATTATTGATAAGAGAAACAGTCTTCCGAACGAGCTTTCCGGCGGACAGCAGCAAAGAGTAGCAATTGCAAGAGCAATAATAAATAACCCTACAATACTGCTTGCCGATGAGCCGACGGGAAATCTCGATACCAATGCTGCGGACGAGATAGTTAATATTTTCAAGATGACAAATAAGAACTACAAGCAGACAATAATTATGATAACACATAACCCCGAAATAGCGAAAGAAGCTGACAGAATACTTCGTATTCAAGACGGTAAGCTGGTAGGGGAGGCTTAATGTATGAAGATAATGCATAGGCTGACGGTCAAAGGACTGAAAATGAACAAAAGCAGGACAATAGCTACATTTGCAGCTATTGCCCTGTCGATGACGCTTATAACGATAATTGCGAACACGGTTGTTGGTTTGAAGGAATCGATCTATGATTTCTATATAAAACGTGACGGTAATTATGACGTATCCTTTGTTATGAAAGAACCGACAAAGGAGAATATCGAAAAGTTAAGGCTTAACAGAGATGCAGAGGAAGTATATCTTTGTCAGGATATCGGTGTCGTGCCGTTTACGGATTCTAAGTCAAAATTCAGAGAAAATATTTTTATAAAATCATAAGCTTTTGTTGAATGTACGTCATATTTGTATAGTCAGGACATAAAGGACTATAAATACAATATCTCTCTCCAATCATCTTGCGGAATGTCTGATAATGGAACGAATACGCTTGATAAAATTGAAGATATTTATATGC
Source organism: uncultured Clostridia bacterium (assembly GCA_947589415.1). GTDB lineage: Bacteria > Bacillota > Clostridia > Oscillospirales > Acutalibacteraceae > UBA1213. The sequence continues at coordinate 17,203 of CANQBP010000004.1, forward strand.
GTATATCGTCATTTGATGAGGTTGACAATTATTATTACTGTTTTGAAAATAATGTGGGGGCATATACATATGACTTACCGAAATCCAAAATGCCGTCGGAGATGAAAAAGGCACAATGGTTCGATGAGAATATTCAGGGTGATATAGAGTCGGGTGAGTTGACGGGCGGTTTTTTCGTTTATGTTTACGATGAAATTACATACAGGAAACTGCTTGAAAAATACGGATTAAAATACGATGATGTTAAAGACAAAGCAATATTTGTAAATGTTGTTACTGCGGGATATGAGGATAAAAATGACAGTGAAAATCCGATAAAGGAATATAATTGCAGGATTATTGATAATCCGGTAGGATATACCGTGAATGCGGAGTGCTGTTATGCCGAAGATACGGGCAGACCGCATGAGATAAGTATTGAGATTGGGGCGGAAATTACCGATTTATCCGTGTTTGAGGATATTATGGAAACGTGGTGCATACCCAAGGGAGGATTTATCGTCACAACGGATTGGCTGAGAGAAAATATTAAACAGTATGATATATTTGGCAGTATGTTTCTTAATTCTTCTGAGCCTGCAAAAACCGAGAGAAGATTGAACGAATTTTCGGATTACATTTCCCTGAATAACAGGTCAAATGAAATGCAGATGACATATTCGTTTTTGTCGCTGATACAGTTTTTTGTTTACGGATTTATATGTGTGATCGCACTCATAGGAATTACAAATATGATAAATACAATATCAACAAATACAAAGCTAAGGCAGAGAGAATATGCCGTACTGCGATCCGTGGGAATGACTAAGCGTGAATTTAAGAGCATGACGCTCCTTGAAAGTCTTTTCTGTACAACAAAATCTCTTTTGGCAGGAATTATTTTAGGTCTTGCGGGAACGTTTATTGTCCGATATTTCTATTTCGGTTCTTTTTATCCGCAGGACAATGACATTCAATTACCGTTTATTTTCCCGTGGGCTGCAATCATTATAAGTATTGCTGTCGTTTCGATAACGATATTTACTGTAACGATGCTTTCCGCAAGAAAATCGTATAACCGAAATATTATAGAAACCATAAGGAACGATAATATTTGAATCAGGCTTTATTTATCAATTTTTAATATCAGGGAGGAATTTTCATGAATATAATGCATACTCTTACGATGAAAAGTCTTAAAATGAATAAGAGCCGTACTATTGCTACCGTGGTAGGAATAATACTGTCTATGACACTGATAACTGTTGTTGCGAATGTTATTTTAAGTCTGAAAGAAACCGAGGAAAATTATTTTACGAAGTACTACGGCAATTATGACATATCCCTGACGGGAAATATATCTGCCGAAAATGCGAAAAAACTTGAGTCTAACAGAGATGTTGACGGGGTTTATTTATATGAAAATATAGGGACTGCCGTTTTTGAAAATTCAAAATCAAATTTCCGTGATATGATAAATATAACGGCTTTCAGCAGAAATACTTTCGGTAAAGTTTTTGACAGTTCTCTTTCGGAGGGCAGATACCCGGAAAATCCCGATGAGGTTGTGCTGTCGGAGAATTTTGTAAATTATTCCGAGAAAAAGTATAATGTCGGTGACAAAATAACGCTGAATGTGGGAATAAACAGTTACTCAAGTTATGGTGAGGAATCAGGCGAATATGACGAATATCAGACATTTGATAAAGATGAGTTTGAGCCGGTATTCACTAAAACCTATACGATATGCGGAATACTTAACAGAGAACCGTTTGTTTATAAAGACAGAGAGTCTGCCGTTTATAACGGTTCAACGGTCAATATATATACATATACCGATTTTACGGATAAAATTCAGACTGCATACAGGGATAGAGATGATAATACCCGTGATGTATTTATAAAACTGAAGGAGGGCGGAAAGGAGAACGCAAAGATATTTTTGTCTGAACTGTTAGATGTTGATTTACAGGAATTAAAAAAAATCAATTCTGATTTGGTGATAGACGAGGACTTGGGCGGTAAATTATCCGAAAGCGAATTTCATATTTCATATGCGCAGATAAACGGAGAACTGTACGACAATATTTTAAGAATTCTTAATATAATATTTTATGTCGGTCTGGGATTTATTATAATCATAATGATATCGAGCGTATTTATAATTAAAAACGGTTTTCTTATATCACTCACGGAAAAGACGGTACTTTACGGTAAAATTTCGGGCATAGGCGCAACTCCGAGGCAGATTAGAAACAGTATGTTATTTGAAGGTCTGGTTCTCGGTATTATAGGCATACCTATCGGTCTTGTTACGGGTATCGGAGGAACAACGCTCGCTGTCGCTTTTTCTTCAAAAATACTTAGCGGCATAACCGGAGGAGTGGAGCTTATATTCGACATATCATGGCTGTCGTTGATACCGGCGGTAATACTCGGTGCGATTACGGTATTTTTTTCCTCGCTTTTTGCCGCCGTCAAATCTTACCGTATTTCTCCGATCGAGGCAATAAGAAGCAATAAGTACATAAACATAAAAAGAAAAAAGAAAAATCCCTTTAAATCTCCCGCATGGGTGGGCAAATTATTCGGTGCAGGAGGAAAAATTGCATGGAAAAATATGAAAAGGAGCAGCCGCCAATACCGTACCGTGGTCGTATCGTTAGTTGTGAGTATATCTGTATTTATAGGGGTGTTTTCGTTTGTTGATTACACAATATATAATTTGAAAAAAGTTTATACAGGTGATTTTAATTATAATATGACAGCATATATAAAGCAGGGCAAAACATCGGCAGATGAGCTTAGTTTCGATGAAAAGGAAAGTATTTTTCTTGATATTGCCCGTTCAAAGGAGATTAAAGAGTTTTGTTATAAATTTGAAAGTTGTTATGATTATTGTTTTGATATTCCGATTGATAAGATACCGAATAATATTATAAATTCCGATTATTATGATATGTTCATGAAAAATAATATTTGGGATAATACACTTCATAACACCGAAGCAAGAATTGTTGCCTATGATGACAACACATACAATACGATACTTGACAGACTCGGTTACAGATATGATGATATGAAAGATAAAGCTATTCTTGTGAATATAGACAGTGTCTATGATTTTGAGAATAATTCCGATGATGAATATATAACTGACAAATTCATGATTGATCCGATAGGCTATAAAATAAATTTGAAATTTAATGAAGCGGAGCAGAATGAAAGGAGTATTTCACAAAACGCCGAACAGCTTACTCTTGAAATAGGCGGAGAGATAACCGACACATCTGTCTTTGATGATACTGTTTTTTCCGAGAAAAGTAACGGGGGCGGTGAATTTTATTACAGAAGCCTTATTGTCAGCAAGGAGTGGCTGAAAAAGAATTATTACGATAAGGATAATCTTGATAATTTTATGTATATACTGTCCGAAGATCCCGATAAGACAGAACAAAGCATTGATATTTCCGATGATTACTTAACCGTTGAAAATTTTTACACAAGGCAAAAACAAACTAATTCCGTAATTATGCTCGTACAATTTCTTTTATACGGTTTTTTGTGTGCTATATCGCTTATAGTAGTCACAAATATATTCAATACCATAAATACCAATACGAAACTCAGGCAAAAGGAATATGCAATGCTGCGTTCCGTGGGAATGACAAAGCGTGAATTTAACCGTATGACAGTACTTGAATGTATGTTTTATACGGTAAAGTCATTGATTATAGGAATACTGACAGGTCTTGCCGTCACGACCGTCATACATTTCTGTTATCTTCATACATGGGACGATAGAAATAAAGGAACACTTGCTTTTATGTTCCCGTGGACGGCTGTTGTTATAAGCATATTGGTGGTTACTTTGTTTGTTGTACTCATCGCCGTATTTTCCGTAAGGAGAATTTATAAGCTGAATATCGTGGAAACAATAAGAAATGACAACATCTGATAAATTTTTTGTATGTGTCACTTAAAAGTCATTTAAGTATAGTATATTTAAGGTGTAAAATAAATACAGAAAGGTATTTTCGGGAGGTAAATATGGAAATTTTAAGAGTAGAAAAACTTGTTAAAACTTACAAGGAAGGAAAGGACGAATTTAATGCCGTTGACAATGTATCGTTTTCGGTGGAAAAGGGGGATTTTGTTGCAGTTGTGGGAGCAAGCGGAAGCGGTAAGAGTACGCTTATGCACATGATAGGCGGTGTTGACAGACCGACAAGCGGCAAAATACTTATTGACGGTAATGAAATCAATACAATGGATAATAATAAACTCGCTATATTCAGAAGGCGGCAGATAGGGATAGTATATCAGTTTTATAACCTGATACCGATACTGACTGCGGAGGAGAATATATCCTTGCCGATAGAGCTTGACGGAAGGAAGCCCGACAAGGAAAAGATAGAGGAGGTAATGGAGAGGCTGGGTATTATTGATAAGAGAAACAGTCTTCCGAACGAGCTTTCCGGCGGACAGCAGCAAAGAGTAGCAATTGCAAGAGCAATAATAAATAACCCTACAATACTGCTTGCCGATGAGCCGACGGGAAATCTCGATACCAATGCTGCGGACGAGATAGTTAATATTTTCAAGATGACAAATAAGAACTACAAGCAGACAATAATTATGATAACACATAACCCCGAAATAGCGAAAGAAGCTGACAGAATACTTCGTATTCAAGACGGTAAGCTGGTAGGGGAGGCTTAATGTATGAAGATAATGCATAGGCTGACGGTCAAAGGACTGAAAATGAACAAAAGCAGGACAATAGCTACATTTGCAGCTATTGCCCTGTCGATGACGCTTATAACGATAATTGCGAACACGGTTGTTGGTTTGAAGGAATCGATCTATGATTTCTATATAAAACGTGACGGTAATTATGACGTATCCTTTGTTATGAAAGAACCGACAAAGGAGAATATCGAAAAGTTAAGGCTTAACAGAGATGCAGAGGAAGTATATCTTTGTCAGGATATCGGTGTCGTGCCGTTTACGGATTCTAAGTCAAAATTCAGAGAAAATATTTTTATAAAATCATACAGTGAAAATTATTTTGAAAAATGCTATAATTTCTCACTTCAGGAGGGACGTTATCCTCAAAAGCCCGATGAAGTAGTTCTGTCAAAAGATTTTGTTGACTATTCGTCTAAAGAGTATAAGGTAGGCGATGAGCTGACCCTTGACATAGGTGTGTATCATGCAGAATATGAAACGGATACGGGGGAGATCGAAGATCATATTCTGGGGCTTGATGATGTTGGTATTTCTTACTATGATTCGAAATTTGTAAAATCATTCAAAAAGACATATAAGATTGTCGGAATACTCAACGATGAGCCTAATATCGGTTTTCCCTTAGGTCACTGTCATGTGAATATATACGGATATACGGATTTATCCGATAATATCGCAAGCGCACTTGATGAATGGGAATACGACAAAAATATATATGTTAAAGTTAATAACGGAAACCAAGATAACAGTATTGATTTTATATCCGATATTACGGGAATAAGCGGAGCCGATATTTATAATGAACTTTACGGTTTCCGTATCTATGATTCTGAGGAAGAAATCAATGAGTCCGATTATGAGGAAGAAACAAACGTACAGAAAGAACTGGAGCAGTGTGAATTTCATATTATTGATGTTAGTGTTAATGACTATCTTTATGAAACACTAAAAACATATGAAACATATGAGTACGTTATTTTTTATGTGAGCTTGGGGATTGTCCTGCTCGTTATGGCGGCAAGTGTATTTATAATAAAGAACAGCTTCTCCATGTCCGTAACAGAAAAGACCGTTATGTACGGAAAGCTGTCTACTGTCGGAGCAACACCGAAACAGATCAGAAACAGCATATTCTTTGAGGGCTTCATACTCGGAATATTCGGCATAGCTGCCGGATTGATTATAGGTATTGTCGGAAGTGCTGCCTCCGTTATGGTTGTAAATAACTTATTTTTAGATATGCTAAGCGAAGCGTACGGCGGATTTAAACTGATTTTTTCCGTGTCGTGGGAAGCAATGGCTGCGGCTGTTGTTCTTGGTGCGGCAACCATATTTCTTTCCTCACTTTCGGCAGCAATCAGAGCGTCGGGTATATCACCGATTGAAGCTGTTAGAAATAATAACGGGGTTCGTATAAATAAAAATAAGAAAAATGCGTTTAAGTCGCCGAAATGGGTAGACAGAGTATTCGGTGCGGGCGGCAAAATTGCTTGGAAAAATATGAAGAGGAGTAAGCGTCAATATCGTACTGTTATAGTATCAATAATTGTAAGCGTATCTATATTTATCGGTATTTTTTCCTTTGTTAATTATTCGCTTTATACTTATAGTTCGACCGTTATGCATTACAATTATAATATGCAGTTGGACATTGAAACATTGGAAGCTGAAGGAGATCGTATGTCCATTAAGGAGCAGGAGGATATATTCAAAGAAATTGCCGAATATGATGAGATAGATGATTATTGTTATCACTTCGACGACCTATCAACTAATTTTGTGTATAACATCCCTGACAGTAAACTTCCCAAAAATATTAATGATTATTACACCACTATCGGATATAAGCAGTACAGCAGATATGAGTATAATGAAGGAGTGGGTTTTGAGAGTATTGACAAGGAAGAAGCGATTAAGCCGAAATGGAAAAATATATCCGGCAGTGCGAGTTTAGTTGCTTTTGACGATGATAATTATAAAAAACTGCTCAAAAAGTTGGGGTACACCTATGATGAAATGAAAGATAAGGCTATACTTGTCAATGTAAATTTAGCCGGCAAGGTAGTGGACGGTGATCCGACAAATTTGGTTTTTCAACAAATCAAATATATGGAGGATCCTGTCGGTTTCACATTAGACATGAGATATCATTTATATGATCGTGAAAATTTTAAATATTTGCCGGAGGAAAAACACCTGGAGCTTGAAATAGGCGGTGAAATTACAGATCTCAGTACATTTAAGGATTGGATAATACGTGATAATTTGTATTATTGCGCACTTATTGTAAGTAAGGAATGGCTTTGCAAGAACCACCCCGATCCGGATTATTTTATTGATTCCGCAATGAATATATCCTCGTCAGATCCGGCTAAAACGGAGCAAAGGCTTGGTGAAGAGTATGATAAAATATACCTGCAAAATATTGCCGGACAGGTAAGTCAGATGAACTCGGTAGCAACTCTTGTTCAATATATTGTATATGCCATTATAGCTGTAATTTCCCTTATTGCCATAACAAATATTTTCAATACCGTTACCACAAACATGAAGTTAAGGCAAAAGGAATTTGCAATGCTGCGTTCTGTCGGTATGACTAAACGGGAGTTTAACCGCATGATAACACTTGAATGTGCTTTTTATACCGTGAAGGCATTGATTATAGGTATCATAACGGGTATAATATGTACTGTGGCAATACATTTCCTGTTTGAAGGTATGTGGGATGCGGACAGGATAGGAAAGGCACTTGAATTTATTTTCCCGTGGCAGGCTGTGCTGATAAGTATTGCGGCTGTTGTTGCGTTGGTTTTCATTACTACCTGTTTTTCAAAGGTGAAGCTGAATAAGCAGAACATAATAGAAACTATACGAAATGACAATATCTGATTAAGGTTTCGTGAATGCGGAGCTTATGGAGGGACTGCATGAATATATTACTGGTCGAGGATAATAAATCTATAAGCAAGGGACTGGCATATTATCTTCACAATAACGGCTGTGAAACTGTGATATGCGGAACATACGACGAAGCAGTTGGAAAATCGGGCGGTGATTATGATGTTATAATAATTGATATAACGCTGCCCGACGGAAACGGCTTTGAATTATATGAGGAGATAAAGAATATAAATCCCGCTCCGGTAATATTTCTCACCGCCCTTGACGATGAGGACAGCATCGTCAAGGGATTTGACCTGGGTGCGGACGATTATATAACTAAGCCTTTTTCGAGCCGTGAACTGCTTGCAAGGATACGAAGACTTACAAGAAAAAACGATGCTTTGCATACAAAGACGATAGGGGATATTGTTATTGATTTTAATTCCCGTATTGTAACTAAAAGCGGGTTATCTGTTGACCTTACTTCTCTCGAATACAGGATTTTTTCCCTGCTTGTCCAAAATATCGGGAGAACTGTCAGCCGTGAAATAATATTGGAAAAAATATGGGACATTTCGGGGAACTATGTAAACGACAATACACTAAGCGTTTATATAAAGCGTATAAGAAGAAAACTTGATACGGATATTATAAAAACGGTTAAAAATGTCGGTTACAGATTGGAGGAATAATGAAACGTTCAAAGTTGTATGTAATATCATTTGCCGTGATAACAATAATTTTTGCGGCTGTAAGCATTTTTGTTACAAAGCTGAATCTCGACAGTATCAAAAATACGGTAAATCGGTCTAATGAACAAATGATAAATGTGTTGCTTGAAAAATATCCCGATGTCGATGAAACCGAAATTATGGAGATACTTAACGGTAAAGAGGAAAGCCGTGAGGGAGAAAAGTTTCTTAACAGCTACGGAATATCGACTGATGAATGGCTGTTGTATGAAAACGAACAAAATACCCGTAATACCGTAATTATGACTGCGGCAATCGTTATTCTTGCGGGAGCCGTGTTTACAGCCGTCTTTATTTTGTATCTGAAACATCGAAAAAAGGAGATAGTCAGGCTTACGGATTATCTGACCGCAATTAACAGCGGAAATTACAATATGGAAACAGAACAAAATACCGAAGATGAAAATTCCGTACTGAAAAATGAAATATATAAAACAACGGTAATGCTGCGTGAATACTCGGAAAAAAACATAAGTGACAAGTTATATCTCAAAAAGTCCATATCGGATATATCACATCAGATAAAGACCCCGATGACATCTACAATGATAATGGTGGATAATCTTATTGAAGATAATGATATGACCGAGAAAATGCGAAAGGAGTTTTTACATGATATAAGACAGTCGCTTAATGACATCAGCTTTCTTGTTCAGTCGCTGCTCACTCTTTCAAGGCTTGACTCAAATGCGATCGAATTTCATTTTGAAAACGAAAACATAGAAAACATATTCGATGAATGTATAAGAAACACGGATATTATAGCCGAACTTAAAGGCGTAAACATAATCAAAAGCGAATGCGGGGATATAAGTGTAAAATGCGATAAAAAATGGATATGCGAAGCGTTGTCGAATATCGTGAAAAACAGTATCGAGCATACCCCGCGGGGCGGCAGGGTTACTCTTGCATCTGATGAAAACAGGCTTTATACAAAGATAACGATATCCGATACGGGCAAGGGCATATCGGAAAAAGATCTTCCGCATATTTTTGAACGGTTTTATAAATCTGCCAATTCCGAGGGCAGCGGTATAGGAATAGGTTTGTCACTTTCAAAGAGTATCATAGAAAAACATAACGGAAGCATAGATGTAAAGTCTGATGTCGGAAGAGGAACAACATTTACCATAAAACTCTACAAATACAAGCAGTAGTATGTTATTCGCAAATTATTAAATATACAAGCGTACAAGAGATCCCCCTCATATTTTTATTGCCGTGAGCCGAGGAATATACCCCGGTTCACGGTATAATCTATATTTACCGCAGTACAGTTTCCGTGCTGACGGTTAAAAAGACCGCACATCGGACTTTATGCCCTTATGTGCGGTCTTAAACTATGTTTTTGTATATCAGCCCTGCCGACTTATATACCCAATATTTTCAGCATAGAGTCAAACATCTTGTTTGAAATCATTTCTGCATCGTCAGCGGACTTACCTACTGCCGTTATATAAATCTTGATTTTCGGTTCTGTTCCAGACGGTCTTACTATTGCTGCCCCACCGCCCTCAAGTGAGTACGCAAGCACATTTGACTTAGGAAGATCAATAACTTCCGATTTGCCGCTTACAATATCCATTGAACACGAATTGAGATAATCCGAATAGCTTACGACCTTAAAGCCTGCAATCTCCGAAGGGTGAGAATCTCGCAGAGCGGACATTATATCCGCCATTTTCTGCATACCTGCCGCACCGTCAAATTCATAAGCCTTAGTAGTGTTGAGATAATAACCGAACTCGTCATAAAGCTCGTTCATAACATCATTGAGGCTCTTTCCGCAGGTACGGTAATATGCCGCCATTTCGCATATCAGCATGGAGGCAACAACAGCATCCTTGTCCCTGACATATGTTCCCGCAAGATAGCCGTAGCTTTCCTCAAAACCGAATACATATCTGCTCTCTTGATTTTTCTGTTCAAGAAGGAGAATTTGTTCGCCGATATACTTAAATCCGGTAAGGACGTTTTTAAGCTCGCAGCCGTATTTTTCGCATACTCGGTCAACCAGCTTGCTTGTTACTATGGTCTTTACGGCAACGGGATCTTTGGGGAGAGTACCGTTTCTTTTTCTGCTGTCAAGCAGATAGTTGAGAAGCATAATACCTGTTTCGTTACCGCTCATAAGACGGTATCCGTTATCGGTTTTGACTGCTATACCGACACGATCCGAATCGGGATCGGTAGCAAGCAAAAGATCGGGCTGCTCTTTTTCGCAGAGTTTAAGACCGAGTTCAAGAGCCTCCCTTATTTCGGGATTGGGGTACGGACAGGTAGTAAAGTTACCGTCCGGCATTTCCTGCTCCGGAACAACAACCACATCTTCAACCCCTATTTTGTCAAGAACCTTGCGTACCAGCTTATTGCCTGCACCGTTGAGGGGAGTATATACGACCTTCAGACCCGAACCCTCACATATGCCGGGATTTACGGATTGTGATATAACATTCTTGAGAAATTCCTCATAAACATCATCGCTTATCCATTCAATAAGACCGTTTTTAATTCCCTCATCAAAATCAATAAGTTTTATATCCCCGTTAAAATATCTGACCTTTTCGATTTCGTCAAATACGGCGTTTGCATTTACGTCGGTCATCTGACAACCGTCGCTGCCGTAACATTTATATCCGTTGTATTTTGCAGGATTATGGCTCGCCGTTACCATTATTCCCGCCTGCGTTTTGAGATGGCGCACGGCAAATGATACAACGGGAGTCGGCTGAAGCTCTCTGCTGATATATGCCTTTACTCCGTTGGCTGCAAGCACCCTCGCCGCCTCTTTAGCAAAGAGATCCGCCTTTATTCTTGAATCGTGCGAAATTGCCACGCACGGATTTTTGTATTTCTTGTTAAGGAAATTGGCAAGTCCTTGTGTAGCACGTCTTACCGTATATATGTTCATTCTGTTAGTACCGGCACCAATGATACCTCTAAGTCCCGCCGTACCGAATTTCAATTCGGTATAGAAACGTTCATAGATTTCATTTTCGTTTCCGTCTATATTTTTAAGCTCTTCAATAAGGTCGACGTCATCGACTGCGCTTTTGAGCCACTCATTGTAAGAAGATTGTATATCCATTGAAATACCCCCCAAGATAGCATGAAATGTATAACTAATCATAAAATTACAATACTATCATAACACATTTTATTCTATGTTTCAACATTTTGTTTTAAATCATATCGAACTTTTTGAAATTTGGGATGACAATTTATTCGGGTAATATACATAAATTTTTGTTAAAAAAGTATATAAACCATCTGCCGAAAAAGTATGACAAAATTGTATTTTGTTCGATTTCATACGATAATGCGGCGGTTTTTACGGAATTTTTTGATTTTAGGGGGTTTAAAATGAACTTCACACAATAATTTTTCCGAAAAAGTTCTATAATGTCTTGTATTCATTGGAAATATAAGTTAAAATATAGTGTAGCCGTTAAATAAGAACGGGGGTATTAAATTCATTGTTATGTATAAATATACAGATTTCGGGAGGTTAATTTGATGGTCAGCAAAGAACAGCAGAATATGGGGAATGATGAATTAGAGAAAGAAGATACGGAAGCAAATACGGAAAGTGATGCTAAAGAAGATGATATTGAAACAGCGGATAAGACTGACGGAGTCTTGAATGAAAATACGGCGGAGAAAAGAGTGCGTCACGGCAGAGCGCCTCTTATAACGGCAGCCTTTATTTTTCTCGCCGCACTATTATTTTTCTGTACGTGGAAATGCTTCTTTGACACGAACATCAACGGCACATGGGAAATAGAGATAGTTTCTTCGGACAATTCCGAGAAAGTACCGTTTGACCTTACATTTTGCGGCAACAAGACCGTACGCTTTCACTCCGGCGGAATGGTGTATGTCGGAAGATATGACTTTTCAAATGATGAAGGTTACGGGGACGTTCTGAATCTGTATATCCCGGTTTACGGTCAGGTACAGCTTTTTAAATTTAACTATCGGTTCGAGGGAAATTTCTTTTCCGGCAGGGTACTCAAGCTCACTGATTTGTCGGGTATGTTCCTTGCCCCGGACGACAGTTCCTCAAAAGATGATGACGTTGACGGCAAGAAAAAAATTACGGACAGTGTTGATATAGACGGAACTACCTATTACAGGTGGGATTTTTCTCCGGCTGTTGAGGAATACAAGCTGTCAAAGTATAAAGACTTTAAAAAGGATAAGAACATAATAGGCTCATGGCTTTATAAAAATGATGAAGCAAATTATGCCTATACCATGACGTTTAATGATGACGGAACTTTCGAGCAGCTTGCACCCGAACTTGAAATACACGGTACATATACGGTCAAGGACGGAGTGTGCTATACAAAATTTTATCTTATAAGCGGTGTCGAATCCGAACAGGAGTTTGAATATAAATCGGACGGTAAAACTTTCGGTTTCGAGGATTATGAGTTTACCAAAACAAATGACAAGTATGCGTATTTAAGCGAATCAAATCAGTAAAGGAGATTGTTGTTATGTTGAACGATTTTTGGAGGAAATTGAAAAGCGGAACAGATGTCAGAGGTGTCGCCGTTGGCGGGGCAGGTTATGATGTCAATTTGACGGACGATACGGTAGCCGCTGTTGTGAACGGGTTTATTTTGTGGCTTGCAGAAAAAAAGGCTGCCGCAACGAATGAGCTGAAAATTTCTTTGGGCAGGGATTCGAGGATTTCCGGCGCACATATGCTTGAAATTGCGGCACGTTCCATGCTAAGGGCAGGAGTGAGGGTAATAGACTGTGATCTTGCATCTACGCCGTCAATGTTCATGACAACTGTTGATATGTCATGTGACGGAGCAATTCAGATAACGGCAAGTCATCACCCGTATTATATGAATGGTCTTAAATTCTTTACAAGAGAGGGAGGACTTGATGCCGAGGACATTACTAAAATCCTTGAGTATGCGCAGAACGGTGATAAGCCCGAAGAGGCAAACGGAGGTAAACGTACAGACAGCGATTATATGAACCGTTATGCCATGTCATTGCGTGAAATGATAAAGCGGGAGGTAAATTCCGAAGATGATTATAACCACCCCCTAAAGGGATTTAAGATAGTTGTAGATGCGGGAAACGGTGTCGGCGGTTTCTATGCGGCAGATGTACTTGAGCTTTTGGGTGCGGATATAAGGGGAAGTCAGTTCCTTGAGCCTGACGGAATGTTCCCGAACCATATACCTAATCCCGAAAATGAAGAGGCTATGGCATCTGTAAGCAAGGCTGTAATTGATAACAACGCCGACCTCGGTATTATATTTGATACTGATGTCGATAGAGCAGGAGCAGTTGACTCGCAGGGTATGGAAATAAACCGAAACCGTCTTGTTGCACTTGCGTCTTTTATAGCTCTTGAGAATAATAAGGGCGGAATGATCGTTACCGATTCCATTACTTCGAGTGGTCTTAAAGACTTCATAGAGAATAAACTCGGAGGAAAGCACCTTCGTTTCAAGAGGGGTTACAGAAACGTTATTAACGAGGCTGTAAGACAGAATGAAAACGGAGTGAACTGTCCGCTTGCAATAGAAACATCGGGACACGCAGCTATGAGAGAAAATTATTTTCTTGACGACGGTGCATATCTCGCAACGAAGATAATCATAAAAGCCGCACAACTCCGCAGAGAAGGTAAAACCCTCGATTCCGTTATAGCCGAGCTTTCCGAGCCTGTTGAGAGCAAGGAAATGCGAATTAAGATAAATGCCGAAGATTTCCGTACATACGGCGAAAAGGTTATTTCCGATCTGCTTGAATATTCTAAAAAACAGAAGGAGTTTAATATAGCGGACGATAATCACGAGGGAGTCAGAGTTTCATTCAATAAAACAAACGGAAACGGCTGGTTCCTGTTAAGGCTCAGCGTACATGACCCCATAATGCCGCTTAATATTGAGAGTGACAGCAAGGGCGGAGTTAAAAAGATTTATGAAAAAATTAAGCCGTTCCTTGAGAGTTGTGAGGGACTCGAAACATATGTAAAGCCTGCGGCTGTTAAAAAGACAGTCAAAAAGACGGAAACAAAGAGCGTTAAAAAAGAGTCGGATAAAAAAGCTCCTGCCGAGGATAAGAGCGTAAAGACCGTAACTGAAAAGGTGAGTGCGGCCGATACTAAAGACGGTACAAATACTGCAAAATCAAAAACTGCCGCCAAAAAAGCCGAGGTAAAAAATTCTGCGCCGAAATCGGAGGACGGAGATAAAAAAACCGTTCAAAAGAAAACAGCGGCAAAAAAGACCGCCGAGAAATCCGAGACTGCAACCGAAACAAAGAAAAATGCGGCTGAAAAGACCGCTGCAAAAAGTACGGCAAAGAAAACCGAAGAATAAAAAATAAATTGACCGCCTGATGTCATCATACAGACATCGGGCGGTCAATTGTTTCATGGGGAATTATTCTTTAATGCACATCATAGCAATCAGTCCGCCGCGCTTACCTCCGCTTGCACGGTGGGAGTACAAAAGTCCGCTGTTGCATTTTGTGCATACGTCACTTATTGTTATATTTATGCTTAAAAGACCGGCGTCCATAAGCATACGTCTGTTGGTTTCCTTGAGATCTATGAGATATTTTCCGTGACCTAAGGGCTTTGTGAAATATGCGGGTTTAAGCTCGGTAAGTGATGCAAATTCCTCGAAAACGGGTGAATCTACTTCATAACAGCACGGCCCGATAGCAGGGCCTACAACGGCTATGATATCCGAAAGGTCACAACCGTAATCGTCATGCATCTTTCTGACCGTTGCTTCACCGATTTTTCCGATCGTACCCCTCCAACCGGCGTGTGCAAGAGCAATAACTCTTTTTTCGGGGTCGGCAAAAAGCAGCGGAGTACAGTCTGCATAATGTGTTACAAGCGTAACTCCGGGTTCGTTTGTGATAAGTGCATCTACACTTTTAATGTCGTGCGGCCGCAGTATGCCTGTTCCGCAGTCAGCCTTTGTTACGTTACGCACAAATGTGTTATGGTCTTGAGATGAGCTTACGAGAGAATTTATGTCAAATCCTGCGGCGGCGCAGAAAATTCTATAATTCTCAATAACATTTTCGGGATCGTCTCCACGGTTAAAATTGAGGTTCATTGATTTATATTCCCCGCCGCTGATACCTCCGATACGTGTGGAAAATGCGTGTTTTATAAAATCAAGCTCCAAAAGTGCGGGAAACTGTAAGAATCCGACTCCGTCAACAAAATTCAGATATGTATTTTTACTCTTAAATATCATACGCAATCCTCGCAAGTTATAGAATGACGAACTATATTGTACTAAAACATAGAGTATTTGTAAAGGTTTTTTTTAATATTTATTACATAATTATGCAGCAGGTAAAAAATCTTTCCTGAAATTCAACCTGTTTTATTATTTCATTTTCCATAATCTCATAATCCGGGGGACAGACAATCCATTTGTCCTCGATATCATTAAAGCGGTGTACGACCGCCTTTACCGTACCCGTAAAACTGTTGAGCGGTTCTTTTATGCCGAGAATATAGGCATCCTGTTCTTCTCCGTCGCCGGCAATGATATTTCTTATGTATCCGTAATTTATGTCGTAATATATATCATTGTGTTCCGGGTGATATGTTCCTGCTTTCCTGTCAACAATAACGGTAACCTCCTTTCCAATCGATTTTTTGGCGAAAAGGATCGGTGTTATTTCGGGATAGGTAAGGTTTTGCGGAAGATAATCAAATGATCTGACCTCAGCCATTTCACTTTCGGGAATGGGGGAAAGCTTAGTAATTTTGGCGGTAAAGACCATACCGTTCGCACCGTCTTTTGTAACGGGATTGCCTGCCCAATAATCGCAAAGGGGATTTATTTCGTATTCCGTTGCTCCGGATTCTTCGTAAAGCTCTCGCCTTGCCGCTTCAAGAGGTGATTCCCCCTGCTCAATATGTCCTCCCTGTGTTTCCCATGTAATTCTGTTACGGTGTCTGCTTAACAGTATCTTACCGTTGTATTCCGATAACACAACAATGTATTTATATGTTTTCAGCTTGTTAAGTTCATATACTTTACATATCATTATATTTTTCCTTTCACGTTACCTCACAAATGATTTGCATATCCTTTTGTATAATGCTATAATGTACATAATAAACTTTGAGGAGAATAAAAAATGTCATCAAAAAAATTATTCGGAGCAAATATTACGCCTGATTGTGAGTACTGTCTTTATTGCGATAAAAGCGGGAAATCCTCACGGATATGTTCTTTCAGTTCAAAACCTGCCGAAAGAGTATGCGGCAGGTATGTCTACGACCCGCTTAAAAGAGAGCCGAGAGCCACACCTGCCATGCCTGAATTTACCGCTGAAGATTTTAAGCTGTAATGCGTTTATTTTTCCTCCGTAAGCGCTTCCTCCGCAACTTCAAGCATAGAAGTACAATGCGGGCAGCGAACAGCTTCAATTGAAATTTCGCTCTTGCAGAAAGGACATTCCTTAGTTGTCGGTGCTTCTTCCGCATCGTGCTTCAGCATTTTCGGAATTGACATGAGTTTGTTTACTGCTTTTACCATAATGAAGATTATAAGAGCCATTATGAGAAAATTGATTATTGCGGATACGAATTGTCCGAATTTGATAGGGCCGACATTAAGTACTGCGGTCATCTGTTCGATGTCATCGACTCCTGCAACGGTTCCGATGATGTACTGTACTCCCGGCATGATCACATCATCGCAAAGAGAAGTAACAATAGAACCGAACGCACCGCCGATTATAACACCGACAGCAAGATCCATAACATTGCCCCTCATTACAAATTCCTTAAACTCGCTTAACAGCTTGCCCATAATATTTACCTCCCTGTTTTTATTTATACCTAATTATAACATATTTCGCCATTATTCGTAAATACATTTGTTATATCTTTTCTTTCGATTTTTTTCGTCAATAATAGGTTAATTTATACAAAATTTTTAAGAATTATCTTAAAATCAGAAAAAAATGTCCAAATTCTATTGACTAAAAGGCGAAAACGTGGTATTTTAGTTCTATGGAAATTTAAACCAAATAAAATGAAGTCTGCGGAGGTTAAGGTTATGACTTATGCTGAAATGTTTTCGGAAATCAAGGGAAAGTTTATGTATGCCGATGTGAGTGACATTGATGAGCATCTTGCTTTTCAGTTCAATATTGTCGGTGACGGTGAGGGTATCTTTTATGTTGAGGTAAAAGACGGTAAGCTGTATATCGAGCCGTATGAATACTTCGACAGAGATGCCATTTTTATTTGTACGGCAGAGGTCCTTAATGATATAGCCAACGGCAAGCTCGATCCCGTACAGGCTTTTACCGACAATAAGCTCGGAGTTGAGGGCAATATTGACAAGGCTCTGCGTTTTAAGGAAATTGTCGAGAACAGAGGAAAAGTTTAATGTTTGGAAAAAGGAAGTAGGATAATGGAGTTTCTTAAATGGGTTCTTGCGGGAATAGGCGGTCTTATCATTTTGCTTGTTGTTATAATGGCAATTGTGTGCGCTTATTTTTACCGCAGAACGATGAAGAGGAGTAAGGCTAAAACAGAAACTACGATAAAAATGGCCGGTACGGATTGGGAACAGTATTTTCCTTTTATTGACAAAAGAAAGGAATATATGCTCGCCCAACCGCATGAAGATGTGTATATTCAGTCTGATGACGGACTGAAACTCCACGGGGTTTACTTCCCGGTAGGAGATGAGAAAAAGATTGTAATATGTTTCCACGGTTATACAAGTCATGCTATGAGTGATTATCTTGCCTTGTCGGGATATTATCTCAAAAAGGGTTTCAGTATGCTGCTTGTCGATGAAAGAGCGCACGGTCAAAGCGAAGGTGAATATATCGGTTTCGGCTGTCTTGACAGAATAGATGCACTCGGTTGGCTCAAATACATAATCAATCGCTGCGGAGAGGACATTGATATACTGCTTCACGGAACTTCAATGGGCGGTGCGACCGTTCTGATGGCGAGCGGACTTGACCTTCCGAAACAAGTGAAGGGTATCATATCGGATTGCGGTTTTACATCTCCCAAGTACGTGTTTACACACGTTCTCCATTCAATGTACCATATGCCTGCATTTCCTATAATACCTGTTGCAGATTACATAAACAAAAAGAAAGCCGGCTACGGTATGGACGAGTGTAATGCCGCAAGAGAGGTAAGGAAAGCCAAAGTGCCGATTTTGTTTATCCACGGTGATGCGGACTTTTTCGTTCCGTGCAGTATGTGTGACGAGATATATGAAAATTGTGCGTCGCCGAAAGATAAATTGATAGTTAAGGGGGCGAGTCATGCGGAAAGCTACTACAAGGATCCGGATACCTATGAAAAATATCTGAACAAATTTATTGAAGGAGTTAAGATACGATGAAAACAAGAAAAGGATATAAAGTATATCCTCTCACGGTTGCACAAAAATTCCATTGTTATTATCTTGATTTCTGTCCGAAAAAAGAGGTCGTAAATATCGGAACGAGCCTTACTATTCAGACGGAGATAGATTTTGAACTTCTCAAAAAGTGTATCTATGAGGGATATGACAGACATGAATGTATGCGTTTGCGTTTTACAAAAGATGCGGACGGCACATGGTATCAGTATGTTGTTGATAAAGAGGAACGTGACATAGAATTTGTCGATTTTTCCGATAAGTCTATGGAAGAGGCAGCGGCTGTTATGGAGGAGTGGACTCGTGTTCCGTTTGAACGTTGGGATTCTCCGATGAACAGGATTGTTATGATAAAGACTTCCGACGGGTGCAGCGGTGTATATATGCTTGTTGACCACCTTACTATGGATGCGCAGTCGCTCATAATGTTCCTTAGTGATGTAATCCAGATTTATTGCAGCTATGTATTTGAGGAAATAGACTATCCCAAGGAAATGTCGTCATATATAGAACAACTCCAAAAGGATCTTGCATACGAGGCGGGAAGCAAGGCAAAGGCAAGGGACGAAGAGTATTTCCATAAGCTGATTTCTTCTTCGGAGCCTATATATAACGGTATAGACGGAAGAAGAAAACTTGACGAGGAAATTATCAGAACAGGTAATCCTAATATCAGGACGGCAATAAATGCGTCGAGAAATGTGGATTCCTCGCTTGATATTTTCCACCTTGAAGAAGAGCCTACAACAAGGCTTATGAGTTTCTGCGAGAAGTATCATATTTCGCTCACCTGCCTGCTCCTTATGGGACTTTATACATATTTTCATAAGATGAATAATACCGAAGATGTGTCGATAAATACGGCGATCGCAAGAAGGGCTACTCTGAAGGAGAAAAAGTCCGGCGGAACAAGAATACATTCATTCCCGTTCAGAATGCAGATACCCGAAAACAAGAGTTTTATTGAGGGAATATATCAGATACGTGATCTTCAGAATGAAATGTTTAAACACGCAAGCTATGATCCGGTCGCATATTTTGCATACAGAGGACAGGTCTATAAAAATCCGCAGGGTCATGTCTATGAGCCGATGTCGCTCACATATCAGCCTATGACGCTGAAAGAAAAAGGACTTGACAGGTTGGGGGACATTAAGTATAAGACAAAATGGTATGCAAACGGTGCAACGACACAAGCTATGTATCTTACGGTCATGCACCGTCCCGATGATAACGGACTCGATTTCAGTTTTGAACATCAGATTGATGCAGTTTCAAGGGAAAAACTCGAATTTATGTACTATTATCTTTGCAAGATAATGTTTAAAGGAACGGAAAATCCTGATATGTCTGTCAGTGATATAATAAAACTTATATAATGGAGGTCTGCTGTCATGTTTGATAAGTTAGTTTCAATAATATGCAACTATGTTGAGTTTGAACCGGAGAAGATAACCCGTGATACACGTTTTATGGAGGATATGGGCTTTACTTCTTTCGATTTTGTAAGTATGCTCGGAGAGGTAGAGGACGAATTCGATATTGAGATAGACCAGCAGAAGGTTATGAATATCCGTACCGTAGGTGAGGCGGTAGATTACATACAGAGCCTTGTTGATGAACAGTAAGGGGGAATTTTGTATGTCTTCGGTTATGGTTTCTACGATAAGAGAAATCGTTGTAAATTCCGCACGTGAGTACGGGTCGGAGGACGCCGTCAGGTATAAGATTAAAAAAAATGATATAGGTACGAAATCATACAACGATATTAAAAATGATAGCGAGAGCTTTTCGTGTGTTCTTGAGGCTCTCGGAGAAAAGGGCGGACATATTGCTTTAACAGGCCCTACATCATATCAATGGCTTTTTACATTTTTAGGAATAGCGGACGGCGGCAGTGTTGCCGTTCCGCTTGATGTGTCACTTCCGGCCGAGGAAATGTGTGAGCTTATTGATCGTGCCGATGTTACAACACTTGTAATAGACGAAGTTCGTGCCGATGTAAAATTGATGGCAAAGGAAAAATGTCCTAAGCTGAAGTATATCATCTCGATGCAGGCAGAGGACAGTACGGACGGTGTGCTTTCACTCGGCAAACTCCTCTCGGAGCATGGCGGAAAATGTGATTTTCAGCCGAAGCCCGATGACCTTTGTACGATTATGTTTACTTCGGGAACAACGGGAAAAAGTAAGGGCGTTATGCTTACGCAAAGAAATCTTGCCGAAAATGCTACCTGTCTTGATATGCATATTCCGCCGAGAACGGTCATACTTTCCGTACTTCCGATACATCATGCATATTGCCTTAGCATGGATATACTTAAAGCGTTGTCACTCGGAAGTGTAATCTGTATAAACGATTCTCTTTTGCGTGTTGTAAAAAATATAAAACTCTTCAAGCCCAATATGATACTTATGGTTCCGCTTATGATCGAAACTATTGCCAAAAAGCTGGAGGACGGGCCGAAACTCCCTGCCGCTATCGTTAAAAGGGAAATTTTCGGAAAACAGTTTCATACGATTTGCAGCGGTGGTGCATATCTTAATCCTGCCTATCTTGATTTGTTTAAGAAATACGATATAACGATACTTCAAGGTTATGGTATGACGGAATGTTCGCCTGTTATAAGTACAAATCTTTTTGAAAAAATTAAAAGGGATTCCGTTGGTCATATTATGCCTAACTGCGAGGCAAAGGTGGTTGACGAGGAAATATGGGTTCGTGGCTCAAGCGTTATGCAGGGATATTACAAAATGCCCGAAGAAACAAGTGAAACGCTTGTTGACGGCTGGCTGCGAACAGGTGACCTCGGATATATTGACGATGACGGTTACATATTCCTTACGGGAAGAAAGAAAAATCTTATAATAACAAAGAACGGTGAAAATGTATCGCCCGAAGAAATAGAAAACAAACTGAGCGAGAACCGTCTTGTACAGGAGCTTCTTGTACGTGAGTCGGAAGGATTTATATGTGCAGAAATATTCCCTGATTATGAATATGCAAAGAAAAAGAAGATCAAGGATATACAAGCCGAGCTTCAGAAAATTATAGATGATTATAATCTGACAGTACCGGCACACAAGAAAATATTCCGTCTTGTTGTTAAAGAAACAGAGTTCGAGAAAACTCCTTCAAAAAAAATAAAAAGATATTGACAATATCAAATAAAATGTCGGTTATCCAACATACGGATAACCGACGTTTTTTATTGTCCCTGCGGCCGCAGAACGACAAAAGTGTTTGTCAAGATTTCGTTTATAAGAGAATATACTTATTACTGAACGGGTTTATTTTCATTGATGTATTTGCACAAAGCATTGAATGTTTCCGCACTTATATCATGCTCTATCTTGCAGGCGTCCTCTTTGGCGGTTTCCTCATCAACGCCTATGCTGATAAAAAAGGCACACAAAGTCCTATGGCGGTTTAGTGTACGTTCCGCTATACGCATACCCTCGTCTGTTATCGTAATGTAATTATCCTTATCCATTACGATATAACCCCTTTCCTTGAGCCTTTTGGTGGTATATGTGACACTCGGCTTTGTGACTCCGAGATATAACGCAACATCAATAGAGCGTATATAGCCGTTTTTCTGTTTTAGTACAAGCATTGCCTCAAGATAATCTTCGGTCGTTTTTTCTGATTTGATATCCGGTTTCATATACTGTTGTCCTCCGCATTGTTTGATTTGTTAATAGACCTGTTTCCCGACAGGAATAACCCTGTACGGAAACCATATCAGTGGGGGGACAAGCACCCGCACTGATCCGAAATGACTGTATTTGCCGCAAAATCAGTCAACCGACGGCGAATATAAATATTTTTCATATATACCGACTTCACACAAGTTTATATTACCACATTATTATAAAAATTTCAAGAAAAAATATACTAAACCACTTGACAAAAGCTGTTAGTTGTATTAAACTATAAAAGGATTAGAGATATCTAATTTTATATCTTTAACTTTAATAATATGTCGATATCAGTACGGTTTTGACATACGGAAATATTTTTAAGGGGGGATTTTGATGATGCCTTTAGCATTCGCCAATAAGGGAGAAAAGATGATTATAAAAAGAGTGGGCGGTTCGCCCGAAGTTAAAAAGCATCTTGAAAATCTTGGTTTTGTTGCCGGCAGTGACGTAAGTGTGGTCAATACATTCGGTGGCAACGTGATAGTGAATGTAAAAGACTCAAGAGTCGCCATAAGCAAAGAAATGGCACAAAAAATTATGATTTGAGAAAAGGAGGGAACAAGGATATGAAAACGCTTAAAGATGTAAAGGTGGGAGAAACCGTAAAGGTTGTAAAGCTCCACGGTGAGGGCGCCGTAAAGCGGCGCATTATGGATATGGGAATTACAAAGGGGACGGAAATTCATATCAGAAAAGTAGCGCCTCTCGGTGATCCCGTTGAGGTTACTGTCAGAGGGTATGAACTTTCTCTCCGAAAGGCCGATTCGGAAATGATAGAAATTGAATAATATCGGTCACTAATATAATTTCAGAGGTGGAAAAATGAGTATAAAAATAGCACTTGCGGGAAATCCGAATGCGGGTAAAACAACTTTGTTCAATGCATTGACCGGTTCAAATCAGTTTGTGGGAAACTGGCCGGGTGTTACAGTTGAAAAAAAAGAAGGAAAGCTGAAAAAACATGACGATGTTATCGTAACCGACCTGCCGGGAATATATTCGCTTTCTCCGTATACACTCGAGGAGGTCGTTGCAAGAAATTATCTTATTGATGAAAGACCTGATGTGATACTTAATATCGTTGACGGTACAAACCTTGAGCGTAATCTGTATCTCACAACACAACTTACCGAGCTTGGTATTCCCGTTGTTATTGCGATAAACATGATGGATATTGTAAGAAAAAACGGTGATAAGATCAAAATAGACGAGCTTGGAAAAGCTATGGGGTGTAAGATAGTTGAAATATCCGCACTTAAAGGTGACGGTGTGACAGAAGCTGCCGAGACGGCAATCCGTGCTGCCGAAAATTCCAAAACTATTCCCCAGCATACATTTTCTGGTCCGGCTGAACACGCAATAGCGCACATTGAGGAAGCGGTTCTGCATAATATGCCCGAAGAACAGCAAAGATGGTACGCTATAAAGATATTCGAGAGAGATGAAAAAGTAATAGAAAAACTCCATATAGACGGCAAAATACTTGAACATATCGAAAAGGATATAGCTGCCGCCGAAAAGGAGCTTGATGATGATGCGGAAAGTATCATAACAAATGACAGATATGAGTATATTGCCGCTTTGATGAAAAAATACTGCCGTAAAAAATCCGCCGGTTCTCTTACGATATCGGATAAAATCGACAGAATAGTAACGAACCGAATACTTGCGCTGCCCATATTTGTGGTGATAATGTTTCTTGTGTATTCGGTTGTTATGATGCCCGTACCGATGCCGTGGGGCGACTCATTGGGTACGGTTCTTACAGATTGGGCGAATGACGGTGTGTTCGGTGACGGTTGGTATTTGCTGGGCATAGGTCAGGACGACTATGACGCCGCTATGGACGAATATGCGGAAAAGAATATTTGGACGGAACAGTTCAGATCCGAAATTGATGCAGCGGTAAAGGCAGATGTTATCGGTGCATCCGATATAGCCGATGCCGTTGAGAGCGGCAGCTTCGGGGATTTTGATGAGGCATACGGAACATATGCGGATTCTGTTGCCGAATATTATGATGAAAAAAATATAGAATTTACATTTACCGATACCTATGATAAGGCAATGGGAGATGATGCGGAGGGACTTCCCGCAAATTCCGATTACGGAGTATGGGTTCCCGGTATTCCGGCACTCCTTGAGCCGCTGTTTGAAAATGCACCCGAATGGCTTAACGGACTTGTATTTGACGGTATAATAGGCGGTGTGGGAGCCGTTTTGGGATTTGTGCCGCAAATGCTCCTGTTGTTCCTGTTCCTTGCATTTCTTGAGTCATGCGGTTATATGGCCCGTATAGCATTTGTACTTGACCGTGTATTCAGACGTTTTGGTCTTTCCGGCAAATCATTTATACCAATGCTCGTAGGTTCGGGCTGCGGTGTTCCGGGTATTATGGCTTCACGTACTATTGAAAGTCAGCGTGACCGCCGTATGACGATAATGACAACAACATTTATTCCGTGCGGTGCAAAAATGCCGATTATAGCTCTTCTCACGGCAGCACTTTTCGGTGGTGCATGGTGGGTTGCGCCGAGTGCATATTTCCTCGGTGTTGCGGCAATAATAGTTTCGGGTATAATGCTTAAAAAGACAAAGATGTTTGCAGGAGATCCCGCACCGTTTGTTATGGAGCTTCCCGCTTATCATCTTCCGACGGTAGGAAATGTTTTGCGTTCCATGTGGGAGAGAGGCTGGTCTTTCATTAAAAAGGCAGGTACGATTATACTTCTGTCGTCCGTACTTATATGGCTCGGTTCGTCCTTTGGCTGGAATGACGGTTCATTCGGATATTTTGCCGAGTTCGGAGATGACGGTCTTAGTATAATTGATGCAATAGGCAATGCTATATGCTGGATATTCGCACCTTTAGGTTTCGGAGAGTCTACTGCTGCTGTTGCGACCGTAATGGGACTTGTAGCAAAAGAGGAAGTTGTAGGTGTATTCGGAGTGCTTGATTTCCACGGACTTGCACCGCTTGCAGGTTATGCATTCCTTGCGTTCAATCTTCTTTGCGCACCGTGTTTTGCCGCTATCGGAGCAATAAAAAGAGAAATGAACAGTGCTAAATGGACTTTGTTTGCCATCGGATATCAGTGTGTATTTGCCTATGCGGTGTCGCTTATGATATACCAGTTCGGTCTTATATTCACGGGAAATATCAATATTGTAGGGCTTATTTTTGCAATTCTTGTATTGGCATTTATATGCTATATGCTGTTCAGACCTGCTCCGGATTCAAAAAAGAAAAGAGTAGTTGTTGTTTGATATAATAGGGGAGAATAGAAAATGTTTGAATGGATAGCTTCAAATATATCAGCAATTATAATATGTGCCGTGGTTTTTGCCGTAATTATTCTTGATATTATATATCTTGTGAAGTCGAGGAAAAAGGGTAAAAACTCGTGCGGCGGTAATTGTGCGGGCTGTACTATGTGCGGAGGCTGCTGCGGTGAGTCGCAAAACAAAAACGAAGAATTACAAAATATAAACGGCAAATAAGTTTTTTCGGACGTCCTCCGCATTGACATTTAAGCGGCATTACGGAAAAAACATTTTCTGATATTCCGAATGAGGAATTTGCCGAGTGATATTAAAACGCCTTACACTTTTCTGTGAGTGTAAGGCGTTTGCTCATTCTCCGATTGTGCAGCAGATTATTTCGTCAGCCGACTTGCTTTATTGGAAATGACGTCTTTTATTTCATTTTGAAATGTGTTATAATTTTCAATGTAAAATTAACAAAATTTCGGAATTAGGTGAGGAATTTGAAAAAAATTATACTTGAGCCGCACTATAAAGCAATATTGTATATCGTACTTTCGGCATTTTGCTTTGCATTTATGAATTTATTTGTGCGCCTTTCCGGTGATCTGCCGTCAATGCAGAAATGTTTTTTTCGTAATTTTGTTGCGGTGTTCTTTGCACTTGGTGTATTAGTGAAGAATAAAAGCAGCCTTAAATGGAAAAAAGGAAATCTCAAATTTCTGCTCCTTCGTTCGGCAGTCGGTACGCTCGGAATAGTCGGAAACTTTTATGCAATAGATCATATTGCACTGGCAGATGCATCTATACTTAATAAAATGTCCCCGTTTTTCGTAATAATATTTTCTCTGGTTATTCTTAAAGAAAAACTGACGTTTATTCAGGGAGCTGCGGTTTTTGCGGCATTTGTCGGTACTTTGTTTATAGTTAAGCCGACTTTTCAAAATATTGAATTTATACCGTCAGCGGTAGGTCTTATCGGAGGAATGTGTGCGGGATTTGCATATACTATGGTTAGAATACTCGGACAAAGAGGGGAAAACGGCTCTCTGATCGTATTCTTCTTTTCGGGCTTTTCGTGTATTACAATGCTCCCGTTTCTTATTTTTGACTATCACCCTATGGAATGGTGGCAGCTCCTTATGCTGCTCGGCGCAGGTCTTTCGGCAACCGGGGGACAGTTCTCCATAACTGCCGCATATTGTTACGCCCCTGCGAGAGAAATATCTGTATATGACTATTCGCAGATAATATTTGCCACGCTGTTGGGTTTTATTTTCCTCGGAGAAATTCCCGACATTTACAGTGTTTTCGGATATGTTATAATATCTTCAATGGCAATTCTCATGTTTATGTATAACAACAACAAGGGAATATTCAAAAACAGAAAAATGCCGACCCGCAAATAAACATGAAACGGGGCGACACCTTTTCTGTTAAGGAAAAAAGAAGAGTTCTTCTATTCGGGGCATGATATTCTTGCAACTTCTTCTATCGTATGATGCAGTTTCAAAACAATATCCGTATCCGCCGCACGGTAGTACATTTCTTTTCCGTTACGGTTGGCAACGATGAGTCCGGCACTCTTGAGTAATTTAAGGTGGTGGGATACTGCGGGACTTGACATACCGGTTGCGGCGGCTATATCAATAACACACTCCTCACAATGGCACAACAGCCAAAATATACGCAGTCTGCTGGGGTCGCCGAGCTGTTTCATTGCATCGGCAACGGTTTTTATCGTTTCTATTGACGGCATAGCCTCCGCAAGACGGCCGCCGTTTTTACTATGGTTATGGGGTAAGATGATTTTTTCGTCTGACAATTCGATTTCCTCCGTGATTTTTATAATACTTGAATATATTTTAGAATATGCAAACATAAAAATCAATACCGAACCGTGATAAAATGTAAAAAAATGTATTGACAAACATAGGGTTATATGTTATATTGAACCATGCGACTGAATTATCTTTTAATTTTGGAGAGAGAAAAATGAGAAAAAAAGTTAACGTTACCCCACCCCCCGAAATTTCATCAAGTGTCACATCTTCCAAACGCATAGGCTACATTGATGCTTTAAAAGGTTTTGCAATTCTTTGCGTTGTTATGGGTCATGTTGCAGATGGTAATTTAACTGCAAATTCTCAGCCTGATTATCGTTGGTTTTTTTATACGGTTTTTAATGTAATTTATGCTTTCCATATGCCTCTTTTTATGATGATTAGCGGATTTGTTTTCAGAAGTGCATATGGAAAAAGTGGGGCTATTGATTCCGATAAAGTGAAAAAGCAAGTTTATAATCTCATTGTAATATACTTTTTTTTCAGCGTAGCATATGGAATTGTGAAACTGCTCCTTGCAAATTTTACGAATCACAGTACGGATATTAAAAGCATATTAATGATACCGGTTCTTGCGATTGCTCCGTACTGGTATCTGTATGTGTTGATTGGTTTATATCTTGTTTTTTCATGGAAAAAGTTCGATTCATTAAATTGCTACATGGTTTTGTTTCTGCTAACGGTTATGTCAATAGTTAGTGGTTTGTGGACAATTCGTTATTTTGAAATATCAAGAATATTGTACTATTCGTTGTTTTTCTATATAGGAATGTTACACAGAACAAAGAAAGATATAATTATAGGCAATAAATTATTATCGCTGATTTTATTGATAGCTGCAATAACTTTGTTTGTGTTCTTTTGGAATTCGGAAAATAATATCGAAAATACTATTGACAAAATCTTTTTAGTCAATTTTATAACAGCCCTCGGTATATCCTTAACTATATGGTATCTTTTTGAAAATATCAAATTTTTAAGTAAAAACCGATTCTTACAATTTTTAGGCAGATACAGTCTTGAGATTTATGTTATCCACTGTATTTTTACAGCCGGTATAAGGGTGATTTTGCAAAAGCTCGGAATAGAGAATGTCTACATATGCTTTGTTCTAAATACTGTGGTCAGCACAGCCATTCCTATTATGATTTCAGTAATATGCAAGAAGCTGAATATTCATGGTCTGTTTTTTAAGCCGGTGACGTATATAAGAAATTTGAGGAGAGAAAAATGATGGACAATTTTCAGCGGAGCTGATTTCGGTATTATATATTTGTTCGATATAAAACAGTTATTCCATGTTCTGAAAAAATTTCTTGTAATACATTTCTAATTTGTTTAAAAACGCCTGAAAGCCACCTACTATACGGTTTTTAAGCGTTTTTTTAGTGGCAAGAATATGTGGAACGAGGTTGAGAAAAGTCAGTCTACGTCTAAGTGTAATTCATTCTACAATCTACGAATATGGATTGTACGTATCGGGTTAAATAATATTAGTGATATTAGTGATTTATAAATAAAACAGTAATAATCTATTGACATCTTATCCATTATATGTTATATTATATTCAACGATTAAATAATCTTTTAATTATAGGAGAGGTTGATATGAAAAAAACATATAAAATTGAAGTGGACTGCGCAAACTGTGCGGCAAAAATGGAAGATGCGGCTAAAAAAACAGACGGAGTAAAGGACGCCGTGGTAAATTTTATGACGCTTAAAATGAAGGTTGAATTTGAAGATGGTGCGGATACGGAAACGGTGATGAATAATGTACTCAAAAACTGCCGTAAGGTTGAGTCGGACTGTGAAATATTCTTTTAATTCTAAATAAACAAGTATATATCCCTCTGTGAAGGAGGGTATATATTTTGACTAACGATTAAACAATTGTTTAATTGAATTTGCGGAGGGATAGTTATGACGAAAAAACAAAAGAAAAATCTGATACGAATAATCATAGCTTCTGTTTTGACAGCTGCATTTATTTTCGTACCCGTAAGCGGACTTTATAAATTGGCATTATATCTTATACCATATCTTATCATAGGTTATGACATTCTCATAAAGGCGTTCAAGGGTATTATCAATTTTCAGCCGTTTGACGAGTGCCTGCTCATGGCTATTGCAACAATAGGGGCAATGGTTATTGCCGTGATAGATGACGGCGATTTCCTTGAGGCTATTGCCGTAATGCTGTTTTACCAGATTGGGGAGTGGTTTCAGAGCTATGCCGTGGGAAAAAGCCGCAAAAATATAAGTGAGCTTATGGATATAAGACCTGATTATGCCAATGTTGAAACCGACGGTAAAATTGAAAGGGTAGATCCCGATGAGGTTGAGATCGGCACTATGATTACTGTACTTGCGGGAGAAAAAATACCTATTGACGGCATTGTTGAGGAAGGAAATTCTATGCTCGATACATCGGCATTGACAGGTGAAAGTGCACCGAGGGAAATCGGTGTCGGGGAAGAAGTAATCAGCGGCTGCGTTAATTTGAGCGGGGTTTTGAAAATACGTACCGTGAAAGAATTTGAAAATTCAACTGTATCAAAAATACTTGACCTTGTAGAAAATGCAAGTTCAAAAAAATCACGTTCGGAAAATTTTATATCAAAATTTTCAAGGATTTATACTCCGACAGTTATATTCGGCGCAATAGCACTTGCTTTGTTACCGCCGCTGTTCAATATGCTTATACTTTCGCAGCCGGCAGGTTGGACGGATTGGATATACCGTGCATTGACATTCCTTGTTATAAGCTGTCCGTGTGCGCTTGTGATAAGCATACCGCTAAGTTTTTTTGCAGGAATTGGCGGAGCAAGCAGAGAGGGAATATTGATAAAAGGCTCAAACTATCTTGAAACACTTTCAAAAACCCGAACGATTGTTTTTGACAAAACAGGTACGCTCACTAAGGGAGTTTTCGAGGTAACGGGAGTATATCCGGCGGAAATCGGAAAAACGGAGCTGCTCACCCTTGCCGCATCTGCCGAACATTATTCAACGCACCCTATTGCACTTTCTATAAAAAATGCATTGATGCAAAACCCCGATGCGGCTATACCCGACAGCACCGAAGATATTGCGGGACACGGAATAAAGGCAATATTCGGAAATGATACCGTATATGCGGGAAATGCAAAATTGATGGACAGTATAGGCGTAAAATATTCTGTCCCTGATACCGTGGGAACGGTATTATATATAGCCGAAAACGATAAGTTCATGGGAAGTATTATTATTTCGGACGTGGTCAAGGCAAATTCAAAAGAGGCAATATCGGAACTGAAAAGGGCAGGTATAAGAAAAACAGTAATGCTCACGGGCGACAATAGAGATATTGCCGAAAAAATCGCAAAAGCAACGGGAATTGATGAGGTACACGGTAATTTGCTGCCGTCTGATAAGGTCGATATCGTGGAAAAACTTATTTCGGAAAAGAAAAACAATGAGGCGGTGGTATTTGTCGGCGACGGTATAAATGACGCCCCGGTTTTGTCAAGAGCCGATGTGGGGATAGCTATGGGGGCTATGGGGTCAGATGCGGCGATAGAAGCATCGGATATTGTCCTTATGGACGATGACCCGTTAAAAATTTCAAAGGCAATAAAAATTTCAAGGAAATGTTTGACAATAGTTACGGAAAATATATGGTTTGCCATAGGGGTAAAAATAGTGTGCCTTATATTGGGGGCATTGGGATATGCGAATATGTGGACAGCTATTTTTGCCGATGTAGGTGTTATGATACTTGTTGTTATCAATGCAATAAGAGCCTTGATCGTTAAGAAACTTTAAATTTACAGACAGTTAAATTAAATAACATACAAAATTAGGTTGAGTTTTTATTTTTATTGTTATATAATGTAAATGCAAATAAAGGAAGAGGGGATACCGCTATGGATATAAATAATGCATTTGAGATAATCACGGAAAAGTTTGAAAAGGCCGTTATGAATGACGGATACAGAAAAGAAACCGTTGCAGAGTCGGATACGGAGCTTACAGCCCTGTATATCGGGGAAATTGCTTACAGTATAGTATATACGTATCTGACAAGACGTGTTGTTTTGCGTTCGTGTGACGTTAATGACGGAGAACCCGACAATAATTGGAAAACACTCGCTACGTGGCTTTTCGACCCTGAAACGGACGGAAACAGAGAAGCCGAAAGCATAGGAAATGACTTTGCTGAAACGGTAAAAGGCCCGAAACAGACGGCAGCCGTGCAAAGGAGAAAAAAACGTAAGAAAGACGGTGAGGGAAATGTTGATCCGCTTTTCCTCGCTAACAGAATGGTAACGTATTTTCCGGAATTAAAAGATCAGATAGCATACGAAGTGGCTCATTATGAACAGTTTAGGGGAGTTATTTTCGCAGAGGAAAAAATAGTTCCGAAATTCAACAAACTTGTTGAAGAGGCTAATCAGGCAAAACTCGAAAAAATATCCGCCGGACTTGCCGCAATGTATGCCTCGGGTGATCTCGATACAAAAGGGATTATAACATATGACCTGCTCAACTCGGTCAAGAGCAACGAGAAATTTGAACAGCTTATAGCATCTTTTTCGGCTATGGATCGAAAGGTTGCGATAGCGGCACGTAAATTGATAGGAAAAAAGATAAAACCGGAGAAGCCGCAGAAATCAAGAAGCTATACGGCCGATGCTCTCGATACCTGATGACCGCATTACGTCAAAGTGTCTGTCATAATTTTAGAGTGTGAAAAAACATATTCGGTTCGGCGAAAATTCCTGCCGAACCGTTCCGCCAATATAAAAATACCCGTTCGGCTGTCGGACAGCATAAATAAGCCGTCTTGCGGCGATAATAAAGGTGTCGGAACGGGCAGCGGATAAAAAAATTATAAAAAAATGCAAAAAATACTTGACAATTATTTGTTGGTATGGTATATTATATATACCTCAAGTGGGGTTTATTTTTTTGTGCCTTTTTGAGGGAGGCTAAATTATTCCGAAATACCGGGAGGTGCCGACATGAGAGTAAAGATAACACTAGCCTGCACAGAGTGCAAACAGCGCAACTACAACACAATGAAAAACAAGAAAAACGATCCCGACAGGCTCGAAATGAACAAGTATTGCAGATTTTGCAGGAAGCATACTCTGCACAAAGAGACTAAGTGATTGAACGGAGGGAGTCTATGGCAAAGAAAAAAGAGCCCGAAGAAAAGCCTAACATCTTTGTAAGGATTGGCAGGGGCTTTAAAAAAATGGGCAAAGGCATAGCAAAATTCTTTCGTGATATCAAGGGTGAGATTAAGAAGATCGTATGGCCTACCGTCAAGTCTACATTCAGAAATGTGGGTTTGGTGCTTCTGTCAATGCTTATTGTAGGAGTGTTGATATCCGGTCTTGATTACGGACTTCACTTTTTACTTGGTTTTCTGATGCACGTTGCGTAAACATTTCAGTAGACGGAGGAGAGTTTATGTCAGACGACCAAAAAGCAGTCGGCTTCACGCAGGAAACGGACGTAAGCAATACGGTTCCGTCCAGAAATGAAGTTGTCGAAAAGCCTAAATGGTATATAGTGCATACATATTCCGGATACGAGAAAAAGGTCCAGGTAACGCTGGAACAAAAAGTAAAGAATATGGGTTTACAGGATCAGTTCCCGAAAACCGTAGTACCTGTCGAAAAAGTACCCGAAGTCGTAAGGAAAAAAACCAAGGACAAAGACGGAAATTATACGGAAACGGAAGAAGTGGAATATAGAGATGTTAAAATATTTCCGAGCTACGTTTTCATAAAGATGGTAATGTCCGATGACAATCAAAATATTGTCAGATCTGTCCGCGGCTGTACCGGCTTTGTCGGTCTTAATTCGATGAATGCTACCGAAAAGGTGGGGGATACCGTTATCCATAATGCTCCTCCGGCTTTGTCCGATGAGGAAGTTGGAGAGCTTAAACTGGAGGCGGAAGATGAAGAGATCGAGTCTGTGCCTAAGTTCAGATTTAAGTTCAAGGCGGGCGATGTTGTCCGTGTGACAGCACAAGAATGTCCGTTTGAAGATCCTGTGTGTACCGTAGAGGCAATTGATGAAGAAAAGAATATTGTGACCGTCATAGGAAATATGTTCGGGCGCAGAACACGTGCCGAAGTATCTGCTGCTGATATAGAAGTGGTAGAATGATCGGGTGTAACAATGACAAATAACGGTTTAGCCGTTATTGTATGAGGGACTGTGTCCCCTGTGGGAGGAAGCGAAAATTTCTGTATCGCTCCGTATTACCACGAATTTTGGAGGTGCAAGAAAAATGGCTCAAAAGGTAACAGGCTTGATAAAGCTGCAAATACCTGCCGGTAAAGCTACCCCGGCGCCGCCTGTCGGACCTGCTTTAGGTCAGCATGGTGTCAATATCAGTGCGTTTACAAAAGAGTTTAACGAGCGCACAAAGAAAGATGCGGGTCTTATTATACCCGTGGTTATCACGGTATATGCGGATCGCTCGTTCACATTTGTAACAAAAACCCCTCCTGCGGCCGTTCTTATTAAGAAGGCTTGCGGAATTGAAACAGCATCGGGTGAACCCAATAAAAAGAAGGTCGCTAAGATTACCCGTGAACAGGTTCAAAAGATCGCCGAGCAGAAAATGCCCGACCTTAATGCTGCAACCGTTGAAGCTGCCTGCTCTATGATAGCGGGTACGGCTCGTTCAATGGGTGTCGAAGTAGTAGAATAATTACCCGGGTGGGAGGAATAAATCCGATTTTACCACTCAATAGGGAGGAAAACAATGAAACACGGTAAGAAATATGTTGAGGCTGTAAAGCTCATCGACAAAACAAAGGCTTATGACGCTAAAGAGGCTATTGATGTAGTACTTAAGACCGGTACGGCAAAATTTGATGAAACGGTTGAGCTTCATGTAAAGCTCGGTGTTGACTCACGTCATGCAGATCAGCAGGTAAGAGGAGCAATCGTTCTTCCTAACGGTACCGGCAAACAGGTAAGAGTTCTTGCTATATGCAAGGGTGATAATATTCAGAAGGCTCAAGAGGCAGGAGCTGAATATGTGGGAGCTGAAGAGTTTACTCAGAAGATCCAGAGCGAAGGTTGGATGGACTTTGATGTACTCATCACAACGCCCGATATGATGGGTCTTGTGGGTCGTCTTGGTAAGGTACTCGGTCCGAGAGGACTTATGCCTAACCCCAAAGCAGGTACTGTAACACCCGATATAGCTAAGGCTGTTAAGGAAGCTAAGGCAGGTAAGATTGAATACCGTCTTGATAAAACAAATATCATTCACTGCCCGATAGGAAAGGTTTCGTTTGGAACCGATAAGATAAGCGAAAACTTTGATGCGCTTATGGGGGCTATAATCAAGGCAAAACCGGCGGCTTCAAAGGGTCAGTATATCAGATCTTGTGCGCTCACAACAACGATGGGTCCGTCTGTAAAGATTAACCCGTCAAAAATCAACGGAGCAGTCTGATTAAAATACTTGACATATCTGTTTGAATGTGCTAAAATAAATATCGCTGTTGACCAAAGACAGCAGGTGCGTATTGCATAAAGGGTTTCCCGCCTGCCGAGGTGAGCGTATGATTTGATTTCATTATCAAGTGTGATTGTGCGCCCTCTCGGAAAACGGGAGGGCGCTTTTTGCGCCGG
Organism: uncultured Clostridia bacterium; assembly: GCA_947589415.1. Lineage (GTDB taxonomy): Bacteria > Bacillota > Clostridia > Oscillospirales > Acutalibacteraceae > UBA1213. The sequence continues at coordinate 52,447 of CANQBP010000004.1, forward strand.
ATTTCAAGGAGGTGAATTGTTTTGCCAAGTCAGAAGGTTTTGGAGCAGAAGCAGCAGATCGTTTCGGATCTTGCCGACAGGATCAAGGGTTCTATCGCAGGCGTTATCGTTTCCTATGAGGGAATAACTGTTGATGAGGACACAAAGCTCCGTAAAGATTTGCGTGAAGCAGGTGTAAAGTACACGGTAGTGAAAAATACCTTAATAAAACGTGCTGCCGAGAAGGCAGGACTTGCAGGTATTGATGAAGTTCTTAACGGTACTTCCGCAATAGCTACCAGTGATGAGGATTATGTGGCAGCAGCCCGTATTCTTCAGAAATTTGCAGACGGTCATAAGACGTTTGCCGTAAAGACGGGCTATCTCGATAATGAGGTTATAAGTCTTGAGAAAATTCAAAGTCTTGCCAAGCTGCCGAGCAGAGAAGTACTTCTTGCTAATGTACTCGGTGCTTTCCAAGCTCCTATTGCTTCTTTCGCAAGAGCTGTACAAGCTATTGTCGATAAGGAGAATGGTGGGGAAGCAGCTCCCGCTGAAGCTGCGGCTGAAGCATAATTAAAGGAAACTTAATCTTAAATTTGGAGGTAAACTATCATGGCATCAGAAAAGGTTACTAATATTGTTGAAGAATTGAAAGGTCTTACTGTTCTTGAGCTTTCAGAGCTTGTACACGCAGTAGAGGACGAGTTCGGCGTATCCGCAGCAGCAGCAGTTGCAGTTGCAGCTCCCGCAGAGGGTGCAGCAGCAGCTGAGGAAAAGACAGAGTTCGATGTTGTTCTCAAGTCTGCCGGCGCAGAGAAGATCAAGGTTATAAAGGTTGTTCGTGAAATTACAGGTCTTGGACTTAAAGATGCTAAGGCAGTTGTTGACGAAGCTCCCAAAACACTCAAGGAAGCTGTCAGCAAGGAAGATGCTGAAGCAATCAAAGCTAAATTGGAAGAGGTTGGAGCTGAAGTTGAGGTCAAGTAATTTAGCGTTTGCTTGATTTTGGTTGAGGCATAAATTTCCATAGGAGGTGCAATCATGGCAAAATGTGAAATTTGCAATAAGGGAGTTACCTTTGGAATTAGGGTTTCTCACTCACATAGACGCTCGAATAGAGCTTGGAAACCGAACGTAGTTAAGGTTAAGGCTATCGTGAACGGTACACCCAAGAGAATCAATGTATGCACCCGTTGTCTGCGTTCAGGCAAGGTTACAAGAGCAGTCTGATTAAATTACATTTTATATGATTTTTAGAAAGTCCGATTTTTGTCGGGCTTTCTTTTTTTGCGTGATAAAAAAACTGCGTCCGAATTTATTCGGACGCAAGTATGATAATTGTTTAAATGTTCGGGTTTAATTTTTTTCTTTTATATATTTGTCAATTGCTTTGGCGGCAGCCTTTCCCGCACCCATAGCAAGTATGACCGTAGCAGCACCTGTAACTGCATCACCGCCGGCATATACGCCTTCTCTTGTTGTGAGACCGTCATCGCCGTCTGTAACGATACAGCCGTGCTTATTTGTTTCAAGTCCCGGCGTAGTGCTTCTTATGAGGGGATTGGGACTTGTGCCGATCGACATGATCATTGTGTCAACATCAAGCACAAATTCACTTCCCTCTTTAACGACAGGACGCCTTCTGCCGCTTTCATCAGGTTCGCCAAGCTCCATTTCAACACATTTCATGCCGCATACGTTTCCGTTTTCATCACCGAGTACCTCAACAGGGTTTGTCAGTGTCTTAAAGATAATGCCCTCTTCCTCAGCGTGTTCTACTTCTTCCTTACGTGCGGGAAGTTCCTGCATACCTCGGCGATATACTATATAAACCTCCTCAGCACCCATTCTTTTGGCAGAACGTGCAGCGTCCATAGCAACATTACCTCCGCCTACAACGGCAACTTTTTTGCTATGCTTAATCGGGGTTTTACTTCCCTCTTTGTATGCTTTCATAAGGTTTATTCTGGTAAGATATTCGTTTGCCGAATAAACACCCTTCAGACTTTCTCCGGGTATATTCATAAAACGCGGCAAACCGGCTCCGCTTCCTATATATACAGCCTCGTTGCCCATTTCAAAGAGTTCGTCTATGGTAAGCACTTTGCCGATGACCATATTTGTTTCGATATCCACACCGATAGCTTTTAGGTTATCAATTTCCTTTTGAACAATAATTTTGGGAAGTCTGAATTCGGGTATGCCGTATACGAGTACACCGCCCGCAAGATGAAGAGCTTCATAGACAGTGACCTTATATCCGAGCTTTGCCAAATCACCCGCTGCCGTAAGACCGCTGGGGCCTGCACCGATAACAGCGACTTTATGACCGTTAGGCACGGGCATTTCGGGTTTTTCCGTGCAATGTTCACGGTGGTAATCGGCAACGAACCTTTCAAGTCTGCCTATTCCGACAGGCTCTCCCTTTATGCCTCTTACACATTTTGACTCGCATTGTGTTTCCTGCGGGCAGACACGTCCGCACACGGCAGGAAGTGAGCTTGACTGCGATATAATCCGGTAAGCGCCCTCCATATCCTCATTGGCAACCCTTTCGATAAAAGCAGGTATGTCTATCTGTACCGGACAGGCTGTTCGGCAAGGCTTATTCTTACAGTTAAGACAGCGTTTTGCCTCGTTTACAGCCATTTCATAGGTATATCCGAGGGCAACCTCGTTAAAATTGGTTCTTCTTATCTGCGGATCCTGTACAGGCATGGGGCATTTTTTGGGATCCATATTTTTTTGTATAGCCATTATCCTTTGACCTCCTGTTTAAGCAGATTACATGATGCCTCACGGGCGTTTGTTTCAAAATCTTTGTACATTGCTCCTCTTCTCATTGCCTCGTCAAAATCGACAAGATGACCGTCAAAATCGGGGCCGTCAACACACGCAAATTTTGTTTCGCCGCCCACGGTAAGACGGCAGCCGCCGCACATACCCGTTCCGTCTATCATTATCGGGTTCATGCTTACGATAGTTTTGATATTATACTTTTTTGTGAGATTGGAAACAAATTTCATCATAATGACAGGGCCTATTGCGATAACCTCATCATATTCGTTTCCGCTTTTTATAAGCTCCTCAAGTGCATTGGTAACAAGACCTTTTTCGCCGTAGCTTCCGTCATCTGTCATCATTTTAAGTACGGAACTTACCTCTTTAAATTCATCTTCAAGAATAACCAGATCCTTATTTCTAAAGCCGGTTATACTGTGTACTTCGCAGCCGAGTCCGTGCAGCTTTTTTGCAATAGGATAGGCTATGGCACAACCTACTCCTCCACCTACAACGGCAACCTTTTTTAGTCCGTCGGTTTCGCTGGGTCTGCCGAGAGGGCCGACAAAATCATGCAGACAATCCCCTTCATTCAGTGTGTTCAGCTCCATTGTTGCGCCTCCGACAATCTGAAAAATAATGGTAACAGTACCATTGTCCCTGTCAAAGTCGGCAATAGTAAGGGGAACACGTTCGCTGTCCTCCTTGGCTCTGAAAATAATAAACTGTCCCGGTTCGGCTTTTGCAGCTATTAGCGGAGCTTCTATTTCCATGAGAGTCACTGTGGGATTAAGTTCTTTTTTTCTGACTATCTTATACATATACCGTAGTCCTTTCTTTCGATTTATAAAAAATGTCTTACAACTATCCGCACCGTAAAGATACTCAAAGGGTCAGAACATACGGTGCAAACCGACATAATTATAACACATTTTCGACAAATATACAATACTTATAAACAAACGACAGCGAAAATTTACAAAATTTACGACGAAGGCGTAAATCGGTAAATTTTTTTATTTTTTTAAATGACTGTAACATATCGGCAGCGGTAGTCCGAGAAAATTAAAAACCCTGTAAGGCAAGCGGCGGCTAAAAAAATTTTGTTTTTTTTAATTCCTTTAATGCGGGGCATTAGCAGCGGCATCATTTCTGCTTACGGTACTAAAAAAATATTTTCTGACTCTTGATGTATTTTTATAAACGTATTATAATACTACTGTATTAAAATTTATCGTTACATACACTTTTGTTAATATCCGTGAGAAATATTATTGTGTAATTCATTAACTGTGCTGTGTATAAGGAGGACAGACCATGCAGCTTGACGAGCTTGAATATCTGAAAGAAACAGGTCAGAAAGGCGATTTTTTGATGCCCTATACCGTTGTCAGAACGATTATGCCGGATTTTTTTACGACATACCCCATGCATTGGCATGATGAAATGGAGATAGTATATGTGGAGAGCGGAGAATTTGACGAATGTATTGATTTGGAAAATTACCATGTAAAGGCGGGGGATATCATTCTTATAAATCCGTGCCTTCTTCATTCATTTAAAAATTATGAAAACATAAGAACAAAGTTTACGACCATAATTTTTAATATTAACATGATTACGGGAAACAGTACGGACGGGTGTTCCATAAAATACCTCACACCGTATCTTGACGGAATGTATATAAATCCCGTGGTTATTTCAAAGGAATCCCCGCACTACTGCGAATTGGAGTCAAGTATAAAAAATCTGGTAGATTTATTTGATAATAAAGAGGATTTTTTTGAATTGGGGATAAAATCCGAATTATACAAAATGTTTTTTATTCTGTTCAAATATTTTTTCTTTCCCGAACAGCATGAGCAGAATATAAAGGATAACACCACGAGGAATATAAAAACAATATTGGATTATATTGATGAAAACTACATGAAATCAATCACAATAGATGAGCTTGCGGAATGTGTAAATTTGAGCAAGCATTATTTCATGAGGTTTTTCAAAAAATATATGGGAATGACCTGTATAGAATATATAAACGATTATCGCCTTAGTATTGCTGCAAATCTTCTTATAACTACCGGTATGCAGGTGACGGAAATAGCGGAAAAAACGGGTATAACAAATCTTTCCTATTTTAACAGGATATTCAAAAAGAAATATAATATGACACCGAAGCAATATCGGTATAACGTTGATAAATCACGGTAAAACGAGGAGGAAACCATGAAAAGAAAAGCAGTAAAAATATTGACGGTAATGATTGCTGTTGTGTCCGTATGTTTGTTTTGCGTTACAGGAGCTGATGCGGCAAATATATCGGATAACGGAGATTTCAAATATCTGCTTTCGGAAGATGACAAAACTGCCGAGATAATAAGCTACGGGGGAAAGAGCCTTTATGTTTCCGTTCCCGAAAGCGTTGACGGATACAAGGTGGTATCTGTCGGAGCAGCAGCTTTTAGGAACAATGAAACCGTGAGGGAGCTTGAAATACCCGAAACCGTAAAAGAGATAAAGAATTGTGCTTTTCAAAATTGTAAGGCTTTGAAGAAAATACAGATACCCGCCTCTGTTTTAAAAATAGGAAATTCGGCGTTTTCGGGGTGCGGACTTCTTAGTGATGTAAATATTGATGACGGACTGACGGAATTGGGAAATTATGCTTTTTCGGAATGTACGTCGCTTGAGGAGATTCACCTGCCGAACAGCCTTGACAGTATCGGTGACTATACTTTTCTTAACTGCACATCACTTTCAAATCCGTATATACCTAAATCATTGAGATATTTCGGCAAATATGCGCTTGAAAACACGAGCTGGATGAAGTCGCAGAAAGGGGAATTTGTTGTTGTCGGTGACGGAATACTTATCAAATATTCGGGTGACAGCGATGTTAAAAGTATTCCCGATAATGTAAAGGTGATAGGCAGCTATGCATTTGCAGGAAATAAGAAAATAAAGCAGATAATGCTGCCAAGCTCGGTATATTCAATAGATATTTATGCATTTGATAACTGTACGGGACTAAAAAGTATTTATATCCCGTCATCGGTTGCACGTATAGGTGAGGGAGCATTCCACGGCTGTTCGAGTTTAAAAAAAGTTGAATTTCCTAACGGCATCAATACTATTGAAAAGTCAACATTTCGTGATTCGGGACTTGAAAGTTTTGAAATCCCCCCAAATGTTACCAATATTGACGAAGGTGCTTTTGAGGGTTGTTCGTCGCTGAAAGAAATCAAGATACCGAAGGGTGTTAAAAAAATAAGTGAAGATGCGTTCAGATATTGCAGTGTGCTAAAAAGAGTCGTGTTTCCCGAAACCCTCAAGGAAATAGGTGAAAATGCCTTTGAGGAGTGCAACACACTTTTGCGGGCGGAATTCAACGGAGAAACAACATTGAAAGCCGGTGCTTTCAGCAGTTGCACGAACCTTTCGGCGGTTGTGTATTACAAAAATCCCGCCGAGCTTGACGACAATGCTTTTTCCGCATCTCCGAGGGTTGTAATATACAGTGACAATAATGTGTATTTGCAGGAATATGCTTCAAGAACGGGCAAACAAATTTCCAATATTAAAAATCTGCCCGTATATGACCCGAATGCGGAGCTGGTATCGGTAAACGGGGAAGAATATGTATTTTCGGCAGCATACACGGGAATAAGTTTTTGGATAATCTTTGTGGAGCTGATTCTTGTTTTAGCAACGAGTATTCTTATAAATCCCAAACGGCGAAAGAAACGTCGTAAGGGAGCAGCGCAGAAAAAGGCGGCTGCCGTCAATGATGATGAGCCTGTCACATATGTAAAAGCACCGAGCAGAAGAAAAATGATGTCGGATACAAATGTCGGCAGCAGAGGACACACACCGAAAAAACGTCCGCCGCATAAACCCGTGCAGAACAGACCGCCGCATAATAACTCCGTCAAAACCAGACCCGTGCAGAGCAGAACGGCTCAAAACAAACCGGTTCAAAAAAAACTGTCAGCCAACGCTAACACACGCAGCGATACAAAAACATTTGAAAGACCGCCGCACAAGCATTAAAATATTGCGATCTCTTTTGGGGGATCGCATATTTTTTGTATAATATTTTTTATAAAGGTCAAGAATATATACAAAATATATCGGAGAGCGTTTTATGAAAAATATTATTACACTGAAAAATTTAAAAAGGGATTATATAACTAAGGGTGAGGTTGTCCATGCCCTTTGCGGAATAACTCTTGATGTGGAGGACGGAGAATTTATTGCAGTTGTCGGTCGTTCGGGGTCGGGAAAATCTACTCTTATGAACATTCTCGGCTGCCTTGACAAACCGACTGACGGTGAGTATATACTTGACGGGATAAATATTTCCGCACTCGGAGAAAAACAGCTAACATATATACGAAGTAATGTTATAGGATTTATTTTTCAGAGCTTTAACCTTATTCCCACGCTGACCGCACTTGAGAATGCGGAACTGCCTCTTTTGTATAGGGGAATAGGAAAAAAAGAAAGGAAATTAAGGGCAGAATATTCTCTTGAAAGAGTCGGTCTGTCCGCACGGAAAAATCATCTTCCGTGTGAGCTTTCGGGCGGACAGCAGCAGAGAGTCGCCGTTGCACGGGCAATAGCGTCCGAGCCGAAGATACTGCTTGCGGACGAACCCACGGGAAGTCTTGATAAAAAGTCAGGCGAAGAAATACTTGGGATTATAAAATCTTTGAATGATGACGGTGTAACGGTAATTATGATAACCCACGACAATTCGATAGCGCAGAGGGCTAAACGGTGTATAAAAATAAGCGATGGAAAAATTATTCAATAAAAAATTCGTATTTGTTGATATCATATAAGTATCAACATAATTATTCTAACAAATTTAACAAAATATTAACCAATTTTTTGCAAGTAAGATATTGACAAAAGAAACGTATGTGTTATAATAAACTCAGCAGAGAAAATCTGCGTATCAATTTTTAAGGAGAGAGTTAGTTATGGCAATAGAATTACATGATGTAGAAGTACAGGAATTCCTCTCGGAGATTGACAATTGTGAGGGTGATGTTTTCCTTGTAACCGACGAGGGCGACCGTCTTAACCTCAAGAGTAAGCTGTGTCAGCTTATCGGTCTTACCAAGCTGATCGAGGGCGGTAAGATTTCTAATGCACATATTGAATGTCAAAAGCCTGATGATGAGTCAAAGCTGTTCAGATTTAATATTTTCGGCAAAAAGACAGAGGGATAACCGTTTCGGCTGCGATCGGACATATTCTAAAAAAAAGGGCGTTCCTTTAGGGGGAGCGTCCTTTATTATATTATTCGGTTTTTGAAGTGTCGTCATTGTATGTTTTGCAAATATCTTTAAGACAGCAGCCGCTGCATTTCGGTTTTCGTGCAGTACATACAGCTCTCCCGTGGAGTACAAGACGGTGACAAAAATCGTTGGATTTGTCGTGGGGTAAAAGCTCACGGAGAATTTTTTCTATTTTGGCGGCATCTTTCAGATTATGAAATCCCAATCTTCCTGTTATTCTTATACAGTGCGTATCAACAACAACGGCGGGTTTCCCGTAAATATCGCCTACAACAAGATTGGCGGTTTTTCTGCCTATTCCGGGAAGTCGTGTTAATTCCTCTATACTGTCCGGAACAACGCCGTTATACACGTCACAAAGCATTTTTGCCATAGCCGATATATCCCTTGCCTTTGTTTTATACAGACCGCATGATTTTATATAGGACTCGATTTCACTCGGTTCGGCTTCTGCGAAAGCTGCGGCATCGGGAAATCTTTCAAACAAAGCCGGAGTTACCGTATTTACTCTTTTATCCGTGCATTGTGCGGCAAGCCTTGTTGCTATGAGCAGTTGAAGCGGGTCGGTATATGTAAGGGAGCAAACGGCATCGGGATATTCATTTTCGAGGAGTTCTACTGCCCTTTCAGCCTTTTCTTTATCAGTCATAAAACACCATTCCTATGTGATAGAATATAGAAATAATGCTGTCAATATATTCGATATGCGGATATATTGACAGCTTTTTTTATCAGTCCTTTTTCTTTGTATCAATTTCCTCTTTGATCATTTTAATAAAATCATCAAGCGGCATTGCTCCGAGGTTTACATTCTTTCTTGAGCGTACCGAAACAGTTCCGTCTTCGGCTTCCTTGTTGCCTATAACGAGCATATAGGGGATTTTCTCAAGTTGTGCTTCTCTTATCTTATATCCGATTTTTTCACTTCGGAGATCTGCACTTACTCTAATTCCTTTTGCATTAAGACTGTCAACAATCTCGTTAGCACGATCCGCAAGATTTTCGCTGATAGGCATAACACGAACCTGTTCGGGACTTAGCCATACAGGGAGCGCACCGCCGAAATGCTCAAGCATATATGCAAGTGTTCTTTCATAACAGCCGAGCGAGGTTCTATGTATGATATACGGCAGTTTTTTCTGTCCGTCGCTGTCAACATAGTACATACCGAATTTTTCGGCAAGCAGCATATCAATTTGTATTGTTACGATTGTATCTTCCTTGCCGAATACGTTTCTGTATTGGATATCGAGTTTAGGTCCGTAGAATGCAGCCTCGTCAATGCCTATCTCGTAATCAAGACCTATATCATCAAGTATCTTTTTCATGGCAGCTTGTGCCTCTTCCCACTGTTCGGGAGTACCCTCGTACTTATTATCCGGATTTTCGGGATTCCACATTGAAAAACGGAATGTGCAGTCTTCAAGAAGTCCGACGGTATCAAGACAGTATTTTGCAAGCTCAAGACAACCTTTAAATTCCTCTTCAAGCTGATCGGGACGAAGAATGTAATGTCCCTCGGAGATAGTAAACTGACGTACACGTATAAGACCGTGCATTTCTCCCGAAGCCTCATTTCTGAAAAGAGTAGAGGTTTCGGTGAGCCTCATGGGGAGATCACGGTACGAACGCTGTTTGTTAAGATATACCTGATACTGAAACGGGCAGGTCATAGGACGCAAAGCGAAACATTCTTTTGTTTCGTCATTCGGATCTCCGAGTACAAACATACCGTCAAGATAATGATCCCAGTGTCCCGATATCTTATAGAGTTCACGTTTAGCCAATAGGGGAGTTTTTGTAAGCATACAGCCTTTTGACTGCTCCACGTCCTCTACCCACCTTTGGAGAAGCTGAATTACTCTTGCACCCTTTGGCAGGAGTACGGGCAATCCCTGTCCGACGTAATCCACCGTAGTAAAATATTCAAGCTCACGTCCTATTTTATTATGGTCACGCATCTTTGCCTCTTCGAGTTTTTGTAAATGTTCTTCAAGCTGCGATGCTTTCGGGAATGATACTCCGTAAACACGGCAAAGTTGTGCGTTTTTGCTGTCGCCTCTCCAATAAGCTCCCGTACAAGCGGTAAGCCTGATTGCCTTGATCGGAGAAACGCTCATAAGATGCGGCCCTGCACAAAGATCCGTAAATTCACCCTGTTTATAGAAGCTGATAGGCTCACCCTTATCCGTATGTTCCCTGCAAAGCTCAACCTTATACGGTTCATTCATTTCCTCAAGCATAGCAAGAGCCTCATCGGGTGGTAAAAGAAATTTTTCGACCTCATAACCCTCTTTAACGATTTTTTTCATTTCGTCTGTTATTTTTTCGAGATCTTGAGGTGAAAACGGCTTTTCCACATCAAAATCATAGTAAAAACCGTTGTCGATAGCAGGACCTATTGCAAATTTAGCGGACGGAAAAAGACGTTTCACGGCTTGAGCAAGTATATGTGAAGTGGTGTGCCAAAATGCTTTTTTACCGTCATTATTGTCAAAGGTTAAAATTTCAAGAGTACAGTCATTGAGAATTTGTGTCCTCAAATCGCATACCTCACCGTTAATTTTACAGGCGCAGGCAGACTTATACAGTCCCATGCCGAGTGATTTTGCAATTTCGGCGGCAGTTGTTCCGTTTTCAAACTCCTTTACAACTCCGTCTTTAAGCGATACATTTACCATTTTTCTTACCTCCGTATTTTAAATATTTTAACTGCATATTCGGGGGAACAAAAAAACCGCCCCTTGTGCTTTACACACGAGGGGCGGGGCATAAGCTCCACGGTTCCACCCTGTTTTTCGGCAAACAGCCGCTCAACGAGATTATATCATCTCCGACATTATAACGTATGTCCTACGTTGCAGCTTAGGCAAAGCGTTTGCCGCAAAGCTCCGAGGCGGTGTCGAAAAAAGTGTATATACGGCGGCTTACAGCCAATGACCGCCGTTCTCTGGATATACGATTCTAAATTCGCTTCCTCATCATAGCAGTTATATCATTTCAAATGTAATATATCATTTTTTTGTTACAATGTCAATAACAATTTTGATTTTTTATTTTCGATTTATTGGTATTATTCCCGAAATATTGCAGATAATAAATCAGAATAAATTATGGAGGTAGAATTATGTCCGAAAGAACAGGTAAGAGAACAATAAAAATTTCAGACGGAATAGGTATAATAAGCTCGGCAGGAATTGCCGGACACAAGGAAAGCGAGGGGCCGCTCGGTGAATATTTTGATATGACATATAACGATGATATGTTAGGTCAAAGCTCATGGGAGAAAGCGGAAAGTCAGCTGCAAAAAAATGCTGCCCAACTTGCGCTTGATAAGGTGGGGCTTAACACGGGGGATATTGATGTAATCCTTGCCGGTGATTTGCTAAACCAGTGCATTTCATCGGTTTTCGGGCTGCGTTCGCTCGGAATACCGTATATAGGTCAGTACGGGGCTTGCTCAACAATGGCACAGACGATAATGCTTGCCTCACTGTTATGCGACAGCGGAGCGTGCAGCAGGGCAATGGCGGTCACATCATCACATTTTTGTTCGGCGGAAAGACAATTCCGTTTTCCGATAGAATACGGCGGACAGCGTACTCCGACTGCCCAGTGGACGGTAACTGGTGCCGGGGCGGCAATAATTGATGACAGCGGAAAGGGTAAACCTATAAAGGCGGTAACTATCGGGAAGATAATTGATTACAAAATCAAGGACGCAAATAATATGGGAGCGGCTATGGCTCCGGCGGCTGCCGACACTATAATGAATTATTTGAAGGATACAAATACGAAAGCATCTGATTATGACCTCATTTTGACGGGAGATCTCGGATATATAGGCTCCGAACTTTTGAAAGAATTGTTGGGACGTGAGGGTATAGATATTTCAAAAAATCATAATGACTGCGGAAAGCTGATATACGACAGGAAAGGTCAGGACGTTCACGGCGGAGGTTCGGGCTGCGGCTGCTGCGGTTCGGTATTCTGCTCATATATAGCAAAACAGCTTGACGAAAAGAAACTTAACAATATACTTTTTATTGCAACCGGTGCGCTTATGTCGCCGACGTCAAGTCAGCAGGGCGAGAGTATCCCCGGAATTGCTCATTTGCTTAATATCACATCATCTTGATTGTACCGTGTATAGAAAAAAGGTATATGCGGCAGACCGTATTTGTCCGTGTTCGTTCTGACCGCATATACCGTAAAGAATTATTATTCAGAATTTGTCTTTTAGTATTTTTTCGGGATTGCTTGTATCCGTTTCTGTGACGGAAGCCTTAACTTTCAGTATTTCTGACGGGGACACCACCAATTCGTCCGCCTTTAATGCTAAAAGTAATTTTGTGACGGCGGTATCTGATGCGTAATGACCGCTGATTGCTACGGGTTTTCCGTGTTTATGTGCATTATCTATGGTTATTCTTATCAGTCTTTTAACTGCGGGGTGATAGGGACGGTAAAAATCCACGAGTTTTTTATTATCCTTATCCATTGCAAGGGTGTATTGTGTGAGATTATCCGTACCGATATTTACAAAGTCTACCTGACCGCAAAGTTCGTCCGACAGTATAGCGGCAGCCGGTGTTTCAACCATAAGACCGAGTTTTATATTGTCGCTGAATTTTTCCCCCTGCAAAGTTAATTCCTTTTTGATTTCTTCAATTTCACGTTTAACGTAATCTATCTCTTCCGTACTGCTGACCATTGGCAGAAGTATCGAAAGAGCCCCATAGACGGACGCACGAAACAATGCCCGAAGTTGAGTGCGGAAAAAATCGGAATTTTCAAGAGAAATACGTATCCCGTTAAATCCGAGTGCGGGATTTTTTTCATGCGGAATGTCAAGATAACTCATTCCCATTTCCGAGCTGCCGTTTGCCGTACTTATAACGACACCCTTTTTGCCGAAGGCTTTAAGAAGTGTTTTGTATGTTTCTATCTGTTCGGCTTCATCGGGAGCTTTTCCTCTGTTTGTGAAAAGAGTTTCGCTTCTGAAAATGCCGATACCGTCCGCATCGTTGTTCAATGCACTTGATATATCTTCAAGACTGCTTATATCAACCGAAAGCCGGACGTTTTGCTTGTTTTTTGTCTGGGAGGGACGTCCGATTTGGTTTTTGAGTCGTTGCTGCTGTTTTTCGTAACGTTCGAGTTTTGCCTTATACATTGCGAGCGTATTTTTATCAGGGTCAATTATGATTTTTCCCAACTGACCGTCAATGACAGCGGTTTTGTTATCATAACCGTCAAGGGGTTCGTCGATTTGAATGACAGAAGGTATTCCCATGGTTCTTGCAAGAATGGAAGTATGTGAGTTATATGAGCTTTCGTTCGCTACAAGACCGAGAAGTTTTTCTCTGTCGAAAGACACGGTATCGCTCGGAAAAAAATCTCTTGCAGCGATTATAACAGGCCCTGCTTTGTCTATATTTTTTTCGCGGTTGTAATTATCCTGCAAAATTCCGATAATGATATGCGCAACATCAAGTATGTCGCTGTATCTTGCACTAAAGTATTCATCGTCAAGATTTTTGAATACGAGTGCAAGATCTTTAAATGCATCATAAACTGCCGCTTCGGCATTTCTGCCCCCGTTGATTTCTGCCTCGACCAATTTTTTTAATTTTGCATCCTCAAGCACGAGAATGTGAGTCTTGAATATAACAGCCTCGTCTTTTGTCACTTTTTGGCAGGCATCTTCATACAGGGAAACAAGACATTCTTTTGCGGTAAACATACTTCTGTGGTATCTTTGAAGTTCTGCCTCAACATCATCGACCTTATAGTCGGGTATGTCGCCGAGAGTGTCCTTGTAAAAGTGCAGTTTTCCTATTGCTATCCCGTTTGAAACACTTGTACCGTTTATAACCTTCATAAATATCACCACCTTACTGACTGTTTCTAATATAATTAAACAACTTATTTATCAAAATGTCAATAATTATTTGCATTTTATTTGTATATTTCTGTTAAAACTGATGAACTTTTTTATGCGATTTTCAGTATTATCAATAAATATTGTAATTACGCAGCCGCAATTTTTTTATATTGCAGTAGTATTATTTACCATATGATATCTGTAATATAAAATAAAAAATATGATAATAATATTAACACGGGCGGCAAATATCCTCGATATTTGTAAACAATTCGGATAAGGTCGGGTATTATATATTACATTGATTTTGTACTTACAGACGGTGCGGAATTGATTATATACTAATACCGCACCTCAAATTATTTACAGCTATTTTGTCGCCTGTTATACAATTATTGATATAACAAAGGAGAGAAAATTATGGCTAACAATTCTAACTCACTCAATGTACCTGAAGCAAAGCAGGCTATGGAGCAGTTCAAGATGGAATGTGCTAACGAAGTAGGCGTAAACCTCAAGCAGGGTTATAACGGCGACCTCACATCTCGTGAAGCAGGTTCGGTAGGCGGACAGATGGTTAAGAAAATGATTGAGGCATACGAGAGAAGTATGTAATCATTTTTAAAATATAAATTCTGTACGAAAGCAGATAAATCAGTCAGCCCGTGGGTATCAGAACACGGGCTGATATTTTTTCCTAAAAATATTTCGGGTGTATAGCCGAGGAAATATGCGTTTAATTTGGTGTATTGAGAAAACTTATTATGCAGCAGATATTATATATTTATGTCCTGACCGACTTCCTAACCGACTAACCGACAAAGGCATGGTAAATGTTGCTTTTGTACCAAAAATCTGTTATACTTGTGTACGGCGAATGTGTGCGGTGGTGAAAACCGTTCGGGAAAGCCGGTAAATTTAAAATGCGGTTTACTTTCGGTACTGTTGTTTTGAGTTTATAAAGACCGTCAGGTTATGTTTTAACGTAAGCCGTAATGCCGATTTTGCGTATTTTATAAATGCTGCGCCGATGAAACCGCTGTAAAAACAGAAGATAAAAGGGAGCAGGAGTATAATGTTTGATACAGGAAAAATGAAGTGGATAAGGAAACCTCAATACTTTTCCGTTGGCGATGACCGTATTGAGATAATAACGTGTCCCCACACGGATTTATGGCAGCGTACATATTATCATTTCAGAAATGATAATGCGCCCGTTTTGCAAATGAATACAGATGAGAAATATTTTTCATTTACCGTAAAGACAGAATTTGAAAGTAAGCATCGTTTTGACCAATGCGGTGTTGTGATGTATCTTGATAGTGAGAATTGGCTGAAGGCAGCAATAGAGTACGAGAACGATGTTTATCAGCATCTCGGAAGTGTCGTTACAAACAACGGGTATTCTGATTGGGCGACCTCACAAATAGATGCGTCTGTCAAATCCATGTGGTATCGTCTTAGCAGAAGAGAAAATGATTTTTGTATAGAGTGTTCCGAGGACGGGAAAAAATTCAGTCAGATGCGTATTTGTCATATGTGGAAAGCGGACGGGGAGGCGGCTTTCGGGATTTATGCCTGCAGTCCCGAAGAATCGTCTTTTAAGGCAGTATTTACGGAAATGAGTCTGTCTGAATGTAAATGGTCTGCGCATGACGGTCAAAAACCCGATGAGGTTTAACAGATACAACGATTTGAACGGGAGTACATTTATTAAACGAAAAGGAAGCAATTAAAATATGAAAATAAGTCTATCGGACAGTTTTACATATAAAAAATTGATAAAATTTACGATACCGTCTGTCATAATGATGATATTTACTTCGATATACGGTGTTGTTGACGGAGTGTTTATTTCAAATTTCATAGGGCCTACGGAATTTACATCAGTTAATTTTATAATGCCGTTTCTCATGATATTCGGTGCTGTCGGTTTTATGGCGGGTGCCGGAGGAAGCGCACTTGTTGCGAAAACACTTGGAGAGGGGAATGACGAAAAAGCGAGAAATATTTTTTCCATGATTATATATATCGTGATAGGTCTTGGAATAATATTTACCGTTTTCGGCACAATGTTTCTCGATGATGCGGCACTTGCGTTGGGTGCAGATGAGGAAATGCTCCCGTTTTGCGTGGAGTACGGGAAAATAATCATGTTTGCATTGATACCGTTCATGCTGCAAAGTGTTTTCCAGAGTTTTCTTGTGACAGCCGAACGTCCTATGCTTGGTTTAATTATTACTGTTGCCGCCGGTGTTACGAATATGATACTTGACGCTTTATTTGTTGCCGTATTCCGGTGGGGCATAAGCGGGGCGGCGTTTGCCACGGGAATAAGCCAGTATGTCGGAGGATTAACGCCTTTGATATTTTTTATTCTCCCAAACAAAACAAAATTAAGACTTGGCAGGGCTTCGGCTGATTTCAGAGCAATAATTAAAGCCTTTACAAACGGCTCTTCGGAATTTATGACAAATATTTCGTTATCCGCAGTTAATATGCTTTACAATAACAGACTTATGGAAATTGCGGGACAAAAAGGAGTTGCCGCATACGGAGTAATTATGTATGTGGGTTTTGTATTTATATCGGTTTTTTTAGGATTTTCTATCGGAAGTGCGCCGATAACGGGATATCATTACGGTGCGGGAAACAAAACGGAACTCAAGAACATATACAGAAAAAGTCTGCGTATTATTGGCGCAGCATCACTTATACTTACGGTAACGGCAGAACTGCTGTCATATCCGCTTTCGCTGATTTTTGTAGGTTATGATGCCGAGCTTTTCAAAATGACGCAAAAAGCCTTTATGATTTACTCCGTTTCATATATGCTTGCAGGTTTCAATATATTTGCGTCATCTTTTTTTACTGCTCTAAACAACGGCCTGATTTCTGCGCTTATTTCTTTTTCGAGGACTTTGGTTTTTCAGGTCGTATGTGTATTAAGCCTGTCATTTTTGTTCGGTCTGGACGGAATATGGCTTGCTGTAATATTTGCGGAGGGTATTTCCCTCGTGATAACAATATGCTGTTTTTCGACAAACAGAAAAAAATACGGATATGCATAGCCTGAAGGTCTGACGATATTTTGAAATTATTTATAAAAAATCATGCCCTATACTTAAACCCCCCGCCGCTTCGGGCGGGGGAGAATATTGAAAGTTTTCGGCAAAATTTGATGTTTAACCTTTGATTGTCTGTTTTTTCCTCACTCATCGACAAACATGAGATTAAGAAAGGTTACATTTCAGCAAAAACAGAGTACTTATTACCGTATAGGCAATGAAGAATGACACAAGACCCAGTATTACGGCAGGAAATACGGCAACAGCCGCAAAACTTGTTGCAATTCCGATAAGACCTGTAAAAATAGAACCGAATATACCGAATAAGATACCGCCGAGGTAACAGCGGGTACATTTAGCGGCTGTACTGCCCTTTTCAGCAACAAATGAAAAAATCAGAAGCGTGAAAAGAAATACGAGTCCGACTATTAGTGCCGTCCATGCAATGAAGCCTACGGTTGTGATAAGTGAATTTATAAACAGAAGAACAGTGGCGGTGGTGAATAAAAGACCGCCTATGATACTTACAAGTATCATTATTCCGTTCATGCAGGAGTTTTGCCTGCCGCCTGACATACCGCAGCCGCAGCCGTCATAATTACAAATCATATTATTCACTCCATATAAAATATTTCACGACTATATGTGAATAATCGCAGGGTTAGAGGAAGATCTTACGTCAGTTGCTTTTAACTGCTTGGCAGTCATGCTGCATACTGCAATTATCCACAAACCTGTTCTCTTCCCAACAATGACTGCCGTTTACTTCATTATATTCATACGGTACGAAACGGTTACAGCTTAAAAAGTTAGATATACTTTACTCAACTGTTTACTTTTTGAAAAAACAGGTGTATAATTAAGAAAATGTATTTATAGTGAAAGAGGGATATTACAATGGGAAGCAAAATAGGAAGAAATGATCCTTGCTGGTGCGGAAGCGGTATTAAATACAAAAAGTGCCACGAGGAATTTGACGAGAAAATAGCTTATATAAAAAGTCAGGGACACGAGGTGCCCGACCATAGCATTATAAAGACACCGGAACAAATTGAAAAAATAAAGGAGAGCGCAAAAATAAATATAGCTGTTCTCGATTATGTTGCGGAAAATATAAGAGCAGGTATGAGTACGGAGGAAATAGACAGACTTGTTTCCGAAAAAACTGCCGAGCTTGGCGGGATACCGGCACCGCTGAATTATCAGGGTTATCCCAAGAGCGTATGTACATCTGTAAATGAAGTTGTTTGTCACGGTATTCCGTCAAGTGATGTAATACTAAAGGACGGGGATATCATAAATGTGGATTGCAGTACAATATATAACGGATATTTCTCTGATTCGTCAAGAATGTTCTGTATAGGTGATGTGAGCGCAGAAAAGAGAAAACTTGTCGATACCGTTAAGGAATGTGTGGAAATAGGTCTTAAAATGGTAAAACCGTGGGGCTTTTTGGGAGATATGGGTCAAGCCGTTAATGAACACGCAATAAAGAACGGATACAGCGTTGTGCGTGAAATAGGCGGACACGGTGTCGGACTTGAATTTCATGAAGATCCGTGGGTGAGTTATGTTTCCAAAGCGGGAGAGGAAATGCTTATGGTTCCCGGTATGATATTCACGATAGAGCCTATGGTTAATATGGGAACGGCAAAGGTATTTTGCGATAAAAAAGACAATTGGACGATTTATACCGCAGACAGGAAACCGTCGGCACAATGGGAGATAATGGTGCTTGTTACGGAGGACGGCAATGAGGTTCTTGCATACTGATAATTTTTTATCATATCGGAGGATATGCAGATATGGATTTTGTATTATTAAATGGTGACGATGAAAACAAGGCGGCAGAAATGTCAGCATTGGCATCATCTATCGTAAAAGAGCATTTTGACCCCATAATAGGCAGTAAACAGAATGATTACATGATAGAAAAATTTCAGTCCGTGAAATCCGTAATGCGGCAGATATCCGAGGGATATAAATATTATTTTGTATGTCTTGAAAATAAAAAAATAGGTTTTCTTGCATATCGCATTGATGAGAAAATTTTGTATCTCAGCAAGTTTTATCTCGAAAAACATTACAGAGGAAAGGGATATTCCCGAAATATGCTTGATTTTGTCAAGGATATTGCGATAGGCAGCGGAGCTGAAAGGATAAGACTTAATGTCAACAGAAATAATGATGCCGTATACGCATATGAAAGTTTGGGTTTTCGGAGGAGCGGAACACAAAAAAAGGACATAGGAAACGGATTTTTTATGGACGATTATATCTATGAATATGACATAACCGAAAAAATTGAACCGCTCGGAAACGGAATGAAAATAATAGTATCTGATGAACATAAGCTATGGACGGATACGGTACTTCTTGCAGACTTTTCCGCACCGAAAAAGAAAGATAATGCCTGCGACCTCGGAAGCGGGTGCGGGTCAATACCGCTGATATGGCTGCGAAACGGTTCGCCTGCTCATGTAACGGCGGTCGAGATACAGAAAGATGCCTGCTCAATGCTTGAAAGGAGCATAAAGCTGAACGGTCTTGCGGGAAAAATAGATGTTATAAACAGCGATTTGCGTGAACTTAGCGGAAAGGTTCAGGCAGGGTCATATGACCTTGTAGTATGTAATCCGCCGTATAAGGCTGACGGTGCGGGAATAAAGAGCAGCAGCACTTCAAAGCTGATAGCAAGACATGAAAGTATGTGTACCGTTGAAGATGTAGTTTCGGCTGCGTCCCTGCTGCTCAATTTTTCGGGCAGACTTTGTATGTGTCAGCGCCCCGAAAGATTAGCTGATGTTATATGTATGATGAGAAAATACGATGTTGAACCGAAAAGACTCCGTTTTGTACAGCAGCGGCCGTCAAAACCGCCGAAACTTTTTCTTATTGAGGGAAAGAGGGGAGGACGTCCCGGCGGGCTTACGGTTGAAACGGTATTGTTTATTGAAAACGAAAACGGCGGTTTTTCGCAGGAAATGATTGATATTTACGGAGCATATAAAGAGAATTATTTGTAATTGTGTGCAGGTATTTAAAAATTCGCTGATGATAAAACAGGATTTTTGCAAAAATTATAATTTACGGCGGTTTATCAATTCTCTTTTGATGTTTACGGTCTTATGCCCGTTTTATATTGATTGTGAATAGTATAGGTGATTAGGAGGAATATATATATGAGTGGAAAGCTCTATGTTGTCGGAACTCCGATAGGGAATTTGTCCGACCTTTCGCCCCGTGCCGTAGAAACGCTTAAATCCGTTGATTTTATTGCAGCGGAGGATACAAGGGTGACGATTAAGCTCTTGACAAACTTTGATATACATACGCCAATGGTAAGCTATCATAAGTTCAATACAACAGAGCGCGGGGAGGAAATATGTCAGCGTATGCTTAACGGTGAAAACTGCGCTATTGTTACTGATGCGGGAATGCCGTGCATATCCGATCCCGGCGAACTGTTGGTTGCAAAATGTGCGGAATACGGCATTACCGTATGTGTTGTGCCTGGGCCGACAGCACTTGCGAGTGCAGTAGCGGTATCGGGTCTTTCCACGGGGAGATTTACGTTTGAGGGCTTTTTGAGTGTAAATAAGCCGGGCAGACTTGAACATCTCAATTCATTGCTTAGTGAACGACGGACAATGATTTTCTATGAAGCACCCCACAAGCTGTCCGATACATTAAAGGATATGTATAAGATACTGGGTGACCGCAGGATCTCAATAGTGCGTGAGCTTACAAAGGTGCATGAGGAGGTCATACGCACCACTCTTTCGGAGGCGGCGGAAAAATATGCGGACGGAAGTGTCAAAGGAGAGATAGTCCTTGTAATCGAGGGTGCTAAAGATGAGGATAAAACAGCGGAAACGATAGAAGATGCAGTCGAGGTTGCCGTCAGTGCCGTAAAAAACGGAATGTCCGTGTCATCTGCGGCAAAGCAGGCTGCTGCTCTTACAGGATATAAAAAGAGCGAAATATATAAGGAATTGATTTCAAGAAATTGTTAGTTGATACCCTATAAAACAGGAGGAAATAATTATGGATATAATACTTGCTTCAGTATCACCGAGGAGAAAAAAGCTGCTTTCTATGCTATACAGCGATTTCCGTGTCATACCGTCGGATATACGTGAGCTTGTTCCGAGAGATCTTGAGGTGGAGAAATGCCCCGAATATCTTGCGTGTGCAAAGGCGGAAACAACAGCGCAGGGGAGGAAAAAATCACTTGTGATAGGTTGTGATACGGCGGTTATATGCGACGGAAAAATGCTTAACAAGCCAAGGGATACAAATGACGCCAGAATTATGATGAATATGCTTTCGGGAACGGTACATAAAGTTATAACAGGCTGTTGTCTTTGCTATATGGGCTTGAGTTATTCGTTTTCGGAATCGACCGAAGTTGAATTTTATGAGCTTACAGAGCAGGAGATAGAGGAATATATCGTGACCTCGGAACCGTATGATAAGGCAGGCGGATATGGCATACAGGGAAGAGGAGGAGTTTTCGTTAAGAAGATTAACGGAGATTACTATAATGTTGTCGGTTTGCCTATTGCAAGGCTCAAGAGAGAAATAGACGGATTTCTTTCAAGCAGCGAAGTGACCGGTCTTGCAAAACCCGAAAAATGATTTTGGATAAATGTTATGAAATGGTTAAAGCATCTTAAAACTATAAATCATCATAAGTGGCTGGTTATGAAACTATGCTTTAGTGTCGGACTGTACAGACAGGGAATAATGCACGATCTGTCAAAGTATTCTCCTGCGGAATTTTTTGTCGGGGCAAAGTATTATCAGGGTACAAGAAGCCCTAATACTGCAGAGCATGAAGATAAAGGTCTTAGTACGGCATGGCTGCACCACAAAGGCAGAAATAAGCATCATCTTGAGTATTGGATAGATTACAGTCTTAACGAGGATCATAATATGGAGGGTATGAAAATGCCCGTGAAATATGTTGTTGAGATGTTTTGCGACAGAGTTGCCGCATCGAAGAATTACAGAGGAAACAGCTATACCGATTCCGATGCATATGATTATTATATGAGATCAAGATCCCATTATATTATCCACCCGGAAACCGATGCACTTCTTCATAAGCTGTTGCTGATGCTTAAAAACGAGGGTGAGGAAAAGACACTCGAATACATTCGCAAAGAAGTTTTGAACGGCAAAAAATAAAGAACGAGCCGTGTCGCTGAATGGTGACACGGCCCGTTCTTTTTAAAATGCATCGTCATCGGTATCATAACCGAGATAATCCATATAATAATTATACTCGTCGATTTTTTCATTATCCGTCATGCCGTTTGATGAAAAATTCAGATATTCGCCGCTTGTATCAAATTCGTCCTCACGATCGGCAAAATCACTGTTATGCGGGAACAACAGACCCGTTTCGTGTTTCTTATGATTTTTCATATTATCAACTCCCTGTTGATAATATTCCCCTATACACGAAAAATATTAAAAAATAATCTGATTATTTCTCAAAGCCTTTGATATCCTCAAGTCTGTACGGTGTCTGTTGGTACACATAATAGTTGAGCCAGTTTGAATACAAAATGGTCGCATAGCTTCGCCAACTGAGTGTCGGAAGTGAACGGGGATCGTTTCCGGGAAAATAATTATAGGGAAGTTCGGGATTTATACCCTTGTTTTTGTCACGGAAATATTCATTCGCAAGTGTATTTCTGTCATATTCGGCATGACCCGATATAAAGAACTGTCTGCCGTTTTTATTCGCAACAATGGCAACACCCGCAATATTTGACGAGGCAAGTATTTCAAGCTCCTCATGTTTACGTATTTCGGAGCGATGTGTACCTGTATAACGGGAATGCGGGATAAGTATTTTATCATCAAAGCCCCTCATAAGCGGGTGGAAACTGTTCATAATTCTATGCACATATATGCCCGACAGCTTTTCTCCGAGTTTATATTTTGGTATTCCGTAATGGTAGTAAAGACCGGCTTGTGCGCCCCAGCAAATATGAAAAGTACTGTACACGTTATGTTTTGACCATTCCATTATGCTGCAAAGCTCGTTCCAATAATCGACATCTTCAAATTCCATCAGCTCCACGGGTGCGCCCGTTATTATCATGCCGTCATAGTAGTTGTCCTTTATTTCGTCAAAGGTTTTATAAAATGTTGTAAGATGATCGATCGGGGCATTTTTGGAAACATGAGTGGCGGTTCGCAAAAGCTCTATGTCAACCTGTAAAGGAGTATTTCCGAGGAGTCGGAGAAGCTGCGTTTCCGTTTCTATTTTCGTAGGCATAAGGTTAAGTATTATGATTTTGAGGGGACGTATATTTTGAGTCATGGCACGTTCGTGAGTCATGACAAATATATTTTCCGCTTCAAGCAGTTTGTAAGCGGGCAGGTTACTGTTTTGTATCTTAATCGGCATATTATTACACTTCTTTCGTTACTCATGGATTGCAATATCTAATTATAACACATAAAATTTTAAAATTCAACTTTTGTAAATTATTTCTTTAGTTATAATACATTTTATTTTCTCAAAAAAATCAATTATATGCCATTATGAGCAGTATGTACGGATTTTAGCCGTATTTTATCGGGTTTGGGAAAATATACCGATATAACACGGTTTTTATATTTTCCCGCTGCCCTTCGGACATATCCGTGTTTGTCCGCATTATTATGCCTGCGGCGTAAATTTACATTCCGAAAAAACCGGCAAGACTTTCAAATATTTCAACTATTTTAAATTTGAATACATATTTATCACTGTCGGTAACTATTTCCGTTTCATTTTCATTCAATGCGGAGCTTATGTCCTTTTGGGCAGACGGAACGCAGACAGCGGGATAGAGAACGCACCACCAATTATGTCCTTTACCCTCTCCGATAACTATTCGCAAAGCATCATATCTTCCGGCGGGCAGAGTAAAATCCTCATATACTCTTGTATCAAAACTCATATTCGTCACATATGCATCAACGCTGTACCCGTATCCGTATTTTTTAACTGTTTCGGCTGCTTTTTTCTTAATAAGATCAATATTTTTCTTTGCCGCTTGAACGGATTCCTCTTTTGTTGAGCAGTCAGCAAACAATTCTTCGGTATAAGATGTAATTTCGTCCCTTACCTTTAATTTGAGTTCCTGATCCTCGGCGGTATCGGAATTTGCTATAATGTGGAGTCTGAACACCCTGTTTTCAATATCTTTACAAGCACCGCTGAAACCTGTCATTGAAAGCAAACAGCCTATGATTGTTGCA
Organism: uncultured Clostridia bacterium; assembly: GCA_947589415.1. Taxonomy (GTDB): domain Bacteria; phylum Bacillota; class Clostridia; order Oscillospirales; family Acutalibacteraceae; genus UBA1213. The sequence continues at coordinate 76,737 of CANQBP010000004.1, forward strand.
CAACAAAAAGCCTTGAATAATATCCTCATAAATATCCCTCCGTTATTTTGTAACATGATTATTAACGGTAATTTTTGATTTTATGCAAATATTTCCAATGTTTTTATGATATATGAAAATGTTTAAATGTATTTTGCGGTGAAATACGGGAATACTTTCAATGAATACGCATAGGAGGCATAAAATGGATTATATTAAGGTAATTTTGACATCGTTATTGTCTGTAATTTCATTATTTATTATTGCGAAGCTGATAGGGCATAAGCAGATATCACAGCTTGATTTTTTTGATTATATTACCGGGATAACGATAGGTTCAATAGGAGCTGAACTTGCAACAGAGCTTGAAAATCCGTGGAAACCGCTGATTGCCATGGTGATATACGGTATATGCTCGATTTCTTTAAGTTTTGTTGCGAGCAAATTTCAGAAAAGCAGGAAATATATTAACGGTACGCCTACAATAATAATGAATAACGGTAAGCTGTACAGAAAGAACATGAAAAAGGCAAAATTGGAGCTTAGTGAATTTATGCTGATGTGCAGACAGGCAGGATATTTTAATATAAATGATATTCAAACCGCCGTATTTGAGCATAACGGAAAGCTGTCAGTTCTGCCCGTGAGTGACAAGCGTCCGCTTAATCCCAACGATATGGATATAAAGGTGAAAACCGAATATATACAGACCGAGATTATTATGGACGGAAAAATTCTTGAGGAAAATCTTAAAAGAACGGGGCTTAATTTGACTTGGCTTGATAAGGAACTTAAAAAACAGGGGTACAGTAAGGCAAGCGAGATATTTTTGGGTGTATGTGACAACAATAATAAACTGAGTCTTTTCGATTATGCTGACAAGTAAGGAACAGGAGGTTTATATTATTTAATTATTTTGTATATAGGTTATTATTTTTTTACGGGTATTTACAAAACTGACCCGATATGATATAATAGTAATAATATAGACCAATAAATTGGAGATGGTATAAATGCAGAATGAGTATTTACTTCAAAATGAGAATTTTTTCAACATCACACAAGAGTTGTTGGACTTGAGTGCGTTGTGTGAAAAGAATGGCACTATTGATAAGAGCTTGTACTTTAAACATGACGTCAAACGCGGATTAAGAGATTTGAACGGAAAAGGCGTGTTGGCGGGGTTGACAGAAATTTCCGAGATATGTTCGTCCGTCACGGAAAACGGCGTTACAAAGCCGTGTGACGGTAAGCTGTACTACCGAGGTATAGATGTTGAGGATATAGTAAGGGGATTTATTGCGGATAATCGTTTCGGGTATGAGGAAGTTGTGTATTTGCTGCTGTTCGGTGATCTTCCGAACAGTAAACAGCTTGAAAGGATAAAGGAGCTTTTGGCAACATACAGAGATCTTCCCCAATCGTTTCCCAGAGATATAATTCTAAAAGCACCGAGTACCGATATAATGAACGGTCTTGCGAGAAGTGTGCTTACACTTTACTCCTATGACCCTAATCCGGACGATATTTCGATACCGAACGTACTTCGCCAGTGTTTGCAGCTTATTGCCCTTTTTCCGGTACTTTCGGTTTATTGTTACAGGGCATACAGCCATTATTATTTGAGGGACAGTCTTTTTATTCATGCCCCCAATCCCGAGCTTTCGACTGCGGAAAATATATTGTATATGCTCCGAGATGATTCAAAATATACCGCACTTGAAGCAAAACTTCTTGATATGTCGCTTGTTCTCCATGCCGAACATGGAGGCGGTAATAATTCCAGCTTTACGACTCATGTGGTATCATCATCCGGCACGGATACATATTCCGCAATGGCGGCGGCTCTCGGTTCGCTTAAAGGTCCGAAACACGGCGGTGCAAATATAAAGGTCGTGAAGATGTTCAATGATATGCAGCAGAATATTTCCGACTACAATGACGAGGACGAGGTTAAGGAATATCTTAGAAAAATACTGCATGGTGAGGTATTCGACAAAGCGGGACTTATATACGGAATGGGTCATGCCGTATATTCGATTTCCGATCCGAGAGCAAGGGTGTTTAAGGAATTTGTTGAGAAGCTGTCCGAGGAAAAGGGGAGGACGGAGGAATTTCGTTTGTATTCTCTTGTGGAAAGGCTTGCGCCTGAGGTTATCGCCGAAGAGAGAAAAATATACAAGGGTGTAAGTGCGAATGTAGACTTTTACAGCGGGTTTGTTTACAGTATGCTTGACCTTCCGACGCAGTTGTACACACCGATTTTTGCTATTGCAAGGATAGCGGGCTGGTCGGCTCATAGGATAGAGGAGCTTGTTAATCCGAGTAAGATAATTCGCCCCGCATATATGAATGTACATAAACGTGACGGTTATGTTCCGCTGAATGAGAGGTAATGTTCGGCAGAGCCGATTTAACGGATATACCGAATTAAAAACTGCGGGTCAGATTTTTTAAAAGAATCTGACCCGCAGTCTTTGTTTTGTTACAGCAGTACCTTGTGAAAATCAGTTCTGCTTTTCCTTCATTTTTGCGAAACACTCACTGCAATATATGGGACGGGAATCATCACGGGGCTTGAAAGGTACAACTGCTTCTCCGCCGCAGGCTGCACATATTCCCGTAAAGGTTTCACGGCTGTTTCTTGCATTATTTTTTCTTGCAATACGACAGCTCTTGCATCTCAGGGGTTCGTTCTCAAAGTTCTTAGAAGCATAAAACTCCTGTTCACCGGCAGTGAATATAAATTCCTTACCGCAATCCTTACAAATCAATGTCTTATCCTCGTACATTTGCTCTACCTCGCTTTGGTATTAAAAGATTTTTGCCCGAAGGACGGAATTGCACCGTCACCTTTGAATAAAGTCAACGCTCTCCTTATATAAGCTACATGGGCATATTCATTCGGACTGCATATACAGTGACTTCAGCTTTTTCCTCACCCTTTGCATCGCATTATCACACGATTTTACCGAAATCCCCAGAACCTCCGATATATCCTCATAAGTCTTTCCGTCAATATACAAGGCAAGCACTTTCATTTCCATATCGGACAGGTTGCTGTGCGCAAGCTCCATAAGTTCCTTTATCCCTTCGTCCGCCATTAACAGCTTTTCGGGATCTGTTTCCGGATCATACTGCTCACTGTTGTGCAGATCAAGTGAAACCGCTGTGTTGTTTATTTTATTTTTGTTGCTGTTCACGGTTCTCACGGCAGAAACAAGACGGTTTCTTATGCACTTGGAGGCATATGTATAAAATGAAGCCCCATCACCGTTTCGATATGTCATAACGGCTGTATGGAGAGCTATAAGACCTTCTTGAAAAAGATCCTCCGCCTCGATTCCCATATTGTACAACCCGCCGGATTTGTTTCTTATAACTAAGATATAACGGACAGCCAATTCACCGAAAACGTCCTGTACACCTTCCTTGAAGAGTCTTACAAGCTCCTCATCGCTAAGTGCTTCATAATCGTTTTGAAAGTCAACTTCCTGCATTCAAACACCTCTCAGCGTTCCACTCTCACTAATCATACACTATTTTAATAATTTAGTCAATGAATTTTTATTAAAATAGTAAATAATCACTCACTTTTGGTACATTTATAGAAAAATAAGTATAGGCTTTGTATATTTTTACAAATTATGATAATCGTCATATAAACCATTTTACAATGACTTTTGGAAAATATTTTGCTTTTACAGAAAAATATTATGATTTATTATTCGCCGCCGTCAGTTTTGAACCGTGGTTTGAAAAGAACATAAAAAACGATATTGTGCTGAATATGTATTTTTTCGTTTGTGTTAAATGAAATATAATCGTTTATTTTACTTTTTCCTGCGTGTCAATTATACCGAAAATATTCAACCGAATTTGTCGAATATTACCAATATGTAAATTGTTTGGTACTAAATTATTGATAGAAAGCTAAACGTGTTATATAATAAAGTAAAGAAAAAATGAAATTATGTATTTATTTTAAGCTTGGGGAGTATAAAAATGGTTGTAAATATAAAAAGCATGGGACTTTTCGGAATGGACGCTTTTCCCGTTAGTGTTGAAACGGATATTTCAAAAGGTATTCCCTCATTTGATATAGTCGGACTTCCCGATGCCTCAATAAAAGAAGCGAGGGACAGAGTTCGTGCAGCGATATGTAACTGCGGTTTTGAGTTTCCGAAAAATAAGATAATTATAAATTTGGCTCCTGCGGATATCAAAAAAATAGGTTCTATATATGATCTTCCTATATTGATCTCACTTCTTTTGGCAAACGGTGCTTTAAGTTGCGATGCCGAGCGTTCGGCTTTCATAGGTGAGCTTTCACTAAGCGGTGAGGTACGTCCCGTTGACGGAGTTCTTCCGATGACAATAGAGGCAAAAAAATTGGGGTACGGTACATTTTATGTACCCGCACGCAACGCAAGGGAAGGGGCAGTAGTTAAGGGAATTGATGTAGTACCGGTAGAAAACATAAATAGTCTGGTCATGCATCTTAAAGGTAAAAAAATTATTCAACCGTCCGTACCCGTGGGTAATATGGGGACAAAAAAATATACGGGAGGGCCGGATTTTTCCGATGTAAAAGGACAATTCGAGGCAAAAAGGGCTCTTGAGATAGCTGCCTGCGGCGGGCATAATGTTTTGCTTATAGGCAGTCCGGGCACGGGTAAATCCATGCTTGCTAAAAGGCTGCCGTCGATACTTCCCGAAATGACGTTTGATGAAATGATAGAAACGTCAAAAATTCATTCGATAGCGGGTATTATACCGCACGATACCTCACTTATAACCGAAAGACCGTTCAGGAGTCCTCATCATACGGTTTCGTCTGCGGGTCTTACGGGGGGCGGCACGATACCGCATCCGGGAGAGATATCACTTGCGCATAACGGTGTATTGTTTCTTGACGAGCTTCCCGAATTTAACAGGAACACCATGGAAATTCTGCGTCAGCCGATAGAGGACGGAGTCATTACAATATCGAGAGTGAATGCCACGCTCACATATCCTTGTTCTATAATGCTGATAGCCGCAATGAACCCCTGCCCGTGCGGGTATTACGGACACCCGACAAGGAAATGTACGTGCAGCGCCAAAGCGGTTTCTCAATACCTTTCACGCATATCCGGGCCGCTTCTTGACAGACTTGATATACACGTTGAAGTTCCGCCCGTGGAATTTGGGGAAATTTCCTCATCGGAAAAAGCGGAAACATCGGCGGAGATTAAAAAACGTGTAGACAGAGTAAGAAAAATTCAAAATGAACGTTTCAAAGGTACGGGAATTACCTGTAATGCAAGGATAACGGCGGGATTGCTGAACGAGCTTTGTCCTTTGGACGACAATGCTAAGGAAACCTTGAAGTATTCCTTTGAGCGCATGGGTTTTTCGGGAAGAGCCTATGACAGGATACTTAAAGTGGCAAGAACGGTTGCCGATATGGACGGCTCGGAGGTCATAAAAAGGGATCATATTCTTGAGTCGATACAATATAGGACTCTCGACAGCAAATATTGGAGATAATTTCAAATACGGCTGACATAAAGCCGTAAAATAAAGAGGTGTGTTTTATGTTCAGAACGATAATAAAAATAGACGGAATGATGTGCAGTATGTGTGAAAATCATGTAAACAGTGCTATACGTGAAAAACTGACCGATTTGAAAAAGGTAAGCTCATCACACAAAAAAGGGACAACGGAAATAATTTCCGAAACTGCTTATACCGAGGAGCAAATATGCGATATTCTCAATTCTTCGGGGTACAAGGTATTAAGTGTGTGTTCCGAACCGTATGAAAAAAAGAAAATTTTCCCGTTCGGGAGGTAATGTACGGTACCGTAAGTTTATTGTATATTTATAAATAACGGAGGCTTTAATTATGAATAAGATGAAACAGCTTATTTTTGTTATTATCGGACTTATGGTGGCGGCATTGGTTATAGGCGGCACACTTATGTCTGTAAAAAGCGATATAAAAAATCAGGTAAATAACAAATCGCAAAGCAAAACGGAAAGTATATCTGTCAGTACGAACGACCATATTAAACATGATATTACATTTATCAGTATTACAGACACATATATAAACGGAAACAGGTCAAAGGGGTATATTCTTGATAAAAACGGGAAAAAATATGACTTTAACTTTTCACAAAAGGGTACTATGACCCACGAAGAGGTGCTGGAGGAAGCAGAAAATCTGCCCAAAAATACGGAGGGCGAATTTTTTACAACACCCGACGATATGGCTGTTATATATGATTTATGTTCAACCATAGACGAAAAAGCAGGGTTTGACAGAAAAACCGATAAAAATCAGACAGATACCACGAGCTTTTACGGGGTCATATATAAAGATGACAAGCCCGTTCTCGTAAAAATTTATTCATACGGAAATATTAACGATGTTCCGCATGATCCGAATGCGGTTTCAATCAAAACATTTATTATGCCGAGAGTACCTAAAGAATGATATTTGTCGTAAAATGTTTTATGCAGGAGGGGAGCGGGGCAGAGATGTCTTTTCGATAACGCCTAACCCGTGCTGACAGCCGAAACTTATTATTTTTTAGAAAAATAAAGAAAAGCAAGTGCTTTTTCGGACAAACAAATGTACCCGCCAAAGAGTTACGGCGGGTACATTTATTTGTGTCAATGTGACATATATTTTTTCTTTTTTCGGAATATGCAGAATTTGCTGAAAATATAATTAAGAATGATAACGATAATTTGAATAAAGAGCTTGACCAATAATTCATACAGTGGGGTATCAAGCTCGGAATGTGAAACGAGAATGATATCAGTCCATACCCAGAACAAGGCAAGTTCGACAAGCAGAGAGAAAATTCTTGCTCCGTAAAATGCCGCTATCTCATAAAAAAGTGCTTTTCTGCTTTCGGTACGGGAACGGAATACCCATTTTTTATTTGTTACATACGCAAACAAAACAGCGCATATCCATGCGGTTATGTTTACTGCAAGCAGGGGTACGCAAAAATATCTGAGTATGGCAAACACGGTCAGATTTACGAATGTGGTCAGTCCGCCGAAAATCAGATACATGATGATCTCACGGTACTTTCGGAAAAGTTCCACAAGCCTATTCATCGGACTTTTCCTCCGTATTTTCTTCATTTTGACTTTGCCCGTCCGAATTTTCTTCATTTTGACTTTCCCCGTCCGAATTCAACACGGGAAGCTCGCTGTCAAGTGAGATTTTGTCTATCTGTTCAAGTACGCTTTCCGCATATTCTCCGTCGGTTGTGCCCTCGATCACACCGTTGAGCGTTACGGCATACTTACTCTTACTGTTTTTATAAATAACAAGAGTATCGGTTACATTATTATCACCCTCAAACACAAATTCAAACGAAGCAATTTCCTCATATCCGTCAAGATTTTTGATATCCATGTCCTTTCTTGTTATATTGGAAATGTTATTGACAAATCTTGAAAGGTTAGTATATTCAATTTCCTTTCCGTCAAGAGTTGCGGTTGTTGTTGTAACCTCTTCAAACAGGTCGTTTATTTCAGTCTTATGTTTAAGCTCAAAATCTGTTTCCTTTCCGTAGCTGTTTATATTAAGTGAGGAAAGTTTGCTCATGTCGGGCATTATATAGGTCATGGCAAGGAAATCGGTATATTTGATATTATACCATGATTTAATGTCCTCGATTGCCGTTTTGCAGATTATATTTCCGCCCTCTTTCATGATACAGCAGTTTCCGTCAGAGTCCTCCTTTGAAGCAAGCAGGCATACCGAGGAGTTGTCGGCAGACTTTGCGGTAATTTTCATATACGGCTTGTCAAGACCGAATTTTTTTATGTCCTCATCACTCACTTGTGCGGCAACTACTTCATTTCCCGTTATGCCGTACAGGGACTCTCCGACACTTTCGACCGATGTGTTGCCGCAGACCTCACGGGCAGGGGACTGCATTGCATATTGTGATGACATCGCAGCATCTTTGCCGGCAGTTATTTTTATAGGCTTTTCATATCCGGTTCCCGATATGCTGAGGCTTACTATACTGTTGTTTTCATCTTGAAATTCTTCCGAAACGGTTTTGTCGAACATTTGCAGTTTCTTTATAAGGAACATATTCACATCTTCGAGCTGCATAAGATAGACGTTTTTACTACCGCTCCAACGTACATATATTCCCATATTGTCGGGCGCCGTATTACCGAGGTACAAAGTTTCTTCGGAATTATCGCTAAAAATTGTTGTTACCATGGAAACGGGCTTATCAAGACCGTAATCGGCATATTTTTTTCCGGTTTTGTCTACCAGCATTGTAGCGGCAACATATGAGCATTGATAAGCAAGCTGATCCGTCATATTTTTGGACAGCTCCATTTCCTCATAACCCTGCATGGTATAGTGCATATTTATGCGGACTTCCTCGTCATATTTATCCACACGCTTATTTGATGATTCATCGGAAGAGGTGTCGCTGTCGGAATTATCTTGCGAACTGTCCGCATCGCTGATTTGATCGTCATAGCTGAAGCCCGCAAGGACATATTCGTCACCGTCGCGGCTGACAGTAATTTCTTCGGCATCAAGACGTGTCTTGTCATATAAAAGTATATCCGTGCTTGTGGTATCCTTGTCGCCGCTGTCATTACTTTCGGGGATATTGAGGACAACTGCCAGACCTGCCGCCAGCACGACCACGAGTACCGCAGAAAACAGAATAAATCGTATATTTTTCTTCATATTTTACCTCCGCTATTTTCTTCGGCGTACAATGAACACACAAAGTCCCGCCCCCAATATAAGCAAGGGAATTACGGCATACATCACAACGCCGATTACCGTGTTTGTCTGCGCACTCACCGATGACAGATCATATTCCGTAATTACTTTATCATCAAGGTAAACGGTATTGTCCTTACGGTTGCTAATTTCATTCAGGATATTAAAAAGATACTTCTTGTTTGTAAAACCCGCTTGTGTCAGCAAACTGTTGAACATTTCGGTAGAGCCTGCAAATATAAGCCTTGAAACTGCTTCCTCACTGCCGGCAAGTCCTTGTGCGGCAACGGCAACATTTCCGGATAAATAGTCCTGATAATTCCAGTCATCTCCCGCAGAATACGGGCAAACACCGGACTGATCGGAGAAACATACAAGTGCTTCCGCATTGTCACCGCTTATGCTTACTGCCCTTGACATTGATACAAGCACGGGCAAATCGTTTTCCTCATAGTTTGACACATATTGTTCGGAATTAAATATTGCCGCAATATTTCTGTACGCATCATTTTGTGTCATCATTCTTGATGCATCTGTTTCAAAAGCCAAACCGTCCTCAAGTTTCATACCGTACTCTTCAAGGAGAGAGGTTATTTTCGGACATTCCGTTTCATATCTGTATGCGACAAAAATAAGATTTTTGTTGTATTTACCGTCATTTTTCAAAAATCTTTTCAATTTGGCAATTGCCTTGTCGCTGTAATCTTCTGTCGGCGCCCATGCGATAATTGTGTTTATATCCGAGGGGATATCTTCCGATTCGATACTTACGGGTGTCAGTATGTAATTATTTGAGGCGAGAACGGTTTCGAGGGTAGAATAGCTGTCCTCACTTTTGTCGGTAAGTATCGCTATCTTCGTTTCCGTATCACTCGTCACCTTAACGATAGCGGTATCAATTGCAGACTCGGCTTTTGAGGAGGCTATATACTGATATTCGCCGTAGACATCAAAATTAAACATATCCTCGACCTTGAGAAGATTATACTTTTCACCGCATTGTACGATAACGTCCGTAACGGCGAGGGTTTCGTCCTGATACTTACTTTCTATATTAGGATTTTTAAGCAAATCGGTATATTCAACGCTTAAAAAACCGTTAGAATTTTTTTTCATCTGATCGGCTATGCTTGTAGCCTGTTTGCAGTAAGTGTCGTATGCCTCATAGCTTGTTCTGTCGGCAAGGAATGTTATGCTTACCTTTTTTTTGAGTGACTGCGCAATTTTCACGCTTTCCTCGGAAATATTGAACGAACCGTTGCTTGTGATATCGGCGGTAAAAAACGCAAACCTGTCGGTAAGTACGCCGCAGATTATATTTAAAAGAACTGCGGCAGCCAGTACGAGAGCCGTTCCGCCGGCAAAAATTATTTTTCGTTTTGATTTTGCGGATAATACGGATTTTCTGCCCGTTTTTTTGTTTACTTCCGCATCGGTTGTTTTTGTATTTTTATCAGACATTGTTATACCCCCTTATGCCCATCTTTTTCTTTCAATAACTCTTTCCGTCAGAAACAGGAAAATAAAAGCTATGGAAATAAAATACACAACATCTGCAAGAGAAAACAATCCCAATGCAAAATGACCGTATCGTGTTTGGAAAGAAAGGGAACTTATAAAGTTTTTGATAAAATCAACGGGGATAGTGGACGCTATCGTGTCGAACAGACTTATAAGGGCATTTACGGCAAAAGATGCGATAGCGGCGACTATAACGCTTTCCGTGAGGGAGGATATAAAAACGCCGACAGCGCAGAAAGCAGAGCCGAGTAATGCCATTCCGAACACATTTCCTATAATTACGCTCCAATCGGGGTGAGCCATAAAGGATAGTGCGATACCTTCGATTATGTATGAGCAAAGGCAAAGCGAAAACATAACGAGAGCCGAAAGAAATTTTGAAAAGACTATACCGGCGATACTTACCGGTGCAGTCAAAAGAGCCTGCTCCGTTTTCTGTTTTTTATCCTCCGCAAACAGTTTCATGGTTATGAGCGGTATAACAAACAGAACTATGAAAAACATACTCTGAAATACGGAGGACATATTTGATGTACCGACATATAGGCATTGTACCCAAAAGAAGATACCGCTGAAAAACATAAATACCGCAAGAACGGCATAGCCTACGGGTGAAGTGAAATACGAACATAATTCTCTTTTAAATATCGCTGACATTATTATTTTCCCCCTCTGATTTTCCTGAAATTATATCGAGGTAAATATCCTCAAGCGAAACCGAAACGGGTTTCATTAACAGAATATTGTAATCGGTTTTTGCAAAGGTTCTGAAAATGAGCCTTCTGACATCTTTGCTGCTTTCGGCAATATACGAATAACAGCCTTTTTCACATTCGCCCCGTTCGGATACATTCGTTATCCCGTCAATCCTTTTAAGCATAGAATACACGGACGGCATTCTTCCCTCGATGACGAGTTCAATGCGGTTGGTCGATTTTCCTGTCGAGGTGAGCTGGTCAGTCAAACCGCTTGTGATAATCCTGCCTTTGTTTATGATTATTATTTTATCGCATACAGCCTGTACTTCGGAAAGAAGGTGAGATGAAAGGATAACTGTATGTTTTTTGCCGAGGCTGCGAATCAGCTTTCTGATTTCTATAATCTGCTGCGGATCAAGACCTACCGTAGGCTCGTCGAGTATAAGGACGGGCGGATCACCCAAAAGTGCCTGCGCAAGTCCGACACGCTGTCGGTATCCTTTTGACAGATGTTTTATTATCCTGCCTTTTACATCGGTAATTCGGACGGTATCGCATACAGCGGATATATGTTCTTTCATCGGTAATTTTATCTTTTTCAGTTTAAACATAAATTCAAGATAACCCTCGACCGTCATATCATTGTAAAGGGGAGGAATTTCGGGAAGATATCCTATTTTCTTTTTTGCCCCTGCGGGATCTTCAAAAATGTCCCTGCCGTCTATTTCAACGGTACCGCTGTCGGCTGAAAGATAGCCCGTGAGGATATTCATGGTTGTGGATTTACCTGCGCCGTTAGGGCCGAGGAAACCCAAGATGTCCCCTTCGTTCAGGGAAAAGCTGATATCATCAAGGGCTTTGTTTTTTACATAGGTTTTTGTCAGATTTTTGACTTTGATCATATTTACACCTGCTCACTTTATATTTAATTTTGTCACGTTACGCAGCGGTTTAAATGTCTGCTTCGAGTATAACGGGGCAGTGGTCGCTTCCATATATATCCGAAAGTATGTCGGCATTTTTAATTTTATCTTTTAGTCTGTCCGAAACAATAAAATAGTCGATACGCCACCCTGCATTGTTCTTTCTTGCATTGAATCTGTATGACCACCAACTGTACCGCCCCTCGTCATTCGGGTGAAGATATCGGAATGTGTCGGTAAACCCGCTGTTAAGAAGTTCGGATATTTTGCCTCTTTCCTGATCGGAAAATCCGGCATTCCCTCTGTTGGATTTAGGATTTTTGAGATCTATCTCGTTATGGGCAACATTAAGATCACCGCAGTAAATAACAGGTTTTTCGCTGTCAAGCCGCATAAGATATTTTCTTAAATCGGTTTCCCATTCCATGCGGTAGTCTATCCTTAACAAACCGTCCTTTGCATTGGGTGTATATACGTTTACAAGATAGCAGCTGCCAATATCAAGAGTTATCATTCTGCCCTCATGTGAATGAGCATCTATATTCATGCCGTTGTATATAACATTCAGGGGAGTATGTTTAGTAAACACGGCAGTTCCCGAATAGCCCTTTTTTTCTGCACTGTTAAAATATTTGTTATATCCCTCAAGCGGAATTTCCGCTTGACCTTCCTGCATTTTAGTTTCTTGAAGGCATATAAAATCCGGATCCAGTTCCTTTACAATATCTATGAATCCCTTTTGCATACAGGCACGCAGACCGTTTACATTCCATGAAATAAATTTCATAAATAAGACTTTCCTTTCATTAGGGTATTGTTTGTACATTCCCGTTCATTATAGCACATATTACGGTATATAAGCAAGCAAAACAGAATTAAGCACAAAATATTTGTTGTACAGGTGATATACTTACGAATATGAACAGCTGCGGCTTCCTTTCGGGTACGGTATCGGCGGGTCAGCTTTTTTATAAGTGTTCTGTAAATTTGCCGCCGTTTGCAGGTATAAGGCTCTGTCAGGCCTACACGAAAATTCTGCTCATTTCCGTACCGTGAGGGGACAATATTCGACTTTTTCTTATTCCGATTATAACATAAACCTGACGGTAAATCAATTAAAAGCGGCTGTCGGAACACATTCGGACGGGATATCTGCCGCAACGCCGCTAATGTAAAAATATACGGTATGTCACGGTACTCATTATAGAATATGTTTTTTGACTTGAAATGAATATATTCTTAAAATATTTCAAGATTAGCCCGAAAGTATTTTTTATGTGCCGATTTGTTGATAATTTGATTTTGGTGTGCTATAATCGTTGATGTCAAGTTTGCGTATTATCCTTGATTTTCTGCAAGTTACCGTAAAAAAGATGAAATACGTTTTACTTGTACTTTTTTGTATATTTATATATGTTTGCGGATATATTATTTTCATGAATTACCCTGTACGGATTTTGCGGCATGAAATCCGGCAGACATATATACAGAACATTGATACACAGACAAAAATATAATCTGATTTCCGTGTGCATTTTCACAGTCTGTTTTGCAGATTTGTCCGATACATAATATCAACAGCATACACCGGACATCTTGCGGGTGTTGACGCATGAGTGCTTAGGGGGATTGATCGAATGAAGAATATAATGCTTATTCTTACGGGCGGAACGATTGGAAGTACTGACCGAAACGGTATAATCGGTACGGACGGCGGCAGGTGCAGGGTACTTGAACTGTATGAGGAGAATCATAACGATTGTCATTTTGAAGTAAGATCACAACTTAATATACTTAGCGAGGATCTCGATTGTGAGCATTGGGAGATGCTTATAAATTTTATACTTTCTCTTGATTTGTCATGTTTTGACGGTATGATAATAACTCACGGGAGTGATACGCTCTCCTATTCCTCCGCTATGCTCGGAATGTGTCTTAATCACCTTGATATTCCCGTAGTCATAACGGCGGCAAACTTTGTGCCGGACAACCCCAAAAGCAACGCCTTGACGAATTTTAATGCGGCGGTACGCCTTATTGAAAATGTAAAAGGCGGAGTTTATACCGTGTACGGAAGCGGTACGCATGATGGTACGGAGGTTTATTTGCCGACAAGAATAAATGAAGCGGACAGGATAAGCGATCAATTTTCGTCGTCAGACGGAAAACCCCTTGCATATATCGACATGAACGGTAAGATAAGGGTGCGTCCGGATTTTGATATAGGATTGTTGGAGAGGCATAAGAGCTTGAAAGAGGTCAGAAGTGTTGACTTTAAAAAAAGCGTATGTATGATAATGCCCTATCCGTCACTTGATTATGATAAAATAATTCTTGATGATAATACAGGTGCCGTTCTGCATTTAACATATCATTCGGCAACCGTGTGCCGCAAAGCCTTGACGCTGCTTGAGAGATGTACGGAAAAGGGAATACCGTTGTATATGTGTTCATTTCGTCATTGTGCGGGGAGTATGTACGAAACGAGCAGCTTAATGCTGAAAAACGGTGCTGTACCGCTGTACGATATGAATAAGGAAAGTGCTTATGCAAAACTGTTGTTGGCTATAAACATGAGTGGTGGTGATACGGATAAATTTATGATTAAAAATATATATTATGAGGGAGTTGGAAATTTGAATGAAATTGGAAATTAAAAACCTTACGAAAAGTTTTGGTGATAAAGAAGTATTAAAGGATATTTCCTTTACTGCCGAAAGCGGCAAGGCTCTGGGTCTGCTCGGAAGAAACGGAGCAGGTAAAACAACGACCATACGAATAATCATGGGTGTTTTTTATCAGAACAGCGGCAGCATACTTATTGACGGAAAACCGATTGACAGGGAAAAGGTACGTGTCGGATATCTTCCCGAAGAAAGAGGACTCTATCCGAAACAGAAAATTTGTGACCAGTTGGTATATTTCGGTATGCTTAGGGGTCTGACCAAAAAGCAGGCGGTAAAAAATACGGCACGTTGGCTTGAAAGAATGGGTATGTCGGAACATAAGGATAAAAGGCTTGAAACGCTTAGCAAGGGTAATCAGCAAAAGATACAGCTTGCCGTGACGCTTATGTGTGATCCGCAGCTTGTTATACTTGACGAGCCGTTTTCGGGACTTGACCCTGTTAATGCGATGCTTTTGAAAGATGTTATAAAGGAAGTTATCGAGGGCGGTGCGACTGTTCTGTTTTCAAGCCACCAGATGAATTACATAGAGGAATTTTGCGACAATATTGCAATTCTTAATTCCGGTAAGATAGTAATTAGCGGCAATATAAACGATATAAAGAGGAGCTATCCGAGAAATATGATTGAAATAGGCTCCGTGCAGTTTGATGAGATTGCACCGTTTGTAATAAAAAACTTAAATGAAATCAGCACTGATGTTGAAACCGATGAAAAGGACTCCGTAGTTAGGGTTAAGCTGAAAAGACCTGAGGATAAGATGGAGCTTATGGAAGGTTTACTGAAGGAGAAATTTGACATTGATTTTTTCAAGGTACGTGAGCCGTCACTTAATGATATATTTGTTGAATATACGGAGGGAGCAATATGAAACAGCTGCTTAAAATACTTAAATTTGAATACATGAGTTGCGTCAGGAATAAGGCATTTATCATTATTACGGTTACACTTATGGCTGCAGTGATTCTTATAGTTTTTATTCCCTCTCTTTTTTCGGATGGCAGCAGTACAGACGATGAGGAGGGAGAAAGGAGCATTATTGCCGTAAACAGCAGTGTATATGATGAAAAAACCATTCAGAAGGAGTTTTCTGCACTTTATCCGGATTCTGATATAAAAATTACCAATGAGGATACAGATGCACTCAAAGAGAAAGTAAATTCCGGAGAATACAGGTTTGCCGTAAAAATAGACAGTGAGTTGAGTTTTACATACGTAACAGTAAATAATTCGTTTTTCAGTATGAACAACGAATCCCTTGTTGACATAATGAAAAATATGTACAGCATGAAGAGCCTTGAAAATTACGGTATAGAGTCCGGAGAGGCTTCAAAGATACTTAATCCCGAGGTAACATTTAATACTGTTACAACGGGAACGGATCAGACCAAAAACTTTTTGCCGGTATATCTGCTCATGTGTATATCGTTTATGGCGGTTGCAACATACGGACAACTGGTTGCGCAGAGTGTTGTTACAGAGAAAAATACGAGAGCAATGGAGTTGCTGATTACCTGTGCAAAGCCCTCTAACCTTATATTTGGTAAGGTTATCGGTTCGGGTCTTGCAGGTCTTACACAGCTTACGCTCATTGCCCTAACGGGAATAGCGGTGGTTTCGTCAGGTCTGGGAGGAAATATCATCGGATTTATGTCACAATACTTTAACCTTCCCATACAGACAATCGTATATTTCCTTGTATTCTTTATAATCGGATATTTTATGCTTGCATTTTTGCTTGGTGCCTTTTCTTCCTTTGCTTCAAAGTCCGAGGATTTGAATACTCTGACAACTCCTGTTCTGCTCGTGCTTTCAGCGGTATATATGGCACTTATTTTTATGATGCAGTCCGAGGATATGGGGGGAAGTATCCTCAACATACTTTCCTACCTGCCGATAAGCGGGCCGTTAGCAATGTTTGTCCGTGTTTCACTTACGGATGTTGCCGTTTGGGAAATATGTGTATCACTGATCGTACAGCTCATAGAGGTATATCTGCTGGGTATGCTTGCTGCTGCAATATACAGGATCGGTGTGCTTATGTACGGTAATCCGCCGAAACCGAATGAGATAATAAAAATGCTTAAAACTCAAAGAAAAATAGAAAAGGAACACGCTTAATATTTTAATTTGAAAAATTCTGCGGTCTTATAATATTCCCCTTATGACACATTAGCATCGAAAACTTTCGAGTGTGCCGTAGGGGGATTTTTTATGGTCAAAAATAATGATAATAACGATACAAATTATGCAGACCTTACCGCAAAAGTTTTATAAAGCCCGAATACCTGCTGTAATGTTTTCGTTTTCTATATTTTTCCCGGCATAATTTTTTCGCAAACACATATAATATATAAAATATTATATACGGGGTGGAACCATGTCAAATTATAAAAACGGGGATATATCGGCAGTCGCTAAGACAGCATCGGAGATTTCAAATTCTGTAAAGGAAAGCAGGTTGGTCGTGATAATAAAGAAATATAAAACATATATCATATCGGTTGCCATTGCACTCGGTGTCGGCATACTCGGCGGTATCGTAACATCTCTCGGTATGCCTGAGTTTTCAAAATTAAATCAGCCCCCGCTGTCGCCGCCGCCGTTTCTCTTTCCGATAGTTTGGACGATACTTTATACTCTTATGGGTATAGGTGCGGCAAGAATTTATATCAAAAATGACAAAAAACTGTCAAGAGAGCTTTTGATATATGCTGTCCAGTTACTTTTTAATTTTTTTTGGACAGTGTTCTTTTTCGGTTTCGGCGCATACCTGTTTTCGTTTATATGGATCGCCGCATTGTGGGGATTGGTGCTTACAATGATAATAACCTTTTATAAAAAAGATAAAATATCCGGACTTTTACAAATACCTTATCTGTTGTGGCTGACCTTTGCAGCATATCTCAATCTCGGAATATATTTGTTGAACAGATGATATAAAGACAAACAGACTGCCGTACGTGTGTGATATCACAACCGTACGGCAGTCTGCATATTTCAATTTAAAAATTATCCGAAAAATCTGCTCTAATCAAACTACACCCTGAGCAATCATGGTGTCGGCAACCTTAACAAAGCCTGCGATATTTGCGCCTGCTACATAGTTGCCCTCAAGGTCATACTTCTTTGCGGCATCGGCAATATTGTGGTAAATATTAACCATAATCTGCTTGAGTTTTGCATCAACCTCTTCAAATGTCCATGAAAGTCTTTGGCTGTTCTGTGACATCTCAAGTGCAGATGTAGCAACACCGCCTGCGTTTGCAGCCTTGCCCGGAACGAAGTAAACGCCTGACTCTTGGAATTTCTTTGTAGCCTCAAGTGTTGTGGGCATATTTGCGCCTTCAGCGACAGCTATAACACCGTTCTTGATGAGGTTTTCTGCTGCTTCTACATCAAGCTCGTTCTGTGTAGCGCAGGGGAGAGCAATATCACAAGGAATTGTCCACATGAACTTACCTTCATGATATTCGGAGTTGGGACGGTAATTCTTATACTCTGTAAGTCTTGCTCTCTTAACTTCCTTGATCTCCTTAACTGCTGCAACGTCAATTCCTTCCGGATCGTATATCCAGCCTGTTGAGTCGGCAAGTGTAACAACATTTGCACCGAGCTGCTGTGCCTTCTGTGTAGCATATATAGCAACATTACCTGCACCGCTTACGCATACGGTCTTTCCTTTTATGTCTATGTTATGGTCTTTGAGGAGTTCCTCCGTGATATAGAGGAGTCCGTATCCCGTAGCTTCGGTACGGGCGAGCGAACCGCCGAATGTAAGACCCTTACCCGTGAGGACACCCTCATAGCAATCTCTTATTCTCTTATACTGACCGAAAAGGTAGCCGATTTCTCTTCCGCCCACACCGATGTCACCGGCGGGAACGTCCGTATCTGCTCCTATATGTCTGTAAAGTTCCGTCATAAAGCTCTGGCAGAATGCCATTACCTCTCTGTCGCTCTTGCCTTTAGGATCAAAGTCGGCGCCGCCTTTGCCGCCGCCTATGGGAAGACCGGTAAGAGAATTTTTGAAGATCTGCTCAAAACCGAGGAATTTTATTATACCGAGGTTTACCGAGGGGTGGAGTCTGAGACCGCCTTTGTACGGGCCTATGGCACTGTTGAACTGGATACGGAAACCGCGGTTTACCTGTACCTTGCCGTTGTCATCTACCCAAGGCACTCTGAACATGAGTTGTCTTTCGGGTTCTGTAATCCTTTCAAGGATACTTTCCTTCTGATACTGCGGATTAGCCTCGATAACGGGCTCAAGAGATTCGAGAACTTCTTTGACAGCCTGTACAAATTCGGGCTGCGCAGGGTTTTTTTCGATTACCTTTTCAAGTACATCGCTTACATATGACATCTTTGTCACTCCTTAGATTTAATGAAATTTTTTAATGAAGCACTTGCACGTTACTGCAACAGGGCAGAAAATGCTTTGTACGTCTGCGTCCTGTCCGACGCATTATCTATTTTAACACACTTTGTTCGGATAATCAAGTAAAATTTTGGTTAATTTTGAAAGTTAATTTTGAAAGATTTCAAAAAAATCCTGCAGCGGAATTTCTTACATTACCCGTGCGTATATATTTTTTCACAAACGTAAGATAATGTGCAGATTGTTAAAAAACAGTGTGATATGAACGGTTGATAAAATTGACGGTGAACGTCACATGGATAATTAAAATACAGAATATTTGCATGATAAAATTTGTGCAAAAAGATGTAAAAACAAATAAAAAATGCATATATATTGTCGTTTGTGTCAAAAAATAATTCAATCGGGATAATTACTTGCCTAAACCGCACCGAGTGTTGTATAATACTGTTGCAGTTGTTTTTTTATTCCGAATGTCTGCGGGGAGTTGTACTGCGGAGTCGGACGTACAATGAAGGGAGTAGTTTTTATGGAAAAGTCAGAGCTTCTTTATGAGGGAAAGGCAAAAAAGGTATATGCAACATCAGATCCCGAACTCTATATCGTAGAGTATAAGGACGATGCAACGGCGTTCAACGGGCTCAAAAAGGGTTCGATAACCGGTAAGGGTGTTGTCAATAACAGAATGTCGAATTTCATGTTTAAGCTGCTTGAGGAAAAGGGAGTACATACTCACTATGTTGAGGAGCTTAATGACAGAGAAACAGTCGTAAAGAAAGTGAAGATAGTACCTCTTGAGGTCATTATAAGAAATAAGGCTGCCGGTTCAATGGCAAAACGCCTTGGTCTTGAGGAAGGTACCGAGCTAAAGACAACGGTTCTTGAGTTTTCATATAAGGACGATGATCTCGGCGATCCTCTCATAAATTCTTATCATGCGGTTGCGATAGGGGCTGCTGATTGGAATGACATTGAGATTATCAGCAAAATGGCTCTTGATATAAATAAGTATATGGTGGAATTTTTTGAAAGTGTCGGAGTTGAGCTTATCGACTTCAAGCTCGAATTCGGCAAGACATCGGACGGCGAGATAGTGCTTGCAGATGAGATTTCTCCCGATACCTGCCGTTTCTGGGACATAAAGACCCATGAAAAATTGGACAAGGATCGTTTCCGCCGTGATCTCGGAGGAGTAGAGGAAGCGTATGCGGAAATGATGCGCAGAATAGGTCTTGGCAAATAGCTTTAAGAGTGTGGGGTGAACTCTTTGGGAATTTATTCACGGGAGTATTTTTTCGAGGGGCTGCATGAGGAATGCGGCGTATTCGGGATATACGGAGATGACAGTCTTTCACCGGCTTATGCCTGCTACAACGGGCTTCTTGCTTTGCAACACAGAGGTCAGGAGAGCTGCGGCATAGCTGTAAATGACAGGGGTGTTGTATCCGGGCATAAGAATATGGGATTAGTGAGCGAGGTATTTAGTAATGATATACTGAACTCACTGGTCGGTCAGATGGCAATAGCTCATGTAAGGTATTCTACGGCAGGCGGCAGTGTGCGTGAAAACTCACAGCCGCTTGTTATGCGTTATGTGAAGGGAACACTGGCAATAGCACATAACGGAAATCTTACAAATGCGTACGGTCTGCGCAGGGAACTGGAACAGCGGGGTGCGATTTTCCAGACGACGATAGACTCCGAAGTTATTGCTTATCTTATAGCAAGAGAAAGAGTAAGAGCCGGTTCGGTCGAGGCGGCGGTTGAGCGTACAATGGGACAGATAGACGGTGCGTATTCGCTTTTGGTTATGAGTCCGCAGAAATTGATTGCTGCCCGTGACCCGCACGGTTTCAGACCGCTTTGTATGGGCAGAATAGGCGAAAGCGTTGTATTTGCCTCGGAAAGTTGTGCGCTTGCGGCGTGCGGTGCAGAATTTGTGCGTGATATAGAGCCGGGGGAGATAGTCGTTGTTGATGAAAACGGGGTACATTCTATAAATACCCTCAAAAATAAATGTAAGAAATCACTTTGCGTATTTGAATATATATATTTTGCAAGGACTGATTCGGATATTGACGGAATTAGTGTATATATGGCAAGAAAACAGGCGGGAAGAATACTTGCAAGAGAATTTCCCGTAGATGCCGATATAGTTATAGGTGTGCCGGAATCGGGAATAGATGCAGCCATAGGATACAGCGAAGAGTCACATATACCGTATGAAAAGGGTATAGTCAAAAACGGATATATAGGCAGAACATTCATAAAACCGACGCAAAAAGAAAGAGCAAACAGCGTTCGTCTTAAATTAAATCCTCTCCGTTCGGTACTTGAGGGTAAAAGAGTGGTTGTGATAGATGATTCTATCGTCAGAGGAACTACTTGTGACAGAATTGTGAAAATGTTGAGAAATGCAGGGGCGAAAGAAGTGCATCTTCGCATAAGCTCACCGCCGTTTATACACCCGTGTTATTACGGAACGGATATTCCGAGTGAAGAAGAGCTTATAGCCGTTAAACACACAATAGATGAAATATGTCAGCTTACGGGTGCGGATTCACTCGGATTTCTCCCGCCGGATAAGCTCGGAGAGATGCTTACGGGACAAAATACGGGATTTTGTGATGCCTGTTTTTCGGGTAGGTATCCGACTAAAATTCCCGAAAAAATGCTCGGCGGCAAGGAACGGGGCGGGGTTGACTTCGATAGGAAAATCGAACGCAAAAAAAACGGCGGGTCGGTTTGCTGAAGTCAAAAGCGCAGTAATGTCTGATTTATAGGAAAGGTGAATGGTCGATGAGAGATACATATGAATCTCCGCTTTCTTCAAGATATGCGGATAAGGAAATGAAATACATATTTTCCCCTGATAAGAAATTCAAAACATGGAGAAAGCTGTGGATTGCACTTGCAGAGTCTGAACGTGAGCTTGGTCTTGATATAACGCAGGAACAGATCGATGAGATGAAAAGCCATGCAGACGATATCAATTATGAAGTGGCGGAGGAAAGGGAAAAAATTGTCCGCCATGACGTCATGTCCCATGTATATGCATACGGCGTACAATGCCCGAAAGCAAAGGGTATAATCCACCTCGGAGCAACCTCATGCTATGTCGGTGATAATACCGATGTGATACTGATGACCGAGGCTTTGGGGATAGTTGAGAAAAAACTTGTCGGAACAGTACGCACACTTTCAAAGTTTGCGGATAAGTATAAGGATCTCCCGACACTTGCCTTTACGCATTATCAGCCTGCCCAGCCTACTACCGTGGGTAAGAGGGCTACACTTTGGATACAGGATCTTCTTATGGATCTTGAGGACGTCAGGTATGTTATTAACGGTATGAAGCTGCTCGGCTGTAAGGGTACAACAGGAACACAAGCAAGTTTCCTTGAACTCTTTAACGGCGACCACGATAAATGCAAAAAACTTGACAAACTGATTGCTGAAAAAATGGGGTACAAGGACTGTTTTGCCGTATCCGGACAGACCTATTCGAGGAAACTCGACAGCCGTGTGCTTAATGTTCTTGCGGGAGTGGCGCAGAGTGCCGCAAAATTTTCAAATGATATAAGACTTCTTCAGCATATGAAAGAGATAGAAGAACCATTTGAGAAAAACCAGATCGGTTCATCGGCTATGGCATATAAACGTAATCCTATGCGTTCCGAACGTATGGCTTCGCTTTCAAGATATGTCATGACAGATGTTCTCAATCCGTATATTACGGCTGCAACACAATGGTTTGAAAGAACGCTTGACGACTCGGCAAATAAGAGAATTAGCGTACCGGAAGCATTTCTTGCGGTCGATGCCATACTCAATCTTTATATGAACGTGAGTGACGGTCTTGTTGTTTATGACAAGGTCATAGCATCACATCTCAAAGATGAATTGCCGTTTATGGCGACCGAGAATATTATGATGGACGCAGTAAAGAGAGGCGGTGACAGACAGGAACTGCATGAGAAAATAAGAAAATATTCAATGGCGGCATCTAAAGTTATAAAAGCAGACGGCGGCAAAAATGACCTTCTTGAAAGAATAGCAAATGACCCCTCTTTCGGAGTTACGATTGAGGAGCTTGAAGCAATACTTCTTCCCGACAAATATGTCGGAAGAGCCCCGCAGCAGACGGAGGATTTTTTGAAGGAAACCGTTGCTCCGGTACTTGTGCAGTATGAGGATTTAAAAACAGAAACGGCGGAAATAAATGTCTGAGAAAAGGAGAGTTTTAAATGATAAAAACAAATATTTTTAATACAACCTCTGCACATAGCGTTACAAAGCAGCTCGGTTGTTTTTCGGTGATCGAATACGGAAGAGATTTGTCGGTAAATCCGTCATCTGCTCAAACGGCTTATTTCATGAGCAAAATGGGAGTACATAAAAAACAGGTCGTTGCAGACCTGAACAACTCCGGTATTATAATACAGGCAGGCGCAATGCAGATCATGTCAGGCAACGTTGAAGCGGCAACAAATGTAAAAGGTGCAGGAGATTTGTTTAAAAGACTTGTAGGCGGTGCAGTTACCGGAGAAAGTGCTATAAAACCGAGGTACTTCGGAACCGGTCAGGTTGTATTTGAGCCGACATATAAGTACATTCTTCTTGAAAATCTTGCGGACTGGAACGGTGCTATGACGATTGAGGACGGATTGTTCCTTGCCTGCAATGATACCGTTGATATGAAGGTTACGGCAAGGTCAAGTTTTTCCTCGGCAGTTGCAGGAGGAGAGGGTCTGTTCAACAATACCATGATAGGAAACGGCATTGTTGTTCTCGAAAGCCCCGTACCGTCAACAGAGCTTATGGTATATGATCTTGATAATGATGTTCTCAAGATAGACGGAAATATGGCAATAGCGTGGTCGCATAGTCTTAACTTCACGGTAGAACGTACAACAAAAACACTTGTGGGTTCTGCTGCGTCCGGAGAGGGTCTTGTTAATGTTTACAGAGGTACGGGACGTGTTCTTGTTGCTCCCGTGTGATTGTACAAAATAAATTTTTTATAAAATAAGCTGCCGCTTAAAACGTGAAAACCGTTAATTTTAGCAAATATGCGGTGCGCGGCAACAGCTTTTAATATTTAAGAACGAAAGGTAGGCAAAAAAATGGTAAGAGCAATAGTCGGCGCCAATTGGGGCGATGAAGGCAAGGGAAAAATTACGGATATGCTTGCTCAGGATTCGGATATGGTAATCCGTTTCCAGGGAGGAAGCAACGCCGGTCATACTATAATAAATGATTACGGAAAATTTGCACTCCATCAGCTTCCGTCAGGGGTATTTAATCAAAAAACAACGAATATAATCGGTAACGGAGTTGCACTCAGTGTTGAAAATCTTATAAAGGAAATTAACTCCCTTATTGACAGCGGAGTCCCCAAGATGCATATACTTGTATCGGACAGGGCGCAGATAGTCATGCCGTATCATGTTCTTTTTGACTGCTATGAGGAGGAAAGACTTTCTTCCAGAAGTTTCGGTTCGACTAAATCCGGTATAGCTCCGTTTTATTCCGATAAGTTTTCAAAAATCGGCTTTCAGGTGAACGAGCTTTTTGATGATAGTGACGGTCTTAGGGATAAGCTCGAAAGGATTCTTGAAGTAAAAAATGCAATAGTGACCAATGTCTATCATAAAGAACCCATAAGCGCAGACGAAATTTTTCAAAAACTTATGGAATATAAAAAGGCTCTTGAACCGTATGTTGCAAATACATTCGATATTGTGCATGATGCCGTGACAAACGGAAAGAATATACTTCTTGAAGGTCAGCTCGGTTCACTTAAAGATACTGATTTCGGCATTTATCCTATGGTCACGTCATCTAATACAATAGCCGGCTACGGCGCAGTCGGTGCCGGAGGAATACCTCCGTATGAGATAAAGGATATTATAACGGTAGTAAAGGCTTATTCGAGTTCTGTCGGAGCAGGTGAGTTTGTGAGCGAAATATTCGGAGAAGAGGCAGACGAGCTTCGCAAAAGAGGCGGCGACGGGGGAGAATACGGAGCTACAACGGGCAGACCCCGCAGAATGGGTTGGCTCGACCTTGTCGCAACCCGCTACGGCTGTAAAGTTCAGGGTGCAACGCAGGTGGCGTTTACAGTTCTTGATGCGCTGGGATATCTTGATGAAATTCCCGTATGCGTTGCGTATGAGCTTGACGGCGAAAGAATAGATTACTTCCCGTCAACGACAAAACTCAAAAGAGCAAAGCCTGTTTTCGAGGTATTGCAGGGTTGGAAATGCGATATAAGGGGAATAAGAAAATACGAGGAACTTCCGGAAAACTGCAGAAAGTATATTGAATTTGCGGAAAAAGCAGTAGGCGTTCCGTTTACAATGATTTCAAACGGCCCGAAACGTGAGGATATAATTTACAGATAAGCCGGAGGGATTTGTATGTGCGGTATTGTTGGTTATATTGGCTATGAGCAGGCAGGCCCGTTTCTCCTTGACGGACTTGAAAAGCTCGAATACAGAGGCTATGACAGTGCAGGAGTATGTTTGAATGACGGAAAGGAATTAGTTGTAAAAAAAGCAAAGGGAAAACTGAAGGTGTTGAAGGAACTTACCGATAACGGCAGAAAACTTGACGGTACGGTAGGAATAGGACATACAAGGTGGGCGACTCACGGCGAACCGTCCGATGTAAACGCACACCCGCACCTCAGTGAATCGGGAAGATTTGCCGTTGTCCATAACGGTATTATAGAAAATTATCAGCAATTAAAGGACTATCTTACATCAAAAGGAGTGGTGTTCCGTTCAATGACGGATACCGAGGTTATCGTTCAGCTCATTGAATATTATTACAAGGGCAACCTTATTGATGCGGTCATAAAGATGCTTGAAAAACTGGAGGGATCTTATGCGCTCGGAGTGATAAGCAGGGAAAACCCCGATGAAATTATCGCAGTTCGCAAAGAAAGTCCTCTTATCATAGGTCTTGGAGAAAATGAAAATTTCATTGCCTCCGATGTTACCGCTATTCTTTCAAAAACAAGAAAAATATATCGCCTTGAAAATAATGAAATTGCTGTTTTAAACCGTGAAAACGTTAAAATAATCAATACGGATAAGGAAGAAATCCGCAAAGATACGGAAACCGTTAATTGGGATATCAATGCTGCCGAAAAAGGCGGATATGAGCATTTTATGTTTAAGGAGATTATGGAACAGCCTAAGGCAATAAGAGATACGATAAGTCCGAGAATAAAAAACGGCAGAGTTGTGCTTGATGATATCAGCCTTACAGCCGAACAGCTCAAAAGATTTACAAAAATAAATATAATCGCCTGCGGTTCAGCGTACCATGTAGGTGTTGTTGCTAAATATATTTTTGAAAAAATGCTGCGGATACCGGTTGAAACCGACCTAGCTTCCGAGTTCCGCTACCGTGACCCTATAATAAATGATAAAGTGCTGACGATCGTTATAAGTCAGTCGGGAGAAACTGCCGATACCAAGGAGGCAATGAAAGAGGCCCAGCGCAGAGGTTCTCATGTGATTTCAGTCGTTAATGTTGTCGGAAGTGCTATTGCGGTTGAGTCCGATGAGGTTATTTATACGTGGGCGGGCCCGGAAATATCTGTTGCGACCACAAAAGCATACAGTACGCAGTTGGCGGTTATCTATCTTATGGCGCTGTATTTCGGTGATATGCTCGGAACAATTGTAGCGGACGAGTATAAGGCACTTGTCGGGGAGCTTGAACAACTTCCCGAAAGAATAGAAAATATTTTGCAGCATAAGGAAAAAATACAGTATCTTGCGTCAAAATATTTTAACAGCAGAGATATATTCTTTATCGGAAGAAATATAGATTATGCACTTTCACTTGAGGGTTCGCTCAAACTAAAGGAGATTTCTTATATCCATAGCGAGGCATATGCGGCAGGTGAGCTTAAACATGGTACAATCTCACTGATTGAAAGCGGAACGCCTGTAATAGCCATAGCGACCCATGAGGAGCTTATCGGCAAAATCGTCAGCAATATAGAGGAAGTGAAAACAAGAGGAGCGCAGGTTATGTGCATAGCTTGCGATAATCACCCGGAAATGGAAAATATCGGGCAGACCATATATATACCGAAGGTATGTGATATGCTTCTCCCGTCGCTTACTGTTATACCGCTTCAGTTATTTGCCTATTATGTTGCCTCACTTAAAGGTTGTGATATTGATAAGCCGAGAAATCTTGCCAAATCGGTAACGGTGGAATAAATTGGCTGATTTCGGAAAAGGAAATAATAATATGAAAGGCTGATTGAAATGGAAACAAAACATGAAAAGATTCTTATTCTTGATTTTGGCGGTCAGTACAGCCAGCTTATAGCAAGAAGAGTAAGAGAATGTAATGTTTATTGTGAGCTTTTACCCTACACGACATCTATTGAAAAAATAATGGCAGGGGAGTATAAGGGAATTATATTCTCAGGAGGCCCGAACAGTATATATGATGAAAAATCCCCGAAGTGTGACGAGAAAGTTTTTGAGCTTAATATTCCTATCCTCGGAATTTGCTACGGCGCACAGTTAATGGCACATACACTCGGAGGCAAGGTGAGCAGCAGCGAAATTAAAGAATACGGAAAGACGGATGTGGAGTTTGATTTGTCTTCGCTGTTGTTCCACCGTGCACAACAAAAAAATGTTTGTTGGATGAGCCACACGGATTATATTTCGGAGGTGCCGCACGGTTTTAAGGTTACGGCTATTTCCGAAAACTGTCCTGTTGCTGCAATGGAGAATATAAAGCGTCATTTCTTTGCGGTTCAGTTTCACCCGGAAGTAAATCATACGCTTGAAGGTATGCTCTATCTTCGCAATTTTCTCTATAATGCCTGCGGCTGTACCGCTGATTGGCAAATGAGCAGCTTTGTTGAAGATACCGTAAATAAATTGCGGGAGCAGATAGGTGACAAAAAAGTGTTCTGCGCACTTTCCGGAGGCGTGGATTCATCTGTTGCCGCAGTGCTTGTACACAAAGCTGTCGGAAAGCAGCTTACCTGCGTTTTTGTTGACCACGGTCTTCTTCGTAAAGATGAGGGTGATAATGTCGAGAGGGTATTCAAAGAACAGTTCAATATGAACCTGATAAGGGTTAATGCACAAGAAAGATTCCTCTCAAAGCTGTATGGAGTAACAGACCCTAATCAGAAACGAAAAATAATCGGTGAGGAGTTTATAAGAGTATTCGAGGACGAAGCTGAAAAACTGGGTAAAATAGATTTCCTCTGTCAAGGCACAATATATCCCGATGTTGTTGAAAGCGGTGTCGGAGATGCTGCTGCTATCAAGCCGCACCATAATGTCGGCGCACTTCCCGAAAGTATCGGCTTTGAGGGTATAATTGAACCGTTGAGGTATCTTTTTAAAGATGAGGTAAGAAAAGCCGGTCTTGAACTTGGAATACCGGAATTTTTGGTATGGCGTCAGCCGTTCCCCGGCCCGGGTCTTGCCATTCGTATAATAGGTGATGTCACCGACGAAAAGTTGAGTATTCTTAGAGAAGCTGATGCTATAATGCGTGAGGAATTTGCAAATAACGGACTTGACAAAACTACACATCAGTATTTTACAGTCCTTACAAATATCCGCAGCGTCGGTGTTATGGGTGACGGCAGAACTTACGATAGTACCATAGCCCTACGTGCTGTTACAACAGATGATTTTATGACAGCCGATTGGGCAAGAATACCCTATGATGTTCTCGAAAAAATCTCTAACAGAATTATAAATGAGGTTAAGGGTGTTAATCGTATTGTCTATGATATAACTTCTAAACCGCCTGCTACTATTGAGTGGGAATAATATAAAAATGACGGGAAGCCGCTTTTAGTGCGGTTTCCCGTTTTCGCCGTCTATATTTTGTCTACAAGAATATGCTATTGCATATTCTGATAGTAAATTTTTATTTCTTCCTGCAAGTTAAGATTAAAAGCATGGAGCTCGTTATTAAATTTTTTCTCAAACATTTCAATTGAGAAATCGTTCATGGTTTCTTTGTTTTTTTCAAATTCTATTAGTTCCTCAATGATACTGTCCTTTGTCATAATCGGATTAAGCAGTAGATGATAGGTTATAGAATTTCCGATCTGAGATGTCAGAATTGTTCTGTCAATTGTCATTCCATAGCTTTCAAGTGTCTTCAGATCGTAAAGAAATTCTGCAAACTGAGTTTCCGCTTCCTTTGACGCAGGGGTAAGCAGATCAGTTATCTGAAATGTAAATGTCAGATAACCCTTATTTCTTAACCGTGATTCTGAACCTACCCTGAAATCCAGACCGGATTGAATCATTTTCCGTATCTGAGTCAGAAAATTAGATGAATATACAATTTTTTCTTTACTATTATCAAATGAATTCACAATAGGAGAGTAGTAGTAATCTATTTTTTCTGAAAGTGAGTTCCAATAATTGTGTATGTCTCTTGGAAAGCGGGATTTCCATAGTTCGTATTCTCTTGAAGAACCTTCTTGATTGCCGTTTTTGGTATTGAGAAGGTTCTTTTTTTGTTGTTGCCAGATGTACATAAAGCTATTCAAAGTTTGTATTTCTCTTTTACTAAAAAACACTTTGTTATTATTAAAAAAAACAACACTGGATAAATCAAAATTTTCAATTTCAAATCCTAATTTTTCTTCCATGAAGAAAAATTTTCTTACGACATCAACATTTGTTTGTATTGTTTCAGTATATAATGCCGAAATATCAATATCGAGTGCTTCTGCTATTCTTTCCCTGATTTCCCATTTAGGACATTTTTTATCGGATTCATATTGACTAACACGTACAATTGCTGTTGAAGGACTAAATCCCAACTTTATTCCTAACTCCTTCTGAGACATATTATGTAAATTTCTATATTTTTGTATTCTTGAACCAAGAGACATGCCTAATTCCTCCTAAAACATACTATTAAGATATTTTATCATGAAAAAGAAAAAAAATAAATACTTTTTCCTGAACGATTTAAAAAATAATGCTTGACAAATTTTATTGAGTTGCGTATAATAAATATATAAACCTATACAGTTTAATAGTTTATTATATATCAAACTAAGATATAATAAATTATAATAATCATTTATTATAGAAAGGAAGATGAAATATGAATAATAATGAAAAAACTCTGTTCGTAAATAAGAAACAGGCTGAGGCACAGAAAAAAGCTGAACAGACACCTCCACAGGCTAAAACTGCAGAAGCGGATGATGGCAGTAACGAACCGAAGCCATTCAATAAATATGCCACTGTGCAGGAAAAAATAGAGCTTTTCAAATCTCGTTTTATCGGC